>NZ_FOZO01000003.1:0-737915 GCF_900116055.1 Pseudomonas sp. NFACC42-2
CTCTTTGCGTAACGAAAGAGGGCATGCTTGTGCGGTTGATCAAGTCGGCGTGACGGAAGTCTCCAAGGTAGTCGGGGCGTGTTTATCGATAGCATAATCAGAGTCCAGCTCGTTACTCTCCCGGATGGTAAAGGTTCGTTTGATGGACACGTCCACACCCTTGACTTCGCTGGGTTCGACATCCGGATTCAAGAGACGTCCCTTGGATAGCACGCTGACCTTGGTGACGTTGGTGGAAGGATCGTGATCGATTTGAAAGGTCGTATCCGTAGCGCTGAACAGATAAGGCTCTTTCAGAACCGCATGGCTGTTCAAGTCGACTACACCTGGCCCGGTCGCTCCCTGATGGGCTACTTCGGAGATCCTGGCACGCAGTTCCGGATCGGGAATGGCAGCTTCAAAGCGGTCTATGCTGTTTCTCATAAGAAGATCAGCGGTTTCTGCCGAGACTTCATTCCCTGTTTGGCGGAGTTCGTTTAATTGCATGTTGATGTTGATTTCCGTGCGACTTTCCCCGTTATTTATGATGTAAGGGTTACGGCGTACATCTTTGATAAAGGGCGATGCATAGTCGCTGCTGCCATATTCCGAGGGGCCGGCGGTTTCTGCAGCTAGAACTTCAAAGTCGGATTTTTTGTCGATTGACCAGTTAACGTTGAATTTCGTTTTGTCGCCGCTTGGATCGCGGAAATTTTTAGTGGCGAGGTCAAACTCGGCTCCATCATTGATTTGCAAATACTGATCGACGGCCTCGGCCCCTTTCATCACATTGCCTTCGACGTCGCGAAATTGTGTAGCGAAGTTGGCAGGGTGCCTTGCTTCATCGCTGGGGGCGGGTAAGGGCGCACGTCTCCAAGGCAGTCTGATGCCGCCATCTCCCTTGGCAGGCGCCCACTCGCCATCACCAAAAGAGTGAACGATCATCACCTGTTTTCGGGTTCCGGGATCAATGATCTCTACACGGTTGTTGCTCAGTTTGAAATTGCTTTTGATCTCATAGACCTCGGGAACACCTGTCGCATCGGTATAACGAATGTACCAGCGGTCTTCCCCGGGGGTTGGCCCCTTGACCCGGTAAATACCTTTGGCGTTGCGCGGGGCATTTTCAATCACCTGCTCACCGTTCGGCACTGCATGCTGGCTGATCTTTCCCGATTGGCTTGGGCGTATCCGGTCGACTTCTCCAGTCGGTGGCAACTGAATGTCTCCTGTTGCTCCACCGGACGCAGGTTCGGCGGGCATGCCATCGATAGTGTTCGAAGCCTTGGGTGGGCGTACCAATTCCACATCGCTTGTTTCAGGGTTGAACCTCCAATTGTAAAGTTCTGCATTCAGCGCATTAGAAAGGCCGGGCAGATCACCTTCCCCAAGCTCTTCCGCACCTGGTACCAGTTCGTGTGCCAATTGCAGCCCCGATATCACGGCCGCAGCATTTCCGCCAACGCGATCCTCTGCCGTCATGCCATAGGTGCCATCATGAATGCCAAAGACAATGTTGCCAGCGTTGCCAATGACGGGAACGTAGCCGAAGGTATTCCCCCAGAATTCTCTGGCTGCTTTCCAGGATTGTTGCGAGGAGCCAAACACTTCTGTCTGGTCGGCCCATACCGAATTTTTTGTGTTTATGTCCTGGTATTTATCGGCTAGTCCGTTGTTCAGGTCGCCATATTTAAGTTGATAGTCAGCGCCTCGCGCACGAGTGTAATTAAATGCCTCAGATACCGGTATGGATTGGTCTGAAAGCAAGTTTTTATACCCCTCAAGGTGAGCATTTTCGCCTGAAATCAGGTTGTCGAGAACTTCACCTGCCTTCGGCCAATGTGCGTCTTTTCCTCCTTGTCTATCCTTGGTATTTAAACTTTTAAGCACGCTGTCACGATGGTCTTTGGCCCAGCTGGCAAAGTCCTTGTCCCCGTGTATTTCGCGGATGATGCCGTTTTTCAAGTCGACCATCACTCCCTTGTTGGGCCTATTGTTGTAATCGCCGTCGTAGGGGGTGTAAGGAATAAATGCATGCCCTGCCAGTGGGTAGCCGTATATGTTGGGGATTATAACCTGCCCATTTTTATCCAATGTCCGGTTAATGGCTTCCTGACCTTCAGGGCTTAGGCTGTTGAATGCGCTTTTAACACTGCGCAGGCTTTGTAAGTTTCCCTGTAGAAGATAGATGTCTGCTTTTCCTGATCTTTTTGCCAGTTCTCCCGAGGCGTCTCGCATTGGCGCTGCTACGGTCGTTTCCCACCTATTTTGGAGGCTTTTGCCCAGCGACTCCAAGTCACTCACCGTACTCCTGTCTTTAGGGTCGATATTCATGAAGTTAAAGTTGATCGGCCCACCGCGCTCTACTTTATCGTGCAGCAGTGCGCCTGCTGCAATTTCCCATGCATAGTAAGTGCGTTTCTCTGAGGCGCTTAAATTCTCGGGAGTACCCCGCCCTACATAGGACTCGAATGTCACCGTGATTTTTTTATGCGGGTCGTATCCGGCTGCCAACAAACCAGCACTGAAGTAACCTGCGGGTTCCATGAATTGACGAGCATCCTGGTATTTAATATTCCTTTCGCCTTCTTTACCGGACTCGATATCCTTAATCTTCCAATCTACGCGATACGCATATTCTTTGACACGCTTCTCCCGTTCTTGCATAGAAGCGCTGTCCTTGGGCGGAGTTACGCGCCACCCATAAATGACACCGTTGTAATTACCCGGTTTAAGATCTTTTTTTTGCGTGTGGCCGTTTATTAACCCGCCAATATAAAATTTCTTGCCGTGCGGAGTATTGCCTCCCGGGTCCGGAGGGGCGATTGAGCGACGGACTCGATTCCGCGCGGGTTCTTGTTCTGCGGAGTACGCTTTTGGATCCAGGGCGTAGGCTGTTGATGAAGGATCAGCTGTCGAGGAAAATTGCAGTGGGGGGGGAGTCAGTTTTTGCATTGGCGGCTCGATTTACTTAGTGGTTTTTAAGCTCTATCGTTGATCATCTATGTGCTGCCAAGCGGCAATGATTTCAAACTGCTGTGCATTAGCAGGCATCGTACCGAGAACCTCGAAAAAGCCACATTTTTTCAAACTAAGATGGCAGTGACTTTAGTTACGTGGCCACGTGGATGCATCGAGTTCCCTTTATACAATTGGATTGGGCGCGTAGCGTAACCCTTAAGCTTATTCCTATGGAGCGGAAGAAATTTTTTTACGCGCAAGCAGCGTAAGCATGTTTCATGGCTGTCTGAGTTGGGGCACTTGCCATTTGAGTCTTACTGCTGCGGTTAGTGAAACTCTGCCTGCATGGCCTTCGAGAGCGGCGATGTGAGTAGTGATTTTATTCTGGCCGTGTGGGGGCTGATTGGCGACATAAGAACTGTCCAAAAAAAAGCGCAGCCTTTGAGGCTGCGCCGTTTCTAATGCTGCAAACTGTTTACTGCAAGACTTCAATCACCCCATCAGCACTCATACTGACCTGACTGGTACCTGCCTCCACTTCCGGCGTCGGTGCTGAATCCATCATGGCCGCCTTCATCATCATTCCGCCACGGGCATAAGGTTGTGGGTAGCCATTGGTGTTGAAGTTCAAGTTGACAATCTTGTAGCCCTTGCCGCCCAGCGCATCGGTGGCCAGTTGCGCGCGTGCTTTAAACGCGGCGACCGCGTCCTTGAGCAGGGCGTCTTCGCTGGCCTTGCGCGTGGTGTCGGCGATGGCGAAGTCCATGTTTTCCATTTTCAGGGTATTGAGCAACTCGCCGGTGAGTTTGGACAGCGCCGGGAAGTCCGCGCTTTCCAGGCGCAGTTCGGCGCGCTCGCGCCAGCCGGTGATCTTCTGGTTCTTGTTGTCGTAGATCGGGTAGCTGTTACGGCTGCCCTGGCGCAAGGTCACGCCTTGGACTTCGCGCGCCTGGCCCAGGGCCTTGTTCATGGTGGTGGTGATTTCGGCGGCGAGCTTGGCCGGGTCGGCGTTCTGGGACTCGGTGTAGAGGGTGACGATCATCTTGTCGCGGGCCACTTCCTGGCTGACCTCGGCGCGCAGGGAAATCTGGTTGTAATTCAGTGCATCGGCGGCCAGTGCCGGAAGGCTGGCCAGGGCGCTGGCGCTGAGGGTGAGAACAACTGCACTGCGAGTGAAACGAGACATGGAAGCTCCTTAGGGTGTTCGTATCGGTATGACTGTAGACGGTGGTGTCGGGTTCTTCGGGTTTACACATTCGCTACACATCGGGTAATCGCCGACGAACGGTCATTTGCCCGGCCTGCGGCAAAGAGCCACACGCGCCATGCCAGGGCGCCTGCTTCGTTTATACTCCTGCCGATCCGCCTGCAGCGCTCATCGGGAGAGCTCATGCTCGCCGCCGTAAAACTGACTTCCGCCACCCGCCAGAACCTATGGCGCCTGACGTTCATTCGTACCCTGGTACTGGCCGCGCAGGCCGGTTCGGTCGGGCTCGCCTATTGGTTCGACCTGCTGCCGCTGCCGTGGCTGCAATTGGGCGTGACCCTGGGTTTCTCCATCGTGCTGTGTGTGTTTACCGCCATTCGGTTGCGCACCACCTGGCCGGTGACCGAGCTGGAATACGCCCTGCAATTGGCCTGCGACCTGTTTATCCACAGTGTGTTGCTGTATTTCTCCGGCGGTTCCACCAACCCGTTCGTTTCTTATTACCTGGTGCCATTGACCATCGCAGCAGTGACCTTGCCGTGGCGTTATTCGGTGGTGCTGTCGGGTATCGCCCTGACCCTGTACACCCTGCTGCTGGCTCGGTTCTATCCGTTGCAAACGTTCCCCATCGCCCGAGAAAACCTGCAGATCTACGGGATGTGGCTGAGCTTTGCCCTGTCTGCCGCCGTGATCACCTTCTTTGCCGCGCGCATGGCCGAAGAGCTGCGCCGCCAGGAAGAACTGCGCGCCATTCGCCGCGAAGAAGGCCTGCGTGACCAGCAACTGCTCGCCGTCGCCACCCAGGCCGCCGGCGCGGCCCATGAATTGGGCACGCCGTTGGCGACCATGAGCGTGCTGCTCAACGAAATGACCCAGGACCATCACGACCCGGCGCTGCAAGAGGATCTCGGCGTGCTGCGCGAACAGGTCAAGCAATGCAAGCAAACCTTGCAGCAACTGGTACGCGCGGCTGAAGCCAATCGCCGCCTGGCGGTCGAGATGCAGGACGTGACCCAGTGGCTCGACGAAGCCCTGAACCGCTGGCACCTGATGCGCCCCGAAGCCAGCTACCGTTTCCATCTGCTGGGGCAGGGGACCGTGCCGCGCCTGGCGCCACCGCCGGACCTGACCCAAGCCTTGCTCAACCTGCTGAACAACGCCGCCGACGCCTGCCCCGAAGGCCTGGAAGTCCGGCTGGACTGGGATGTGGATGACCTGACGATCAGCATTCGCGACCATGGTGCAGGCGTGCCGCTGGCCATCGCCGAGCAGATCGGCAAACCTTTCTTTACCACCAAGGGCAAAGGCTTCGGCCTCGGCCTGTTTTTGAGCAAGGCCAGCGTGACCCGCGCGGGCGGCTCAGTGAAGCTCTATAGTCATGAGGAAGGCGGTACGCTCACCGAGCTGCGCCTGCCCCGTGTCGCACGAGGAGATATCGATGAGTGACGAGATCCAAGTCGAAGGCGAAGAACTGCCGCACCTGTTGCTGGTAGATGATGACGCCACGTTTACCCGCGTGATGGCGCGCGCCATGAGCCGTCGCGGTTTTCGTGTGAGCACCGCCGGCTCCGCCGAAGAAGGCCTGGCCATCGCCCAGGCCGACCTGCCGGATTACGCCGCGCTCGACCTGAAAATGGATGGCGATTCCGGCCTGGTGCTGTTGCCGAAGCTGCTGGAACTCGACCCGGAAATGCGTGTGGTGATCCTCACCGGTTACTCCAGCATTGCCACGGCCGTCGAGGCTATCAAGCGCGGTGCCTGCAACTACTTGTGCAAGCCGGCGGATGCCGATGATGTGCTGGCCGCATTGCTGTCCGAGCACGCCGACCTCGACACCCTGGTGCCGGAAAACCCGATGTCGGTGGACCGCCTGCAGTGGGAACACATCCAGCGCGTCCTCACCGAACACGAAGGCAATATCTCCGCCACTGCCCGCGCCCTGGGCATGCACCGGCGCACCCTGCAACGCAAGCTGCAGAAGCGTCCGGTACGCCGCTGAACCTAAGCTGAACAGCCTGCTTCAGGCCGCACGGAACCCTGAACCGATCACCTATGATCGGTTCAAACGCCTGCCTTCCTCCCTACGAGCCTGAACGATGAATCAGAACGCTGAGTACTCCGCGGTCAATGACGCTGTGCGTGGGCAATTTTTTCGCCGAACCTGGGCGATGATCACGCCTTATTGGCGAAGTGAAGAGAAGGGCAAGGCCTGGTTGTTGCTCGCCGTGGTGATTGGCCTGTCGCTGTTCAGCGTGGCCATTTCCGTGTGGCTCAACCACTGGTACAAGGACTTCTACAACGCCCTGGAAAACAAGGACACCGCGGCCTTCTGGCAACAGATCGGTTATTTCTGCGGTATCGCCACGGTGGCGATTCTCGGCGCGGTCTACCGTCTCTACCTCACCCAGATGCTGACCATTCGCTGGCGTGCCTGGCTCACCGAAAAGTATTTTGCCCGCTGGCTTGGCAACAAGAACTACTACCAGCTCGAGCAGGGCGGCTACACCGATAACCCGGACCAGCGGATTTCCGAAGACCTCAACAGCTTTACCCTGAACACCCTGAGTCTTGGCCTTGGGCTGTTGCGCAATGTGGTCAGCCTGGTGTCGTTCTCCATCATTCTGTGGGGCGTGTCGGGCAGTATTGAAGTGTTCGGTATCACCATCCCCGGCTACATGTTCTGGTGTGCATTGGTCTATGCCGGTGTCGGCAGTTGGCTGACCCATCTGATCGGTCGTCGTTTGATCGGCTTGAGCAACCAGCAGCAACGCTTCGAAGCGGACTTGCGTTTCTCCATGGTGCGGGTGCGGGAGAATGCCGAGAGTATCGCCCTGTACAACGGCGAACCTAATGAGCATCAGCGGTTGAGCGCGCGGTTCGGAAAGGTCTGGCATAACTACTGGGACATCATGAGGGTGTCCAAGCGCCTGACGTTCTTCACTGCCGGCTATGAACAGATTGCGATCGTCTTTGCGTTTATCGTGGCTGCCCCGCGCTACTTTTCCGGCAAGATCGAACTGGGCGAGCTGATGCAAATCAACTCGGCGTTCGGCAATGTGCAGGGCAACTTCAGCTGGTTTATCAGCGCGTACGCCGACCTGGCCGGCTGGCGCGCGACCAGCGACCGTCTACTGAGTTTTCAGCAGGCCATGCGTGAAAACGAGCAACGCCCAGCTGCCATCGACGTCAGCGCTGAAGGCGAGCGTCTTGTGGTGCAAGGTCTGGGCTTGAACCTGGTGGATGGTCGCCACCTGCTGACCGACGCCAACATGATCGTTGAACCGGGCCAGCGCGTCATGCTCAGCGGCCGTTCCGGCAGCGGCAAAAGTACCTTGCTGCGCGCCATGGGACATCTCTGGCCGGCTGGTCACGGCAGCATTCGCCTGCCGGTCAGGCGTTACCTGTTCCTGCCGCAGAAGCCTTACCTGCCGATCGGCACGCTCAAGGCGGTGTTGAGTTATCCACAGGACGACAGCGTCTATTCGGCAGAACGTTATGCACAGGTCCTGGAAACCTGTCGCCTGCCGCACCTGGTGGAGCGACTGGACGAAGCCAACCATTGGCAACGCATGCTCTCGCCCGGCGAGCAACAGCGCCTGGCCTTTGCCCGTGCCTTGTTGTTCGCGCCGCAATGGCTGTACATGGACGAGGCGACGTCGGCGATGGATGAAGAAGATGAGGCGACGTTGTATCAGGCGTTGATTGATGAATTGCCGGGGTTGAGCATTGTCAGCGTCGGCCATCGCAGCAGCCTCAAGCGCTTCCATGGGCGGCATGTGCGGATCGAGGGTGGATGGCTTCAAGAGCAACCTGTGGCCTGAGGCCCCTTGTTCTGGAGAATGGTGCCCAACAAAAAGCCCGGTTGATCAGCGATCAACCGGGCTTTTCTATTGCTTGAAAATAATTTACTTCTTCAAGCCGTAATGCTCATCCAGCATGCCTGGGGCGTTTGGCGTTTTTGGCGCGTAGTCCCGTGGCGGCTCCTGGTTTTCCCGGGGTGGAGTCAGGCGTTCCCGTGGAGTTTGCGGTGCATCGGAATGCAGCGCGGCCAGCAGGCGCTGGCGGGTGATGTCGTCGAGGGCCAGGCGGTTTGCGCCATCGGCGAGGTGATCCTGTACTTCCTGGTAGCTCTGGGTGAGTTTCTTGACCAGGGTCGCGGTGCTGTTGAAGTGGGTAACAACCTCGTTCTGATAACTGTCAAAACGTTCCTGGATGTCATCCAACTGACGCTGCGTGCGGTTAGGCGCGGCATTCGGCAGCAGGCGGGCAACCAGGAATCCAATGGCGACACCGGCAACCAAGGCGAGAGTCGGCAACAACCAAACTAAGAGCGAGTGTTCCACGAGTCCTTCCTCTATAAACGGCTTTGCTTTACGTTAACGGCTCAAACCTGCGCTGTATACCGCGATTAAGCTCGCAATGATGCCATGCACAGACTTTTAGCTAGACGAGTCGACCCTTTGAGAGGTCACGGAGTTCATTCCTTGCTCATGCGTGAAACCCCCGTTTTGATCGATGGCCCGGTAGGCCAATTGGAAGCCCTGTACCTGGATCACCCCGAGCCACGTGGCCTGGCGCTGATCTGCCACCCTAATCCGGTGCAGGGCGGGACCATGCTCAATAAAGTCGTTTCGACCCTGCAACGCACGGCTCGCGATGCCGGGTTGATTACTTTGCGTTTCAATTACCGTGGCGTCGGCGCGAGTGCCGGCACCCACGACATGAGCACCGGTGAAGTGGACGATGCCGAAGCGGCTGCCACCTGGCTGCGTGAAAAGCACCCCGACCTGCCGATCACCCTGCTCGGTTTTTCCTTTGGCGGCTACGTGGCGGCCAGCCTCGGCGGCCGCCTGGAAGCCAAAGGCGAAAAGCTCGCGCACCTGTTCATGGTCGCCGCGGCGGTGATGCGCCTGCGCGATACCGATGTGCTGCCCCACAGCTGCCCGTTGACCTTGATCCAGCCGGAAACCGACGAAGTGGTCGACCCGCAAACCGTCTACGACTGGTCCGCCGCCTTGAAACGCCCCCATGAGCTGCTGAAAGTGGCAGAATGCGGGCACTTTTTTCATGGCAAGCTCACCGATCTCAAGGATCTGGTGCTGCCGCGCCTCTCGAATTGATAGCAGTCTGATAAGCGATTACCCATGACGACTCGTACCCGTATCCTCACCGGCATCACCACCACCGGCACGCCGCACCTGGGCAACTACGCCGGTGCGATCCGCCCGGCGATCCTGGCCAGCCAGGATGCCAATGCCGATTCCTTCTACTTCCTGGCCGACTACCACGCCCTGATCAAATGCGATGACCCGCAGCGTATCCAGCGCTCGCGTATGGAAATCGCCGCGACCTGGCTGGCCGGTGGCCTGGATGTGAACCGGGTGACCTTCTATCGTCAGTCCGACATCCCGGAAATCCCCGAGCTGACCTGGCTGCTGACCTGCGTCGCCGCCAAGGGCCTGCTCAACCGCGCCCATGCGTACAAGGCCTCGGTGGACAAGAACGTGGAGACCGGCGAAGACCCGGATGCGGGCATCACCATGGGCCTGTACAGCTACCCGGTGCTGATGGCGGCGGACATCCTGATGTTCAACGCGCACAAGGTGCCGGTGGGCCGCGACCAGATCCAGCACGTGGAAATGGCCCGCGACATTGGCCAGCGCTTCAACCACCTGTTCGGCAACGGTAAAGAATTCTTCACCATGCCCGAGGCGCTGATCGAAGAAAGCGTTGCCACCTTGCCGGGCCTGGATGGCCGCAAGATGTCCAAGAGCTACGACAACACCATCCCGTTGTTCACCAGCGCCAAGGACATGAAAGACGCCATCTCGCGGATCGTCACCGACTCCCGCGCGCCCGGCGAAGCCAAGGACCCGGACAACTCGCACCTGTTCACCCTCTACCAGGCATTTGCCAGCAAGGCCCAGGAAGAACAGTTCCGCGGCGAGCTGCTGCAAGGCCTGGGCTGGGGCGAGGCGAAGAACCGTCTGTTCCAGCTGCTTGACGGTCAGCTCGGCGAAGCGCGCGAGCGTTACCACCAGTTGATGTCGCGCCCGTCGGACATGGAAGACCTGTTGCAGGTCGGCGCCAGGAAAGCCCGTGCCGTAGCCGCGCCATTCCTGGCCGAGTTGCGTGAAGCGGTGGGCCTGCGTTCGTTCGTCAACCAGGCTGCGGCGCCGGTCGCGACCAAGAAGAAAGCCGCGAAAGCCGCGCGTTTCGTGAGCTTCCGTGAAGACGACGGCAGCTTCCGCTTCCGCCTGTTGGCCGCCGATGGCGAGCAACTGCTGCTGTCGCGCAATTTTGCCGATGGCAAGGCGGCCGGCGCGGTGACCAAGCAACTGCAAAGTGGCGCTGCGCTGGATGTACGCAGCGAAGCCCTGAGCTTCAGCGTATGGCTGGACGGCGCCGCAGTGGCCGACAGCGCCGCGTTCGCCGATGCCGCATCCCGTGATGCCGCCATCGAAGCCTTGCGCATCGCGTTGACCCCAATCGAGGATTAACCCGACCAAGGGTTGATTGCCATTATCCAGGGCCGTCGTTACAGTGACGGCCCGTTTTTGTTGCCTTGCTAACGAAATTATGACGCCCCTAGAACGATACCAAGCTGATCTGAAACGCCCTGAATTCTTCCATGACGCGGCCCAGGAAACGGCGGTGCGTCATTTGCAGCGCCTGTACGACGACCTGGTCGCGGCCTCACAGAGCAAGCCGGGGATGCTCAGCAAGCTGTTCGGCAAGAAAGACCACGTGCCGGTCAAGGGTCTGTATTTCTGGGGCGGCGTGGGCCGGGGCAAGACCTACCTGGTCGATACGTTCTTTGAAGCGCTGCCGTTCAAGGAAAAGGTACGGACACACTTCCACCGCTTCATGAAGCGCGTGCACGAAGAGATGAAGACCCTGCCGGGTGAGAAAAACCCGCTGACCATCATCGCCAAGCGTTTTTCCGATGAAGCGCGGGTCATTTGCTTCGATGAGTTCTTCGTCTCCGATATCACCGATGCCATGATCCTCGGCACCCTGATGGAAGAGTTGTTCAAGAACGGCGTGACCCTGGTCGCCACCTCGAACATCGTGCCCGACGGTTTGTACAAGGACGGCCTGCAACGTGCGCGCTTCCTGCCGGCCATCGCGCTGATCAAGCAGAACACCGAGATCGTCAACGTCGACAGCGGCGTCGACTACCGCCTGCGTCACCTCGAACAGGCGGAGTTGTTCCATTTTCCGCTGAACGAAGCGGCGCACGAAAGCCTGCGCAAAAGCTTCCGCGCCCTTACGCCGGAATGCACCCAGGCGGTGGAAAACGACAAGCTGATGATCGAGAACCGCGAAATCATCGCCTTGCGTACCTGCGATGACGTGGCCTGGTTCGAATTCCGCCAACTGTGCGACGGCCCGCGCAGCCAGAACGACTACATCGAGCTGGGCAAGATCTTCCACGCGGTGATCCTCAGCGGCGTGGAGCAGATGAGCGTCACCACCGACGACATCGCACGACGGTTTATCAACATGGTCGACGAGTTCTACGACCGTAACGTCAAGTTGATCATCTCGGCGGAAGTCGAACTCAAGGACCTGTACACCGGCGGGCGCTTGAACTTCGAATTCCAACGGACATTGAGCCGTTTGCTGGAAATGCAGTCCCACGAGTTCCTGTCGCGCGGGCACAAACCCTAAGACCGATGTAGGTCAAGTGTGGGGGCTTGCTCCCGATAGCGGTCTTTCAGTAACAGATGCACTGACTGATCCACCGCTATCGGGAGCAAGCCCCCTCCCACATTTGCCTACGCAGCCTGTTGGAATTGCTGGCGGTATTGGTTCGGCGATAACTCGGTGTGTTGGCGAAACAACCGCGCAAAGAAACTCGCATCGTCGTAACCCACCTCATAACTGATGGTCTTGATGCTCTTGCGGCTGCCCGAGAGCAGGCCCTTGGCCGTCTCGATGCGCAGTCGTTGCAGGTAATGCAGCGGCTTGTCGCCGGTGGCGGTCTGGAAGCGGCGCATGAAGTTGCGGATGCTCATGCCGTGTTCCCGGGCGACGTCTTCGAAGCGGAATTTGTCGGCGAAGTGCTCCTCGAGCCAATGCTGGATCTGCAGGATGATCACGTCCTGGTGCAGCTTCTGGCCGCCAAAACCGATACGCCCGGGTGAATAGCTGCGCTGCACTTCGTAGAGGATGTCGCGGGCCACGGCCTGGGCGATGTTGGCGCCGCAGAAACGTTCGATCAGGTAGATATACAGGTCGCACGCCGAGGTGGTGCCGCCGGCGCAATACAGGTTGTCGGCGTCGGTGAGGTGCTTGTCCTGGTTGAGCTGGACCTTGGGGAAGCGTTCGCTGAAGGCGTTGAAGAAACGCCAGTAGGTGGTCGCCTCCTTGCCATCGAGCAGGCCGGCTTCGGCCAGCCAGAACACCCCGGTGGCTTCGCCGCAGAGTACCGCGCCCCGTGCATGCTGTTCGCGCAGCCATGGCAGCACTTGCGGGTAGCGCGCGCACAGGGCATCGAAGTCATCCCAGAAGGCTGGTAGCACGATGATGTCGGCGTCTTCCAGGCCGCTGTCCACCGGCATGATCACGTCACTGAAGCTGCGCACCGATTTTCCGTCGGGGCTCACCAGGCGTGTTTCGAACGCTGGAGTCAGGCCCAGGCCTTGCTGTTTGCCATAGCGCAGGCTGGCGAGATGGAAGAAATCCTTGGCTTGCATCAGGGTTGAAGCGAATACCCGATCAATGGCCAAAATGCTGACGCGCCGCAATGGCGTGGAGATTTGGTTAGACATAATTTCATTTATTCTTATAGGGGAAAGTGGTCACCAGACGGCTGGATCGTCTTATTTTTTGTCGCATGTGTCCAGTGTCCTGTGACGCCATCGGGGCATAGGCTCTGTGGGTTCGTCCTTGTCCGACAATCCACGCAGGTGACCCATGATTCCGAGAACCTTGTTCAGCCCGGAGCACGACCTCTTCCGCCAGAGCGTGCGCACCTTTCTTGAAAAAGACGCTGCACCGTTTCACGGGCAATGGGAGAAGCAGGGCTACATCGACCGTAACCTGTGGAGCAAGGCGGGGGAGGCGGGGATGTTGTGTTCCCATCTGCCGGAGGAGTACGGCGGGCTGGGCGCGGACTTTCTCTACAGCGCGGTAGTGATCGAAGAGATCAGCCGCCTGGGCCTGACCGGCATCGGCTTTTCCCTGCATTCGGACATTGTCGCGCCCTACATCCTGCATTACGGCAGTGAAGCGCTGAAGCTCAAGTACCTGCCCAAGTTGATCTCCGGTGAGATGGTCACGGCCATCGCCATGACCGAGCCAGGGGCCGGGTCCGACTTGCAAGGGGTCAAGACCACCGCCGTGCTGGACGGTGATGAGTACGTGATCAATGGCTCCAAGACCTTTATCACCAACGGGTACCTGGCTGAGCTGGTGATCGTGGTCGCCAAGACCGATCCCAAGGCCGGTGCCAAGGGCACCAGCCTGTTTCTGGTGGAGGCCGATACGCCCGGCTTCGCCAAGGGCAAGCGCCTGGAGAAGGTCGGCATGAAGGCCCAGGACACCTCGGAGCTGTTCTTCCAGGACGTGCGGGTGCCCAAGGAAAACCTGCTGGGCCAGGCCGGCATGGGCTTCGCCTACCTGATGCAGGAGCTGCCCCAGGAGCGTTTGACGGTGGCAATTGGCGCACTGTCATCCGCCGAGGCTGCGCTGCAGTGGACCCTGGAATACACCCGTGAGCGCAAGGCGTTCGGCAAGGCGATTGCCGACTTCCAGAACACCCGTTTCAAGCTGGCGGAGATGGCCACGGAGATTCAGATCGGCCGCGTGTTCGTCGACAAATGCATGGCGCTGCACCTGGAAGGCAAGCTGGATGTGCCCACTGCCGCGATGGCCAAGTACTGGGCCACGGACCTGCAATGCAAGGTGCTGGATGAGTGCGTGCAGTTGCACGGGGGCTACGGCTTCATGTGGGAATACCCGATTGCGCGGGCGTGGGCGGATGCGCGGGTGCAGCGGATTTATGCGGGGACCAACGAGATCATGAAGGAGATCATTGCGCGGGCGCTTTGAGTGCTGTGTTGTTTGTGAGGGCCCTATCGGGGCGGTGCGACGATTCGACTTGCCCCCGATAGCGGTCTACAGATCAATCAAGGCGCAGGATTCGGATGATCCTTCTGAATCGCCTCAATCCCTTCCAACACCTCTTTCGACAGCTTCAGATCAGCACTGGCGATGTTGCTGTCCAGTTGCTCCAGCGACGTTGCGCCAATAATGTTGCTGGTCACGAACGGTTGTTGGGTCACAAACGCCAACGCCATCTGCGCCGGATCCAGGCCATGCTCCCGCGCCAGTGCCACATAACGGCTGCACGCCGCCTCCGACTGCGGGTTGAAGTAGCGGCTGAAACGGCTGTACTCGGTCAGGCGCGCCTTGGCCGGGCGTGCGCCACCTTCATACTTGCCACTGAGCATGCCGAACGCGAGGGGCGAGTAAGCCAGCAGGCCGCATTGCTCACGGATGGCCACTTCGGCCAGGCCCACTTCAAAGCTGCGGTTGAGCAGGTTGTAGGGGTTCTGGATCGATACCGCGCGGGGCCAGCCACGGGCTTCGGCCAGGGCCAGGAATTTCATGGTGCCCCACGGGGTTTCATTGGACAGGCCGATATGGCGGATCTTGCCGGCCTTGACCTGCTCGTCCAGGGCTTCGAGGGTTTCCTCCAGCGGGGTGAGGTGGTCTTCGTCCTTGTGCTTGTAGCTCAGTTGGCCGAAGAAGTTGGTGCTGCGCTCCGGCCAGTGCAACTGGTAGAGGTCGATCCAGTCGGTTTGCAGGCGCTTGAGGCTGGCGTCCAGTGCCTCGACGATGTGCTTGCGGTTGTGGCGCAGGTGGCCATCGCGGATGTAGTCGATGGTGTTGCCGGGGCCGGCGATCTTGCTGGCGAGGATCCAGTCGCCGCGGTCGCCGCGACTTTTGAAGTAATTGCCGATATAGCGTTCGGTGGTCGCGTAGGTGTCGGCCTTGGGCGGCACCGGGTACATTTCCGCGGTGTCGAGGAAGTTGATCCCCGCCGCCTTGGCCCGTTCGATCTGCGCGAAGGCCTCTGCCTCGCTGTTCTGCTCGCCCCAGGTCATGGTGCCCAGGGCTATCGCGCTCACGTTCAGATCCGTACGGCCCAGCTGTCGATAATCCATCGGGTACTCCTTCAGGGAAAACAATCATAAAAGCAGGTTGAATTTTTTTTCGCAATCTGCATAATTGCCCACCTCTTTCTGCAGTGGAAGTGATGCGCCGCCTGCCGAAGAATCTTGCCGTTGAACGGACGCGCCGACCCGAGCCCCCGATAGCGTCTGTATCCGGCTGCCTTTGACTTGTCAAAGTAAGCACTATTCAGTAAGATCCGCCGTCTAATTTACAGGGCGGCCCCTGAGGCTATTAAAGAATGACAACTTTTACTGCAAAACCGGAAACAGTTCAGCGCGACTGGTTTGTCGTCGACGCCGCTGGTCAGACCCTGGGTCGTCTGGCCACTGAAGTCGCCAGCCGTCTGCGTGGCAAGCACAAGCCTGAGTACACCCCTCACGTTGACACCGGTGACTACATCGTGATCATCAACGCTGAGCAGGTACGTGTTACCGGCAACAAAGCGCAAGACAAAATGTACTACCGTCACTCCGGTTTCCCAGGCGGTATCAAGTCTTCCAACTTTGAAGGCCTGATCTCCAAGAAGCCTGAAGCCCCGATCGAAATCGCGGTCAAAGGCATGCTGCCGAAGGGCCCACTGGGTCGCGATATGTTTCGCAAGCTGAAAGTCTATGCGGGCGCTGTACACCCTCATGCTGCTCAGCAGCCCCAAGAACTGAAGTTTTAACGGAATAGTTCATTATGTCGGCGACTCAAAATTACGGCACTGGCCGTCGCAAAACCGCAACCGCACGCGTTTTCCTGCGTCCGGGCACTGGTAACATCTCGATCAACAACCGCACTCTGGACAACTTCTTCGGTCGCGAAACTGCCCGCATGGTAGTTCGTCAGCCGCTGGAATTGACCGAGACTGTTGAAAAGTTCGACATCTACGTCACCGTTATCGGTGGCGGTGTAAGTGGTCAAGCTGGCGCAATCCGCCACGGTATCACTCGCGCTCTGATGCAGTACGACGAAACCCTGCGTGGCGCTCTGCGCAAAGCTGGCTTCGTGACTCGTGATGCCCGTGAAGTTGAACGTAAGAAAGTCGGTCTGCGTAAAGCGCGTAAGCGTCCGCAGTACTCGAAGCGTTAATTCGCTTTACGTTCCACAAAAACGCCCAGCCTCCTTACGGAGCTGGGCGTTTTTTATTGCCTGCGATTTATGCACATTTTTCACCGTGACAACTTGCCACATCCGTAGACCCCCTATACTACAAGGCCTGGAGGCGGAGCCCCGGGCAATTCCCTTGTCAGACGTGGGGCTTTTCATTACCATTCGGCAAAATTTTTATAAGTTCAGATTTAATACTTAGTAGACGCCTGATTTAACAGGCCAAAAAGCTGATGGGAGAGGACTGAATGAGCAATGACGGCGTGAATGCAGGCCGGCGTCGCTTCTTGGTAGCAGCCACATCCGTGGTGGGTGCTGCAGGAGCGGTGGGGGCTGCGGTCCCGTTCGTGGGGTCATGGTTTCCCAGTGCCAAGGCGAAAGCCGCAGGTGCACCGGTGAAGGTGAATATCAGCAAGATCGAACCAGGCCAGCAGATGATTGCTGAGTGGCGCGGCCAGCCGGTATTCATTGTTCGTCGTACGGAGGAAATCCTGGGAAATCTGAAAAAGATCGAAGGCCAGTTGTCTGACCCCAAATCTGAGAAATCCGACCAACCCGCCTACGCCAAAAACGAAGCACGTTCGATCAAGCCAGAGATTCTGTTGCTGGTCGGCCTGTGTACCCACTTGGGATGCTCACCCACCTTCCGCCCGGAAGTTGCTCCAGTCGATCTGGGTAAAGACTGGGTCGGTGGTTATTTCTGCCCCTGCCACGGCTCCCACTACGATCTGGCGGGACGCGTCTACAAGTCCCAGCCCGCGCCCTTGAACCTGCCCGTGCCTCCGCATACCTACGAAACTGACGACCTCATTGTCATTGGCCTCGATAAGGAGAACGCGTGATGAGCAAGTTCATGGATTGGGTCGATGCACGCTTCCCCGCTACTAAAATGTGGGAAGACCATCTCAGCAAGTATTACGCGCCAAAAAACTTCAACTTCTTCTACTTCTTTGGTTCCCTGGCACTGCTGGTGCTGGTCAACCAGATCGTCACCGGTGTCTGGCTGACGATGAGCTACACCCCGTCGGCGGAAGAGGCGTTTGCTTCCGTCGAATACATTATGCGTGACGTCGAGTACGGCTCGATCCTGCGCCTGCTGCACTCCACCGGCGCTTCAGCGTTCTTTATCGTGGTCTACCTGCACATGTTCCGTGGCCTGCTCTACGGTTCGTACCAGAAACCACGGGAGCTGGTGTGGGTGTTCGGCATGCTGATCTACCTGGCGCTGATGGCGGAAGCCTTCATGGGCTACCTGCTGCCATGGGGCCAGATGTCGTACTGGGGCGCCCAGGTGATCATCTCGCTGTTTGGTGCGATCCCGGTCATCGGCAACGACCTGACCCAGTGGATCCGCGGTGACTACCTGATCTCCGGTATCACCCTGAACCGCTTCTTCGCCCTGCACGTCGTGGCGCTGCCCATTGTGATCCTGGGCCTGGTGGTGCTGCACATCCTGGCGTTGCACGAAGTGGGTTCCAACAACCCGGATGGCGTGGACATCAAGAAGCACAAGGACGAGAACGGCATCCCGCTGGATGGCATCCCGTTCCACCCGTACTACACCGTGAAAGACATTGTCGGCGTGGTCGTGTTCCTCTTCGTGTTCTGCTCGATCGTGTTCTTTTTCCCGGAGATGGGCGGTTATTTCCTCGAGAAGCCTAACTTCGAACAGGCGAACGCCTTCAAGACACCTGAGCACATTGCCCCGGTCTGGTACTTCACGCCGTTCTACGCGATCTTGCGGGCGATCCCCGACAAACTCATGGGCGTCATCGCCATGGGCGCGGCCATTGCGGTGCTGTTTGTGTTGCCGTGGCTCGACCGAAGCCCGGTCAAGTCCATGCGCTACAAAGGCTGGCTGAGCAAAATCTGGCTGTGGGTGTTCTGCATTGCGTTCGTGATTCTGGGCGTGTTGGGCGTATTGGCGCCGACCCCTGAGCGTACGCTGCTGTCGCAGGTCTGCACCTTCCTGTATTTCGCCTACTTCATTCTGATGCCGTTCTACACCCGGCTCGAGAAGACCAAACCGGTTCCGGAAAGGGTGACTGGCTGATGAAAAAATTATTCGTTGCATTGATGCTTGCGGCGCTGCCGCTACTGTCCTTCGCTGCCGAGCACGGCGGCCCGGAACTGGAAAAAGTCGATATCGACGTGTCTGACAAGGCGGCTATGCAAGACGGCGCGCGTACGTTCGCCAACTACTGCATGGGCTGCCACAGTGCCAAGTTCCAGCGTTACGAGCGGGTAGCCGATGACCTCGGTATCCCCCATGAAATGATGCTGGAGAAGCTGGTGTTCACTGGTGCCAAGATCGGCGACCACATGAATATCGGCATGAAGCCTGCCGACGCCAAGACCTGGTTCGGCGCAGCACCGCCTGACTTGACCCTGGTGGCACGTGTACGCGGCACCGACTGGCTCTACGGCTACCTGAAATCCTTCTACGAGGACCCGGCGCGCCCTTATGGCGTGAACAACCGTGTGTTCCCGAACGTCGGCATGCCTAACGTTCTGGTCGGCCTGCAAGGCAAGCAAGTGGTAGGATGCAAGCAGGTTCAGGTCGTCGAAGACGGCAAGAAGCAATATGATCCGTTGACCGGTACGCCTCTGACTCATGAAGCGTGTGATCAACTGAAGATAGAAACCCCTGGTTCGTTGACTGACGAGCAGTTTGACGAGAAGGTCAAGAATCTGGTGACCTTCCTGGCCTATTCGGCCAACCCGGTCAAACTGCAACACCAGCGCATCGGGACGTATGTCTTGCTGTACCTGGCTTTCTTCTTCGTATTCGCTTATCTGCTTAAGCGCGAATACTGGAAGGATGTGCATTGATCCAACCGTAAGCAATTGCTGTTAATCTTGCGCGCCCAGCGGCATCTCTAACCCGCAGCGATCTGGACTTTCCAGAGGCTGCAGAGATGCTTTCTGGGCGCGCTCGTTTTTGAGCTTTCCATAATTTCAACAAGCGAGGAGGACCGCCATGGGCGTGACCAATCGGTTGGCCTGTTACTCCGACCCCGCCGACCACTATTCCCACCGAGTACGCATCGTACTCGCAGAGAAGGGTGTCAGCGCCGAGATCATCAGTGTGGAGGCGGGTCGTCATCCGCCGAAACTGATCGAAGTGAACCCTTACGGCAGCTTGCCCACCCTGGTCGATCGTGACCTGGCGTTGTGGGAGTCAACCGTGGTGATGGAATATCTGGATGAGCGTTACCCGCATCCGCCTTTGCTGCCGGTGTATCCGGTGGCCCGTGCCAACAGCCGCCTGCTGATCCATCGGATCCAGCGAGATTGGTGCGGGCTGGTGGATTTGATTCTGGATACCCGCAGCAAAGAAGCCGCTCGGGTGCAGGCGCGCAAGGAATTGCGCGAGAGCCTGACCGGTGTTTCGCCGTTGTTCGCCGATAAACCTTTTTTCCTCAGCGAGGAACAAAGCTTGGTGGATTGCTGCCTATTACCCATACTCTGGCGTTTGCCGATTCTGGGCATTGAACTGCCACGGCCGGCCAAGCCGTTGCTTGATTACATGGAGCGCCAGTTTGCGCGTGAGGCTTTCCAGGCAAGTCTGTCTGGGGTCGAACGCGATATGCGCTAAGGCTTAAGGAGCCGTTGATGAACTCCAGTCGACCTTACCTGGTCCGCGCGCTCTATGAGTGGATTGTGGATAACGATTGCACCCCGCACATGCTGGTCAATTCCGAATTTCCTGCGGTTCAGGTACCGCAGGGGTTTGCCAGTGACGGGCAGATTGTGTTGAACGTATCACCCAGCGCCGTGCGCCACCTGCACATGGACAATGAAGCGGTGAGCTTCGAAGGGCGTTTCGGCGGTGTGCCGCATACGCTGTTCGTGCCGATTGGCGCTATCCTCGGCATCTATGCCCGGGAGAACGGCCAAGGCATGGTGTTCGATCTGGAGTCGCCTTTCGAGGACGACGAAGCGATTGAACACGAAGACGGCGATGATGTGCCGCCACCGGATAGCGAGCCACCGCGTCCAAGCGGTCGGCCGAGCCTGAAAGTGGTGAAGTAAAATGCGCAAGTCTTCGGGCCTGCGTTAAAAAATGCCTCGGCTCTGCCGGGGCATTTTTTTGTCAAAATCTCCCCACTGTTTCGCTGGCGGCCCCCGTGGTGAACTGAGTGTTGAGGCCGTCTTGCCAGTAGACCTCGTTGACATTGCTCAGGCTGCGGATCAGGCATTTCCATTCGATGTGCTGCTGTGTCGGCCACACGACAGTGCCACTCCAGCGATTGGATGCGCCGGGTTGCAGTGGGATGGCGTGGGCCGGGTCCCAGGCGCCGAGTTCGATAGGCGACCCCACTGCGTAGACTGCCTGGCCGAGCCCCGGCCTGACGTTGTCGCAGTGCAAGGTGGTCGTGGTGTCGGAAGGTGCCGGGGCGGCCTGCCACGAGCGGATGCGCTGCCCGTCCGCAAACAGGGCCGGGCTGAAGCCTTCAGGCACCTTGGAAAGGTCGGAGTCCAGGGCGATCAGCAGGCGCTTGCGGCTGCCTTGGAGGGTGGCCACCAATCCGGAATAGTGGGTCTGGAAACTGATGGGTGAATCGGCCCTGATGCCGGCGTCCTTGCGCAGGCTGATCAGCTTGCGGATCAGGTCGCCGCGGCCCCAGTCGTACATGTCGGGCCAATACACAGTCGGCGTACCGGGGCTCAGCAGGATATAGGCATAGGCGATATTGCGTTGCGGGTCGGCAAGGGGCCAATGGTGTTGCCCGCCGTATTGCCCTGGCGAATAACCGGTGTCGTGGTTGTCGACAAAGGTCACCGCGACCTGCCGCCATGCCGGTTCGGGATTGCCATTCAAGCCGTGGCGCCACTCGGCCAAGCTGCCATTTTGCATGCGCTCCTTGAGGGCGAAATCGAACACGCTGCAGTGGGACCGATCCGACCAGTCCTTCAACGCATCCTGCCAACTGGCCTGGCTGTGCCAGTCGTTCGCCGGATACTCGCCGGGGCCTTTCCACAACTCGCCGACGCAGAACGCTTGGTCACCAAAGTTTTTCATCCACACATCGACCCGCTCCGGCGCGTAGCCGCGCACAAAATCGAAGCGCAAGCCTTTGGCGCTGTAGTTGTCCCGCAGGTTCCTGAATTCCTGCATGAAGCGCTGCGAGACTTCCGAGTTGTTTGTGTTGAGGTCGGCCGAACCGCTCATGAACGCATCGCCCTCATCACAGGCGACGGGGGCGGTGCAGTCATCGCGCCACAGCTTGAGCCCCCTGGGAAAGCGTATCTGTTTACTTGGCAGCTTGTCGTTCATATGGTTGGGCACCACGTCGTATATCGCTTGCACGCCGGCACCTGCCAAGGCAGCGACCGCCTGTTTGAGCTGGCTGTCACTGCCGTATTGGCTGTTCTTGTCGAAGTCGCTCCAGAAGTAGCCTTCACCGCCGCCGGACGTTCCCGATGTCGCGTCGCTCCAACTGGATTGATCGGTCCAGGCGGGCGGCAGCCAGATTTTGGTGAAGCCGTCCTGGCCGATAGTGGGGGCCATTTGTGCCAGCACCTCATACCATTTCTGCGGAGTATTGCGGCTGGAGTTCCAGTGGAAACCCTGCAGCAGGATGTCTTCGCCACCGCCATTGCGCACACTCGGCGGTGCAGCGTAGACGGCGCATGCCAGCAGCCAGACAATCGTTGTGCAATACCAGCCTGTGCGTTTCATCACCCGTCACCTGTTTGCTGGAACAGGCTTTACTCTGCTACGGGGATGGAAAACCGTCTGCTGTCATAATTGCCAGGTGCGCGAGAACGTTTGGCACTAAGACCCAGGCGTGAAGTAGCCACGCGTTATGTTCGAATTTGAACCCCCTTTTCACGGGAGCCCTATACGGCCGGGGCTGAAAGCTGCCCGCTTGTACATGAAAGTGCGGTACAAACGGTGATCGTACAACCGCCATGGGCTATGATGCTGTTTTAGTCCACCGAGATAGATGATTCCACATGGAAAACGCCAGCACCGCCCCTCGTCTTCCCCGCAAGCGCCGCAGCCTTGCCCAGGAATTGGTCACGGTGCTGTCCGAGCAGATCCGTGATGGTCAACTCAAACGTGGCGACAAGCTGCCCACCGAATCGGCGATCATGGACGCCCATGGCGTCAGCCGCACCGTGGTCCGCGAGGCCATCTCCCGCTTGCAGGCGGCGGGGCAGGTGGAAACCCGTCATGGTATCGGCACCTTTGTGCTCGACACGCCGAGCCCGAGCGGCTTTCGCATCGATCCGGCTACGGTAGTCACTTTGCGTGACGTGCTGGCGATTCTCGAACTGCGGATCAGCCTGGAAGTGGAATCCGCCGGGCTCGCCGCACTGCGCCGTAGCGATGAACAGCTGGCCGCCATGCGCGCGGCCCTCGATGCCCTGAATGAAAGCGCGGCGCACGCCGGTGATGCAGTGGCCTCGGACTTCGCATTCCACCTGGAAATTGCGTTGTCCACCGGCAACCGCTACTTCACCGACATCATGACCCACCTGGGCACCAGCATCATCCCCCGTACGCGGCTGAACTCGGCACGCCTGGCCCATGATGACCACCAGCACTACATGGGGCGCCTGAGCCGCGAACACGAAGAGATTTATGAGGCGATTGCCCGCCAGGATTCGGATGCGGCGCGGGCGGCGATGCGCTTGCACCTGACCAATAGCCGTGAGCGGCTGCGCCATGCTCATGAAGAGGCTGAAAGGGCAGGCTGATCGTCAGCAGGTGGCTTATGTGCCGTTCAGCGTTTTCTATGACGTTTGCATTGATTGGATGTAGGACGCTAACGAGTCCAGTGTCGCTTTCTTCGCCACGTCATCAGGAAGCTTCAACTGAAGCGCCTTCACGGACGTGTCAATCACACGACGCCTTTCGTTCTCGTCAGCAATCAGCTCGGCCAAAGGCATATCGGGATCAAAGTCTTGATCTTTATTGTCCCGATGGGCTTCGAAACTGGAGGCCAGTAGGCCGAAAATTTCATCAGTGGTTTTCATGACGCACCTCTCTCATCAAACTTAGTAAAAGAAGCAAAAATCAAGCACAGACCGGAGCTGGCGCAACGTTATGGTCCTTGATGTTCCGTCGCATTGATTTTCCTGGGGCCCGTTCCCTTGTCGGCACTATGGTGCGGTGGCCTGACGCTTCAGGCATCAGGAGTGCTGCAACAAATCGCCTCAGGAGCCAATTTCTAAGCCCCTGAGGTGTGTTATCCGCCCTTGATGAACGGTACATAACTGTTAGAACTCACAGTATCGACAGGCGGTACCGCTCAAGCCGGCGTATTCGGCTTGTAATCCTTGAGCAACAAATACGTACTCCACCCCCACCAATCATTGGTCCAGTGCTTGTCGTTGAGGTCATTGACCTCCTTGCGACGCAGCACTTTGTCTCCCTCCATCTTGAACAGCGGCGAAAAGTTATTCGCCGGGTTCTGCGCGGCATTCAGATCCGGCACATACAGTGGCGACTTGAAGGCAGCCGCGGAGGGCGCCATCCCGCTGATAAAGGTCTCGAAGATCTCATCGGCCGAAGCCTGCACGGCGCGTTTGACCTGTACCCGATTAGCCGCGTCGACAGTGTCGAAGTAGCGTTTATCCCCATAGGCGTGCCACTCATCCCCCAGCGCATTGCGCACCTTGAGCCCGAACTTGCTGTCTTCATCGTGCATGAAGCGGCTAATCAGCGAGCCCAGTTCGCCCGGTGTGACGACCGCCGCCAGCTGTTTGCGCGGCACGCGCAGGTGGCCGGCAGAAAATAGATCGGTCAAGAAGTGATCGGCAAAGCCGTTCATGGCGTAGGCCAGTTCCAATGCCTGATCGGTCCCGGTCTGGTGGGCTACTACAGCCTGTTGCAAGGCGGCTGTATGCCCCGCCAGGTAGGCCGCCAGCGCCCATTCGCCGAAGTGGTCGGCGTTGTCCGCCGCCAGTTTCAGGTAACGCCCCAGTGGAATCAGTGCCGACACCGCGCTGCCGCCACCGGTGATGCGGTTCCATTCCTCGGACAACGTATCACCCAGGGCATCATAGGCTTCATGGGCTTGCTTGCCGTCCTTGATCGCCTGGTTGACCGCGTTGATCTCTTTTTGCATCACCGCCAGGATCTTCGGCGCTTCGTCCCGCGAGGCTGGCAGCACGGCCAGTGAGTTGAACGCGGCGCTGAAACGTTGCATACGATCGGCAGGTGAGATGCCCTCGTTGATGGGCTGGCCGGGGATACCATAAAAGTCACCGCCCAGGGCGATCACTTGGCCGTAGGTGAGTGCCAGCCCGTTGGGCAGGTGCAGTTCGACTTGCCGCGCGGGGATTGCCGGGGCGTCCTTGCTGAAGCGCAACAGCGTATCGTCGCCGATGGCGGTGTGTTCTCCGCCTTCGAAGCGCAGGGTAGGCGGTTTTTTTGCGGGTGCTGCGAGTTCAGGACCTGACATGTTAGCTCCTTGCTATGTCGTAGGAATCTTCCTTGATTGCTGTATGTATATACAGTCATGCCGAGCATAGAGGAATAATTTCCTACGTCAAGAACACCGCTGCCCAAGCCTTCCAACTCCCTCAAGTACACAACGCCGATGAATTGCAGTTGACGAAATTATTTATAGTTGTACGATGACGTACGACATCAACAAAACCAACAACCTTTCAATAGAAAGTCTTCGCCCAGGGTGTTCGAATAATGAATCCACAAGAACTGAAGTCCATCCTCTCCCACGGTCTGCTGTCTTTCCCGGTGACCGATTTCAACGCCCAGGGTGACTTCCACCAGGCGGGCTACATCAAGCGCCTGGAATGGCTGGCCCCCTACGGCGCCACTGCTTTGTTCGCAGCGGGCGGCACCGGTGAGTTTTTCTCCCTCGCCGCCAGCGAATATTCCCAAGTGATCAAGACCGCCGTTGATACCTGCGCCACCAGCGTGCCGATCCTCGCCGGTGTCGGTGGTTCGACCCGCCAGGCTATCGAGTACGCGCAAGAAGCCGAGCGCCTGGGCGCCAAAGGCCTGCTGCTGCTGCCGCACTACCTCACCGAAGCCAGCCAGGACGGCGTTGCCGCCCACGTTGAAGCCGTGTGCAAATCGGTCAAGATCGGTGTGGTGGTCTACAACCGCAACGTGTGCCGCCTGACCGCTCCGCTGCTGGAACGTCTGGCCGAGCGCTGCCCGAACCTGATCGGCTACAAGGATGGCCTGGGTGACATCGAGTTGATGGTGTCGATCCGCCGCCGTCTGGGCGATCGTTTCAGCTACCTCGGCGGCCTGCCGACCGCAGAGGTCTACGCTGCTGCCTACAAGGCCCTGGGCGTACCGGTGTACTCCTCGGCGGTGTTCAACTTCATCCCGAAGACCGCGATGGATTTCTACCACGCCATTGCCAAGGACGATCACGCTACCGTCGCCAAGATCATCGACGACTTCTTCCTGCCGTACCTGGACATCCGTAACCGCAAGGCCGGTTATGCCGTGAGCATCGTCAAGGCGGGTGCAAAAATCGTCGGCTATGACGCAGGCCCTGTGCGCACGCCGCTGACCGATCTGCTGCCGGAAGAATACGAAGCCCTGGCCGCGCTGATCGACAAGCAAGGTCCGCAATAAATTATCCACAAGGCCGCTGAGCAATCAGCGGCCTTTTGCGTCAGGAGAAGATTCGTGTCCCAAGTAAAGCGTTTTGAGAACTACATCAACGGTGAATGGGTTGCCGGCGCCGACTACTGCGTCAACCTCAACCCGTCGGAGTTGTCCGATGTCATTGGTGAATACGCCAAGGCCGACGTCATCCAGGTCAACGCCGCCATCGACGCCGCCCGCGCCGCATTCCCGACCTGGTCCACTTCCGGGATCCAGGCTCGCCACGATGCCCTGGATAAAGTCGGCAGCGAAATCCTCGCCCGTCGCGAAGAACTCGGCACCCTGTTGGCCCGTGAAGAAGGCAAGACCCTGCCGGAAGCCATCGGCGAAGTGACCCGCGCCGGTAACATCTTCAAGTTCTTCGCCGGTGAATGCCTGCGGTTGTCCGGCGACTACGTGCCGTCGGTACGCCCGGGCGTCAACGTGGAAGTCACCCGTGAAGCCCTTGGCGTGGTCGGCCTGATCACCCCGTGGAACTTTCCGATCGCCATTCCCGCCTGGAAAATCGCCCCGGCCCTGGCCTACGGCAACTGCGTGGTGATCAAGCCGGCTGAACTGGTACCGGGCTGCGCCTGGGCCCTGGCGGAGATCATCTCCCGCGCCGGTTTCCCTGCCGGTGTGTTCAACCTGGTAATGGGCAGCGGCCGTGTGGTGGGCGATGTGCTGGTCAACAGCCCGAAAGTCGACGGCATCAGCTTCACCGGTTCCGTCGGTGTGGGTCGCCAGATCGCTGTCAGCTGTGTATCGCGCCAAGCCAAAGTGCAGTTGGAAATGGGCGGCAAGAACCCGCAGATCATTCTTGACGACGCTGACCTCAAGCAGGCCGTCGAGTTGTCGGTACAGAGCGCGTTCTACTCCACCGGCCAGCGTTGCACGGCGTCCAGCCGCCTGATCGTCACCGCCGGTATTCACGACCAGTTCGTCGCGGCCATGGCCGAGCGCATGAAGTCGATCAAGGTCGGCCACGCGCTCAAAAGCGGCACCGACATCGGCCCGGTGGTTTCCCAGGCCCAACTGGACCAGGACATGAAGTACATCGACATCGGCCAAAGCGAAGGCGCGCGGCTGGTGAGCGGTGGCGGCCTGGTCACCTGCGACACCGAAGGCTACTACCTGGCGCCGACGCTGTTTGCCGACAGCGAAGCCGCCATGCGCATCAGCCGTGAAGAGATCTTCGGCCCGGTCGCCAACGTCGTGCGCGTGGCGGACTACGAGGCGGCGCTGGCCATGGCCAACGACACCGAGTTCGGTTTGTCGGCGGGCATTGCCACCACCTCGTTGAAGTACGCCAACCACTTCAAGCGTCATTCCCAGGCGGGGATGGTGATGGTCAACCTGCCGACCGCAGGCGTGGATTACCACGTTCCATTCGGTGGCCGTAAAGGCTCGTCCTATGGCTCGCGGGAGCAAGGTCGCTATGCGCAGGAGTTCTACACCGTGGTGAAAACCAGCTACATCGGTTCGTAATACGCAACACCCAGTGGGGGCCGGAGGCCTGCCGGTCCCTACGACAAAAACAGAAAACCATTACCCGCAAAAAAAATAATTAGTGGGAGTACTTCTACATGCAAGCGACCAAGCCGACCCATGTCCGCTATTTGATCCTGCTCATGCTGTTCCTCGTGACCACGATCAACTACGCCGACCGGGCCACCATCGCAATCGCGGGCTCCAGCCTGCAAAAAGACCTCGGCATCGACGCGGTCACCCTCGGTTATATCTTCTCCGCATTCGGTTGGGCCTACGTGGCCGGGCAAATCCCCGGTGGCTGGCTGCTGGACCGATTCGGCTCGAAAAAAGTCTACGCCCTGAGCATCTTCACCTGGTCACTGTTCACCGTGCTGCAAGGCTATGTCGGTGAGTTCGGTGTCTCCACCGCAGTGGTTGCGCTGTTCATGCTGCGCTTCATGGTGGGCCTGGCTGAGGCGCCGTCCTTCCCGGGCAACGCGCGCATTGTTGCCGCCTGGTTCCCGACCGCCGAGCGCGGTACGGCCTCGGCGATCTTCAACTCGGCGCAGTACTTCGCCACGGTGTTGTTCGCGCCGCTGATGGGCTGGATCGTCTACCGCTTCGGCTGGCAGCACGTGTTTATCGTGATGGGCGTGATCGGCATCGTGTTCTCGCTGATCTGGCTGAAAGTTATCCACAGCCCGCGCCAGCACCCGATGATCAACGAAGCCGAGCTCAATCATATCGCCGCCAATGGCGCGATGGTCGATATGGACCAGGACAAGGGCAAGGGTAAGAAAACCGACGGTCCGAAGTGGGATTACATCCGTCAGTTGCTGACCAACCGCATGATGCTTGGCGTGTACCTGGGCCAGTACTGCATCAACGGCATCACCTACTTCTTCCTGACCTGGTTCCCGGTGTACCTGGTGCAGGACCGCGGCATGACCATCCTCAAGGCCGGTTTCATCGCCTCGTTGCCGGCGATCTGCGGGTTTATCGGTGGCGTGCTGGGCGGGGTGATTTCCGACTATCTGCTGCGCAAAGGCCATTCGCTGACGTTCGCCCGCAAGGCGCCGATCATTGCAGGCCTGCTGGTCTCCAGCAGCATCATCGCGTGTAACTACGTTGACGTTGAGTGGATGGTGGTGGGCTTCATGGCCTTGGCCTTCTTCGGCAAGGGCGTCGGCGCACTGGGCTGGGCGGTCGTGTCCGACACCTCGCCGAAACAAATCGCCGGTCTCAGTGGCGGCCTGTTCAACACCTTCGGTAACCTCGCGTCGATCACCACGCCGATTGTCATCGGCTACATCATCAGCACCACCGGCTCGTTCAAGTGGGCCTTGGTGTTTGTCGGCGCCAACGCGCTGGTGGCGGTGTTCAGCTATCTGGTCATCGTCGGCCCGATCAAGCGTGTAGTACTCAAAGAGCCGCCAAGCAAGGGGCCTGAGTTGACCAACCTAACCGAAGCGCATTCCTGAGGGGCCCCGTGATGCAGTTGATTGAACATGCCGACTCGCCGCGCTCCATCCGCCTGCACGAGCGCGACAACGTAGTGATCGTGGTCAACGACCAGGGCGTACCGGCCGGAACCGAGTTCCCGGACGGCTTGGTGACCGTGGATTTCATCCCCCAGAGCCACAAAGTGACCCTGGAAGACATCCCCGAAGGCGGTCAGATTATTCGCTACGGACAGACCATCGGTTACGCCCTGGCGCCGATTCCGCGCGGCAGTTGGGTCCAGGAAGATCAACTGCGCATGCCCACCGCGCCACCGCTGGACAGCTTGCCGCTGTCCACCGAGGTGCCTGAAACCCAGGCACCGTTGGAGGGGTTTACCTTCGAGGGCTATCGCAACGCCGACGGTACCGTGGGCACGCGCAATATCCTCGGCATCACCACCACGGTGCAGTGCGTGACGGGCGTGCTGGACCATGCGGTCAAGCGCATCAAGGACGAATTGCTGCCCAAGTACCCGCACGTCGATGACGTGGTGGCTCTGACCCACAGCTACGGCTGCGGGGTGGCGATCACCGCGACGGATGCCTACATCCCGATCCGTACCGTGCGTAACCTGGCGCGCAATCCGAACCTGGGCGGCGAAGCCCTGGTGATCAGCCTGGGCTGCGAGAAATTGCAGGCCGGGCAAGTGATGCACGACAACGACAGCTCCGTCGACCTCAGCGAGCCGTGGCTGTATCGGTTGCAGGATTCCAGCCACGGCTTTACCGAAATGATCGAACAGATCATGGAGCTGGCCGAAGTGCGCCTGAAGAAGCTCGACCAGCGTCGCCGAGAAACCGTGCCGGCGTCCGAGTTGATCCTGGGCATGCAGTGCGGCGGCAGTGATGCGTTTTCCGGTATCACCGCCAACCCGGCACTGGGCTATGCCTCGGATCTGTTGCTGCGGGCCGGGGCGACGGTGATGTTTTCCGAAGTCACCGAAGTGCGTGATGCCATTTACCTGCTGACTTCGCGCGCAGAGACGAAGGAAGTTGCCGAAGAGTTGGTCAGGGAAATGGACTGGTACGACCGTTACCTGGCCAAGGGTGAAGCGGATCGCAGTGCCAACACCACGCCAGGCAACAAGAAGGGCGGGCTGTCGAACATTGTCGAGAAGTCCCTGGGCTCCATCGTCAAGTCCGGCAGCAGCGCGATCAACGGCGTGCTGGGCCCTGGCGAGCGCTTCAAAAGCAAGGGCCTGATCTTTTGCGCCACGCCGGCCAGTGACTTTGTCTGCGGCACCCTGCAATTGGCGGCGGGGATGAACCTGCATGTGTTCACCACGGGGCGTGGCACGCCTTATGGGCTGGCGATGGCGCCGGTGGTGAAGGTCTCGACGCGTACGGAGCTGGCGCAGCGCTGGCCGGACCTTATCGATATCGACGCCGGGCGCATTGCCACCGGGCGCGCGACCATCGAGGAATTGGGCTGGGAGTTGTTCCACTTCTACCTGGACGTGGCCAGCGGTAAGAAGCAGACCTGGGCGGAACATCACAAGCTGCATAACGACATCACCTTGTTCAACCCGGCGCCGATTACCTGAGACCGCGTCGCCTGCCATCGGGGGCAAGCCCCCTCCCACACTTGAAGGTCGTCACAATTCAAACTGTGGGAGGGGGCTTGCCCCCGATAGCGGTCTATCAGACGCCGTTGGGCTGTATGGCTTATCATTAGCCTCCTGACGACGTTCACCAAGGTTCTCCCCGGCATGCTGGCAATTTTCCTCACCACCCTCACCATCACTGCGCCGGTATTCGCCATGCTGTTCCTGGGTGTGCTGCTCAAGCGCATCAACTGGATCAACGACAACTTTATCCACACGGCTTCGTCCCTGGTGTTCAACGTCACCATGCCGGCGCTGCTGTTCCTCGGCATCCTCCACGCCGACCTGCACTCGGCGCTCAAGCCGGGGTTGCTGATCTATTTTGCCGTCGCCACGCTGCTGAGCTTTGCCCTGGCCTGGGGCTGGGCGATTTTTCGCTGCAAGCGTGAAGACCGGGGCATCTACACCCAGGGCGCGTTTCGCGGCAACAACGGGGTGATCGGCCTGGCCCTGGCGGCCAGCATGTATGGCGACTACGGCATTTCCCTCGGCGCGATCCTCGCGGCGCTGGTGATCCTGTTCTACAACACCCTGTCGACCATTGTGCTGGCGGTGTACAGCCCAGTGATCAAGTCCGACCCGTGGAGCATCTGCAAAAGTGTGGTGGCCAACCCGCTGATCATCAGCGTGATCGTGGCGGCGCCGTTCGCGTATTTTCAGATTGGCCTGCCGGGCTGGCTGGAAAAATCCATGCAGTACCTGGCGGACACCACCTTGCCGCTGGCATTGATCTGCATTGGTGGCACTTTGTCCCTGGCGGCGCTGCGCAAGAGCGGCAATATGGCGCTGAGCGCGAGCTTGATGAAGATGGTCTGGCTGCCGGTGGTCGCGACCCTGGGCGCGTGGCTGCTGGGCTTTCGCGGGCCGGAGTTGGGGATCCTGTTCCTGTACTTCGGTGCGCCAACCGCTGCGGCGAGCTTCGTGATGGCCAGGGCGGCCGAGGGCAATCATGAACTGGCGGCGGCGATTATCGTGATCACCACGCTGATGGCGGCAGTGACCACGAATATCGGGATTTTCGTGTTGCAGGCGGGTGGCTGGATCTAGCCTTCTTTCTGATAGGTGTCGATGACTTCCTGCGCCGCCCGAAACGCATCGATCGCCGCCGGTACGCCGGCATACACCGCGCAATGCAGCAGCGCTTCGCGAATTTCCTCCACAGTACAGCCGTTGTTCAATGCGCCACGCACGTGGCCCTTGAGCTCCTGGGGGCACTTGAGCGCGGTGAGGGCGGCCAGGGTAATCAGGCTGCGCGTCTTCAGCGGCAAACCTTCGCGGCTCCACACGCTGCCCCAGGCATGTTCGTTGACGAAGTCCTGCAGCGGCTGGGTGAATTCGGTGGCGTTGCCCAGGGCGCGGTCGACGAACACATCGCCCATCACCTGGCGACGCATTTCAACCCCGGGCTTTTTCTGATCGGTCATTGCGATTCCCTCTTGTGTTGGCGGCGCCAGGCTCGCAGCGTGCTGAACAACAGGAAAGCCATCAGCGCTGGCAGGACGTAATACAGCATCAGTTGTTCAAGCTTGTTGGCCAGGGGCATGCCGGTGGTGAACGACATCACGTGCAGCCCATACGCCAGGTACAGGCCCAGCAGCACCAGGCCTTCGGCGCGGGTGACGCGGTAACCGGTATAAAACACCGGCAGGCACAGCACCACCACGCCGAGCATCACCGGCAGGTCGAAGTCCAGGGCGTTGGGCGACACCGACAGCGGCGAAGGCGCGAGCAGCGCGGTCAGCCCCAATACGCCCAGCAGGTTGAACAGGTTGCTGCCGATCACGTTGCCCACGGCAATTTCCCGCTGGCCGCGCAGGGCGGCAATCAGTGAGGTGGCCAGGCAGGGCAGCGACGTGCCGACGCCGATCAGCGTTAGGCCGATGATGCGCTCCGACAGGCCCAGGTCCGCCGCCACATCCACCGCCGCGCCGAGCAGCAAGTGCCCGGCCAGCACCAGGATCAACAGCCCGCCCAGCATCTGCAGCACACTGCTCAGCCAGGGCGCCCGGGCGACGGTATCCAGGGTGCGCGGGCGGCGCGAATGGCGGGTCTGGTAATGCAGCACGCCGAGGTAGGCCAGCAGGGCAATCAGCAGCAGCAGGCCATCGACCGGCGTCAGTTCTTCATTGGCCGCCAGGGTAAACACCAGCAGCCCGGCGAGGATCATCACCGGAATATCCACGCGCACCAGCTGCCGCGAGACGCGCAGGGGGATGATCAGCGCCGACAGGCCCAGGGTCACGAGGATGTTGAAGATGCTGCTGCCGATCACGCTGCCCACGGCAATGTCGGTATTGCCGGCCAGGGTGGCCTGCAGGCTGACGGTCATCTGGGGCGCGCTGCTGCCGAAGGCGACGACCGTAAGGCCGATGATCAGCGGCCGCACCTTGAGGCTGGCGGCCAGGCGCACGGCGGCGCGCACCAGGATTTCGGCGCCGAGGATCAGCAGCACCAGGCCGCTGACCAGTTCGAGCAGGCTCCAGGGCGAGAGGGCGGTTAATCCGAAAATGGCCAGGGCTCCGTCTTCAATTGCTCAGGGCTTGCACGCGAACCCGCGCGGTGCCGCTGCTCAGCATACCCAGTTGCTCGGCCGCCTTGCGTGATAGATCGATCAAGCGCCCACGGGTATGCGGGCCGCGATCGTTGATGCGGACCACGACGGATTTGTCGTTGTCGAGATTGGTGACCTTGACCTGGGTGCCGAAGGGCAGTCGCCGGTGGGCGGCGGTCAGGGCGTTCTGGTTGAAGGGTTCACCGCTGGCAGTTTTTTTGCCATGGTGTCTGGCGCCGTAATAAGAGGCGGTGCCGGTTTCGTCGTAGCCGTTGGGGTCGATGAGGCCGCTGGCGCAGCCGGCCAGCAGTGAGAATAGAGCCCATAGGCCTAATAGACGCTTCATTATCAAGGTGCCCCCATCACAAATGTGGGAGGGGGCTTGCCCCCGATAGCGGTGATTCAGTCAAAACAGCAGTGACTGACACTCTGCTATCGGGGGCAAGCCCCCTCCCACAGGGAGTCCGAGTCAGGCATGAAGTCTCGCCCGGACCATTCATCGCAATCAGCCTTCGAGCTTGCTTTTGAGCAGTTCGTTCACCTGTTGCGGGTTGGCCTTGCCTTTGGAGGCTTTCATCGCCTGGCCGACAAAGAAACCGAACATCTTGCCGCGCTTGGCTTCGTCTGCGGCACGGTACTGTTCGACCTGCTCGGCGTTGGCCGCCAGCATTTCATCCAGCACGGCCGAGATGGCGCCGCTGTCGGTGACTTGCTTGAGGCCGCGTTTCTCGATGATCTCGTCGGCGCTGCCTTCACCGCTGGCCATGGCTTCGAACACGGTCTTGGCGATTTTGCCGGAGATGGTGTTGTCCTTGATGCGCAGCAGCATGCCGCCCAATTGCTCGGCCGACACCGGCGCTTCGTCGATCTCCAGGCCCTGTTTGTTCAACAGGCTGCCCAGCTCGACCATCACCCAGTTGGCCGCCAGCTTGGCGTCGCCGGCGATGCTCACGACCTTTTCGAAGTAGTCGGCTTGCTCACGGCTCGAAGCCAGCACGCTGGCATCGTAGACCGACAGGCCGAACTGCGCCTGGAAGCGCTCGCGTTTTTGCGGTGGCAATTCCGGTAGGGTGGCGCGGATGTCATTGAGGAACGAATCCTCAAGCACCACCGGCAACAGGTCCGGATCGGGGAAGTAACGGTAGTCGTTGGCTTCCTCTTTACTGCGCATGGCGCGGGTTTCGTCTTTGTTCGGGTCGTACAGGCGCGTTTGCTGGATCACCTTGCCGCCGTCCTCGATCAATTCGATCTGGCGCCGTACTTCGGTGTTGATCGCCTTCTCGATAAAGCGGAACGAGTTGACGTTCTTGATCTCGCAGCGAGTGCCGTACTCGGCCTGGCCTTTTGGCCGCACCGACACGTTGCAGTCGCAACGCAGCGAGCCTTCGGCCATGTTGCCGTCACAGATGCCCAGGTAACGCACCAGCGCGTGGATAGTCTTGACGTAGGCCACGGCTTCCTTGGCACTGCGCATGTCCGGCTCGGACACGATCTCCAGCAGCGGGGTGCCGGCACGGTTCAGGTCGATACCGGTGGCACCGTTGAACTCTTCGTGCAGGCTCTTGCCGGCGTCTTCTTCCAGGTGCGCACGGGTGACGCCGACACGCTTGATGGTGCCGTCTTCCAATGGGATGTCCAGGTAGCCCTTGCCGACGATCGGCAATTCCATCTGGCTGATCTGGTAGCCCTTGGGCAGGTCCGGGTAGAAGTAGTTCTTGCGCGCGAACACGTTGTGCTGGCCGATCTCGGCGTCAATCGCCAGGCCGAACATCACCGCCATGCGCACGGCTTCCTGGTTCAGCACCGGCAGTACGCCGGGCATGCCCAGGTCTACCAGGCTGGCCTGGGTGTTGGGCTCGGAGCCGAACGTGGTGGCGCTACCGGAGAAAATCTTCGATTGGGTGGCGAGCTGGGTATGAATCTCCAGCCCGATCACAACTTCCCATTGCATAGTGTTCTCCTCAGAAGCCGGTAGGGGTGCGAGTGTGCCAGTCGGTGTTCAACTGGTACTGGTGCGCCACATTGAGCAGGCGGCCTTCCTGGAAATACGGGGCGAGCAATTGCACGCCCACCGGCAGGCCATCGACGAAACCGGCAGGCATGGACAAGCCCGGCAGGCCCGCGAGGTTGGCGGTGATGGTGTAGAGGTCTTCCAGGTACTCGGCAATCGGGTCGCCGGTCTTGGCACCGATCTTCCAGGCCGGGTTCGGCGTGGTTGGGCCGAGGATCACGTCGACTTCTTCAAAGGCAGCCATGAAGTCGTTCTTGATCAGGCGACGGATCTTTTGCGCCTTGAGGTAGTACGCGTCGTAATAGCCGGCGGACAGGGCGTAGGCACCGACCATGATCCGGCGTTGCACTTCGGCGCCGAAGCCTTCGCCACGGGAGCGTTTGTACAGGTCGGTCAGGTCCTGCGGGTTCTCGCAGCGGTAGCCGAAGCGCACGCCGTCGAAACGCGACAGGTTGGAAGAGGCTTCTGCCGGCGCGATCACGTAGTAGGCAGGAATCGCATGCTGGTTGTTCGGCAGGCTGATTTCCTTGATCACCGCGCCGAGCTTTTCCAGCTCCTTGACGCTGTTGTGCACCAATTCGGCAATGCGCGGGTCGAGACCGGCGCTGAAGTATTCCTTCGGCACGCCGATGCGCAGGCCCTTGAGCGAAGTGTTGAGGCTGGCGCTGTAGTCCGGCACCGGTTCATCGATGCTGGTGGAGTCCTGCGTGTCGAAGCCTGCCATGCCTTGTAACAAAATCGCGCAGTCTTCGGCCGTGCGGGCCAGGGGCCCGCCCTGATCGAGGCTGGAGGCGTAGGCGATCATGCCCCAGCGGGAAACGCGACCGTAGGTCGGCTTCAGGCCGGTGAGGTTGGTGAAGGCCGCCGGCTGGCGGATCGAGCCGCCGGTGTCGGTGGCCGTGGCGGCTGGCAGGAAGCGCGCGGCAACGGCCGCAGCCGAACCACCGGATGAACCGCCGGGCACGTGTTCCAGGTTCCATGGGTTCTTCACCGCGCCGTAGTAGCTCGACTCGTTGGCCGACCCCATGGCGAATTCGTCCATGTTGGTCTTGCCCAGGGTCACGGCCCCGGCAGCGGCCAGCTTGGCGACCACGGTGGCGTCGTAGGGCGCCTTGAAGTTGTCGAGCATCTTCGAGCCGCAGCTGGTGCGCACGCCCTGGGTGCAGAACAGGTCCTTGTGGGCGATAGGTGCGCCCAGCAGGGCACCGTTTTCACCGTTGGCGCGGCGTACATCCGCGGCCTTGGCCTGGCTCAAGGCCAGCTCTTCGGTGAGGCTGATGAAGCTGTTGACCTTGGGGTCCAGCTCGGCGATGCGCGCAAGCAGGGTCTTGGTCAGCTCTTCGGAGGAAAACTTTTTGTCGGCGAGACCGCGGGCGATCTCGGCCAGAGTCATGTGATGCATGAAAGGCTCTTTCCCTTTAGTCGATGACTTTCGGAACCAGGTACAGGCCGTTTTCGACCGCTGGCGCGATGGACTGGTAGGCCTCGCGATTATTGCGCTCGGTCACGACGTCTGCGCGCAGGCGCTGGCTGGCTTCCAGCGGGTGAGCCAGGGGCTCGATGCCGTCGGTATTCACGGCCTGCATTTGGTCAACCAGCCCGAGAATGCTGTTCAGGGCTGCGGTGGTCTGTGGAAGATCGGCTTCATTCAGGCCAAGCGAGGCCAGATGAGCGATTTTTTCCACGTCGGAGCGTTCAAGCGCCATGGGAATCTCCAGTGGAAAACAGAACGGAGGCTGTCCGTGTGTTAGATTGTCGGAACACTACCGCATTTCTACGGTCTTACGGCCGCGATTGTGGGGGTTGGTGCACAGAAAGTCGGCCAATTTAGCACATTGGCGCCTTGCCCAAAATCCCTGTCGTTGTTAGAGTTTGCCGCACTTTTTTACCCACGCGTTGCCTAGGGTCCTTTCCCCATGTTCAAGAAACTGCGTGGCATGTTTTCCAGCGATCTTTCCATTGACCTGGGCACTGCCAACACCCTTATTTACGTGCGCGAGCGCGGTATCGTCCTGAATGAGCCATCGGTTGTGGCCATTCGGACCCATGGTAATCAGAAAAGTGTCGTTGCCGTCGGCACCGAGGCCAAGCGCATGCTCGGCCGAACACCAGGCAATATTGCTGCCATTCGTCCGATGAAAGACGGCGTGATCGCCGACTTCAGCGTCTGCGAAAAGATGCTGCAGTACTTCATCAACAAGGTTCACGAAAACAGTTTCCTGCAGCCCAGCCCTCGTGTGCTGATCTGCGTTCCGTGCAAATCCACCCAGGTGGAGCGTCGTGCCATCCGTGAATCGGCGCTTGGCGCCGGTGCCCGCGAAGTGTTCCTGATCGAAGAGCCGATGGCTGCTGCGATCGGTGCCGGCCTGCCGGTTGAAGAAGCGCGCGGTTCGATGGTGGTGGATATCGGTGGTGGTACCACTGAAATCGCCCTGATCTCCCTGAACGGTGTGGTGTATGCCGAATCCGTACGCGTAGGCGGCGACCGTTTCGACGAAGCGATCATCACTTATGTACGTCGCAACTACGGCAGCCTGATCGGCGAATCCACCGCCGAGCGCATCAAGCAGGAAATCGGTACCGCTTACCCGGGCGGCGAAGTTCGCGAAGTCGATGTTCGCGGTCGCAACCTGGCCGAAGGTGTTCCACGTGCCTTCACCCTGAACTCCAATGAAGTGCTGGAAGCTCTGCAAGAGTCCCTGGCCACCATCGTTCAGGCTGTGAAGAGCGCCCTGGAGCAATCGCCGCCGGAGCTGGCGTCCGATATCGCCGAGCGAGGCCTGGTGCTGACCGGTGGTGGCGCCCTGTTGCGCGACCTCGACAAGCTGCTGGCCCAGGAAACCGGCCTGCCGGTGATCGTCGCCGAAGACCCGCTGACCTGCGTCGCCCGTGGCGGTGGTCGTGCACTGGAAATGATGGATAAACACACCATGGACCTGCTCTCCAGCGAATAAGACCGTTGGTTGCACCATGTTTCGCCCGCAGGCAGCACTTTGCAGTGCTGCCTGTTGGCGTTTATCTTCTTCAATCTGCATCCAGGCCGGTTAGATGCCGTATGAATAAAGAGAACATTTGCCTGGGAGGAGCGGCCTATTAAACCGCTTTTCGCCAAAGGCCCCTCATTGGGCGTGCGCTTATTGGTGCTGGTCGTGCTTTCGGTCGCATTGATGGTGGTCGATGCCCGCTTTGCGCTGCTCAAGCCGGTGCGTAGCCAAATGTCGCTGGTGTTGATGCAGACCTACTGGATCACCGACCTGCCGCAACGTCTCTACCAGGGCGTGGCCAGCCAATTTGGCAGCCGCACCGAGCTGGTTGCCGAGAACGAAAAACTCAAGACCGAAAACCTGCTGTTGCAGGGGCGCATGCAAAAGCTGGCGGCCCTCACCGAGCAGAACGTTCGGCTGCGCGAGTTGCTTAACTCTTCCGCGCTGGTCAACGAAAAGGTCGAAGTGGCCGAGTTGATCGGCATGGACCCCAACCCCTTTACCCATCGCATCATCATCAACAAGGGTGAGCGCGACGGTGTGGTCCTTGGTCAGCCGGTACTGGATGCTCGGGGACTGATGGGGCAGGTAGTCGAGCTGATGCCCTACACCTCGCGGGTTCTGCTGCTGACGGACACCACCCACAGCATTCCGGTGCAGGTCAACCGTAACGGCTTGCGCGCGATTGCCAGCGGTACCGGTAACCCTGAGCGCCTGGAATTGCGTCACGTGGCGGATACGGCCGACATCAAGGAAGGCGACCTGCTGGTCAGCTCCGGCCTGGGCCAGCGGTTCCCGGCAGGCTATCCGGTGGCAACGGTCAAGGAAGTGATCCACGATTCCGGCCAGCCCTTCGCCATTGTGCGTGCCGTACCCACTGCCGCCCTGAACCGCAGCCGCTACCTGTTGCTGGTGTTCAGCGACAACCGTACTCCGGAAGAACGCGCCAACGACGCCGCCCAGGCCCAGGAAGCGGAAGACAAGAAGAACGGCACTGCGCCGATCATTCCTGCGACCGTGCCCAAGCCTCAGTCGACTACCCCCGTTGTACCGGCGGCAACTCCGACAGCTACTGCGCCTGTGGCCACACCGGTCAAGCCTGCGGCCCATAGCGCGCGCGCGGTGAAACCGACTGCAGCGAAACCGCCGGCCACCACGCCTGCCACTACGACGCCCGCTGCGAAGCCTCCAGCCGCAGCCCCGGCCACCACACGGCAGAGGGAGGAATAATGGCCGGTACTCATTCGAGCAATGGCTGGATCGTCTGGCTGACATTCGCCATCGGTTTGCTGCTCAGCGTTTCGCCGCTGCCGCAGTTCATGGAGATCCTGCGTCCGCTGTGGCTGGCATTGCTGCTGGCATTCTGGTCGCTGAACCTGCCGCATAAAGTGGGCATGGTGACGGCGATGTTCCTGGGGTTGGCGGAAGATGTGCTGTATGGCACCTTGCTGGGCCAGAACGCGTTGATCCTGACCCTGATCACCTTCCTGGTGCTGTCGTTGCAGCAGCGCCTGCGCATGTTCCCGATGTGGCAGCAATGCCTGGTGATCCTGGTGATCTTTGGCCTGGCGCAGTTGGTACAGTTGTGGCTCAGTGCCCTGACCGGCAACCGCCAGCCAACCCTGGCGCTGGTATTGCCGGCCCTGGTCAGTGCGCTGCTGTGGCCGTGGATCAGTTTCGGCCTGCGCGGGTTACGTCGTCGCTATAAAATCAATTGAATGGATTGCGAGGCTCTGCCTGGTTATCGAACCCCACAGGGAGAGTCTGCAATGAATTCGCTATATCTGGCCTCGGGCTCCCCGAGGCGGCGTGAACTGCTGACCCAGATCGGTGTGCCTTTCACCGTGGTCAGCGCCGCCATTGATGAAACCCCTCTTACAAACGAAACCCCTGTTTCCTACGTCGAGCGTCTCGCTCGCGGTAAGGCCGCAGCGGGTTTTGCTGCGCTCGGGCAAAGCTCGACCGCCTGCGTCCTGGGCGCCGATACCGCAGTGATCGTGGACGGCAAGATCCTCGGCAAGCCCGTAGACCAAGCCGATGCGTTGGCGATGTTGATGGCACTGGCGGGGCGTGAACATGAAGTTCTGACTGCGATTGCCCTGACTGACGGCCAGCGCTGTGAAACCCAATGTGTAAGCAGTCGTGTACTTTTCCGTGGGATTTCTGTCGAGGAGGCTACAAGCTACTGGCACAGCGGCGAACCCCAGGACAAGGCGGGCGGCTATGCTATCCAAGGGCTTGGCTCGGTGTTTGTGGCCGGGCTCAATGGCAGTTATTCCGCCGTGGTAGGCCTGCCGGTGTGCGAAACCGCGCAACTGCTTGCCCAATTCGGCATACCCTGTTGGCAAAACCTTACCGCGCGCTGAGCACGTGACTCCAGCGCCCAGCCTTAAGCGACCGGTCACTATTGTGAAAACGCCTGAACGAGACCCAGCCATGAGTGAAGAGATTCTGATCAATATCACGCCGATGGAATCGCGCGTGGCGGTGGTAGAGAACGGTGTTCTGCAAGAAGTGCATGTCGAGCGCACCCAGAAACGCGGGATCGTCGGCAATATCTATAAGGGCAAGGTGGTGCGGGTGTTGCCGGGGATGCAGGCGGCATTTGTCGATATCGGCCTGGACCGGGCGGCATTTATCCACGCCTCGGAGATCTCCCTGCGCGAAGGGCCGGCGGTGGAAAGCATCAGTGCCTTGGTGCATGAAGGGCAGAGCCTGGTGGTGCAAGTCACCAAGGACCCCATCGGCTCCAAGGGCGCACGCCTGACCACTCAACTGTCGATTCCGTCGCGCTACCTGGTTTACATGCCGCGCACCGCCCATGTCGGCATTTCCCTGAAGATTGAAGACGAAGCCGAGCGCGAGCGCCTGAAAAAGGTGGTCAGCGACTGCGTGGCCGCCGAAGGTATCAAGGAAGCGGGCGGCTTTATCCTGCGTACCGCAGCCGAGGGCGCCGGTGCCGACGAAATCCTCATGGACATTCGCTACCTGCGGCGCCTGTGGGACCAGATCGGCGCACAGATCAAGACCATCGGCGCGCCGAGTGTGATCTACGAAGACCTGGGCCTGGCCCTGCGCACATTGCGCGACCTGGTCAGCCCCAAGATCGAGAAAATTCGCATCGACTCGCGGGAAACCTTCCAGCGCACCACGCAATTTGTTGCCGAGCTGATGCCGGAAATTGCCAATCGCCTGGAGCATTATCCTGGCGAACGGCCGATCTTCGACCTGTATGGCGTCGAGGACGAAATCCAGAAAGCCCTGGAGCGCAAGGTGCCGCTCAAGTCCGGTGGCTACCTGGTGGTGGACCCGGCGGAAGCGATGACCACCATCGACGTCAACACCGGCGCGTTCGTAGGCCATCGCAACCTTGAAGAGACCATCTTCAAGACCAATCTCGAAGCGGCCACGGCGATTGCTCGACAACTGCGCCTGCGTAACCTGGGCGGCATCATCATCATCGACTTCATCGACATGGAAGATGAAGAGCACCAGCGCCAGGTACTGCGCACACTCGAAAAACAGCTGGAACGCGATCACGCCAAGACCAATATCATCGGCATCACCGAACTGGGCCTGGTGCAGATGACCCGCAAGCGCACCCGCGAGAGCCTGGAGCAGGTGCTGTGCGAGCCCTGCAGCAGTTGCCAGGGCCGCGGTAAGTTGAAGACTCCGGAAACGGTTTGCTACGAGATTTTCCGGGAAATCCTCCGAGAGGCACGGGCCTACCAGGCCGAAGGTTATAGAGTGCTCGCCAACCAGAAAGTGGTCGACCGCCTGCTGGATGAAGAATCCGGTAACGTGGCTGAATTGGAGGGGTTTATCGGGCGTACGATTCGCTTCCAGGTCGAAACCATGTATTCCCAGGAACAATATGACGTGGTGCTGCTCTGATCCCCATTCGCTTTCTTTTTACGCGACTCGCAGACGTTGATCTGCAGTCCGACTACTGCCTTGAGGGTCGCCTGACATGGAGCGTCTGATACGCTTTTTTGCCGCTTTGACCCGTTGGGGCCTTGGGCTGTGCGCCTTGCTGCTGGTGTTGGCGGCGGTGTACGTGAGCCTGGGGCGTGAATTGACCCCGCTGGTGGCCGAATACCGCGCGGAAATCGAAGCCAAGGCCCAGGCTGCGGTGGACATGCCTGTGCACATCGGCAGCCTTGAAGGCCGCTGGAGCGGTTTTGCGCCCGTGTTGCTGGCCCACGACGTAATGGTCGGCGAGGGCAGCAGTGCCTTGCGCCTGGATCAGGTCGAAGTGGTGCCGGATATGTGGGCCAGCCTGACGGCGCGCGAAGTGCGTATTGCGCACCTGGAAGTCAGTGGCCTGCAACTGAGCGCCAAGGAAGACAAGGACGGCCATTGGGCGCTGCAAGGCTTGCCGATGCAGGACGATCAGCCGCTGGACCCGGAGCAATTGCTCAAGCGCATGCAGATGGTCAAGCGCGTATCGCTGCTCGACAGCCAGGTCACCCTGCAACCGTTCGACCAGGCGCCGCTGACCCTGACGTATGTGGGCTTGAGCCTGCACACGGGCGTCACCCGCCAGCGCCTGGACGCCCGCCTGACCTTGCCCGACGGCCAGCCCCTTGCCCTGAGCCTGCGCAGCCGCATTCGCGCGAGCCAGTGGAAGGACGCTGAAATCGAGGCCTACCTGAGCCTGCCGCAGAGCGACTGGGCCAAGTGGATCCCCGCCAGGCTGACCCAGCAGTGGAAACTCACGCAGTTCAAGGCCGGCGGTGAATTCTGGCTGAGCTGGGGTAAAGGCACGGTGCAACGTGCGGTGGTGCGCCTCAACTCGCCGCAGGTGAAGGGCAGCTACGCCGAACGCAAGCCGGTCCATATCGAAAACCTTGCACTTACGGCCTATCTGCAACGCAGTGATACCGGCTTGAAGGTGTTGTTTGATTCCCTGGCGATGAACCTGGGCGAGACCCGATGGGAATCGCGCCTGCAATTGCAGCAGACCCTGGCGACTGACACGGCCCTGGAAGCCTGGAAGCTGCAGGCTGATCGCATCGACCTGACCCCCATCACACCGTTGCTCAACGCCCTGGCGCCACTGCCGGAAGGTGTCGCCAAGACCGTCGAGCACCTGAAGGCCACCGGCCTGCTGCGTAATGTGCTGGTGGATTTCCGTCCTCAAGACACCACCGATCAAAAAGTCAGCTTTGCCGCCAACCTGGAACGGGTCGGGTTTGACGCCTACTTCGGTGCGCCGGCCGCACGCAACGTTTCCGGCAGCATCAGCGGCGACCTGGGCCAGGGCGAGTTGCGCATGGACAGCAAGGATTTTTCCCTGCACCTCGATCCGATCTTCGCCAAGCCCTGGCAGTACCTCCAGGCCAATGCACGCCTGACTTGGAAGCTGGATAAACAAGGCTTCACCCTGATCGCCCCGTATATCAAGGTGCTGGGGGAAGAGGGCAAGATCGCTGCCGACTTCCTGATTCGCCTGCATTTCGACCACAGCCAGGAGGACTATATGGACCTGCGGGTCGGTATGGTCGATGGCGATGGACGCTTTACCCCTAAATACCTGCCGGCCGTACTGAGCCCCGCGTTGGATGAGTGGCTGCGCACGGCAATTCTCAAGGGCGCGGTGGACCAGGGGTTCTTCCAGTACCAGGGCTCGCTGAACCACGACGCATTGCCGGCTGCGCGCAATATCAGCCTGTTCTTCAAGGTGCATGACGCCGAACTGGCGTTCCAGCCGGGTTGGCCCCATGTGAACAAGGTCAATGGCGAAGTGTTTGTCGAAGAGGCGGGCGTACGCATCCTGGCCAGCAAGGGGCAGTTGCTCGACACCAAGGTCAAGGACGTCTACGTCAATATTCCCCACGCGCCGTCCGGCAAGGAAAGCCATCTGCTGCTTACCGGTGGTTTTGCCGGTGGCCTGGGCGATGGGCTGAAGATTCTCCAGGAAGCGCCAATCGGTACGGCCTCCACCTTCGCCGGCTGGAAAGGCGAAGGAGACCTGCAGGGCTCGCTGGATCTGGACGTTCCGCTGGTCAAGGGCATCGAGCCCAGGATTGTGGTGGATTTCCAGACTGACAAGGCACGCCTGCAATTGGCGGAACCGCCTCTGGACCTGACGCAGCTCAAGGGCAATTTCCGCTTCGACAGCACCAAGGGCTTGAGCGGCGAAAAGATTACCGCCCAGGCATTTGACCGGCCGATCACCGCGCAGATCTTTGCCGATGGCAAGCCAGGCAATATCAGCACCCGTGTCGCTGCCAAGGGGCAGGTGACGGTCAAGCGTCTGACGGATTGGTTGAAAGTCAGTCAGCCGTTGCCGGTGTCCGGTGATATTTCGTATCAGTTGCAGCTCAACCTGGACGGTGCCGACAGCCAACTGATGGTCAGCTCCAACCTCAAGGGCGTTGCAGTGGACTTGCCTGCGCCGTTCGGCATGCCGGCCAGCCAGGGACGTGACAGCGTATTCCGCATGACCTTGCAGGGGGCTGAGCGTCGCTATTGGTTTGATTACGGTGAGTTGGCCAACTTCACCTTTGCCGCGCCGCCGGACAAACTCAATGACGGCCGTGGCGAGTTGTTCCTCGGCGATGGCGATGCCGTGCTGCCAGGCGCCAAGGGCTTGCGCATCCGTGGCGTGCTCTCGGAGCTGGATATCGACCCGTGGAAAAAACTGGTGAACCAGTATGCTGGCAATGACCCGGGTGGCAGTGCCAAGCAGTTGCTCAGCGGTGCCGAGTTCAAGATTGGCAAGCTCACCGGCCTGGGTACCCAGTTCGATCAGGTCAACCTGCAGCTGGATCGAAAGCCCGCTGCCTGGGGCTTACAGTTCGACAGCCAGCAGGCCAAGGGGGCGGTGAACCTGCCGGATGCCAAGGGCGCGCCGATTGCGGTCAACCTGCAATACGTGAAGCTGCCGGCGGTGGACCCGACGGTACAGGCTGATGAAAATGCACCGGACCCGTTGGCCAGTATCGATCCCAAGGATATTCCGGCGTTGGATATCGCCATTGACCAGCTGTTCCAGGGGCCGGACCTGATTGGCGCCTGGTCACTCAAGATCCGGCCAACGGCCAAAGGCCTGGCCTTCAATACGCTGGACCTGGGCCTCAAGGGTATGCAACTCAAGGGCGCCGGCGGATGGGAAGGTGTTTCGGGTGACAGCAGCAGTTGGTACAAGGGGCGCCTGGACGGCAAGAACATCGCCGATGTACTCAAGGGCTGGGGCTATGCGCCCACGGTCACCAGCGAGGATTTCCACCTGGATGTGGATGGGCGTTGGCCGGGTTCGCCGGCCTGGGTCGGGCCTAAACGTTTCTCCGGCAGCCTGGATGCGACGTTCCGTAAAGGTCAGTTTGTCGAGGTGGAAGGTGGTGCCCAGGCGCTGCGGGTATTCGGCCTGCTCAACTTCAACTCCATCGGACGCCGCCTGCGCCTGGACTTCTCCGACCTGCTGGGCAAAGGCTTGAGTTATGACCGGGTCAAGGGCCAATTGGTCGCCAGCAATGGCGTGTTCGTGACGCGCGAGCCGATCACCATGACCGGCCCGTCGAGCAACCTGGAGCTCAATGGCACCCTGGACCTGGTGGCTGACCGTGTCGATGCCAAGTTGCTGGTGACCTTGCCGGTGACCAACAACCTGCCGATTGCCGCGCTGATCGTGGGCGCGCCGGCGATTGGTGGAGCACTGTTCCTGATCGACAAGCTGATCGGTGACCGTGTTTCGCGTTTCGCCAGCGTGCAATACAAGGTGGAAGGCCCATGGAAGGATCCAAAAATCACCTTCGACAAGCCCTTTGAAAAACCAAACTGAGAGCCTGTGGAGTAGCATGGCCCCATGCCTTTTACGGAGTATCGGCCCATGTCCTTTGCAGTAATCCAAATGGTCAGTCAGAGCGATGTGCTGGCCAACCTGGTCCAGGCCCGGCGCTTGTTGGAACAAGCGGCGGCCGGCGGTGCGAAGCTGGCGGTGCTGCCGGAAAACTTTGCCGCCATGGGCCGCCGCGACGTGGCGGATATCGGCCGCGCCGAGGCGCTGGGTGAAGGTCCGATCCTGCCATGGTTGAAACAGACCGCCCGCGACCTCACCTTATGGATAGTGGCTGGCACACTGCCGTTGCCGCCCAAGGATCAACCGCACGCCAAATCCAATGCCTGCTCGCTGCTGATCGATGATCGCGGCGAAGTCGTCGCCCGTTACGACAAGCTGCATTTGTTTGATGTGGACGTGGCGGACGCCCGGGGTCGCTATCGGGAGTCCGATGACTATGCTTTCGGGAGTAACGTGGTGGTGGCGGATACGCCGGTCGGCCGTTTGGGCCTGACGGTGTGCTACGACTTGCGCTTCCCCGAGCTGTACAGCGAGCTGCGCGCGGCGGGTGCTGAATTGATTACCGCGCCCTCGGCCTTTACCGCCGTGACCGGTGCCGCCCACTGGGATGTGCTGATTCGTGCACGGGCCATCGAAACCCAGTGTTACCTGCTGGCCGCCGCCCAGGGCGGTGTGCATCCAGGGCCACGGGAAACCTATGGTCATGCGGCGATCGTCGACCCATGGGGCCAGGTGCTGGCACAACAGGATCAAGGCGAAGCGGTGTTGCTGGCCGAACGCGATAGCAGTGAACAGGCGTCGATACGGACGCGCATGCCGGTGGTCAACCATCGGCGCTTTTTCTCGCAGGGTGCCCAGCGGCCTGCCTCAGAACGATGAATTTAAGGCCAAACCTATGAGCGAGTTGTTGTCCTCAGTCAGTGAACACCTCCTGGCACCCGGTGGCGTGACCATCGAAAGCTTGCAAACCGTGCTCGGCGATCTGGCCGGGCCAGGCATCGATGCCGCCGACCTGTATTTCCAGGGGCAGATCTCCGAGTCCTGGGCCCTGGAAGATGGCATCGTCAAGGAAGGCAGTTTCAATCTTGACCAAGGTGTGGGCGTCCGCGCGCAATCCGGTGAAAAGACCGGTTTTGCCTACAGTAACGCGATCACCCTGGAGGCGTTGGGCCTGGCCGCACGTGCCGCGCGTTCGATCTCCCGTGCCGGTCAACATGGCACGGTACAGGCGTTCAGCACCCAGGACGTGGCGCAGTTGTATGCGCCGGACAACCCCCTGGAAGTGATCAGCCGCGCGGAAAAGGTCGAGTTGCTCAAGCGTATCGATGCGGCCACCCGCGCCCTGGACCCACGTATCCAGCAGGTCTCCGTGAGCATGGCCGGTGTGTGGGAACGCATCCTGGTGGCGTCCACCGACGGGGGGCTGGCGGCGGACGTACGGCCGCTGGTGCGTTTCAATGTCAGCGTGATCGTCGAGCAGAACGGCCGCCGCGAGCGTGGCGGCCACGGCGGCGGCGGGCGTACCGACTACCGTTACTTCCTCACCGACGACCGTGCCATGGGCTACGCTCGTGAGGCTTTGCGCCAGGCGTTGGTGAACCTGGAAGCCATTCCTGCGCCGGCCGGCACGCTGCCGGTGGTGTTGGGCTCGGGCTGGTCCGGCGTATTGCTGCACGAGGCCGTGGGCCATGGCCTGGAAGGCGATTTCAACCGCAAGGGCAGTTCCGCCTACAGCGGGCGTATGGGCGAGATGGTTGCCTCCAAGCTGTGCACCATTGTCGATGATGGCACCCTGGCCGGTCGCCGCGGCTCGCTGAGCGTCGATGATGAAGGCACGCCGACCGAATGCACCACCTTGATTGAAAACGGTGTGCTCAAGGGCTACATGCAGGACAAGCTCAATGCCCGCCTGATGGGCGTGGCGCGCACCGGTAATGGCCGTCGCGAATCTTATGCGCACCTGCCGATGCCCCGCATGACCAACACCTACATGCTCGGTGGCGAAAGCGACCCGGCGGAGATCATCGCCTCGGTGAAGCGTGGCATCTACTGCGCCAACCTCGGCGGCGGCCAGGTGGATATCACCAGCGGCAAGTTCGTGTTCTCTACCAGCGAGGCGTACCTGATCGAAGACGGCAGGATTACCGCGCCGGTCAAAGGGGCAACGTTGATTGGCAATGGCCCGGAAGCCATGAGCAAGGTGTCGATGGTCGGCAACGACCTGGCCCTGGACAGTGGTGTGGGCATGTGCGGGAAAGATGGGCAGTCGGTGCCGGTAGGGGTCGGCCAGCCAACGCTGAAAATTGATGCGATCACCGTGGGTGGCACGGGGTCGTAAGGGGTGGAGCTTCGGGTGGCGAAGACCGCCACCCGGGGAAGGGCATCAACGCAGACCGCGTTGAGTCTCGTCCAGCTCACGGATGTATTTGAAGATTTTACGGCTGGTGGCCGGCGCCTTGTTATGCGCCTGCTCGTGCTGGGCCTGACGGATCAGGGAGCGCAGTTGCTGGCGGTCCGCGTCCGGGTAGTCCAACACGAATTTCTCCAGCACCGCGTCATCGCCCGAGATCAGGCGGTCACGCCAACGTTCCAGGTTATGGAAACGTTCGTTGTACTGGCGAGTGGAGGCATCGGTTTGATCAAGCAAGGCGAGAATGGCGTCAGTGTCCTGATCGCGCATCAGCTTGCCGATAAACATGATGTGCCGTTTACGCGCGATATTCGCGGTGTGCTTGGGTGCGTCCGCAAGCGCCCGGCGCATCTCGTCGGTCAGTGGCAGTTTTGCAATCAAGTCTTTCTTGAGCGTTGTAAGGCGCTCGCCCAGGTCAACCAGAGCATGCAGCTCACGTTTGACCTGGGTTTTGCTTTTCTCCCCATCGAGGGAGTCGTCGTAAGAATCAACCATGGTGGCAGTCCGCAAAGAAACGCCGCCATGATAACCAGTCGGGGGCCGCTTGTCCGGCCCGGTCGCTCGATGGCCTTAGCCGAAAGCAGAATTTGAGTGGAGAAAACCATGAGTGCAGCCCAAAGCGTCGGTCCGCAAGCGTTACCGGCCCTGCAGGAACAAGTCGAGCAGATCCTTGCCGAGGCCAAGCGCCAGGGGGCCAGTGCCTGTGAAGTGGCGGTGTCGCTGGAGCAGGGGTTGTCGACGTCGGTACGTCAACGGGAAGTGGAAACCGTCGAATTCAACCGTGACCAGGGCTTTGGCATCACCTTGTATGTGGGGCAGCGCAAAGGTTCGGCCAGTACGTCGGCCAGCGGCCCGGAGGCCATACGCGAAACGGTTGCCGCCGCGTTGGCGATTGCCCAGCACACCTCTGAGGATGAAAGCTCGGGCTTGGCCGATAAGGCGCTGATGGCCAAGGACTTGAAGGATTTCGATTTGTTCCATGCCTGGGACATCACGCCCGAGCGGGCCATCGAGCTGGCGCTGACCTGCGAAGCGGCGGCGTTCGATGCCGATACCCGCATCAAGAACGCTGATGGCACCACGTTGAACACGCATCAGGGCTGTCGCGTCTACGGCAACAGCCACGGGTTTATCGGCGGGTATGCGTCCACGCGCCATAGTCTGAGCTGCGTGATGATCGCCGAGGCCAATGGCCAGATGCAGCGTGATTACTGGTACGACGTAAGTCGGCAGGGCGAATTGCTCGCAGACCCGGCCAGCATTGGTCAGCGTGCCGCACAACGTGCCGCGAGCCGCCTGGGCGCGCGCCCGGTGCCGACGTGTGAAGTGCCTGTACTGTTTTCGGCGGAGCTGGCAGGCGGTTTGTTCGGCAGTTTCCTGAGTGCCATTTCCGGCGGCAACCTGTATCGCAAGTCTTCGTTCCTTGAAGGGGCGATCGGCCAGACGTTGTTTCCCGAGTGGCTGACCATCGATGAGCGTCCGCACTTGATGCGGGCCATGGGCAGTTCGGCGTTCGATGGGGACGGCCTGGCCACGTATGCCAAGCCGTTCGTCGAAAACGGTGAGCTGGTGTCTTACGTACTCGGCACCTACTCAGGCCGCAAACTCGGCCTGCCAAGCACCGCCAACGCCGGTGGCGTACATAACCTGTTCGTGACCCATGGCGACGAAGACCAGGCGGCGCTGTTGCGTCGCATGGGACGTGGCCTGCTGGTAACCGAATTGATGGGCCATGGCCTGAACATGGTCACTGGGGATTATTCCCGTGGCGCGGCGGGCTTCTGGGTGGAAAACGGTGAGATTCAGTTTGCCGTCCAGGAAGTGACCATCGCCGGCAACATGCGCGATATGTTCAAGCAGATCGTTGCCGTGGGAAATGACCTGGAGCTGCGCAGTAATATTCGCACAGGCTCGGTGCTGATCGAGCGGATGACTGTCGCAGGCAGCTAATCCCGCTACAGCGGCACAAAAAGGCGCGCCCTCTTACGGATGGCGCGCCTTTTTTGTGGGCGTGTGTCAGGGGGATTGAGGTGTTACTCTTGTTTTGATTCTCAATATCATTTAATAATAAATATCATTAACGGATGAGTGTGGATCATGAGTTCTGTCCTGCATGAGGATCCTTACCTGGAAAGCTGGCGCTGGATGAGTCGCCAGATTCGCTGTGGTCTGGATCCCAATGAGCCTCGCCTGATCGAACATTACCTCAACGAGGGCCGATACCTGGCGTGTTGTACCGCGACCCATCCGTGGACTATCGCTGAAACCTCATTCCGCCTGCTGATCGACACCGCCAGCGATATTGCACTGCCGTGGCATTGGCGATCCCTGTGTCTGGACCAAGCCTGGCGCCCACTGCGCGACCTGGAAAAACTCTCTCACTGTGCCTGCCGCCTCAAGCGCTGGCAGACCTTTGCCTGGCAATTGGCGACCTGCGAATTGCTTCCCTCCATTTCCGTTTCTGACCTGGTGCAAGGATCTTCCGATGAGTAACACCCGTATCGAACGCGACAGCATGGGCGAACTGCAAGTCCCCGCCGAGGCCTTGTACGGTGCGCAGACACAGCGCGCGGTGAACAACTTTCCGATCAGCCACCAACGTATGCCGGCGCAATTCATTCGCGCCCTGATCCTGGCCAAGGCGGCGGCTGCCAAGGTCAACGTTGACCTCAAGCAGATCAGTGAAGGGCAGGGCAAAGCCATCGTCGATGCCGCCCAAGGCTTGCTTGAAGGCGATTACATGCGGCATTTCCCGGTGGATATCTTCCAGACCGGTTCCGGCACCAGTTCAAACATGAATGCCAACGAAGTGATTGCGACGCTCGCCAGCCGCTTGCTCGGCGAAGCGGTCAATCCCAATGATCATGTGAACTGCGGCCAAAGCAGCAACGACATCATTCCGACCACCATCCACGTCAGTGCAGCGCTGGTGCTGCACGAGCAGACGCTGCCGGCCCTGCTGCACCTGGTGAAGGTGATCGAGCAGAAAGCCGAAGAGGTTCACCCATTCATCAAGACCGGCCGCACGCACCTGATGGACGCGATGCCGGTGCGCATGAGCCAGGTGCTCAATGGTTGGGCCCAGCAACTCAAGGCCAACATCGGCCATCTGCAAGATTTGCTGCCGAGCCTGCAGGCTTTGGCCCAGGGCGGTACGGCGGTGGGCACCGGGATTAACGCGCACCCGGAATTCGCCGCGCGTTTCAGTCAACAGCTCAGTAGCCTGGCAGGCGTGAAATTCACGCCGGGCGAGAACCTGTTCGCGCTGATCGGCTCCCAGGACACTGCTGTCGCCGTCTCCGGCCAGTTGAAAGCCACCGCCGTGTCGCTGATGAAAATCGCCAACGACCTGCGCTGGATGAACTCCGGCCCGCTGGCCGGTCTCGGGGAAATCGAGCTGGAAGGTCTGCAGCCGGGGTCCTCGATCATGCCAGGCAAGGTCAACCCAGTGATTCCGGAAGCGACCGCCATGGTGGCTGCCCAAGTCATCGGCAATGACACGGTGATCACCGTTGCTGGCCAATCCGGCAATTTCGAGCTGAATGTGATGCTGCCGATCATTGCCCAGAACCTGCTCAGCAGCCTCGAGTTGCTGGCCAATGCCAGCCGTCTGCTGGCAGACAAGGCCATCGCCAGCTTCAAGGTCAACGAAGCCAAGCTCAAGGAAGCGCTGTCGCGTAACCCGATCCTGGTCACTGCACTCAACCCGATCATTGGTTACCAAAAGGCCGCTGAGATTGCCAAGAAGGCTTATCAGCAGGGCCGTCCGGTGATTGAGGTGGCCCTTGAGCACACCGATCTGCCCCGTAGCCAACTGGAAGTCCTGTTGGATCCGGAAAAACTCACGGCTGGCGGCGTGTAAACCCGACCCTGCTTTGGAGGCTCACCATGGAGCACTGGAAACGCACGATCGAACGGGCCAATCGCTGCTTTATGCAGGGCGAATTGGTTGACGCTCGCGAGGCCTATCTGCAAGCCCTGGCCCTGGCTCAAGTGTTGTTCGAGCGCTGGGCGAATGCCGACGAAGCAGTAGCGGCCTGCGTCATTTCCCATCACAACCTGGCGGATTTGCACCTGCGCCTGAATCAGCCCGAGGAAAGCGCCGAATACCTCTGCGCCATTCACCAGCGCTTGCTCCAGGCCATGCAGGACGTGCGCCTGAGCCCGCAGCTGCGGGAAGCGGCGCTGCGTCAGAGCAGCAAGACTTACGTCGAACTGTTGAATTTCATCAGCGATCACGGTGAGTACCCGCGCACCCATCGCTTACTGGGCGGTACTGCGGTGCAGCCGACCCCGTCTCAATACGGAGCACATTGATATGACCTACACCTTGCCTGCCTTGCCCTATGCCTACGATGCCCTGGAACCGCATATCGATGCGCAAACCATGGAGATTCACTACACCAAGCACCACCAGACCTACATCAATAACCTCAATGCTGCAGTCGAGGGCACCGAATTTGCGGGCTGGCCTGTAGAGAAACTGGTGTCCAGCGTGCAGCAATTGCCGGAAAAACTGCGTGCGGCCGTCATCAACCAAGGCGGCGGCCACGCCAACCACTCCCTGTTCTGGGCGGTGATGTCGCCTGAAGGCGGCGGCAAGCCCGACGGCGCGTTGGGAAAAGCCGTTGAAGAGCAACTCGGCGGTTTCGACAGTTTCAAGGAGGCTTTCACCAAAGCCGCCTTGACCCGTTTCGGCAGCGGCTGGGCGTGGCTGAGCGTCACCCCGCAAAAGACGCTGATAGTGGAAAGCAGCGGCAACCAGGACAGCCCGTTGATGAATGGCAACACGCCGATCCTCGGCCTGGACGTCTGGGAGCATGCTTACTACCTGCGCTACCAGAACCGTCGGCCTGAATACATCAATGCGTTCTACAGCGTCATTAACTGGCCGGAAGTTGCCGCACGCTATCAGGCCGCGTTGGCCTGACATTCACTTCGATAACAAGATCTAAGGCCGACTATGGGCACTGAAACACTGGCGATCAGCAGCGTGCGAATGTTTCGTTATGCGTTTGGTTCGCTGCTGCTGTTGGCAGGTACTGCATTGCTGGTGGCCCACGGGCTGGCCTGGCTGGACCTTGAACCGCGCATCATGCGCGCCTTGCAGGGCGGGGCGATTTGCGCGCTTGGCACGGCGCTCGGGGCGGTTCCGGTCTTGGTGATTCGGCGGATGCCCGTGGCGTTGAGCGACACCTTGTTGGGCTTCGGTGCTGGTGTAATGCTGGCGGCGACCGCGTTTTCGCTGGTCGTACCGGGTATTGCCGCTGCCGAAGCCCTTGGCCTTTCGCCCTGGGGTGCAGGTGGGCTGATCAGCTTCGGCATCATGCTGGGGGCATTGGGTTTGTACCTGGTGGACCGCAAGGTCTCCGGCGCCAGTCCGGAGATGTTGGTGGGCACCCCGGATAAACCGGTGATTCCACCGCGCATCTGGCTGTTCGTGTTTGCCATCATCGCCCACAACATTCCCGAAGGCATGGCCGTTGGCGTCTCAGCCGGCGGCGGCATGCCGGATGCCGACAGCTTGGCCATGGGCATTGCTTTGCAGGATGTGCCCGAAGGTCTGGTCATTGCGCTGGTATTGGCCGGGGCAGGGATGTCGCGGGTCAGGGCATTCCTGATTGGCGCTGCGTCAGGCTTGGTGGAGCCGGTGTTCGCCGTGCTTTGCGCCTGGCTGGTGACCCTGGCCGAGGTGCTGTTGCCGTTGGGCCTGGCGCTGGCTGCTGGCGCGATGTTGTTGGTGGTCACCCACGAAGTGATCCCGGAGTCGCGCCGCAACGGTCACGAAAAGCTCGCCAGCCTCGGGCTGTGCATGGGGTTCTGCTTGATGATGGTGATGGATACCGCCTTGGGATGAGGCCTCAGCGGGGGTAGGGGTTACTCACCCTCATCAAAGAAGTTGTTGATCAGCGCCACCAGGGCGTCCATTGCTTCCTGCTCTTGCTCGCCCTCGGTGCTCAAATGAATCTTGGTGCCCTTGCCGGCCGCCAACATCATCATCGCCATGATGCTTTTGCCATCGACCATGCTCTCAGGTGTGCGCCCGGCGCGGATCTGGCAAGGGAACTGCCCGGCAATACCGACGAATTTGGCCGAGGCGCGGGCATGCAGACCCAGCTTGTTGATGATTTCAATTTCCAGAGCGGGCATCGCGGGGGTGTTCCTTTCAGCTGAGGTCGCGGTGGCGAACCTGGACGTTCTTGAGGGTTTGTTGCAGCACCTGGCCCAGGCGCTCGGTCAGGTAGACGGAGCGGTGGTGGCCCCCGGTGCAGCCGATGGCAATGGTGACATAGGCTCGGTTGCTCGCGGCAAAGCGCGGCAACCATTTGAGCAGGTAGCTGGAAATGTCCTGGAACATCTCCTCCACATCCGGTTGCGCGGCCAGGTAATCGGCCACAGGCTGATCCAGCCCCGACTGGTCACGCAGTTCCGGCTTCCAATAAGGATTGGGCAGGCAGCGCACGTCGAACACCAGGTCGGCATCCACCGGCATGCCACGCTTGAAGCCGAAGGACTCGACCAGGAATGCCGTGCCGGGCTCCGGCTGGTTCAGCAGGCGGAGCTTGATGGCATCGCGCAACTGGTACAGGTTGAGGCTGGTGGTGTTGATCTTGAGATCGGCGAGGTCAATGATCGGCCCCAGCAGCTTGGTTTCGTCCTCGATGGCTTCGGCCAGGGAACGGTGTGGGCTGCTGAGGGGGTGACGTCGGCGGGTCTCTGAGAAGCGCTTAAGCAGGGTTTCTTCGTCGGCGTCCAGATACAGCACATCGCAATGAATGTGCTTGGCGCGCACCTCTTCGAGCAATTCCGGAAAACGCGTGAGGTGGCTCGGCAGGTTGCGGGCGTCAATCGAAACGGCGACCAGGGGTTGTGCCAATTCGGTATGGATCAGTGCCCGCTCCGCCAATTCCGGGAGCAGGCCGGCGGGCAGGTTGTCGATGCAATAGAAGCCGTTGTCCTCAAGGACGTTGAGGGCGGTACTTTTACCCGAGCCGGAGCGGCCGCTGACGATGATCAAACGCATGATTACTGCCCGCTTTGTTCATCCAGGACAACTTGGTACAGCGCCTCGTTGCTACTGGCACTGCGCAGTTTGTCGCGTACTTCCTTGCGGTCGAGCATGCTTGCGATCTGCCGAAGCAGTTCCAGGTGTGCGTCGGTGGCGGCCTGTGGGACCAGCAGAACAAACAGCAGGTCTACCGGGGCGCCGTCGATCGCGTCGAAATCGATAGGTGCGTCCAGGTGCAGCAGGGCGCTGACAGGTGTCTCGCAGCCTTTGAGGCGGCAGTGGGGAATGGCGATGCCGTTGCCAAAACCGGTGGAGCCGAGTTTTTCACGGGCAATCAGAGCCTCAAAGACATCTTGCATCTCCAGCTCAGGCACTTGGCTGCTGATCAGGTTGGCAATTTGTTCGAGGGCTTTCTTCTTGCTGCCGCCCGGCACGTTCACGAGGGAACGGCCGGGGGTCAGGATGGTTTCAAGTCGGATCATGGGGGGAGAGTTAACGACCTGTGCCCTGAAGCAGGCTCAGATTCTTTTCCTTATGCTTTTTGAGTTGGCGGTCAAGCTTGTCTGTGAGCAAGTCGATTGATGCATACATGTCTTCATGTTCGGCATTGGCGACCACTTCTCCACCGGGTATCTGAAGAGTCGCTTCGATTTTCTGCTGAAGCTTGTCGACCTTCATGATGACCTGCACGTTGGTGATCTTGTCGAAATGACCCTCAAGCTTCCTCAGCTTCTGCTCGACGTAGTCGCGTAGTGGAGGGGTGACTTCTACATGGTGTCCACTGATGTTGACTTGCATACAGCTTCTCCTTCGTTGCCAGTGCATAAAGCGGCGGGTAGGAATACCCGCCACTGGAACGCTGTGGCCCGCCCGTCACATCAAACGCTTACGCTCGCTGGAAGGCGCGATCCCAAGGGACTCGCGGTACTTGGCGACGGTTCGACGGGCGACCTGAATGCCTTGTGCCTCCAGTAAACCAGCGATCTTGCTGTCACTCAACGGCTTTTTCTGATTTTCCGCAGCAACCAGTTTTTTGATGATTGCGCGGATCGCCGTGGACGAGCATTCGCCGCCTTCGGATGTGCTGACATGGCTGGAGAAAAAGTATTTCAGCTCATATATGCCCCGGGGGGTATGCATGAATTTTTGTGTGGTCACCCGGGAAATCGTCGATTCGTGCATGCCCACCGCTTCTGCGATGTCGTGCAGGACCAGCGGCTTCATCGCCTCGTCACCATATTCCAGGAAGCCGCGCTGGTGCTCGACGATCTGGGTGGCCACTTTCATCAGGGTTTCGTTGCGGCTTTGCAGGCTCTTGATGAACCAGCGCGCTTCCTGCAACTGGTTGCGCATGAAGGTGTTATCGGCGCTGGTGTCGGCACGTCGCACAAAACCGGCATATTGCGGGTTGACCCGCAGGCGCGGCACCGATTCCTGGTTCAGTTCCACCAACCAGCGCTCGTTGTCCTTGCGCACGATTACGTCGGGAACGACGTATTCGGCTTCGCTGGACTCGATCTGCGAGCCTGGACGCGGGTTGAGGCTTTGCACCAGCTCGATGACCTGGCGCAGGTCGTCTTCCTTGAGTTTCATGCGCCGCATCAACTGGCTGTAGTCGCGGCTGCCCAGCAGGTCGATGTAGTCGGTGACCAGGCGCTGGGCCTCTGTGAGCCAAGGGGTCTTGGCGGGCAGCTGGCGCAATTGCAGCAGCAGGCATTCGCTCAGGGTGCGGGCACCAATGCCGGCGGGCTCGAACTGTTGGATGCGGTGCAGGACCGCTTCGATTTCGTCCAGCTCGATGTCCAGTTCCGGGTCGAAGGCCTCGAGAATCTCTTCGAGCGTCTCGTCCAGATAACCCTGGTTATTGATGCAGTCGATCAGGGTCACGGCGATCAGGCGATCGGTGTCCGACATCGGCGCGAGGTTCAGTTGCCACAGCAGATGGCTCTGCAGGCTCTCGCCGGCGGAAGTACGGGTGGTGAAGTCCCACTCGTCATCGTCATTGCTGGGCAGGCTGCTGGCGCTGGTCTGGTAGACGTCCTCCCAGGCGGTGTCCACCGGGAGTTCGTTGGGAATGCGTTCGTTCCAATCGCCTTCCTCAAGGTTATCCACCGTGGGGGCGGTTTCCTGGTAGGAGGGTTCCTGTACGTCGGAATTGGGTTTTTGCTCGATGTTGTCGGCCAATGGGTCTGCATTATCGAAGTCGTCGCCTTCTTCCTGGCGTTCGAGCATCGGATTGGACTCCAGGGCCTCCTGGATTTCCTGTTGCAGGTCCAGGGTCGACAATTGGAGCAGGCGGATGGCCTGTTGCAGCTGCGGTGTCATCGTCAGCTGCTGGCCCATTCTCAGGACTAGCGATGGTTTCATGGCAGGGGCTTAACACCTTATTCGCCGGCGCAATGCGCCATCCACGACAGGGCGCGTGAGCGCCAAACATAAGCAAATTATATGCCTGATATCGGGGGCTTTGCCTAGAGCGCGGTAACAATAAAAATCCGGAGGTTTTCATTGACTCCCGCGCATCGGGCAAACGACCTGCCGCCGCCTTGTTTTTGCAGGCGGCCTTACAGGCGGAACTCGTGACCCAGGTACACTTCCTTGACCAGTTCGTTGGCCAGGATGGTGGCAGAGTCGCCTTCGGCGATCAGTTGGCCATCGTTGACGATATACGCGGTTTCGCAGATATCGAGGGTCTCACGCACGTTGTGGTCGGTGATCAGTACACCGATGCCCTTTGCCTTGAGGTGGTGGATGATCTGCTTGATGTCGCCGACCGAGATGGGGTCGACGCCGGCAAACGGTTCGTCCAGCAGGATGAACTTGGGGGCGGTGGCCAGGGCGCGGGCGATTTCCACGCGACGACGCTCACCACCGGACAGGCTCATGCCAAGGTTGTCGCGAATGTGGTTGATGTGGAATTCCTGCAGCAGGCTTTCCAGTTCTTTGCGGCGACCGTCACGGTCGAGTTCCTTGCGGGTTTCAAGGATGGCCATGATGTTGTCGGATACCGACAGCTTGCGGAAGATCGACGCTTCCTGCGGAAGATAGCCGATACCGGCACGGGCGCGGCCGTGCATTGGCTGGTGGCTCACATCCAGGTCGTCGATCAGTACGCGACCTTGGTCCGCCTGGACCAGGCCGACGATCATGTAGAAGCAGGTGGTCTTGCCGGCGCCGTTGGGGCCAAGCAAGCCGACGATCTGGCCGCTGTCGATCGACAGGCTGACGTCGCGCACGACCTGACGGCTTTTATAGGCCTTGGCCAGATGCTGGGCTTTCAGGGTTGCCATTACTCGGCCTTCTTCTTCGGCTGGATAACCATGTCGATGCGTGGGCGTGGCGCGGTGACCTTGCTGCCATTGGCACGACCGGCGTTGGCGATCTGCTTCACGGTGTCATAGGTGATCTTCTCGCCTTCCGTGGAGTTGCCATCGGGGCTGAGTACCTTGGCCTGGTCGATCAGCACGATGCGATTCTGCTGGGCGTGATACTGGATGGTCTTGCCGTAGCCCTTCATCGGGCCGGTGTCGGTAGCCGACTGCTTCTGTTCGAAGTAAGCCAGGTTGCCCACCGAAGTCACTACGTCGATATCGCCCGCCTGGGTGCGCGTCAGAGTCACCGTGTTGCCGGTGATCTTCATCGAGCCCTGGGTGATGATCACGCCGCCGGTATAGGTGGCGACGCCTTGCTTGTCATCCAGCTGCGCATCGTCAGCCGAGATGTGGATCGGTTGCTGGCTATCGTTCGGCAGAGCCCAGGCGCTCACGCTTCCCAGTGCTGCGCCCAGACCGAGCAAAATAGGGAGAGTTTTAACGAGCCTCATACTGTCCTCTTACGTTCGATAGCAGGTGTATCCTGCTTTCTTTCAAATACGCTTTCATTCCCTTGCCAGTCGATACACCGCCAGCGCCGTCGATTCTAACGTCTTGCTCGGTCTGCGCATATTGCTTCTGTGGGAATACGGTCATGCGACTGCTGGTAATCACGGTGTCACGGTTTTTGGCGTCAGTGCGCGCAACGCGTACCGAGTCAATCAGTTCTACCTCGGTGCCGTCCGGGTTGACCTCGCCACGCTTGCTCGTGACATGCCATGGGAACTCGGTGCCGCGGTACAGGTTCAGGTCCGGGTTGGTCAGCAGGGTGACTTCGGTGGCCTTCAAATGCTCGACTTTGTCCGAGGTCATCTCGTACTGCACCTTGCCGTCGGGCAGGAACTGCACGCTGTAGGCATTGGTTGCGTAATAGTCGATAGCCCCTTCTTCAACCTGCGCTGCAGGCTGGTCGAGGAAGCGCCCCGGGCTGATATTCCAGTAGCCCACCGCGAGGAACAGCGCGGCGATGACTCCGAATAGCAGGAAGTTGCGAATCTTTTTACTCAGCATAAAACGCTCTATAGGTAGGCGGCGTGGGCCGCTTCAAGACTGCCCTGGGCTCGCAGGATCAGTTCACAGAACTCGCGGGCGGCACCTTCGCCGCCACGGGCGGTGGTGACGCCATGGGCGTGCTCGCGAACAAACGTCGCCGCATTGGCGACGGCCATGCCCAGGCCCACTCGGCGAATGACCGGCAAGTCGGGCAGATCATCGCCCAGATAGGCGACCTGCTCATAGCTTAGGTTGAGTTGGCCAAGAAGCTCGTCCAGAACCACCAGTTTATCCTCGCGGCCCTGATACAGGTGAGGAATACCGAGGTTTTGTGCGCGGCGTTCCACAACGGGGGTTTTTCTGCCGCTGATAATCGCCGTTTGCACGCCCGAAGCCATCAGCATCTTGATGCCCTGGCCGTCGAGGGTATTGAATGTCTTGAATTCGCTGCCATCTTCGAGAAAGTACAGGCGGCCATCGGTCAGCACGCCGTCAACGTCGAAAATCGCCAGTTTGATGTGTTTGCCGCGTTGCAACAGGTCGCTGGTCATTTACATCACTCCCGCACGCAGCAAGTCGTGCATGTTCAGGGCGCCCACCGGGTGGTCGTCGCTATCGACCACCACCAGCGCGCCGATCTTGTGGTCTTCCATGATCTTCAAAGCTTCGGCCGCCAGCATTTCAGGGCGTGCAGTCTTGCCATGGGGGGTCATCACGGCGTCGATGGTAGCGGTGCGGATATCGATGGTGCGGTCCAGGGTGCGGCGCAGGTCACCGTCAGTGAATACCCCGGCCAGGCGCCCGTCGGCTTCCAGGATCACGGTCATGCCCAGGCCCTTGCGGGTCATTTCCATCAGCGCGTCCTTCAGTAGGGTGCCGCGCTGGACGTGGGGCAATTCCTCGCCCGAATGCATGACGTTTTCCACTTTCAGCAGCAGGCGGCGGCCCAGGGCACCACCCGGGTGGGAAAACGCGAAGTCTTCAGCGGTGAATCCGCGGGCTTCCAGCAGCGCCACCGCCAGGGCGTCGCCCATGACCAGGGCGGCGGTGGTGGAGGAGGTCGGCGCCAGGTTCAGCGGGCAGGCCTCGTGGTCCACGTGAACATTCAGGTTCACGTCGGCGGCCTTGGCCAGCGTAGATTCCGGGTTGCCGGTGAGGCTGATCATCTTGATGCCCAGGCGCTTGATCAGCGGCAGCAGGGTCACGATTTCATTGGTGGTGCCGGAGTTGGACAGCGCCAGGATGATGTCATCCTTGGTGATCATGCCCATGTCGCCGTGGCTGGCTTCGGCCGGATGCACGAAAAATGCGGTGGTCCCGGTGCTGGCCAGGGTGGCGGCGATCTTGTTGCCGACGTGGCCCGATTTGCCCATGCCAACCACGACAACACGGCCCTTGCTGGCCAGGATCATCTCGCAGGCGCGTACGAAATCTGCGTCGATATGGGCCAGCAAGCCTTCTACGGCTTCAACTTCGAGGCGGATGGTGCGTTGCGCGGATTGAATAAGGTCGCTGGATTGGCTCATGTCTGAAGTCGTATAGCCTGACGAAAAGTCGGCGATTATAGCGGTAATGATCAATTCCCTCACGCAAGTTCGTCAGGCTTTATTCAACGAATGCCTGATATCGATCCTCAGTAACATAGCCAGCAACGTTTTTTCCCTGTCCTTAAACTGAACTAGCGCAGTTCCGGCCTTGGGCGCCCTGTACCAGCAGTGATATAGTTCGCCGCCAGTTCGGTCCGCCCAGCCCATGTGGCGATCTATATGCGTCACCGTTGCAAACGTTTGTCGCATGCATGGTGTCTGAGTGAGAGGCTGCATCCCAAGGAGTTTAGATGAGTGCCGATAACGCCTACGCGGTCGAGCTGAAGGGACTGACCTTCAAGCGCGGGACGCGCAGCATCTTCAATAACGTCGATATTCGCATTCCCCGCGGCAAGGTCACGGGCATCATGGGTCCGTCCGGTTGCGGCAAGACCACGCTGCTGCGTCTGATGGGCATGCAATTGCGCCCCAGCGCCGGTGAAGTATGGGTCAACGGCCAGAACCTGCCGACGCTGTCGCGCAGCGATCTGTTCGATGCGCGCAAGCATATGGGGGTGCTGTTCCAGAGCGGTGCGCTGTTTACCGACCTCGATGTGTTCGAGAACGTGGCGTTTCCGTTGCGGGTGCATACCCAGCTGTCCGACGAAATGATTCGTGACATTGTGTTGCTGAAACTGCAGGCCGTGGGCCTTCGCGGCGCCATCGACCTGATGCCCGACGAACTGTCCGGCGGCATGAAGCGCCGCGTGGCCCTGGCGCGCGCCATTGCCCTCGACCCGCAGATCCTCATGTACGACGAGCCCTTCGTCGGCCAGGATCCGATTGCCATGGGCGTGCTGGTCCGCCTGATCCGTCTGCTCAACGATGCCCTGGGTATCACCAGCATCGTGGTCTCCCACGACCTTGCAGAAACCGCGAGCATTGCCGATTACCTTTATGTAGTCGGCGATGGCCAGGTGCTGGGGCAGGGTACGCCTGAAGAACTGATGAACGCCGACAACCCGCGTATTCGCCAATTCATGACCGGCGATCCCGATGGCCCCGTGCCTTTTCACTTTCCGGCAGCGGATTACCGCTCAGACCTTCTGGGGAAGCGCTGATGCGCAAGACATCTCTTATCGAGAAGGTTCGCCTTTTCGGTCGATCCGGTATCGACATCGTCGAAGTGCTGGGCCGCTCGACGATTTTCCTGTTTCACGCGTTGCTCGGCCGCGGAGGCATTGGCGGCGGCTTCGGCCTGTTGATCAAGCAGCTGCATTCGGTGGGCGTGATGTCCCTGGTGATCATTGTGGTCTCCGGGGTGTTCATCGGGATGGTGCTGGCGTTGCAGGGCTTCAATATCCTGTCCAGCTACGGTTCGGAGCAGGCGGTGGGGCAGATGGTAGCCCTGACGCTGCTGCGTGAGCTGGGGCCGGTCGTGACTGCGTTGCTGTTCGCCGGGCGTGCGGGTTCTGCGTTGACCGCCGAAATCGGCAACATGAAGTCCACCGAGCAGTTGTCCAGCCTGGAAATGATCGGCGTGGACCCGCTCAAGTACATTGTTGCCCCGCGCCTGTGGGCCGGCTTTATTTCCCTGCCGTTGCTGGCGATGATCTTCAGCGTGGTCGGTATCTGGGGCGGTTCGTGGGTAGCAGTTGACTGGTTGGGCGTCTATGACGGCTCCTACTGGGCCAACATGCAAAACAGCGTGACCTTCAGCGGTGACGTGCTCAATGGTGTCATAAAGAGCATCGTATTCGCCTTTGTAGTGACCTGGATCGCCGTATTCCAAGGCTATGACTGTGAGCCCACTTCAGAAGGGATCAGTCGCGCCACCACCAAGACCGTTGTGTACGCCTCGTTGGCAGTACTGGGCCTTGACTTCATTTTGACCGCCTTGATGTTTGGAGATTTCTGATGCAAAACCGCACTGTGGAAATCGGTGTCGGCCTTTTCTTGCTGGCTGGCATCCTGGCTTTACTGTTGCTGGCCCTGCGAGTCAGCGGCCTTTCGGCCAGCCCCACCGCCGATACTTATAAACTTTACGCGTACTTCGACAATATCGCCGGTTTGACTGTCAGAGCTAAAGTGACCATGGCCGGTGTGACCATCGGCAAGGTCACGGCAATCGATCTGGATCGCGACAGCTTCACCGGGCGAGTGACGATGCAACTGGACAAGAAGGTAGATAATCTGCCGACCGACTCCACTGCATCTATCCTCACTGCGGGTCTGCTGGGCGAGAAGTACATCGGTGTCAGCGTGGGCGGGGAAACAGCCCTGCTCAAGGATGGCTCGACCATCCACGACACGCAGTCGTCGCTGGTACTTGAAGACCTGATCGGTAAATTCCTGCTCAATACGGTCAATAAAGACGCCAAATGAGGAATCTGTACATGATCTCTACCTTGCGACGTGGCCTCCTGGTACTGCTGGCAGCGCTGCCGTTGATGGCCAACGCAGCGGGTTCTGCGCACGAGCTGGTGCAGGACACTACCAACAGGATGTTGGCTGACCTGACTGCCAATAAAGAGCAGTACAAGCAAGATCCGAGCAAATTCTACGAGGCGCTGAACAGCATCGTGGGCCCGGTCGTCGATGCTGAAGGTATTTCGCGCAGCATCATGACGGTCAAATATTCGCGCAAGGCCACCGATGCGCAAATGCAAACGTTCCAGGAAAACTTCAAGCGCGGCCTGTTCCAGTTCTATGGCAACGCTTTGCTTGAGTACAACAACCAGGGCATTACCGTCGCTCCCGCCGGGGATGAGTCGGGCGACCGCACCAGTGTCAACATGAGCGTCAAGGGCAACAATGGTGCCGTCTACCCGGTGCAGTACACGCTGGAGAAGATCAATGGCGAGTGGAAACTGCGCAATGTGATCATCAACGGCATCAACATCGGCAAGCTGTTCCGTGACCAGTTCGCCGACGCCATGCAGCGCAATGGCAACGACCTGGACAAAACCATCAATGGTTGGGCCGGTGAAGTCGCCAAGGCCAAGGAAGAGACCGATAAAGCCGCCGGGAAACCTGCGCAATGACCGAGTCGGCTGTTCGTCTCGGCGACGCGGGAGAGCTGTTCCTCAGCGGCGTGCTCGATTACCGCACCGGGCCCGACCTGCGCAAGCAGGGCCATGCGCTGATCAAGACCAGCACGGCCCCTGCGCTGGTGCTGGATTGCTCGGCGGTAACCAAGTCCAGCAGTGTCGGCTTGTCGTTGCTGCTGTGTTTCATGCGTGATGCCGAGGCGGCCAAAAAGTCGGTGAGCATCCGTGCATTGCCCGAAGACATGCGTGAAATCGCCGAAGTTTCCGGTTTGACCGAGCTGTTGGCGCATCCTTAATACACATTATCGATAAAGCCCCCCGTCAGAGTCCTGCTATGCGGGGTTCGCAGGCGCGGGGCTTTTTTGTATGATGTGCGACCCGTGCGCACTGGGCGCCGATAGAGGTTGATCATGCAGGCCCTAGAAGTTAAGAGCTTTCTCGAAGGAAAGCTGCCGGATACGAACGTAGAAGTTGAAGGCGAAGGCTGCAACTTCCAGCTGAACGTGATTAGCGATGAACTGGCGGCACTCAGCCCGGTCAAGCGTCAGCAGCAGATCTATGCCCATTTGAACCCGTGGATCACCGATGGCAGCATCCACGCGGTCACTATGAAATTTTTCAGCCGCGCGGCCTGGGCCGAGCGCACCTGAGCCCCCAAGGCGTCGAGATTCTTATGGATAAATTGATTATTACCGGCGGTGCCCGCCTTGATGGCGAGATTCGCATTTCCGGTGCGAAAAACTCTGCCTTGCCGATCCTGGCTGCGACCCTGCTGTGCGATGGCCCTGTGACCGTGGCCAACCTGCCGCACCTGCACGACATCACCACCATGATCGAGCTGTTTGGTCGCATGGGTATCGAGCCGGTAATCGACGAGAAGCTGTCCGTCGAAATCGACCCGCGCACCATCAAGACCCTGATCGCCCCGTACGAACTGGTAAAAACCATGCGTGCGTCGATCCTGGTACTGGGCCCGATGGTCGCTCGTTTCGGCGAAGCCGAAGTCGCATTGCCTGGCGGTTGCGCCATTGGCTCGCGTCCGGTGGACCTGCACATTCGTGGCCTTGAGGCCATGGGCGCGACCATCGACGTCGAAGGCGGCTACATCAAGGCCAAGGCGCCGGAAGGCGGCCTGCGTGGCGCCAACTTCTTCTTTGATACCGTCAGCGTGACCGGTACCGAGAACATCATGATGGCTGCTGCTTTGGCAAACGGCCGCAGTGTGCTGCAAAACGCTGCGCGCGAGCCTGAAGTGGTCGACCTGGCCAACTTCCTGATCGCCATGGGCGCCAACATCACCGGCGCCGGCACCGACACCATCACCATCGAAGGTGTGAAACGCCTGCACCCGGCCACCTACAAAGTGATGCCGGACCGCATCGAGACCGGTACCTACCTGGTTGCTGCCGCCGTCACCGGTGGTCGCGTCAAGGTCAAGGACACCGATCCGACCATCCTGGAAGCGGTCCTGGAAAAACTGCGCGAAGCCGGTGCCGAAATCACCACCGGTGAAGACTGGATCGAGCTGAACATGCACGGCAAGCGGCCAAAAGCCGTTAACGTGCGTACCGCTCCATACCCGGCGTTCCCGACCGACATGCAGGCGCAGTTCATCTCCTTGAACGCCATTGCCGAAGGTACCGGTGCCGTGATCGAGACCATCTTCGAAAACCGTTTCATGCACGTGTACGAACTGCACCGCATGGGCGCGAAGATCCAGGTCGAAGGCAACACTGCCATCGTGACCGGCACCGAGAAGCTCAAGGGCGCGCCAGTCATGGCCACCGACCTGCGCGCTTCGGCCAGCCTGGTGATCTCGGCGCTGATCGCCGAAGGCGACACCCTGATCGACCGCATCTACCACATCGACCGTGGTTACGAGTGCATCGAAGAAAAACTGCAGATGCTCGGCGCGAAAATCCGCCGCGTACCGGGCTAGTCCCCGGAGTGATCTGTGGCGAGGGAGCTTGCTCCCGCTGGAGTGCGAAGCGCTCCCAAGATTTTTGGGGCCGCTTCGCGACCCAGCGGGAGCAAGCTCCCTCGCCACAGGGCTGTGCTTGCTGTTAGCTGAATTTGTTTCAAATCGAGGCTGTCATGGCCTCGATCTGTGTCCGGCGCCGTTTGCGACCGGACAGCAATAGCCTGATGAAGGACTGACGTTTCCCATGTTGACCATCGCACTGTCCAAGGGCCGCATCCTTGACGACACTTTGCCGCTTCTGGCTGAAGCGGGCATCGTGCCGACCGAGAATCCGGACAAGAGCCGCAAGCTGATCATCCCTACGACCCAGGACGACGTTCGCCTGCTGATCGTACGGGCTACCGACGTGCCGACCTATGTTGAACATGGCGCGGCCGACCTCGGTGTCGCCGGTAAAGACGTGTTGATGGAATACGGCGGCCAAGGCCTGTACGAGCCGCTGGACCTGCGCATTGCCCTGTGCAAGCTGATGACCGCCGGCCGTGTCGGTGATGTCGAGCCTAAAGGCCGCCTGCGCGTAGCCACCAAGTTCGTCAATGTCGCCAAGCGTTACTACGCCGAGCAAGGCCGCCAGGTCGATATCATCAAGCTCTACGGCTCGATGGAACTGGCGCCGCTGATCGGCCTGGCCGACAAGATCATCGACGTGGTCGACACCGGCAACACCCTGCGTGCCAACGGTCTCGAACCACAGGACTTTATCGCCGACATCAGCTCCCGGCTGATCGTCAACAAGGCGTCGATGAAGATGCAGCACGCCCGTATCCAGGCGTTGATCGACACCCTGCGCCAGGCAGTGGAGTCTCGACACCGCGGTTGACTCACCCGCGTAGCTGAAAAGCTGCGCCCGTCTATCCGCCTCATAGCCAGAATTCTCAGGTGCCCAAGCGGAAACGACTGCTAGTTTAGGGCGCCTGAGTTTTTGCCAATTCTATTGAGGCCCTCGCTATGACCACGTCCACTGCAATTGCCCGACTCAACGCTGCCGACCCGGATTTCGCCCATCATCTGGATCATCTGCTGAGCTGGGAAAGCGTGTCCGACGACTCGGTCAACCAGCGGGTCCTCGACATTATCAAGGCGGTGCGCGAGCGCGGTGATGCGGCGCTGGTGGATTTCACCCGGCAGTTCGACGGTCTGGACGTCAAGTCCATGTCCGACCTGATCCTGCCCCGCGAACGCCTGGAACTGGCCCTGACGCGCATCACCGCGCCCCAGCGCCAGGCCCTCGAAGTCGCCGCGACCCGAGTGCGCAGCTACCACGAAAAACAGAAGCAGGATTCCTGGAGCTACACCGAAGCCGACGGCACCGTACTGGGCCAGAAGGTCACGCCCCTGGACCGTGCCGGTTTGTACGTGCCGGGTGGCAAAGCCTCGTACCCCTCGTCGGTATTGATGAACGCGATTCCTGCCAAGGTGGCCGGCGTGACCGAAGTGGTCATGGTGGTACCAACCCCGCGCGGTGAAATCAACGAACTGGTACTGGCTGCCGCCTGCATCGCCGGTGTCGACCGCGTGTTTACCATCGGCGGTGCCCAAGCGGTTGCCGCCCTGGCTTATGGCACCGAAAGCGTACCCAAGGTCGACAAGGTGGTCGGCCCCGGCAACATCTATGTGGCCACTGCCAAGCGCCACGTGTTCGGCCAGGTCGGTATCGACATGATCGCCGGCCCTTCGGAAATCCTCGTGGTGTGCGACGGCCAGACCGACCCGGACTGGATCGCCATGGACCTGTTCTCCCAGGCCGAGCACGATGAGGACGCCCAGGCGATCCTGGTCAGCCCGGACGCCGAGTTCCTCGACAAGGTCGCCGCCAGCATCGATAAGCTGCTGCCGACCATGGACCGCGCCGAGATCATCGAGAAGTCGATCAACGGCCGTGGCGCGCTGATCCTGGTGCGTGACATGGAACAGGCCATCGAAGTGGCCAACCGTATCGCGCCGGAGCACCTGGAGCTGTCCGTGGCCGATCCACAGGCCTGGCTGCCGTCGATTCGCCATGCGGGTGCGATCTTCATGGGCCGCCACACCAGCGAAGCCCTGGGCGACTACTGCGCCGGTCCCAACCACGTGCTGCCGACTTCCGGCACCGCGCGCTTCTCGTCGCCGCTGGGGGTGTATGACTTCCAGAAGCGTTCGTCGATCATCTTTTGCTCGCCACAAGGCGCTTCCGAATTGGGCAAGACCGCTTCGGTGCTGGCCCGTGGTGAATCCTTGAGCGCCCACGCCCGTAGCGCTGAGTACCGAATCCTGGAAGAGGGGGAATAACACATGAGCAAATTCTGGAGCCCCTTCGTCAAGGACCTCGTGCCTTACGTGCCCGGCGAGCAACCGAAGCTGACCAGGCTGGTCAAGCTCAACACCAATGAAAACCCCTACGGCCCGTCGCCCAAGGCGCTGGCTGCGATGCAGGCCGAGTTGAACGACAACCTGCGCCTGTACCCGGACCCCAACAGCGACCTGCTCAAGCAGGCCGTGGCCAAGTACTACGGGATAGACGCCGGCAAGGTGTTCCTCGGTAACGGCTCCGATGAAGTCCTGGCGCACATCTTCCACGGCCTGTTCCAGCACGAGCTGCCGTTGCTGTTCCCGGATATCAGCTACAGCTTCTATCCGGTGTACTGCGGCCTCTACGGCATCAAGTCCGACCCGGTACCGTTGGACGAGCAGTTCCAGATCCGCGTAGCGGACTACGCCAGGCCCAACGGCGGGATCATCTTCCCTAACCCGAACGCGCCCACCGGCTGTGTGCTGGCGCTGGACGCCGTGGAGCAGATTCTCAAGGCCAGCCCGGATTCGGTGGTGGTGGTCGATGAAGCCTATATCGACTTTGGCGGCGAAACCGCCATCAGCCTGGTGGACCGTTACCCGAACCTGCTGGTGACCCAGACCCTGTCCAAATCGCGCTCACTGGCCGGTTTGCGTGTGGGCCTGGCCGTGGGCCACCCGGACCTCATCGAAGCGCTGGAGCGGGTCAAGAACAGCTTCAACTCCTATCCGCTGGATCGCCTGGCAATTGTCGGCGCGGCGGCGGCGTTCGAGGACCGGGAGTACTTCGAGAAGACGTGCCGGTTGGTCATCGACAGTCGCGACCAATTGGTCGCGCAACTGGAAGGCAAGGGCTTTGAAGTGCTGCCGTCAGCGGCCAACTTCATCTTTGCCCGCCACCCACGGCACGATGCAGCCGGCCTGGCGGCCAAGCTGCGTGAGCAAGGGGTGATCGTGCGGCACTTCAAGCAGGAGCGGATTGCCCAGTTCCTGCGGATCAGCATCGGTACGCCGGAGCAGAACCAGGCGCTGATCGATGGGTTGGGTGAGCTCTAAGCCAAACTGAAGATCAAAAAATGTGGGAGGGGGCTTGCCCCCGATAGCGGTGTGTCAGTCAGCTAATGAATTGACTGACACACTGCCATCGGGAGCAAGCCCCCTCCCACATTAGGTTCTGCCATATGTGTTAGATCAGCGGCTCATCCGGCTTCTTGTTCTTCCAGCCATCATTGCCCGGCAGCAACAGGTTCAGGCCAATCGCTACCACCGCACACAGGGCAATGCCCTTCAGGCCGAAGTCATCCGGACCGGTCCCGGTTCCCACCAGCACCCCACCAATCCCGAACACCAGGGTCACCGACACAATCACCAGATTGCGCGCCTCACCCAGGTCAATCCTGTGGCGGATCAAGGTGTTCATCCCCACCGCGGCAATCGAGCCGAACAGCAGGCACAGGATCCCGCCCATCACCGGTACCGGGATGCTTTGCAGCAGTGCACCGAATTTGCCGATGAACGCCAGGCTGATGGCAAACACTGCCGCCCAGGTCATGATCTTCGGGTTGTAGTTCTTGGTCAGCATCACCGCGCCCGTCACTTCGGCGTAGGTGGTGTTCGGCGGGCCGCCAAACAGGCCGGCGGCCGTGGTGGCGATCCCGTCACCGAGCAGGGTGCGGTGCAGGCCAGGTTTCTTCAGGTAGTCGCGACCGGTCACGCTGCCCACCGCAATCACGCCGCCGATATGTTCGATCGCCGGGGCCAGGGCCACCGGGACGATAAACAGGATCGCCTGCCAGTTGAACTCCGGCGCGGTGAAGTGGGGCAGGGCGAACCACGGGGCGGCGGCGATCTTCGCCGTGTCGACCACGCCGAAGTAGAACGCCATGGCAAAGCCCACCAGCACGCCGGAGATGATCGGCACCAGGCGGAAAATGCCCTTGCCGAACACCGCGACGATCAACGTGGTCAGCAGCGCCGGCATCGAGATCATCATCGCCGTCTGGTAATGAATCAACTCGGTTCCATCGCCGGATTTACCCATCGCCATGTTCGCGGCAATCGGTGCCATGGCCAGGCCGATGGAAATGATCACCGGGCCGATCACCACAGGTGGCAACAGGCGGTCGATGAAACCGGTGCCTTTGATCTTCACGGCCAGGCCGAGGAAGGTATAGACAAAACCGGCCGCCATCACCCCGCCCATGGTCGCCGCGAGGCCGAACTGGCCCTTGGCAAGAATGATCGGGGTAATGAAGGCAAAGCTCGACGCCAGGAAGACCGGCACCTGCCGTCCTGTCACCAGTTGGAACAACAACGTGCCCAGGCCGGCGGTGAACAGGGCGACGTTTGGATCAAGACCTGTGATCAGTGGCATCAACACCAGCGCGCCAAATGCTACGAAGAGCATCTGTGCGCCAGACAGGATCTGGCGCCAAAGCGGGTCGTTGAACTCATCCTGCATGCTCACGCGTCCTTCTGCTTGGTGCCGAAGATCTTGTCACCGGCATCGCCCAGGCCTGGGATGATGTAACCGTGTTCGTTCAGGCGCTCGTCGATGGAGGCGGTGTAGATCTGCACGTCCGGGTGGGCTTTCTCGACGGCGGCGATGCCTTCGGGCGCGGCCACCAGCACCATGGCACGGATGTCCCGGCAACCGGCTTTTTTCAGCAGGTCGATGGTGGCAACCATGGAGCTGCCGGTAGCGAGCATCGGGTCGATGATCATGGCCAGGCGCTCGTTGATTTCCGGTACGAGTTTTTCCAGGTAGGTGTGGGCCTGCAGGGTTTCTTCGTTGCGGGCGACGCCGACGGCGCTGACCTTGGCGCCCGGGATCAGGCTGAGCACGCCTTCGAGCATGCCGATACCGGCACGCAGGATCGGCACCACGGTAATTTTCTTACCGGCGATTTTCTCGACCTGGACGGTGCCAGCCCAACCTTCGATGTCGTAGGTTTCCAGGGGCAAATCTTTGGTGGCTTCGTAAGTGAGCAGCGCTCCAACTTCCTGAGCAAGCTCACGGAAATTCTTCGTGCTGATGTCGGCGCGGCGCATAAGGCCGAGTTTGTGTCGGATCAGCGGGTGGCGGATCTCGCGAGTGGGCATGGGAAAGGCTCCGGCGGCGGGCAAAAAAACCGGCCTAGATTAATCTATCCGAGGGTGTTGTCCTATAGACATCTAGTACGTTAGTCCATTAAGGCTTGCTCGGAGCGCATGAGAAGCGTACCTTCGCCCGCTTTTCTTGCCACAGCACCCCTTGGAGAGCGCCATGTCCGCTGATCTCGAGCATATCCGTCAAATCATGCGCGAGGCTGACTGCCTGTACACCGAAGCGCAAGTCGAAGCAGCGATCGCCAAGGTCGGCGCACACATCACTCGCGAGATGGCCGACACCAACCCGGTGGTCTTCTGCGTGATGAACGGTGGCCTGATCTTCGCCGGCAAATTGCTGACTCACCTGCAGTTCCCGTTGGAAGCGTCTTACCTGCACGCCACTCGTTATCGCAACGAAACCAGCGGCGGCGACCTGTTCTGGAAAGCCAAGCCGGAAGTTTCGTTCATCGACCGCGACGTGCTGATCATCGATGACATCCTCGATGAGGGCCACACCCTGGGCGCGATCATCGACTTCTGCAAACACGCTGGCGCACGTAAGGTGCACACCGCCGTGCTGATCGACAAAGACCACGACCGCAAGGCCCGTCCCGAGTTGAAAGCCGATTTCGTCGGCCTGCCGTGCATCGATCGCTACATCTTCGGTTACGGTATGGATTACAAGGGCTACTGGCGCAACGCCAATGGAATCTACGCCGTCAAAGGTATGTAACCCATGACCCGCTTTCTTGATCAGACGCTGTTTGCCGAGTTGGCCGAGAAAGCGGGCGCCAGCCTCCGTGGCCGGCATCATCACAACTTTCATCAGATGGAAGAGCCGTGCCATCGCCTGGCCGTGGGCCTGCAGCCCAGCACCTACGTGCCGCCCCATCGGCACTTGAGCGCGGACAAGGCGGAAACCTTGCTGGTCCTCCAGGGGCGCTTGGGCTTGCTGGTGTTCAGCGACACCGGCGAGGTGCTTGCCAAGCGCGTGATGCAGGCCGGCGGCGAATGCTCGGGCGTCGACCTGCCGCCCGGCGTGTTCCATGGCCTGGTGGTGCTGGCGCCCGACACGGTGATGTTCGAGTGCAAGGCCGGGCCTTATCGGCCGGTGGGCGAAGGCGAACTGGCCGATTGGGCGCCCCGTGAAGGCGACGCCAACGTGGCCGAGTATCAACGCTGGATGCTTGCCCAGTTCGATTGAGCTACAGTGCTGGGCCACCTCTTGCGGAGCGGCCCATGAGCCTGTTGATACGCACCTGCGCCGCCCTGGCGTTGACCCTCAGTCTGCCGCTGGCTGCGGCGCCTGCGCCGATGCATGCGCAGTTCCTGCCGCCGGACGATCTGACCCTGCGCGCCGAAACCCCTGACCAGCAGCAACTGCTGCAAGTCACCGAGTATGCGGTGGTGGTGGGCAACCAGCGTCAATCCACGCAACAGCCGATCCCGGTGACCTCGCCGCTGATGATCCGTCTCAAGGGCAAGTCCCTGAACAAAGGCGCGACTATCAGCCAGGTGGTGCTCAACTTCGATGCCGAAAGCAAAAGCCTGAAAAAGCCGGTATACGATGACAAGAGCAAAACCTTGACCCTGTCCTACCCGGTGGCCCAGTACCGAGTGATTGTCGACCTGCTGCGCAATGACACGGTGTATGTGCAGTTCCTCAGTTACGCCAACGGGCATGTCTGGGCGGATGTGCATACCGGTGCTGTTCGTAGCAAATAGCAAAAACACTGAAGAACCAATGTGGGAAGGGCTTGCCCCCGTCCACATTGGTTCTTCACCGCTTTCGAAGCCTGCGCCTCGCAGGTAGACTTCAAATCCCGTGTAAATGTCTGCTGGCTGGAGTCGGTAATGCGTAAAGATAAGAAACAGGTGATTGGTGACGAGATCGGCGACGACCAGATCAAGTTGTTCCTGGACTTCGAGCCGGTTGACGCGACTTCCCCGTCCCTGCACAAACTGATCAAGGCCTACCGTGGCCTGCGTATCGACGACTTCGAACGCTTCCTGGTTTTCTTCAAGGCGGCCGGTTTGGACCTGGATGGCAAGGATGAGCACGGCCAGACCTTTGTCGACCTGATCAAGGACCAGCGCAACGCCGCCGACTATATCGAGCTGATCGACAACGCCCGCGGCTGATTATTCCCGGCCACAAAAAACGCCCCGTTCTCATCGCGAGAGCGGGGCGTTTTTCATGGCCGCAATGCCTTAGGCGTAGCTCTCGGCCTCGTTGCTCTGCTCAACCAGTTCGAGGCTGATGTTGTTCTGCGTATTGATCTTGCGATACAGCTCGGCATCAGTCTCCAGGACCTTCTCCCGTGCCGGGAAGATCTCGTGCAGCTTGGTCGCCCATTCACCGGCAGCTTTCTGCGGGAAGCAACGCTCGATCAATTCCAGCATGATCGACACCGTCACCGAGGCGCCCGGGGAGGCACCCAGCAGCGCAGCCAGCGAACCGTCCTTGGCCGCGACCAGCTCGGTGCCAAATTGCAGCACGCCGCCTTTCTTCGGGTCTTTCTTGATGATCTGCACCCGTTGGCCGGCCACTTCCAGGCGCCAGTCTTCGGCTTTCGCTTCAGGGTAGAAGCGACGCAGGGATTCCAGGCGCTGCTCCATGGACTGCATCACTTCGCTGACCAGGTACTTGGTCAGGTCCATGTTGTCGCGGGCCACGGCCAGCATCGGGCCAATGTTGCCGGCGCGAACCGACAGCGGCAGGTCGAGGAACGAACCGTGCTTGAGGAACTTGGTGGTAAAGCCGGCGTACGGTCCGAACAGCAGGGATTTCTTGCCGTCGACTACGCGGGTGTCCAGGTGCGGCACGGACATCGGCGGCGAGCCCACGGCAGCCTGGCTGTAGACCTTGGCCTGGTGGTGCTTGACCACTTCCGGGTTGTCGCAACGCAGCCACTGGCCGCTGACCGGGAAACCGCCAAACCCTTTGCTTTCTTCGATACCCGAGGCTTGCAGCAGCGGCAGGGCCGCGCCACCGGCGCCGAGGAACACGAACTTGGCGTCCACTTCGCGGCTGTTGCCGCTGTTGACGTCCTTGATGCTCACGGTCCAGCCCGCACCGTTACGCTTGAGGCCGGTCACGCGCTTGCTGTACTTGACCTGGGCGTCCGGGGAGCTGGTCAGGTGAGCGAGCAACTGGTTGGTCAGGGCGCCGAAGTTGACGTCGGTGCCGTTCATCACGCGGGTGGCCGCGATTTTTTCGTCGAGCGGGCGCCCCGGCATCATCAGTGGCATCCACTCGGCCATTTCGCTGCGGTCTTCGGTGTAGTGCATGTCCGAGAACGCATGGTGCTGGCTGAGGGTTTCAAAGCGCTTCCTGAGGAACTCCACGCCTTTTTCGCCCTGCACGAAGCTCAGGTGCGGCACCGGGCTGATAAAGGACTTGGACGAGCCAAAGGTGCCCTTCCTGGTCAGGTAGGCCCAGAACTGCTTCGACACCTCGAACTGGGTGTTGATGTGCACGGCTTTCTTGATGTCGATGGAACCATCGGCGGCCTGGGGCGTGTAGTTCAGCTCACACAGCCCGGCGTGGCCGGTACCGGCGTTGTTCCACGGGTTGGAACTTTCCGCGGCACCCGAGTCCATCAGCTCAACGACTTCCAGCTTGAGGCCGGGGTCGAGCTCTTTGAGCAGTACGGCCAGGGTGGCACTCATGATGCCGGCCCCTACCAGTACTACGTCGACTGCTTCGTTATGCGCCATTTAACGCGTCTCCAAAATCTGCAGCACCAAATTGACGGCATGGCTGCCAGGAGTGACGGGGCGTTTCACGTGTTGCCCCAGGTTACCCATGGCCAGGATCGCCATGTCCGTTTCGCAATTCCTTGCACATTCAGCACACGCTTCCTGCCCGGCCTGATCTGCCTATGAACGCATTCATGGGCGCCTGTGGCAATTCGACTTATGGTCAAAGCGTGGGATTCGTGCAATCAATCCGTAGCGGACAGGCTCAAGCTCCGGTGTTTGCGGAGTACTCGGGCCTGTGTGGTTGGGCTGTTCCAGACGCTGATGGTGCTTGTACAAACGCCAAACTATTCATTTGCTCGCCACACTCTTGTGAAGTTGTGAAAACCCGTTTTTTTCACGCTCTTTTGAAGACGTGAACCTCAAAAAAGGGCTGCCCCGGCCTGGCACCTGGCCCGCAAACCTCTGCCGACACGCGGCAAAACGGGCAAACAACTCAAGTGGCCGAGCGCAATGGCAGCTCTGGCAGATTCGGCAAAGGCGGGTGGTTTGCAAAGGAAACAGCAAGCGCGCCAGCTTCACAGGATCTGTGTGGGCGGCTCTCTGTGGGCGATTCTTGGGGTTAATACCGAGGCATTAACGATGCTGCGAGGCCCGATCAGGAGACGTCCTTATAATCGGGGGGAGATTGTAGCGAAGAACGCCGGGGAAATGGGCGGGTTTTATGACTTTTATTAGGCGTTCGGTCAGGCGGCCAACGCCTGGTGACGTGGCGACCGCGCAGGGCGTGGGCTTACACGGGCGCGGGCCGGCAACGGATGATGCATCCAGCTCAGGCGAATTTCTTCGATTTCCACCCAGCCTTCGCCGACGGGAGGCTGGCAGCACGCTTTGAACGCCTGGCAACGGCCTTGCGCATCGAGCAGGGCGAACTGGCGAAGGGCGGGCTTGCGCGTAAACAGCGACCAGAGAAAATGCATGGCGATCAACCTCCTGAGATTGAGGCCAAGCATGCCTGCTTCGGATGACGAGCCCATGTAACGGCTATGACATATCGGTGACATCGAACCGCAGGCGAAGCCCCGGGTCACAGGTTGTAACTGACGCTAGTTCCCTGCAGGGGCGCCCCGCTATACTGCCGGCCTGTCGGTACCTGATTTCTGGAGAGAAGCGCATGTTGCAACGCCTGTTGTTCGGTTTGATCACTGTGACCAGCTTGACCCTGGTTGGCTGCGCCAACAGCCCGCAGCAACTGACCCCGGAACCGAAAATCACCACGCAGTTGGCCCCGGTGGGCCATGGCCAGCCGGTGTCGGTACGGGTGGTGGACGGTCGTCCGTCGCCGACACTCGGTTCGCGCGGTGGCCTGTACCCGGAAACCGCCCTGGTGTCGGTGAACGCTCAAGACGTGCTGCCCAAGCTGCAGGCCCAGGCCGAAGCGGCCGTGCGCCTGCTGGGTTTCACCCCCAGCCCCAACTCACCGGGCGCTCCGCAGTTGACGATCACCCTGGCCGAGTTGAAGTATCAGTCGCCTAAAGACGGTCTTTACGTGACCGAGGCGTCCATTGGCGCCACCTTCAAGTCCGACGTCACCGCCGGCACCCGTCGCTACAGCGGCCGTTACGGTGCGTCGCTGAACCAGCGCTTCGGCATGTCGCCTAACCAGGAAACCAACACCAGGCTGGTCAGCGACGTCCTGAGCGACGCCTTGACCCGCCTGTTCAAGGACCCAAGCATCGGTTCATTGCTCAGCTCGCAGTAATCGCTCAAACAAAAAACCGGGCTCAACGATGAGTCCGGTTTTTTTATGCCTTCAGTTTCACGCGGCCGTGTCGATACAAAAGTCCAGCATGCTCACCCCCGTCAACAGATCGGCCTCGGGCAAGTCCGCATGCTGGTGCCCGCCAAGGGCGCAATACACCAGCCAGTGGCGGTCCTGCACGTTGAACGCCAGGCCGCCGATCAGCGCCTCCTGCTCGTCGCTTTGGGCAATCAGATACAGCCGATCCTGGTTGTGCGCGTGCAGCATGACAAGCTCCTGAATGTTCGAAGGGCAACAGAGTGGCTTGTTAAGGTGACGTTCAGGTGACGGCGTAAATTACTGGATACATTAGCCGTCCATGGGAGATGGAGCGGTTTTGCTGCTCGAGGCCACTACCGTCAAGGTTTGTATCTGAACCGATACCCACAGACTGTTTCATCGAGGTTTGCGATGGCGCTGCCCGCACTATTGATCAATGCCGTGGCTTTATCAGTGGCCTGCCCAGGCGCTGCGCTGCTGTTCATCACCCGCCTGCGCGAGCAACGCGCCATGGCTGAACTGACGGCGCAAAGTGAAGATCGCGCAATCGACCAGCCCATGCTGTTCCTGGATGTGCGCACCGAGCGGGCGCACCGTGTGGCTTACCGCATCGGGTTCGCCTGCCTTGGACTGGCGCTGGCTACTTCCTGGCTCAGCACCCGAATCTAAAAAAACGCAGAACCAATGTGGGAGGGGGCTTGCCTCCTCCCATATTTTCTTGATCGGTGGTTACAGCGGGATCCCCGCCTTGACCCGATACTGATTGCGCACTGGCGTCGCGTATTGCACCACCAGGAACGGACGGTGCTCGGCCGGGCAGTCGTTCAGGCGCCGCTCCCACTCCGCCTTCGCCTTGGCCAGTTCATCCGCCGGGAACACCTCGGCCGCCTTCGGCACCTGCAACTGCGGGTCGGCATCGCTCCACTGGGCGTACGCCAGGTAGTGCACCGGGAACAGCCGGTAGCCGCCGAGAATCTGCCGATCCATTTCCACGGCCAGGACCTTGGTGTCTTCGAAACGCTCGGTAATCGGCGGCGCGAAGTTGATATGTACGCGGCCTTTGTAGCCGGTGATGCCCAGGGCAATGCTGACGTCATCCTCGCCTTGCGCCTTGACGTAGGTGCCGGTGGTGGCGCGGATATAAAGTTCGCGGGCCTTGGCGGCATCGCACGGGTCGTACTCGTAGCTGATGGACACCGGCGTCAGGTTGAGTGACTGGATCACTTCGGCAAACGGCTCGTCCTTGCGGCTGACATGGAACATCTTGAGGATCGCCGACTCGGTGCGGTCATCCCCGTCCTTGGCGCGGCCTTCGGCCTGGGCGATCCAGATCGACTGGCAGTCGTTGCGGATCGAATGGTTGATATAGGCCGACAGCAGGTTGAACGCCGCCATCTTCTCCTTTCGCCCGGTGATCGAACGGTGCACGATGAAGCTCTTGTTCAGGCGCATCAGGTCACTGACAAACGGCTTTTGCAGCAGGTTGTCGCCGATGGCGATCCGTGGCGTCGGCAGGCCGGCGTGGTAGACGGCATAGTTGACGAAGGCCGGGTCCATCACGATGTCGCGGTGGTTGGCCAGGAACAGGTAGGCGGTGCCGGATTTGAGCTGTTCGACGCCGGTGTAGGTCACGCCGTCGGTCGCCCGGTCAATGGTGTGGTCGACGTAATACTCGACTTTGTCCTGAAGCGTGGCCACGGTGGTGACACCGGCGAACTCGCGGCGCAGTTTGCGCGCGATCATCGGCTTGAGCAGCCAGCCCAGGGCGCCGGCAAAGCGCGGGAAGCGGAAGTGGGTCAGGATGTCCAGAAAGGCCTTGTCACTGAACAGCCGGGCCAGCACTGCCGGGACTTCGCTGTCGTTGTAAGGTCGGATGGTATCGAATTCGCCCATCATGCTCTCTTGTTAGAAACGGCTAGGGTAAGTAAAGGAAATACCAGGGAGCGTCCGGGCAATTGGCCCGGCCGGAAAATAGCCCTGTAAATAGACCGGCGATTATACGCACAAGTCACCTGGGAGACTGCGATGCTGGAAACTGCACTGTACGATTGTCCTTATTGTGGTGAAGCGGTAGAGACCGCGGTGGATTTATCCGGCGGTGATCAGACCTACATCGAGGACTGTCAGGTGTGTTGCCGACCGATCATTTTCAACCTGCAGGTCCATGGTGAAGAGTGGATGCTCGAAACCCGCAGTGAAAACGAATAACAGGTACGCCCATGCAGCGAATCTACGAACCGGAAAACCTGATGGAAGGCGAGTTGCTGCAGCAAATGCTCGCCAGCGAGGGCATCGAGGCGCACCTGGTAGGGCGCCATTTGCTCGGCGGCACGGGGGAGTTGCCGATCTTCGGCCTGCTGGGGCTGGAAGTGGACAACGACCGGGCGGCTGAAGCCCGCGAGCTGATTACCGCCTATATCGGTGCGCAACCCCTGCCCGGCGACGAACCCGACAGCTTCCCCGACGTATTGGTCTGTTAGGCTGTCGGTCGGTTTACCCAAGAGTCGTGTTGCCCCATGTGTGGACGTTATGCCCTGTTTCGCTGGAACCCTACCTTTGCTGCCCTGCCGGGCTTTCCGGCCGACCAGCAGGCCCAGTGGAACATTTCCCCGAATGATTCGGTGCTGATCCAGCGCCTCAATGACGGCCAGCGCACCCTGGCACGGGCGCGCTGGGGCCTGACGCCGCCCTGGCTGACTGACCTTTCCCGCACCCCGGCCCATGCCCGTGCCGAAACCCTGGCCGAGCAACCGATGTTTCGCGAAGCGTTTCGCCAGCGTCGTTGCCTGCTGCCCGCCAACGGCTTTTACGAATGGCGCGGCACCCAGCGCAAGCGTCCGTACTGGCTGACGCCGGGGGAGGGCTCGACCCTGTTTTTTGCCGCGATCTGGGAGGCGTACCCGGTGCAGGAGCAGGTGTGGCTGAGTACGGCAGTGGTGACCCAGGCCGCCCAGAGTCAGCGCCGGCCGTTGATTCTGGACGCGGCGGGGCAGGCCGCCTGGCTCGATCCCGAGACGCCCTTGCATGTGTTGCAAGGCTTGCTGGCCAGTGAGCCGGCCCCATTGCGTGAGCGAGTCCTGGCCAACATGGTCAATGATCCCAAGCTCAACGGGCCGGAGTGCCTGACCCCGGCCTGAGCCTGAGGCCGGTTGCTCACTGAAGTTGCCGGGCGTGTGAGATGTGTCCGAAATTCATCGGTTACACGTCTGTTGTATCTGGCGCCGATACAAATGAGCGCCTACGATACGCGCCATGTTTTCAGGGCGTCTTTTCAGGGAGAGTGTATTGATGAAGAAATCATTGGCCGTAAGTGTATTGGCGGCAGGCGTGTTGCTGGCCGGGTGTCAGTCGGTCAACACCACCAGCGGCGGCGCCGTCGGGGTTGAGCGCAAGCAATATATGTTCAGCATGCTGTCGAGCCAGGAAGTCGACCAGATGTACGCCCAGTCCTACCAGCAGACCCTGGGCGAGGCCAGCAGCAAAGGCCAGTTGGACAAGACCAGCGCCAATGCCAAGCGCGTGCAGGCGATCGCCAATCGCCTGATCGCCCAGGCGCCGACCTTCCGCCCGGATGCGGCGCAGTGGAAGTGGGAAGTGAACCTGATCAAGAGCGATGAGATGAACGCCAACTGCGGGCCTGGCGGCAAGATCTTCGTGTACAGCGCGTTGATCGACAACCTCAAGCTCACCGACGATGAACTCGCCGCGGTGATGGGCCATGAAATCGCCCACGCCTTGCGGGAGCATGGCCGCGAAGCCATGTCCAAGGCCTACGGTATCGAGATGGCCAAGCAGGGCGCCGGCGCGTTGTTCGGCCTGGGCCAGGACAGCCTGGCGCTGGCCGATACCGTGGCCAACTACGGCATGACCTTGCCCAACAGCCGCAGCAATGAAAACGAAGCGGACCTGATCGGTCTGGAACTGGCGGCCCGCGCCGGCTACAACCCGAACGCGGCGATCACGCTGTGGAACAAGATGGCCAAGGCTTCGGAAGGCGCACCGCCGGAGTTCATGAGCACTCACCCGGCCTCCGACAGCCGCATTGCCTCGTTACAGGCGGCGATTCCGAAGGTGATGCCGCTCTACCAGCAGGCCAAGAAGTCCTAAGACTTCAACGACAAGTAGCAAGCTTCAAGCTGCAAGAAAAAGCACTGCTTCTTCCTGCAACTTGAGGCTTGAAGCTTGCAGCTAGATCCAGCCACTGCTCTGCATGGCCTTGTACACCGCCACAATCGCCAGGACAAAGAACGCCGTAGCCGCCAATCGGCGAATCAACGTCAGTGGCAATTTCTCCGCCGCGAAATTCCCCGCCAGAACCACCGGTACGTTGGCAATCAACATGCCCAGGGTGGTGCCGATAATCACCAGCCACAGTTCCGGGTATTGCGCCGCTAGCATCACTGTGGCGATCTGGGTCTTGTCCCCGATTTCCGCCAGGAAGAAGGCAATCAGCGTGGTCAGGAACGGCCCGAACTTGCGCGAAGTGCTGGCTTCGTCATCGTCGAGTTTGTCTGGCACCAGGGTCCACAGCGCGGTGGCGCAGAAGCTGGCCGCGAGAATCCAGTGCAATACCGCATCCGAGAAGAAACTCCCGAACCAGGCCCCCACGGCACCGGCCGCCGCATGGTTGGCCAGGGTCGCAGCGACGATGCCGGCGATGATCGGCCAGGGTTTGCGAAAGCGTGCGGCAAGGATGAGCGCGAGCAGTTGCGTCTTGTCGCCGATTTCGGCCAAGGCAACGATTGCGGTAGGAACGAGCAATGAATCCAGCATCAGGTAGGTTTCCAGGGGCGGGTCGACACGGCTATGACACGTACAGCCTTCCCGCCCCGGGTAAGGTGTGCGTGTCATAGGTCTTGTCAAACCCCGGTCCGTCTGTGCGGACTCCTGGGTCGCATACGCCATGGCCTGTTGACCAAGTATGTTGACGTATGCCGGACGAGCGTGGCGCTCGTGGGAGACTACTCCCCTAGGACGGAGCGGATTCTGCCTAGGCAAAATCCATTCGGCAAGCGTTCTTTTTCAAACGGCCATCAGCCGCGCTTGGCACGGTAGATGCGAAAACCATTGCCTTCGGCCTTGACCGCACACACGCCCAGATGCTCTTCGATCAACGGCTGGTACTTGAGGAAGCTGTTAGCCACCAGGCGAAGTTCGCCACCTTTTGCCAGGTGTTTCGCCGCTTTTCGCAGCAGGTTCTCGGTGGCGAAATAATCGGTGTGCACCCCGACATGGAACGGCGGGTTGCTCAAAATCGCGTTCAAACCCATCGGCGCGGCGTCGATGCCATCACCGGTCAGCACCTCGGCTTCCAGCCCGTTGGCGGCCAGGGTCAGGCGACTGCTGGCAGCGGCGAAGGCGTCCACATCCAGCATCGTTACGCTGTTGTGCGGGTAGCGCCGTTTGACCGCCGCCCCCAGCACACCGGCGCCGCAACCGAAGTCGAGCAAATGGCCGCTCGGCAGTTTGTCCAAGTGCTCCAGCAACAGCTCGGTACCGCGATCCAGACGGCCGTGGCTGAATACACCCGGCAGGCTCACCACCTTGAGCGGGCCTTCGGCCAGCGGCACATCGAACACCTGCGCCAGGCTCTCCAGCTCGACCGCTTGCGGAGCGTTGGCCACGGTGATTTGCCACAGCTGGCAATGCCGCGCGTTGTCGAGCTTGCGCGGTTTGCCATACGGCGCCATCTGCTTGGCGGCGCTTTCGATACCGCCTTTTTTCTCCCCCACCAGGAACAGTTCGGCGCCGGGCAGTCGCGCTGCCACGGCGTTGAGCAGGTAATCGGTGAGGTCCTTGGATTTGGGCAGGAAGATCACCGCCGCATCGAACCCGCGCTCGGGCGCATTCACCCCAAACTGGCTGCGCTCCGGGAAGCGTGCGTCGAGCGCCGCCTGGTCGCCGGCATGCCAGCACCAGCCGTGGGCGTTGGGCAGGCGACCCAGCAGGTCGTCGGCGGGCAAACCCACCAGCAGCAGGTTGCCTTGAAAAAGTTCGGCCTGACGAAGCAGTACTTCACTGCGCGGATCCATGGTCTGCTCCTTGAAAAGGGGCGCAGTTTATCAACTGACGACGCGCAGCGGGGCGCCGCTGAAAAAGCCCCGGGCGTTTTCCGCCAGTTGGCCGACGATACGCTGCCGCGCTTCACGGCTGCCCCAGGCGTTGTGGGGTGTGACGATCAGTCGAGGAATATCGCCGGCCAGCAACGGGTTGCCATTGACCGGGGGCTCAACACTCAGCACATCGGTCGCCGCGCCGCCCAGGTGGCCGCTGCGCAGGGCATCGGCCAGGGCCTGCTCGTTGATCAAGCCACCGCGCGCGGTGTTGACGATAAATGCGCCGGGCTTGAGCCGCGCCAATTCACGGGCGCCGATAAAGCCCCGGGTGTGTTCATTGAGCGGGCAGTGCAAGGTGAGTGCGTCCACCTGCGCCAGCAGTTCATCCAGGGGCACGCGGTCGGCACGGGCAGGGCGCCCGGGGATCGCGCCGAGTAGCACGCGCATGCCGAAGGCTTCGGCCAGGCGGGCCACGGCACTGCCCAGTTCGCCATGGCCCAGCAGGCCGAGGGTCTTGCCTTCCAGCTCGACAATCGGGTGGTCCAGCAGGCAGAACTGCTTGGCCTCCTGCCATTTGCCGGCGCTCACATCGCGCTGGTAGTCCTGCAGCCGCGTCGCCAGGTTGAGCAACAGCATGATCGTGTGCTGCGCCACCGACGGTGTGCCGTAGCCCTGGCAGTTGCTCACGGTGATGCCGTGGGCGCGGGCGGCTTCCAGGTCAATGTTGTTGGTGCCGGTGGCCGATACCAGGATCAACTTGAGTTCCGGGCAGGCCGCCAGGGTCTCGCTGTTGAGCGGGATTTTGTTACTGATCGCCACCTGCGCGCCTTGCAGGCGCTCGACCACATTCTGCGGTGTGGTGCCCGTCAACAACTGCAAGTCGCTGAAGCTGCCGTGCAACTCGCTGAGGTCGAGGTCGCCCAGATCCAGGGAGGGGTGATCAAGGAAGACGGCGCGGCGATTGTTCGTCATCAACTGTACCTTTTGCGACAGGGTTCGAAGGCGTAATCTGCCGAGCCTACCAGATGAAATAATCCGTTACTTAATGGAGTGAGTATGTACGCCGCCGAGTTTTTGACCGTAGCCCTGATTCACCTGTTGGCGGTGGCCAGCCCCGGCCCGGATTTCGCGGTGGTGGTGCGCGAGAGTGTGACCCACGGCCGTCGCGCCGGGACGTGGACCGCGCTGGGCGTGGGCTCGGCGATTTTCCTGCACGTGGGCTATTCGTTGCTTGGCATTGGCCTGATCGTGTCCCAGTCCATCGTGTTGTTCAATGCACTGAAATGGGCGGCCGCCGCCTACCTGCTGTACATCGGCTTCAAGGCCCTGCGCGCCAAACCGGCCAAGCCTGCCGCCGAGGGCGAGTTGCACCGCGAAGCGGGCGAGCGCACCCCGCGCGGCGCGTTTACCGCAGGCTTCGTCACCAACGGCCTGAATCCCAAGGCGACGTTGTTCTTCCTGTCGCTGTTCACCGTGGTGATCAACCCGCACACACCGCTGGCGATCCAGGCCGGCTACGGCGTGTACCTGGCGGTGGCGACGGCGTTGTGGTTCTGCCTGGTGGCGATGTTGTTCAGCCAGCAGCGCGTGCGCGCCGGGTTTGCGCGGATGGGGCATTGGTTTGATCGGACCATGGGAGCGGTGTTGATCGCGATTGGGGTGAAGTTGGCGTTTACCAGCGCGAAATAAACGCTGTTCTCAAGTAAACACAATCCAGTGTGGGAGGGGGCTTGCTCCCTCCCACATTTGACCTCCATTGCCCTGAATAATGGCTCAAAGCTAGCATTCCCCAGCTTCTGCAAATCATTCCTTTGGCTGATTTAGCTGAAACATAACCTCTCTACAGTGCAGGTCTTCAAGCCAAGACCGTGCAGTCATAAAAGGGATTCGTATGTTGCAGACCCGTGTTATTCCGCCCGCAGAAGGTGCGTATCAATACCCGCTGTTGATCAAGCGCCTGTTGATGTCCGGTACCCGTTACGAGAAGACCCGGGAAATCGTCTACCGCGACAAGCTGCGCTACACCTACCCGACCTTGATCGAGCGCGTCGCGCGCCTGGCCAACGTGCTCACCGCAGCCGGGGTCAAGGCCGGTGACACCGTGGCGGTGATGGATTGGGACAGTCATCGTTACCTGGAATGCATGTTCGCCATCCCGATGATCGGCGCGGTGATCCACACCATCAATGTGCGCCTGTCGCCGGAACAGATTCTCTACACCATGAACCACGCCGAAGACCGCTTCGTGCTGGTCAACAGCGAGTTCGTGGGGCTCTACCAGGCCATTGCCGGGCAGCTCAACACCGTGGACAAGACGCTGCTGCTCACCGATGGCGAAGCCAAGACCGCCGAGTTGCCCAACCTAGTCGGTGAGTATGAAACCCTGCTGGCCGCCGCTAGCCCGAAGTACGATTTCCAGGACTTCGACGAACACTCCGTCGCCACCACCTTCTACACCACCGGCACCACCGGCAACCCCAAGGGCGTGTACTTCACCCATCGCCAACTGGTGCTGCACACCATCGGCGTGGCGACCATCATGGGCAGCGTCGACAGCGTGCGCCTGCTGGGCACCAACGACGTGTACATGCCGATCACGCCGATGTTCCACGTGCATGCCTGGGGCCTGCCGTATGTGGCGACCATGCTTGGCCTGAAGCAGGTCTACCCCGGCCGCTACGACCCGGAATACCTGGTAGAGCTGTGGCGCAAGGAGAAGGTCACCTTTTCCCACTGCGTGCCGACCATCCTGCAAATGGTGCTCAACGCCAAGGCTGCCCAAGGCGTCGATTTTGGCGGCTGGAAAATCGTCATCGGCGGCAGTGCGCTCAACCGCACGCTGTATGAGGCGGCAAAGGCCCGTGGGATTCAGCTCACCGCCGCGTACGGCATGTCCGAGACCGGCCCGCTGGTGTCCTGCGCCCACCTCAACGAGGAACTGATGGCCGGCACCGAGGACGAGCGCATCAGCTACCGCATCAAAGCCGGCGTGCCCGGGCCGTTGGTGGAAGCGGCGATCATGGACGCCGAGGGGAATTTCCTGCCCGCCGACGGCGAGTCCCAGGGTGAGTTGGTGCTGCGCGCGCCGTGGCTGACCGAGGGGTATTACAACGAGCCGCAGAAGGGCGCCGAGCTGTGGGCGGGTGGCTGGATGCACACCGGCGACGTGGCCACCCTCGATGCATTTGGGGTGATCGATATCCGCGACCGCATCAAGGACGTGATCAAGACAGGCGGCGAGTGGATCTCCTCCCTGGCCCTCGAAGACCTGGTCAGCCGTCACCCGGCGGTACGCGAAGTAGCGGTGGTGGGCATTGCCGACCCGCAGTGGGGCGAGCGCCCGTTTGCGTTGCTGGTGGTGCGTGATGGCCATGAGATTGGGGCCCGCGAGCTCAAGGAACACCTCAAGCCTTTTGTCGAACTGGGCCATCTGAGCAAGTGGGCGATTCCGAGCCAGATCGCCGTTGTTACGGAAATTCCCAAGACCAGTGTCGGCAAGCTCGACAAAAAACGTATCCGTATTGACATCATTGAATGGCAGGCCAACAACAGCACCTTCCTGTCCACCCTCTGAGCTGATTTGCCGTGCCCTTAGTGGCACGGCGATGCTCTATCTCGCGCCTTCACTTGTGATTTGCCAATTTTCAGCCATCCTTGCCGCGTCGGCCTTCGCCGACATGGCGAAAGGGCTGTGGCAGACGGGTTGGTGATGCAAATCACACTTTAGAGGGATCAAGCGGTACCCCCTGCTGGCTATAGTCCCACCCAGAGTTTTTCAAGGATGCATCGCTTCGGGCCATGGAGGTTCAGTTGCCAGGCGGCATTGGAATCGTTGTATTCCGGCCGTTACAAGCATCACAGAACAAACTCACTGCCATAACAATAATGCACATGGAGTAGCGTCGATGACCTCAGTAAACCAGTTCTGGCGCCGGGCAAGACTGCCCCTGGCCGTCAGTCTCGCCTCTACGCTCGCCGGGCCCGCATTCGGCGTCAGTTTCAATATCGGTGAAATCGAAGGGAGTTTTGACTCGTCGCTGTCTGTGGGGGCGAGCTGGTCGACGGCCAAGCCCAACCGTGACCTCATTGGCGTCAACAATGGTGGAAAGGGGTTGTCCCAGACCTCCGATGACGGCCACTTGAACTTCAAGCGTGGCGAGACGTTCTCGAAGATCTTCAAGGGCATCCACGATCTGGAATTGAAATACGGCGACACTGGCGTATTCGTGCGTGGCAAGTACTGGTATGACTTCGAACTCAAGGACGAAAGCCGTGAGTTCAAGGACATCAGCGACAACAACCGCAAGGAGGGCGCCAAGTCCTCCGGTGGGCAGATTCTCGACGCCTTCGTCTATCACAACTATGCCATTGCCGATCAGCCGGGCAGCGTGCGGTTCGGTAAGCAGGTGGTGAGTTGGGGCGAAAGTACCTTCATCGGCGGTGGTATCAACTCCATCAACCCGATCGACGTGTCTGCGTTCCGTCGTCCGGGTGCGGAAATCAAGGAAGGCTTGATTCCGGTCAACATGTTCTATGTGTCGCAAACGCTGACCGATAACTTGTCGGCGGAAGCCTTTTATCAGTTGGAGTGGGACCAGACGGTTACCGATAACTGCGGCACTTTCTTCTCTCAACCTGATGTTATTTCCGATGGCTGCAGTAACAATTTGCGAGTGTTGAACAGCCGTCGCTTCCTCCCTGCCGGAGTACTCCCAGGGCTCGCCGCAAATGGCGTCGACGTCAATAACGAGGGCGTACTGGTGCGTCGCGGCCCGGACCGTGATGCGCGCGACAGTGGTCAGTTCGGTGTCGCGTTCCATTACAATTTCGAGCCTCTGGATACAGAGTTCGGCGCTTATTTCATGAACTACCACAGTCGTGCGCCGATCTTCAGTGCCCAGGGGGCCCCACAATCAGCCTACACTGGCGCAACGCCAGGTGTGCCTGGCCAATTGCGTCCGTTGGTGGTCGCCGGTAACTCCAATTATTTCGTCGAGTACCCTGAAGATATCCGTCTCTATGGTTTGAGTTTCTCCACCACCCTGCCCACAGGGACTGCATGGAGCGGCGAGTTGAGCTACCGTCCTAATGCCCCGGTCCAACTGAGTACCACAGACATTCTCTTTGCCGGTGTCACGCCGCTTCCGCCCTTCAATAATGCATCTGTGTTGAAAGGGTCGCCGGGTCAGGATTTGCATGGCTACAATCGCAAGGAAGTCACCCAGTTCCAAACCACCTTCACGCACTTCTTCGACCAAGTCATGGGCGCCAGTCGCTTGACCACCGTCGGTGAAATCGGCGTGACCCACGTGGGCGGTCTGGAGAGTAGGTCCCAGGCGCGTTATGGCCGCGATCCGGTGTTCGGTCCGGGCCAGTTGCCGGGTGGTTTCTGTACCGCACTCAACAACTCCACTGCTCAAGGCGGCGGCCAGGCCAATGCTGCCAACCTCAACACCAACTGCAATAACGATGGCTTCACCACCGCCACCTCATGGGGCTACCGCGCACGTGCAATCTGGGAATACCCGGATGTGTTCGCTGGCGTCAACCTCAAGCCAAACGTGGCCTGGTCCCATGACGTAAAAGGTTATTCGCCAGGCCCTGGTGGCAACTTTGAAGAGGGCCGCAAAGCGGTGAGCCTGGGGTTGGACGCTGAGTATCAGAACACCTACACGGCGAGCCTTGCCTACACCAACTTCTTTGGTGGTGACTTCAACACCTCAAGTGACCGCGACTTCGTCGCCCTGAGCTTCGGCGCCAACTTCTAAGCACACTGTATTTTCAGGAAGACCAGAACATGAAAATAACCAAAAGTCTGTTGCACGTGGGTGTGCTTGGGCTGTCGATCCTGGCGAGCAATGTCATGGCGGCCGTGTCGGCGGATGAAGCCGCCAAGCTGGGCACGACGCTGACGCCGATGGGCGCGGAAATGGCCGGTAACGCGGCCGGCACCATCCCGAAATGGTCGCCGATGCCGACCAACGCCGGCGCTGTGGATGCCAAAGGTTTCCTCGCCAACCCGTACGCCAGTGAGCAACCGCAGTTCACCATCACCGCGCAGAACGTCGAGCAGTACAAGGACAAGCTGGCACCGGGGCAGTACGCGATGTTCAAGCGTTACCCGGAGACCTTCAAGATGCCGGTCTACCCGACCCATCGCGGCGCTACCGTGCCGGCCGATGTGTTCGCCTCCATCAAGAAGAACGCCACCACCACCAACCTGGTGTCTGGCGGCAACGGCCTGGAAAACTTCGAAACCGCCATACCGTTCCCGATCCCGAAAAGCGGCGTGGAAGTGATCTGGAACCACATCACACGTTATCGCGGTGGCAGCGTGACCCGCCTGGTGACCCAGGCCACGCCGCAAACCAACGGCTCCTACAGCCTGGTGTACTTCCGCGACCAGTTCGTGTTCCGCGACAAGATGAAGGACTTCGACCCGAAGAACCCGGGCAACGTGCTGTTCTACTTCAAGCAGCAAGTGACCGCGCCGGCACGTCTGGCCGGTGGTGTGCTGCTGGTGCACGAAACCCTGGACCAGGTGAAGGAACCGCGTTCGGCGTGGGTCTACAACGCCGGCCAGCGCCGCGTGCGTCGGGCGCCGCAAGTGTCCTATGACGGGCCGGGTACCGCCGCCGACGGCTTGCGTACCTCCGACAACCTCGACATGTACAACGGTGCGCCGGACCGCTACGACTGGAAACTGGAGGGCAAGAAGGAAATCTACATCGCCTCCAACAGCTACAAGATCGACGATCCGAAGCTCAAGTACGCCGACATCATCAAGGCCGGCCACATCAACCAGGACCTGGCACGCTACGAGCTGCGCCGTGTCTGGCACGTGGTCGCGACCTTGAAGGAAGGCCAGCGCCACATCTACGCCAAGCGTGACTTCTACATCGACGAAGACACCTGGCAAGCCGCAGTGATCGACCACTACGACGGCCGTGGCCAACTGTGGCGTGTCGCCGAAGCCCATGCCGAGAACTACTACGACAAGCAAGTGCCGTGGTACGCCCTGGAAACCCTCTACGACCTGCAGTCCGGCCGCTACCTGGCCCTGGGCATGAAGAACGAAGAGAAGCAGGCCTATGACTTCGGCTTCACCGCCACCACCAGCGACTTCACCCCGGCGGCCCTGCGCCAGGACGGTGTTCGCTAAGTTGCACGAGTAACTCAAGGTGGGAGGGGGCTTGCCCCCGATAGCGGTGTGACAGTCAGCGCAGCATTGACTGATCCGCCTCTATCGGGAGCAAGCCCCCTTCCACTTTTTGTTTGTGGCGATATTTCTTGTCTCAGTTCTTTTTCAGGCAAATGTTGCAAAGATCTACAAACCCGCCGCTTTTACCGCTAGTCTGCGGACATCTGCAATGCCGACAACAGCCTTCTACAAGAGCCCGGCGATGACTGATCTGTCCCGAATCCAAGGGCCTGCCAGCCGGATAATCCCGACCCTGGAAGGTCGCTTCTACAGGCCCCCGCTGCCTGATGGCTACGTGCTGCGTCCGCGCCTGTGTGAACGGCTGGGCGCCGGCCTGGAGGGGCGGTTGCTGCTGGTCTGCGCACCGGCCGGGTTCGGCAAGAGTTCGTTGGCGGTGGAGTTCTGCCAGGGCCTGCCGGCTCACTGGCACAGCCTGTGGCTAGGCCTGAGCCCACGGGACAACGACCCGGGGCGTTTTCTTGAGCGCCTGCTCGAAGGGTTGCAGCACTACTTCCCGGCACTCGGCGCCCAATCCCTGGGCTTGCTGAAAATGCGCCAGCGTCACCAACCCTTTGCGTTTGAAGAGTGGCTCGACGGCCTGCTCGATGAGCTGACCGTGCACCTGTCCACCCGTGCGCCATTATTGCTGGTGCTGGATGACTACCATCTGGCCCAGGGACCGGTGCTGGACCGATGCCTGCAATTCTTCCTTAACCATTTGCCTGATGGCCTGGTGGTGCTGGTCACCAGCCGCCAGCGCCCGGACTGGCATCTGGCGCGCCTGCGGTTGTCACGGCATTTGCTGGAGTTGCACGAGCAAGACCTGCGCCTGACCCATGCCGAATCCCAGGCGTTGCTGGATCGCCACAGCAGTTCCTTGAGTGGTGAAGCCCTCGACAATCTCATTCGCCGCAGCGAAGGCTGGGTGGCCGGTCTGCGCTTTTGGCTGCTGGCGGCTTCCGAAGCCGGCAGCGAGGACGCCTTGCCACAAAGCCTGCACGGTGGGGAAGGGCTGATCCGCGACTACCTGCTGGAAGAAGTGATCGACTGCCTGCCACCCGAAGTGCAGGCGTTCCTGTTCGACACCGCGCCCCAGGAGCGTTTTTGCAGCGAGTTGTGCGATGCCGTGCGCGAAGCCCATGACAGCGCCGAGATCCTGCGTTACCTGCAAGCCCACCAGGTGTTCCTGGTGCCCCTGGACGAGCAGGGACACTGGTACCGTTATCACCATTTGTTCTCCGACCTGCTGCGCACCCGTCGCGCGAGCAGCAATGTCTTGCCGGCCGCCAGCCTGCATCTGCGCGCGTGCCGTTGGTTCAACGCCCAGGGCTTGATCGACGAGGCGGTGGAGCAGGCGTTGCGTGCCGGGCACCTCGACGTGGCGGCCAACCTGGTGCAGAACCTGTCCGAAGAACAACTGCTGGCCGAGCAGAATGTCGGCATGTTGCTGCGCTGGAAAATGGACTTGCCCGACAGCCTGCTGATCAGCACGCCGCGCCTGATTGTGCTGTACAGCTGGGCGTTGGCACTGGCCTGCCAGTTGGATGCGGCGCAGGAGCTGTCCGCGTACCTCAGTCGCTTCCTGCCGGCGCCCTCGGCCACCGCACAGCGCTCGATGCTGGCCCAGTGGCTGGCGCTGAGCGGGATTATCGCCCGCGGTCGAGGTGACCGTGAATTGACGCAGCGCTATTGCAGCGAGGCGTTGGACAGCCTGCCGCAACGGCGTTACGGCCAGCGCCTGGTGTGCCTGTCGACCCTGTCCAACCTGGCCATTGCCGATGGCGATCTGTGGCGCGCCCGTGGCCTGAACCGCGAATCCCTGGAACTGGCGCAGCGCGTCGGCAACCCGCTGTTCGAAGCCCTGGCCCATTACGACCGTGCACGGGTGCTGCAGGCCCGTGGCGAAATCCTGCGCGCCCTCGACGAGGTGCGCCAGGGCCTGCAGCGCCTGCACGGCCTGGCACCGCAGCGACTGTATGCGGTGCGTGCGCGGCTGTCGCTCTACGAAGGCTATTTGCTGTTGGTGCGCAACCAGCCCGAAACCGGCATTGCCCTCCTGCGCGCAGGCCTGGCCGAGGCGCGGGCCTGTCGCGATATCAGCGTGCTGATCGGCCATTGCGTGATCGCCAGCTTCGAAGGGCGGCGCCATGACTTTCCCAAAGCCTTCGCCGAACTCGCCGAAGCCGAGCGCTTGATGCATATCTGGGATGTGCCGCCGATCTACTACCTGGCGATGATTACCCTGATCAAATGCGAACTGTGGCTGGCCCAGGGGCGCACCGATCTGGCGGATGCCTGGCTGACGCGCCTGGGGCAGACTTACCACGGCGAACAGGCCGCCGCTGCACCGGAATTCCATCCGCACTTGCCGCAGCATATCGGGCTGCAACAAGCCGCCCTCGATGCCGTGCGCCATCAGCCCCTGGCGGCGCTGGAGCGGCTCGACGCACTGGCGCAACAGGCCCACGACAGTGGGCGCCAGATGATTGCCCTGATGGCGCTGACCCAGCAGGCCCAGTTGCTGCTCGAGTGCGGTCAGGAAGCCAGGGCGCGGCCGGTGCTGGCCCAGGCGTTCGAGGCGGGTGCCGGGGGCGCGTTACAGCCGTTCCAGCGCTTGTTGGACGGGCATCCGGACTGGATGCGCGAGCAATTGGGCAAAGACCCGCAAGGTGTGCTGCACCAGAGCCTGCTCGCGCTTCTCCCGGCGGTCGTGACGCCCGAGGTCACGACCAGCCACGAAACCCTGAGCACGCGCGAGCTGGCGGTCCTGCAACTGATCGCCCAAGGCTGCTCCAACCAGGAAATCAGCAACCAGCTGTTTATCTCCCTGCACACCGTCAAGACCCACGCCAGCCACATCAACAGCAAACTTGGGGTGGAGCGACGCACCCAGGCCGTGGCGCGAGCCAAGGCCATGGGCTTGCTGGCGTAAGTGCCGGACGGTTTACGGTGTCGTCGGGCACTGGCCGGCTGACCTGTCGACCGCCTGGCTGACCTGCGCGGCAAAGCGCTTGAGATTGTTTTGATGGGCGAGCACCACGTTGTCGATGCTCGGCCCGGCGGGCGACTGCAACGTGGTCCGGCAGGTCAGCGGTGGGCGCTCGGTGCCACCGGCCGGGCGCAGGCGCCATTTGACGTCGAGCAATGCGTATTGGCCGGGTACGGAGTCAAAGCGCTGCACTTCAAGACGCAACAACATCGATTGTCGAGGGTTGCTGTTGGCCAGTTGGTCCACCAGCGCACTCCTCAGCTCATCCGCGAGGCTCGCGGCCCACCACTGGGTTTCCAGGATCGCCACGCCACTGTCGCCCTGGCGGATCACAATCTGCGGTCGGTCGACCTGGGGGGGAACGGTGATGCTTTCAATCCGGATGCTGCCTGCGTCGGCTCCCGTGGCCGTATTCCAGTGCGCCGGTGTCAGCGTATGAAAGGTAATCGGCGTACTGCTGCACGCCGCCAGCAACAGCAGCATGCCGACCACTGTGATTTTCAACGGAAACGTCATGGCGCTTGCTCCAGGGGTCATTTGCGTGGAGGTCCTTGCAGGTCCAGGGGCGCGGCGTTGTCGGGACGGCCGCGAATCAGCGATTCCGGGTGACGGCCCAGGTAGTCCGACAGTTCGCGCAGGGAACGCGACATGCGCCCCAGTTCATCCAGGGTCTGGGTCAACTGCTCGCGCTGCGGTGAATCCTCGGCCAGGGTCGAACTGGCCGATTGCAGCGTCTTGCTCACGTCAGCCAGGGTGTTCTGCACGCCGGGCAGGGTCTTGGCGTTGAATTGGGTCAGGCCTTTGCGCAGCTCGACCAGGTTGCTGTCGAGGTTGCCGGCAATGCGTTCGATCGGCAGTTGGTTGATCTTGTTGACGATGCTCTCGAGTTTTTCCTGCAGTTGCTCGAGGTTGCCGGGAATGGTTGGAATGCTGACCGGGCGCAGGCTGGGGTCAAATTTGACCTTCTCGGCTTTCGGGTAGAAGTCCAGCGCGATGTATAACTGGCCAGTCAGCAGGTTGCCGCTACGCGCCTGTGCGCGCAGGCCATTTTCGATGAACGAGCCGATCAGCCGTACGCCGGCGGCCTCATCGTTGGGGTCATGGTTCATGACCTTGAGCAGTTTGGTGTGGGCCTGCCCGAGCAACTGTGGATAGATCACGATACCGACGTTGAGTGGGAAGCTGCGTTTACTGGCATCGAAGTCCAGGTTGATCGACACCACCTTGCCAAACTCGACGCCGAGGAACTCCACCGGCGCCCCGACCTTGAGCCCGCGCAATGCCTGGTCGAAGCGCAGGGTCATGTATTGCCCCTCGCCATTGGGTGGGGCGAGGGCGCTGTCCTGGTCGTCGAAGAGCTCAAAGGTACGTGCTTCGTCAGCCGGTTTGTCGTTGGGGCTGTACGGCGGTGCCCGAAAGGCGATGCCGCCGACCAGCATGGACGAAAGCGATTCGGTCTTCAGCGCGAAGCCATTCGCGCCGACGCTCAGGTCAACCCCGCTGGCATTCCAGAAACGCGTGTTTTCGGTGACATAGGCATCATTGGGCGCATGCACGAACACCTCGACATTGACACCCTTGCCTTCGGCATCCAGCTCGTAGGCCACCACCTGGCCGACCTCGATTTTGCGGTAGTACACCGGTGAGCCGATATCCAGCGAACCGAGGGTCTGCGTGTGCAGCGTGAAACGCTTGCCCGGTTCGCCGTAGGTGATGGGCGGCGGGTTTTCCAGGCCTTTGAACTGCTTGGCACGGGTCTCCGATTGGCCGATGTCGGCACCGATGTAGTCGCCGGAGAGCAGGGTATCGATGCCGGATACGCCGCCGGCGCCGATACGCGGGCGCACCACCCAGAACTGTGAATCGGCGCGGGTGAAGCTTTCGGCCTGCTTGGCCAGTTGAACCGTGGCGTTGACGCTCTTCTGGTCGTCGCTCAAGGCGACGTCGGTCACCTGGCCGATCACCACGTTGCGGTACTTGACCTCGGTTTTGTTCGCGGTCAGACCGCTGCCGGTCTTGAAATTGAGGGTGATGGTCGGGCCCTGTTGGAGGACGCTGTGTACCACCAGCGAAATCCCCACCAGCACCGCGACGATCGGCACGATCCACACCAGCGAAACGCTGAAGCGCCGTGTCTTGATTGCAGGCGATCCTGGGGCTTGCGGGGTGTCAGTGGGATGTGACGTCATCCGCGGTCTCCTTGTTGTGTGGGGTTTCCCAGATCAGCCTCGGGTCGAAGCTCATGGCGGCCAGCATGGTAAACACCACCACCAGGCCGAAAAACAGGATGCCCAGGCGCGGCTCGATGGTGCCCAGGGCCTGGAACTTCACCAGTGCGGCCACCAGCGCGACCACGATGACATCCAGCATCGACCAGTAGCCAATCAGTTCGACGAAGCGGAACAGCTTCGAACGTTCCTTGCGTGCCCAAAGGCTATTGCGCTGCACGGTGACCAGCAGCAGGGCCAGGGACACAAACTTGATGCCGGGCACTGCGATGCTGGCGATGAAAATAATCAGCGCGATGTCCCACGCGCCGTGCTGCCAGAACTCCAGCACCCCGCTCATGATGGTGCTGTCCGCCCCCGAGCCGAGCATGGTGGTGTTCATCACCGGCAGGAGATTGGCCGGCACATAGAACGCCAGCGCGGTGAGCATGTAGGCCCAGGTGCGCGTCAGGGAACTGACCTTGCGCCGGTGCAAGGGCGCGCCGCAGCGCTCGCATTCGGTCGGCCCGTCGCGTAGGTCGCAGGACAATCCGCAACTGTGACAGAGGCACAGGCCGAGCTCGCTGGCCGTCGGCGGTGTGTTCATACGGTGTCCCACAGGTCGCGCACATCACGTCCGGCAATGCGGATCAGTAACAGGCTGAGCACGGCCAGGGCAAACAGGCCGGTGCCGGGGATCACATCAAGCATGCCGGCCAGCTTGAACACCGCCACCATTGCCCCGAGCAGGCACACCTCCAGCATGCTCCAGGGCCTGAGTGCCTCCAGCCAACGCATGCACAATCGGAACGCCGGTGAGCGCTTGCCCGCGAGGGCGAAGCTCAAGACCCACATCAGCAGCAGCAACTGGAACACCGGCGCGATGATGATGGAAATGGCCGCCACCAACGCGATAAACGTGATCGGCCCCAGGCTCAGCGCTACCACCGAATCCCATAGCGTGGCGCTGCTTTTCAGGCCTTGCAGGCTGATACTCATCACGGGATAGAAATTGGCGAACGTCCACAGCACCGCAGCCGTCAGCGTCAGGGCGAGACGCTGTTGCACGGTCAGGCCGTTGTAGCGCTGGAGCACGCCTGCGCAACGTATGCAGTGGGCTTTTTGATGTTTGGCGAGCGTGACTTTTTCGTACACACAGTCGCAGTGCTCGCAGATGATCAGTTGATTCGCCATGGGGATCGCTCCAACGCGGCACGGTGGCGGGGGCCTGGGTTGTTTTTCGATGGCGTGGGCAAGCTTAGCAGTCGCTGCTCTTCAGGTCTGGCACCGCGTCAACCATACTGTGCGAAATATGCCATAGCGCCCGCAGGAGCATCGATGAATATTGAAAAAGCCGCGCTGATCCGCGAAACCTTTCCGGTCGGCCCGTTGCAGTGCAACTGCACGATCATTGGCGACCCCATCACCAAAAAGGCCATCGTGGTCGACCCGGGTGGCAACCATGAACTGATCCTGGCGCGCCTCGATGCCCTGGGCCTGAAAGTGGTGAGCATCATCCACACCCATGCCCATCTCGATCACTTCCTGGCCTCGGGGCAATTGAAGGAAAAGACCGGTGCCACCCTGCACCTGCACAAGGAAGACCAGTTTCTCTGGGACAACCTGGAGATGCAGTGCCAGATGTTTGGTGTGCCCTACACTCCGGTGCCGTCGCCGGATCGCTGGCTGGCCGATGATGAGGAGCTGGCCTGTGGGTGCGGTGTGGCGCTGCATACACCGGGGCACACGCCCGGCTCGATGAGCTTCTGGTTTGCCGACGCCAAGCTTCTGATTGCCGGGGACACGCTGTTTCGGCGCGGTGTTGGACGTACGGATTTGTGGGGCGGGGACCAGGCGACGATCGTGCGTTCGATCAAGCAACGGCTCTACACGCTGGACGAGGGCGCGACGGTGGTGACCGGCCATGGCCCGGACACGCGCCTGGGTGACGAGATGCGTGAGAACCCGTTTGTGCGGGCGTGAAGCAATGGTTCGAACGGCAATCCGCTGTAGCAAAAACTCAGGCCGCGTTCAGCATGTGTCTGCTACGGTTTCTGTAGCAACGCAAGACCCGAATGTTTTGTTACAGCTCGGGGCGCGCCCACGGAATTTTTACCGTTTGTCGCGTTCCAAACTCGGCACGGGCCCATTGCCAATGTCCTTTGCACCACAGAATGCAAAAGTAGGAGCTCCCTTCATGTTCACTCCGCGTCGTCTGCTTGTTGTCGCTACCGCCGTAGCCCTGTTGTCCGGCTGCGCTTCACCTAATCCTTATGGCGGTGGCAGCCAGGGACAGGCGAATAATGAATCCAGCGGTATGAGCAAGACCGCCAAGTACGGTGGCCTGGGTGCCCTGGCCGGTGCATTGGCGGGTGCTGCCATCGACCATAACAACCGTGGCAAGGGCGCGCTGATCGGTGCCGTGGTTGCGGGGGCCGGCGCCGCGGGTTACGGCTACTACGCCGACCAGCAGGAAAAGAAACTGCGTGAGAGCATGGCCAATACCGGGGTTGAAGTTCAGCGCCAGGGCGACCAGATCAAGCTGATCATGCCGGGTAACATCACCTTCGCCACCAACTCGGACGCGATCTCCAGCAGCTTCTACCAGCCGCTGAACAACCTGGCCAACTCCCTCAAGCAGTTCAACCAGAACACCATCCAGATCGTCGGTTACACCGACAGCACCGGCAGCCGCCAACTGAACATGGACCTGTCCCAGCGCCGTGCCCAGAGCGTGGCCAACTACCTGACGTCCCAAGGCGTCAATGGTGCCAACCTCAGCGCACGCGGTGCCGGCCCGGATAACCCGATAGCCAGCAACGCCGACGTGAACGGTCGTGCGCAGAATCGTCGCGTAGAAGTGAACCTCGGCCCGATCCCCGGCCAGCAGTACGGCCAGCCTGGCGCGCAGCAGCAAGCGCCGCAGCAGAACAACCAGTTCCAGGGCAATCCGTACCAGCAATACCAATAAACGCTGGTCACTAAAAAGGGCGCCATGCAGTGAATGCATGGCGCCCTTTTTTATGGCTGGCGCTTACATCAATCGATGTACTCGAACACCTTGACGATCTTCTGCACGCCGGACACGCCCTGCACCAGGTTGGCTGCGCGCGTGGCTTCCGCCTGGGTCAGCAGGCCCATCAGGTAGACGATGCCGTTATCGGTGACCACTTTGATCCGCGAGCCGGGAATCGCGTTGTCGGTCAGCATCTGTGCCTTGATCTTGGTCGTCAGCAGGGCATCGTTGCTGATGGCCAGCAGGGTGATCGGGTCCATGACCTGCAATTCGTTGTGGACCTTCTTGACCCGCTGTACGGCCGAGGCCGCCTGTTCGGCCTGGGCCTTGAGGTCGGCGCGTGGCGTTTGGCCGGCGAGCAGTACCACGCCGTTGAAGCTGGTCACGACGATGCGTGAAGCACCGTTGCCGAGGTCCGTGGCGGCTTTGGCAATGTTGACTTCGACCTTGGTTTCGATCAGCGAGTCGTCAATCTTGCTGCCGAAGGTGCGGGTGCCCTTGTCATCCTGAATAGGGGTGTCACGTGTCGCAGTGATTGCCGTGCTGCAGCCGCTGATGCCGAGGCACAACGTAATGGCCAAAAGGCCGAGGCGGTTAACGGTCATTCTTCACTCCCAAACAGTTGGCTGTCGATCAGATCGCACAGGCAATGGATCGCCAGCAGGTGGACTTCCTGAATACGTGCGGTGACATTGGCCGGGACGCGAATCTCCACATCTTCGGGCAGCAGCAGCGAGGCCATGCCGCCGCCGTCGCGTCCGGTCAATGCTACGACAATCATTTCGCGATCATGTGCGGCCTGGATCGCTTGAATAATATTCGCCGAGTTGCCGCTGGTGGAGATCGCCAGCAGCACATCGCCTGGTTGGCCCAGGGCGCGGATCTGCTTGGAGAAGATTTCGTTGTAGCTGTAGTCGTTGGCGATCGAGGTGATCGTCGACGAATCGGTGGTCAATGCGATGGCCGGCAGGCTCGGGCGCTCACGTTCGAAGCGGTTGAGCAGCTCGGACGAAAAATGCTGGGCATCGCCGGCCGAACCGCCGTTGCCGCACGAAAGCATTTTGCCTTCGTTGAGCAAGGCATTGACCATGACCTGACTGGCTTGCTCGATGTGCGGTGCAAGTACGTCCATCGCCTGTTGCTTGGTGTCGATGCTGGCCTGGAAAAGCTGGCGAATTCTGGATTGCATGTCCATCTGTGTGACCTTAAGTAGCGCGGCTGTTTGGCACAGGAATGTGCAGCCCGCAAAGCAAAGAGCAAAAGTGTGTGGTGAAGATGTCCGGTGAATCAGCTGTCGAAGGCATTTTGCAGCCAGTTCAGATCAACCTGACCAGACGGGGTGCTTTCCATGGCAACCACATCGAAACGGCAGGGGGCGTCGGCCCAGCGATGCTCTTCTTGCAGGAAAAACTGCGCAGCGAGTATCAGCTTCTGACGCTTGCGCCCGTCGATACTGGCGAGCGCGCCACCCCATTGTGCGTGTTTTCTGTAGCGGACTTCGACGAATACTACTGTATCGCCGTCAAGCATGACCAGATCAAGCTCGCCGCGTTTACACAACCAGTTCTGCGCCAGCAGGCGCAGACCCTGTTGTTGCAAGTGTTTCAATGCTTGAAGTTCGGCATCCTTGCCGCTTTGTGCAGTAGACCGCTCCGGCATCAGCGCGGGGTGTCCGGCAGGCGCTGGATCTCGCCACCGACGAACTTCGCCCATGGCATCTGGCGATCGACGCGCTGGTTGGTGCTGATGCCCAGGTTGCCCGAGAGGCCGTCAATCCGTGTGTCCGGCAGAGCCTTCAACTGGCCCAGGCGCGGGGCCAGGCGGTAGGCGTCGACGCCCATCGCATACAGGCGGCCAAGGCTGCCATTGGCTTGCGGCCATTGTGCGGCAACCTGGTTACGCAGCGGGTCGGTGGTGTTGAGCAGCCAAGGGGTTTCGCAGAACATCACGTTGGTCATGTCCAGGTACTGGTTCTTGTCGCCGCTGGCGCTGAATACGTGGGACGTGGCGTACACCGGCACATCACCGGCGTACTGGAAGTTCAGGGTCGGCTTGATCTGCTGGGCCAGTTGCGGGGTAACGGCCAGGAAGATGAACTCGATGTCCTGGCGACGTGACGGCTGTGCCGCTACGTCTGTGCCCACTGTGCTTTGCAGGCTCTTGGCGCGGCCTTCGCTTTTACGCAGTTGGAACAGGTCGGCAATTTGCTGGGCGAGGGCGACCGGCTGGTCGACATACTCGACACCGACAACCGTGCCACCGTTGGCTTCCCAATCCTGGCGGAAGGCCTTGTAGACACGCTCGCCCCACTCGCCACGGGGCACCATGGCAGCGGCGCGGTGCAGGCCATCGGCACGGGCGCGGCGCGACACTTCGCGGGCTTCGTCTTCAGCGGCCAGGCCGAACTGGAACAATTGCGCCGGGCCCTGATCGGTCTCGCTGTAGTTCAACGCCAGCGTGGTGATGGGGAGCTGAGGACGCGTGCTGAGCTGTTTGACCAATGGCTTCTCCAGCGGACCAACTACCAATTGCACGCCTGCAGCCTGGGCCTTGGCATAGAAGTCGTCGATGGAGGCCAGGCGCGAACTGTCATAGAACTCGATGACCGGTGGCTTCTGCCCGGCTTGTTCAGCCTGGTAGTGCGCCGCCATGAAACCTTCGCGCAGGGCCTTGCCGACGGAGGCCAGCGGGCCTTCCTGGGGCAGCAGCAGGGCGATCTTGTTCAAGGGCTGGCTGGCCAGCTCCTTGAGCTTGGTCAGCGGGGTTGGCAGTTGCACGGCGGCCGGGTGGCCCGGGTTCTGTGCGCGCCAGGTGTCGATAGCGGCCTGCTGTTGCTCAAGCGTACCGGCGCCCTTGACCGCTTGGGCCAGGGTGATCCAGCCGTCCAGGGTCGGGTTGCCGCTGGCTTGCAGTTGTTCTGCAGGCAGTGCGGCAATCAAGGTCCAGATGGCTTCGTGATTGCTTTTGGCGGCATCGCCGCTGAGCAGTGGCGCCATGGCGACGCGCTCGCGAGCAGCGGCCAGGGTCTGGCCATCGGCTTCATAAGCGCGGGCGTGCACGCTGCCGGTGCGAATCTGCTGTTCGGTCGGCAGCTCCTTCAGGCTTTGCAGGCTCGGATGGTTCAAGGCGGTCAATGCGGCCTTGGGCTGGTTGCGCGTCATGGCCAATTCGGCAGCCAGGGTGCTGGCAAAGACTTGCGCGGCTGGCTTGAGGACATCCAGGGACACTTGCGCAAGAATCTGCGACGAGCGGCCAGGGTTGTTCTGGCGGTAGGCCATGTCTGCCGCACTCAGGCGCAGCAACGCGGCCTTTTCTGGCGTCTTGGCGGTGGTAGCCTGTTCGAGCAGTTGCTCGATACTGGCGTCCGGGGTCCGTGGAAGGTCGCCAAGGCTGGACGAGGGCGAGCTGGCGCAAGCGGCCAGTAAGGCAGCGAGGCAGAGGGCGGAGAGCAGCCGCAGGCAAGCGATCATGTAAGTGTTCCTGATACCGATCAAATTAGCGTGGAATTGTACCCAAGCACTGGCCCAGGCGCGATGTTACTGGCGTGAAACCGTCGATTTAGGTCGTGCAAGTGGTGCGATCAGCCACGCACGGCTGAAAAGCCATCGGCCGCGATGGCATATTTTCAAGGCGCCTACGCGCTACAATATGGCTTTTGCCAACCATCGAGGTGTGCGCTTTGACTGCTCCAGGTCCTTTGAATTCCACTGCAGGCTCGCTTTTTGTCGTGGCGACGCCCATTGGCAACCTGGACGACATCAGTGCCCGGGCGCTGAAAGTGTTGCGCGAGGTTAAATTGATTGCGGCGGAAGACACTCGACACTCCCAGCGTTTGATGCAGCATTTTGGTATCAGCACGCCATTGGCGGCTTGTCACGAGCATAACGAGCGCGAAGAAGGCAGTCGCTTTATCGTGCGGTTGTTGGCGGGCGACGATGTGGCCCTGATCTCGGATGCGGGTACGCCGCTGATCTCCGACCCTGGATACCATCTGGTCCGCCAGGCGCGTGCCGCAGGTATCAATGTAGTGCCTGTTCCAGGAGCGTGCGCGCTGATCGCTGCATTGTCGGCGGCAGGCCTGCCCTCGGACCGTTTTATTTTCGAAGGTTTCCTGCCGGCCAAGGCCGTGGGGCGTCGTGCGCGTCTACAGGCATTGAAAGAAGAGCCGCGCACCCTGATTTTCTACGAAGCGCCTCATCGTATTCTTGAATGCCTGCAGGATATGGAACTGGTGTTCGGCGGCGAGCGCCTGGCTCTGCTGGCCCGTGAGTTGACCAAAACCTTCGAAACCCTCAAGGGCCTGCCGCTGGAAGCGCTGCGCGCGTTCGTCGAGGGCGACAGTAATCAGCAGCGCGGCGAGTGTGTGGTGTTGGTGGCGGGCTGGACCGCGCCGGAAAATGAAGAGGCCGTCGGCAGCGAGGCCATGCGTATCCTCGACCTGCTGCTCAAGGAGATGCCCCTCAAGCGCGCCGCGGCGTTGGCGGCGGAAATTACCGGCGTGCGCAAGAATGTGTTGTATCAAGTCGCGCTGGATAAACAGAAAGCCGAATAGTTCCGGGGGTAAACCGGTATTCCGTCCGAACGTGATGGCAATGCTGCACTTTTAATACTTGTCCTGAGGCCGTCGTGCCGTTAACCTGCGCGGCGGAGAGTCGATTGGACAGTCGCTGCCCTCTATGAAAATTAGGGGGGGGAGGAAAGTCCGGGCTCCATAGGGCGAAGTGCCAGGTAATGCCTGGGAGGCGTGAGCCTACGGAAAGTGCCACAGAAAATAACCGCCTAAGCACTTCGGTGCCGGTAAGGGTGAAAAGGTGCGGTAAGAGCGCACCGCACGACTGGCAACAGTTCGTGGCTAGGTAAACCCCACTTGGAGCAAGACCAAATAGGGTCCCAAGGCGTGGCCCGCGCTGGGACCGGGTAGGTTGCTAAAGATGTCCAGTGATGGCCATCGTAGACGAATGACTGTTCAAGACAGAACCCGGCTTATAGATCGACTCTCCACCTTTTTCCTTTTGTCCGAACCTCGGGCAGAAAACCGGTAGTAACGCAAGAATCCCTCCCTGCCAAATCATTGGCAGATGCATCTTCGTAATACCAAAAAAATCTTACTCTTAATAAATCACTTTAACTTTGATCTGTAGCTCTTTGAGCTATTTGTGCTTGTCGAGCCAAAAACACCGCCGAACTCTGGTTTCTCCTCCTTTTACGCTCCTAAATCTCCGATCTGTAAGGCTTTTCCTTGAATCCGCGCCTTGACGGTGTGGTGGGCGCATTCCTATAGTGTGCGCAAGTGGCGGAAAGTGGCACAAAGTGGGTTTTTTGAACGTAAAACGCTAAAATTTGGAGAAACGCATCTGTGTTTCGCGGAGCTAACGCTATCAGTCTCGATGCAAAAGGCCGTCTCGCCATGCCGAGCCGGTATCGTGACGAGCTGATTTCGCGAAGTTCCGGACAGTTGATCATCACAATCGATGCCGTTGACCCTTGTTTATGTGTTTACCCCCTCGATGAGTGGGAGTTGATTGAGACCAAGTTGCGTGCCTTGCCTTCATTGCGTGAAGAAAACCGCCGTCTGCAGCGTTTGCTGATTGGTAATGCCGTCGACCTCGAACTCGATGGCAGTGGTCGTTTCCTGGTGCCCCCGCGCTTGCGCGAGTACGCCAAGCTGGATAAGCGCGCGATGCTGGTCGGCCAACTGAACAAGTTCCAATTGTGGGACGAAGATGCCTGGGATGCTGTTTCTGCAGCTGACCTGGCTGCTATTCAACAACCGGGCGCCATGCCTGATGAACTGCGTGATTTGATCCTGTGACTATTGATAGCGGCTTTAACCACATCACCGTACTGCTTGACGAAGCCGTTGAGGCTCTCGCCGTACGCGCGGATGGCTGCTATCTGGACGGTACCTTTGGCAGGGGCGGGCATAGCCGGTTGATCCTCAGCCAGCTCGGGCCCGACGGCAAGCTCCTCGGGTTCGACAAAGACCCCCAAGCGATTGCCACCGGGCAAGCGCTAGCGGCCGAAGACGGCCGCTTTGTCGTTGTGCAGCGCAGCTTTGCCGAACTCGGTGCCGAAGTCGCCGAGCGCGGCATGGCGGGCAAGGTGGCCGGGGTTTTGCTCGACCTGGGCGTGTCTTCGCCGCAGCTCGATGACCCGGAGCGCGGCTTCAGCTTCATGAACGACGGCCCCCTCGACATGCGCATGGATCCTACCCGTGGCGTCAGTGCCGCGCAGTTCATTGCCACTGCGCCGGTGGAAGAAATCGCCCGTGTGTTCAAGGAATACGGTGAAGAGCGCTTCGCCGGCCGCATGGCCCGGGCCGTGGTGGAGCGTCGCGAAATCCAGCCGTTCGAGCGCACCGCCGACCTGGCCGAAGTGCTGAAAGTCGCCAACCCCGCGTGGGAAAAGGGCAAGAACCCGGCGACCCGCGCGTTCCAGGGCCTGCGTATCCACGTCAACAACGAATTGGGCGACCTGGAGGCTGGCCTCGAGGCTGCCCTCGAGGCGCTGGAAGTGGGGGGGCGCCTGGTGGTGATCAGCTTCCATTCCCTGGAAGACCGTATCGTCAAGCTGTTCATGCGCCGCCTGGTCAAGGGCGAGTCCGACAACCTGCCGCGCAACCTGCCGGTACGTTTCGAGGCCTTTGTGCCGAAAATCAAAATCCATGGCAAAGCGCAGTTCGCTTCCGAAGCCGAACTCAAGGCCAACCCACGTTCCCGTAGCGCCGTCATGCGCGTCGCGGAGAAGCTGCGGTGAGCAAGCTTTTCGCCAAGCCCCTCCCGGGCGGCAGCTTCTTTATGTTGCTGCTGTTTGTCGGCGTGCTGGTGTCCGCAATTGCGGTGTCCTACAGCGCCCATTACAACCGCCAACTGCTCAATACCCTCTATGGGGAATTGAGCGTGCGTGACAAGGCGCAGGCGGAGTGGGGCCGTTTGATCCTCGAGCAAAGCACCTGGACGGCCCATAGCCGTATCGAAGTGCTGGCCACCGAACAGCTGAAAATGCACATCCCGGGTGCGGCCGAAGTGCGCATGGTGGCGCCATGATGAAACTCGAAGGCGCACTCTACCCATGGCGCTTCCGCCTGATGCTCGGCTTGCTGGCATTGATGGTGGGTGCGATTGCCTGGCGGATCATCGACCTGCAAGTGGTCGACCGTGACTTCCTGATCGGCCAGGGCGATGCCCGTAGCCTGCGTCATATCCAGATCCCTGCGCACCGTGGCCTGATCACTGACCGTAACGGCGAGCCGTTGGCGGTGAGTACGCCGGTGACCACCCTGTGGGCCAACGCCAAGGAATTGCAGGTTGCCAAGGACAAGTGGCCGCAGCTGGCTGCCGCCCTGGGCCAGGATCCGAAAGCCTTGGCTGAGCGCCTCGAGGCCCAGGCAAATAAAGAATTTATCTACCTCGTTCGCGGCCTTACCCCCGAACAAGGCCAGCAGGTGCTCGACCTTAAAGTCCCCGGTGTCTACGGCATCGAGGAGTTCCGTCGTTTCTACCCGGCCGGTGAAACCACTGCCCATATGGTCGGCTTTACCGACATTGACGATCATGGTCGTGAAGGTGTGGAACTCGCCTACGATGAATGGCTGGCCGGGGTACCGGGAAAACGACAGGTCATCAAGGATCGGCGCGGCAGGTTGATCAAGGATGTCCAAGTCACCAAAAACGCCAAGGCCGGAAAGCCCTTGGCGTTGTCGATTGACCTGCGCCTGCAATATTTGGCCAACCGTGAGCTGCGTAACGCGATCATCGAGAACGGCGCCAAGGCCGGCAGCCTGGTGATCATGGACGTGAAGACCGGCGAGATCCTCGCCATGGTCAACCAACCGACCTACAACCCGAACAACCGACGCAACCTGCAACCGGCGATGATGCGTAACCGCGCGATGATCGACGTGTTCGAGCCGGGCTCGACCATGAAAGCCATCTCCATGAGTGCCGCCCTGGAAACCGGACGCTGGAAACCCAGCGACAAGGTCGAGGTGTATCCGGGTACCTTGCAACTGGGTAAATACACCATTCGTGACGTGTCCCGTACTGAAGGTCCGGTGCTGGATTTGACAGGTATCCTGATCAACTCCAGTAACGTGGGCATGAGTAAGGTCGCCTTCGATATCGGTGGTGAAACCATCTACCACCTGGCGCAGAAGATCGGCCTGGGGCAACCCACCGGCCTGGATTTCCCGGGTGAGCGCGTTGGCAACCTGCCCAACTACCGCGACTGGAAAAAAGCCGAGACCGCCACGCTTTCCTACGGCTACGGCCTGTCGGTGACCGCCATCCAGCTGGCCCATGCCTTCTCCGTGCTGGCCAATAACGGACGCATGGTGCCGCTGAGCCTGATCCACGTCGACGAAGCGCCGAAAGCCACCCAGGTGATCCCGGAAAACGTCGCCAAGACCATGCAGGGCATGCTGCAACAAGTGATCGAGGCACCGCGCGGCGTATTCCGTGCCCAGGTGCCGGCGTATCACGTGGCCGGCAAGTCCGGTACCGCACGTAAGACGTCGGTCGGCACCAAGGGCTACGCCGAAAACTCCTACCGCTCGCTGTTCGCCGGCTTCGGTCCGATGAGCGATCCACGCTACGCCATCGTCGTTGTGATCGATGAGCCGAGCAAGGCCGGTTACTTCGGTGGCCTGGTATCGGCGCCGGTGTTCAGCAAAGTGATGTCCGGCACCCTGCGCCTGATGAACATCACCCCGGATAACCTGCCGCCGACCCAACAAGCGAATGCCGGACCACCGGCCGCTGCAGTAAAAGCCAATGGAGGGCGCGGCTGATGTCTCTTAGCCTGAACAAGATTTTTGCCCACGCCGGCCGCGATCTGCTGATTCGCGAGTTGACCCTGGACAGTCGTAACGTGCGCGCTGGCGACCTGTTCCTGGCAGTGCCGGGCGGCAAGTTCGATGGCCGTGCGCACATCGCCGACGCGCTGCAGCGCGGCGCGGCTGCCGTGGCCTATGAAGTCGAAGGCGCCACGGTGCTGCCGATCACCGACGTGCCGCTGATCCCGGTCAAGGGGCTGGCCAAGCAACTGTCCGATATTGCCGGGCGTTTTTACGGCGACCCGAGCCGCCACCTCAATCTGGTGGGCGTGACGGGCACCAACGGCAAGACCAGCGTGACCCAATTGGTCGCCCAGGCCCTTGACCTGCTGGGCCAGCACTGCGGCATCGTCGGCACCCTGGGCACCGGTTTTTATGGCGCGCTGCAAAGCGGCCTGCACACCACGCCGAACCCCATCGCCGTGCAAGCGACCCTGGCCGACCTGAAAAAGGCCGGTGCCAAGGCGATTGCCATGGAAGTGTCGTCCCACGGTCTGGACCAGGGCCGCGTCACCGCCCTGGCCTTTGATGTGGCAGTGATGACCAACCTGTCCCGCGATCACCTGGATTATCACGGCACCATGGAGGCGTACGCCGCCGCCAAGGCCAAGCTGTTTGCCTGGAATGACCTTAAGTGCCGGGTGATCAACCTGGACGACGCTTTTGGTCGCCAACTGGCGGCCCAAGACAGCGAAGCGCGCCTGATCACCTACAGCCTGGAAGACGCCGGCGCGTACCTGTATTGCCGCGAAGCCCAATTCAATGACGAAGGCGTGCGCGCCACACTGGTCACGCCTCAGGGCGAGCACCACTTGCGCAGCAGCCTGCTCGGGCGTTTCAACCTGAGTAATGTACTTGCCGCCATCGGCGCGCTGCTCGGCCTGGATTACGCACTGGACGAGATTCTCAAGGTGCTGCCGAAGCTCGAAGGCCCGGCCGGTCGCATGCAGCGCCTGGGTGGCGGTACGCAGCCGCTGGTGGTGGTTGACTACGCCCATACCCCGGATGCGCTGGAAAAAGTCCTCGAAGCCTTGCGCCCTCACGCCAAGGGCAAGTTGCTCTGCCTGTTCGGCTGTGGCGGTGATCGTGATCGCGGCAAGCGGCCGTTGATGGCCGAGATCGTCGAACGTCTGGCCGATGGTGTGCTCGTCACCGACGACAACCCGCGCAGCGAAGACCCAAGCCGGATTTTCGATGACATTCGCACCGGCTTCAAAGACGCATCCAAGGCCACCTTCGTCGCCGGTCGCGGCGCGGCAATCGCCCAGTTGATCGCCAGCGCCAGCGCTGACGATGTGGTTGTGCTGGCCGGTAAGGGCCACGAGGATTACCAGGAAATCAACGGCGAGCGTCATGCCTTCTCCGATCTGGTCGAGGCCGATCATGCCTTGACCGCCTGGGAGGTTGCCCATGCTTAAGGCGATGACGTTCAGCGAACTGACCCAGGCCCTGTCGGGCCGCGTACTGTCGAGCGATTGCAGCTTCAGCGGTGTGAGCATCGACAGCCGCGCGATCCAGCCGGGGCAACTGTTTGTCGCCCTGGCCGGTCCGCGTTTCGACGGTCACGACTACCTGAACGAAGTCGCCGCCAAAGGCGCCGCAGGTGCCTTGGTGCAGCGCGAAGTGGCTGATTCCATCTTGCCGCAACTGCTGGTCGCCGATACCCGTCTGGCCCTCGGTCAATTGGGGGCGCTCAACCGCGCCGCCTTCGACAAGCCCGTTGCCGCCATCACCGGCTCCAGCGGCAAGACCACGGTCAAGGAACTGCTTGCCGGTATCCTGCGTACGCGCGGCCCCGTGCTGGCCACCCGTGGCAACCTGAACAATGATTTCGGCGCTCCGCTGACCCTGCTCGAACTCGCCCCGGAACACACGGCGGCAGTGATCGAGCTGGGTGCATCGCGCATCGGCGAAATCGCCTACACCGTGGCGCTGACCAAGCCCCACGTCGCCATTATCAATAACGCCGGTACGGCCCACGTCGGCGAGTTCGGCGGCCCGGAAAAAATCGTCGAGGCCAAGGGCGAGATCCTTGAGGGTCTCGCTGCATCGGGCACTGCAGTCTTGAACCTGGACGACAAGGCCTTCGAGACCTGGCGTGTACGCGCCGCCGGTCGCAAGGTCCTGACGTTTGCCGTGCTTAACGCCGCGGCTGATTTCCATGCCTCCGACATCACCGTCGATGCTCGTGGCTGCCCGTCGTTCACGTTGCATACCCCGCAAGGTAGCGAGCACGTGCAACTGAATTTGCTCGGCAACCATAACGTCGCCAATGCCCTGGCCGCTGCGGCTGCGGCTGGCGCCTTGGGCGTGTCGCTGTTCGGTATCGCTACGGGCCTGGGCGCGGTGCAGCCGGTCAAGGGCCGCACTGTTGCGCAACTGGCGAGCAACGGCATGCGTGTGATCGATGACACCTATAACGCCAATCCATCGTCCGTCAACGCCGCTGTCGACCTGCTCAAAGGCTTCGATGGGCGCAAGGTGCTGGTGTTGGGCGATATCGGCGAGTTGGGCGACTGGGCTGAACAAGGTCATCGCGAAGTCGGCGCGTATGCCGCAGGCAAAGTCGACGCCCTCTACGCCGTCGGCCCGAACATGGCCCATGCCGTGGCTGCCTTCGGCCCCGGTGCGCGACATTTCGCTACCCAGGCCGAGTTGATCCAGGCACTGGGCGTGGCAGAACAAGACAAACACACAACCATTTTGATCAAGGGATCGCGCAGCGCGGTGATGGAAAACGTCGTCGCGGCCTTGTGTGGCTCAAGTACGGAGAAACATTAATGCTGCTGCTGCTGGCTGAGTATCTGCAACAGTTCCACAAAGGCTTCGCGGTCTTTCAGTACCTGACCCTGCGCGGGATCCTGGGTGTGCTGACCGCGCTGTCTTTGTCGCTGTTTTTAGGGCCGTGGATGATCCGCACCCTGCAGAACCTGCAAATTGGTCAATCGGTTCGTAATGACGGCCCGCAGTCGCACCTGTCCAAGTCCGGCACCCCGACCATGGGCGGTGCGCTGATCCTGTCGTCCATCGGTATCAGCACCTTGCTGTGGGCCGACCTGCACAACCGCTACGTATGGGTGGTGCTGCTGGTGACCCTGCTGTTCGGCGCCATCGGCTGGGTCGATGACTACCGCAAAGTGATCGAGAAAAACTCCAAGGGGCTGCCAAGCCGCTGGAAGTATTTCTGGCAGTCGGTGTTCGGCCTGGCCGCCGCGATCTTCCTCTACACCACGGCGCCAAGCGCGGTGGAAACCACCTTGATCATCCCGATGCTCAAGGACGCCAGCATCCCGTTGGGCATCGGCTTCGTGGTGCTGACCTACTTCGTGATCGTCGGCTCCAGCAACGCGGTGAACCTGACCGACGGCCTCGACGGCCTGGCGATCATGCCTACGGTAATGGTAGGCGGCGCCCTGGGTATCTTCTGCTACCTGTCGGGTAACGTGAAATTCGCTGAATACCTGCTGATCCCCTACGTACCGGGCGCGGGTGAGCTGATCGTGTTCTGCGGCGCCTTGATCGGTGCCGGCCTGGGGTTCCTGTGGTTCAACACCTACCCCGCACAAGTCTTCATGGGCGACGTCGGCGCACTGGCGCTGGGCGCGGCCCTGGGCACCATCGCGGTGATCGTTCGCCAGGAAATCGTGTTGTTCATCATGGGCGGTGTGTTCGTGATGGAAACCCTGTCGGTGGTCATCCAGGTGGCGTCCTTCAAGTTGACCGGGCGCCGCGTGTTCCGCATGGCGCCGATTCACCACCACTTTGAACTCAAGGGCTGGCCTGAGCCGCGTGTGATTGTCCGTTTCTGGATCATCACCGTGATTCTGGTCCTGGTCGGCCTTGCCACCCTGAAACTGAGGTAGAAACGAGTGTCCCTGATCGCTTCAGACCACTTCCGCATCGTTGTCGGCCTCGGCAAGAGCGGCATGTCCCTGGTTCGCTTCCTGGCGAACCGGGGCACGTCGTTTGCCGTGGCCGATACGCGGGAAAATCCACCGGAGCTGGTCACGCTGCGCCGTGACTACCCGCACGTGGAAGTGCGTTGTGGCGAGCTGGATGTCGAGTTTCTGTGCCGCGCCGATGAGCTCTACGTGAGCCCCGGCCTGGCCCTGGCGACACCGGCCCTGCAAGCCGCAGCGGCCCGTGGCGTGAAGCTGTCCGGCGATATCGACCTGTTTGCACGCAATGCGAAGGCGCCGATCGTGGCCATCAGCGGTTCCAACGCGAAAAGCACCGTGACCACCCTGGTCGGCGAGATGGCGATGGCGGCCGGCAAGCGCGTGGCCGTGGGCGGTAACCTCGGCACGCCGGCGCTGGACCTGCTCAGCGACGACGTCGAGCTGTACGTGATGGAACTGTCGAGCTTCCAGCTGGAAACCACCCACGACCTGGGTGCTGAAGTGGCCACCGTGTTGAACGTCAGCGAAGACCACATGGACCGCTACAGCGGCCTGCCGGCGTACCACCTGGCCAAGCACCGGATCTTCCGCGGTGCCAGGCAATTTGTGGTCAATCGCCAGGATGCGCTGAGCCGTCCGCTGGTGGGCGAGGGCATGCCGTGCTGGACCTTCGGCCTGGGCAAACCCGACTTCAAGGCCTTCGGCATTCGTGAAGAGAATGGCGAGAAATACCTGGCCTTCGAATTCCAGAACCTGATGCCGGTGCGCGAGCTGAAAATCCGTGGCGCCCATAACCAGTCCAACGCCTTGGCCGCGTTGGCGTTGGGGCACGCCGTGGGCTTGCCGTTCGACGCCATGCTGTCGAGCCTGCGCACCTTCGGCGGCCTTGAACATCGCTGCCAGTGGGTCCGCGACCTTAATGGTGTCAGTTACTACAACGACTCCAAGGCCACCAACGTGGGGGCCGCATTGGCCGCCATCGAAGGCCTGGGCGCCGATATCGAAGGCAAACTGGTGCTGATCGCCGGTGGCGACGGCAAGGGTGCCGATTTCAAAGACCTCAAGGCACCGGTGGCTGCCCATTGCCGCGCCGTGGTGTTGATGGGCCGCGACGCCGATTTGATCGCCGCCGCGCTTGGCGATGCCGTGCCACAGGTGCGTGCCACCTCCCTGGACGACGCTATTGCCCAGTGCCAAGCCCTGGCCCAACCAGGCGATGCGGTACTGCTGTCGCCGGCGTGCGCCAGTTTCGACATGTTCAAGAACTACGAAGAGCGCGGCCAGTTGTTCGCCCGCGCCGTGGAGGGCTTGGCATGAGCATCGATTTCAGAAACATCATCAAGCCGTACCCGTCGCCGATCATCACCGGGCGCGGCATCGACCTTGATTTCCCGATGCTCGCCGGTTGCCTCGCGCTGCTGGGCCTGGGCCTGGTGATGATCACCTCGGCTTCTTCCGAAGTGGCCGCCGTGCAGTCGGGCAATACCCTGTACATGATGATCCGTCACCTGGTGTACCTGATCATCGGCCTGGGCGCGTGCATCGTCACCATGATGATTCCCATCGCTACCTGGCAGCGCCTGGGTTGGCTGATGCTGATCGGCGCCTTCGGCTTGCTGATCATGGTGATCCTGCCCGGCATCGGCCGCGAGGTGAACGGCTCGATGCGCTGGATCGGCTTCGGTGCGTTCAACGTGCAACCGTCGGAAATCGCCAAGGTGTTCGTGGTGATCTACCTGGCCGGTTACCTGGTGCGTCGCCAGAAGGAAGTGCGCGAAAGCTGGATGGGCTTCTTCAAGCCATTTATCGTGCTGCTGCCCATGGCCGGCCTGTTGCTGATGGAGCCTGACTTCGGCGCCACCGTGGTGATGATGGGCGCGGCGGCGGCGATGCTGTTCCTCGGCGGCGTGGGCTTGTTCCGCTTCAGCTTGATGGTGGTGCTGGCGGTGGCGGCGGTGACCATCCTGGTACAGGCGCAACCGTACCGGATGGCGCGTCTGATCACCTTTACCGACCCCTGGTCCGACCAGTTCGGTTCCGGCTACCAATTGACCCAGGCCTTGATCGCCTTCGGTCGCGGCGAATGGCTGGGCGTGGGCCTGGGCAACAGCGTGCAGAAGCAGTTCTACCTGCCGGAAGCGCACACCGACTTCGTGTTCTCCGTACTCGCCGAAGAACTCGGCGTGGTCGGCTCGCTGTGCACCGTCGCCCTGTTCGTGTTCGTGTGTGTACGGGGCATGTACATCGGCCTGTGGGCCGAGAGGGCCAAACAGTATTTCGCCGCCTACGTGGCCTACGGCTTGTCGTTCCTGTGGATCGGCCAGTTCCTGATCAACATCGGGGTGAACGTCGGCCTGCTGCCGACCAAGGGCCTGACCTTGCCGTTCCTCAGCTATGGCGGCAGTTCGTTGGTGATCTGCTGCGCCTGTCTTGGCTTGTTGCTGCGCATCGAGTGGGAGAGTCGAACCCATCTGGGCAGCGAAGAGATGGAGTTCAGCGAAAGCGACTTCGCCGAGGAGCCGACCCATGGGCGCTAACGTGCTGATCATGGCCGGCGGCACCGGGGGCCATGTGTTCCCGGCCCTGGCGTGCGCGCGGGAATTCCAGAACCGTGGCTATACCGTGCACTGGCTGGGTACACCGCGCGGCATCGAAAACGAGTTGGTGCCGAATGCGGGCTTGCCGTTGCACCTGATCAACGTCACGGGCCTGCGCGGCAAGGGCAAGTTGTCCCTGCTCAAGGCCCCGTTCGTGTTGCTCAAGGCGGTGTGGCAGGCGCGCAAGGTCATCCGTGAACTGCAGCCGGTGTGTGTGCTCGGCTTCGGTGGTTATGTGACCGGCCCCGGTGGCGTCGCCGCCAGACTTGCCGGCGTGCCGGTGATCGTGCACGAGCAGAACGCCGTGGCGGGTACCGCCAACCGTTTGCTGGTGCCGCTGGCTGCGCGGGTGTGCGAGGCGTTCCCCAACACCTTCAGTATGTCGGATAAGCGCCGTACCACCGGCAACCCGGTGCGCACCGAGCTGTTTATGGACATCGCCCGCGAAGCACTGGCGGGGCGCAAGGCGCACCTGCTGATCCTGGGCGGAAGCCTGGGCGCCGAGCCGCTGAACAAATTGCTGCCGGAAGCCGTGGCGCAACTCCCTGTGGAATTGCGCCCGGAGATCTTCCACCAGGCCGGCAAGAACCACGATGAAGTCACCGCCACGCGTTATCGCGACGCCGGTGTGGCGGCCAATGTGCAGCCCTTTATCAAAGACATGGCCCATGCCTATGGCTGGGCCGACCTGGTGGTCTGTCGCGCGGGTGCGCTGACCGTCAGTGAACTGGCTGCTGCCGGTCTGCCGTCCTTGCTGGTGCCCTTGCCCCACGCCATCGACGATCACCAGACCCGCAACGCCGAATATTTGGCCGGGGAGGGCGCTGCCTTCCTGCTGCCGCAAAGAACGACTGGCGCCGCCGATTTGGCCGCACGCCTGACCGAGGTTTTGATGCAACCGGAACGACTCAACAACATGGCGAGCACCGCAAGCCGCCTGGCCAAACCTGACGCAACCCGCACCGTGGTCGATATCTGCCTGGAGGTGGCCCATGGTTGAGAATCAGAAAGCCATGCCACAACCGGAAATGCGCCGCATCCGTCGCATCCACTTCGTCGGTATCGGCGGCGTGGGCATGTGCGGCATCGCCGAAGTGTTGCTGAACCTGGGCTACCAGGTGTCCGGCTCGGATTTGAAAGAGTCGCCGGTCACCGAGCGCCTGAAGTCCTTTGGCGCGCAGATCTTTATCGGTCACCGCGCCGAGAACGCTGCCGAGGCTGACGTGCTGGTGGTGTCCAGCGCCGTGAACACCTCCAACCCGGAAGTGGCCACCGCCCTCGAGCGCCGCATTCCCGTGGTGCCCCGCGCCGAGATGCTCGCCGAGCTGATGCGCTATCGCCACGGCATCGCCGTCGCCGGTACCCATGGCAAGACCACCACCACCAGCCTGATCGCCTCGGTGTTCGCCGCCGGTGGCCTGGACCCGACCTTCGTCATCGGTGGCCGCCTGAATGCAGCCGGTACCAATGCCCAGCTCGGCACCAGCCGCTACCTGATCGCCGAAGCCGATGAAAGCGACGCCAGTTTCCTGCACCTGCAACCGCTGGTCGCTGTGGTCACCAACATCGACGAAGATCACATGGCCACCTACGACGGTGACTTCAACAAGTTGAAGAAAACCTTCGTCGAGTTCCTGCACAACCTGCCGTTCTACGGTCTGGCCGTGCTCTGCCTGGACGACCCGGTGGTGCGCGAAATCCTGCCCCAGGTCAAGCGTCCGACCGTGACCTACGGCTTCAGCGAAGACGCCGATGTGCGCGCCATCAATGTGCGCCAGGAAGGCATGCAGACCTACTTCACCGTGCTGCGTCCAGACCGTGAGCCGCTGGATGTGTCGGTGAACATGCCGGGCAACCACAACGTATTGAATTCCCTGGCGACCATCTGCATCGCCTCCGACGAGGGCGTCAGCGATGAAGCCATCGTCGAGGGCCTGTCGCGCTTTGCCGGTGTCGGTCGACGCTTCCAGGTCTACGGCCAACTGCCGGTGGAAGGCGGTGACGTGATGCTGGTGGATGACTATGGTCACCACCCGACCGAAGTTGCCGCGGTGATCAAGGCCGTGCGCGGTGGCTGGCCGGAGCGTCGCCTGGTGATGGTCTACCAGCCGCACCGCTACAGCCGCACCCGTGACTTGTACGACGATTTCGTCAATGTATTGGCCGATGCCAATGTGCTGCTGCTGATGGAAGTCTACCCGGCCGGTGAAGAACCGATCCCCGGCGCCGACAGCCGCAAGCTGTGCAACAGCATCCGCCAGCGCGGCCAGTTGGACCCGATCTACATCGAGCGCGGTGTGGACCTGGCGCCGATCGTCAAGCCGCTGCTGCGCGCCGGCGACATCCTGCTGTGCCAGGGCGCCGGTGATATCGGCGGCCTTGCGCCTAAGTTGCTGGCGAGCCCGCTGTTTGCGGCCGCCAAGAAGGGGGCGTCGAAATGACTGCTGACTACGGCTCCCTGTTTTCGACAATCGCGCCAGCCGACTTCGGCCGCGTGGCCGTGCTGTTCGGCGGCAAGAGCGCCGAGCGCGAAGTGTCGCTCAAGTCCGGCAACGCCGTGCTCGATGCGCTGCAAAGTGCCGGCGTGAATGCGTTCGGGATCGACGTGGGCGATGACTTCCTCGCCCGCCTGCAGGCCGAGAAGATCGACCGTGCCTTCATCATCCTGCACGGTCGTGGCGGTGAAGACGGCAGCATGCAGGGCCTGTTGGAGTGTGCCGGTATCCCTTACACCGGCAGCGGCATCCTCGCTTCGGCACTGGCCATGGACAAGTTGCGCACCAAGCAGGTGTGGCACAGCCTGGGTATTCCGACCCCGCGTCACAGCGTTCTGTGCAGCGAAGACGATTGTATTTCTGCAGCCAAGGAACTGGGCCTGCCTTTGATCGTCAAACCTGCCCATGAAGGCTCCAGTATCGGCATGGCTAAAGTGAACTCGGCCGCCGAATTGATCGACGCATGGAAAGCGGCAAGTACCTACGATTCGCAAGTGTTGGTGGAACAGTGGATCCAGGGTCCCGAGTACACCATCGCCACCCTGCGTGGCCAGGTATTGCCGCCCATCGCATTGGGCACGCCCCACACCTTTTACGACTACGACGCCAAGTACCTGGCCTCCGATACCCAGTACCGGATCCCGTGCGGCCTTGACGCAACCAAAGAACAGGAATTGATGGACCTCACGGCGAAAGCCTGTGAGGCGTTGGGTATTGCCGGTTGGGCACGGGCAGACGTGATGCAGGATGACCAAGGGAATTTCTGGTTCCTGGAAGTCAACACCGCACCGGGCATGACCGACCACAGCCTGGTACCGATGGCCGCTCGCGCAGCCGGCCTGGATTTCCAGCAATTGGTGCTGGCGATTCTGGCCGCCAGCATCGAGCCAAGAGGCTAAGGACATGAAAGGCGCATCGCTTCGTCATCAGCCCCCACAAGCACCGAGCCGCAAGCCGGTGCCACGGGGTGCCAGTCGAATGGTGGCTAAAGAGCCGATGTCGGCGCGCCTGCCGAAAGCCAACTTTGGTTTCCTCAAGGCGCTGTTCTGGCCGGTGATGCTGGTGGTGTTGGGCTTCGGCACTTACGAGGGCGCGCAGCGTCTATTGCCGTATGCCGACCGGCCGATCACCAAGATCAGCGTGCAGGGCGACCTGAGCTACATCAGCCAGCAAGCGGTGCAGCAGCGTATCGGCCCGTTCCTGGCGGCGAGCTTCTTCACCATTGACCTGGCCGGTATGCGTCGGGAGCTGGAGCAGATGCCGTGGATCGCCCACGCCGAAGTCCGCCGTGTCTGGCCGGACCAGGTGACGATCCGCCTGGAAGAGCAGCTGCCCGTGGCCCGTTGGGGCGATGAGGCGCTGTTGAACAACCAGGGTCAGGCGTTCACTCCGCGTGAGCTGGCCAACTACGAGCACCTGCCGCAGCTGTTCGGGCCGCAGCGGGCGCAGCAGCAAGTGATGCAGCAGTACCAGGCCCTGAGCCAGATGCTGCGGCCAATGGGCTTCTCCATTGCACGCCTGGAACTGCGTGAACGGGGCAGCTGGTTTTTGACGACCGGGGCAGGCAGTTCCGGCCCGGGCATCCAGTTGTTGCTGGGACGCGACCGCTTGGTGGAAAAGATGCGCCGTTTCATCGCCATCTATGACAAGACCTTGAAAGAACAGATTACGAACATTGCGAGCGTCGACCTGCGTTACGCCAACGGCCTTGCCGTCGGCTGGCGTGAACCGGCTGCGCCCACGGCAGCGCAACCCGCTGTCGCGAAGAATTAAGAAGAGGCAGGACCCATGGCAAACGTGCAAAGCGGCAAAATGATCGTCGGTCTCGATATCGGCACCTCCAAGGTGGTGGCGCTGGTGGGCGAGGTCGGGGAAGACGGCACGATCGAAATCGTCGGTATTGGCACGCATCCGTCCCGGGGCCTGAAGAAGGGCGTGGTGGTCAACATCGAGTCCACCGTGCAATCGATCCAGCGCGCCATCGAAGAAGCGCAGCTGATGGCCGGTTGCCGGATTCACTCGGCGTTCGTCGGCGTGGCGGGCAACCATATCCGCAGCCTGAACTCCCACGGCATCGTGGCGATTCGCGACCGCGAAGTCAGCGCCGCCGACCTTGAGCGCGTCCTCGACGCTGCCCAGGCCGTGGCGATCCCGGCTGACCAGCGTGTGCTGCACACCCTGCCGCAGGACTACGTGATCGATAACCAGGAAGGCGTCCGCGAGCCCCTGGGCATGTCGGGCGTGCGTCTGGAAGCCAAGGTCCACGTGGTGACCTGCGCTGTCAACGCTGCACAGAACATTGAAAAATGCGTGCGCCGCTGCGGCCTGGAAATCGACGACATCATTCTCGAGCAGCTTGCCTCCGCGTATTCGGTACTGACCGACGACGAAAAAGAGCTTGGCGTATGCCTGGTGGATATCGGCGGCGGCACCACCGACATCGCGATCTTCACCGAGGGTGCGATCCGTCACACCGCCGTGATCCCGATTGCCGGCGACCAGGTGACCAACGACATCGCCATGGCGCTGCGTACGCCGACCCAGTACGCCGAAGAAATCAAGATCCGCTATGCCTGCGCCCTGGCCAAGCTGGCCGGTGCCGGTGAAACCATCAAGGTGCCAAGCGTGGGCGACCGTCCACCGCGCGAGCTGTCGCGCCAGGCCCTGGCCGAAGTGGTCGAGCCGCGCTACGACGAGCTGTTCACCCTGATCCAGGCTGAACTGCGTCGCAGCGGCTACGAAGATTTGATCCCGGCCGGCATCGTGCTGACCGGTGGCACCTCGAAGATGGAAGGCGCGGTCGAACTGGCCGAGGAAATCTTCCACATGCCGGTACGCCTGGGTGTTCCCCATGGCGTGAAAGGCCTGGGCGACGTGGTGCGCAACCCGATTTATTCCACCGGTGTGGGCTTGCTGTTGTACGGGCTGCAGAAGCAGACCGACGGCATTTCCCTGTCGGGCCCGAGCAACCGTGACAGCTACCGCAGCGACGACGAGGCCAAGGCGCCGTTGTTCGAGCGGCTGCAGGCGTGGGTCAAAGGCAATTTCTAAAGATTTACCGCAACACCGCAGCACCGAAACAAGCAGTAGGCGAAAAAACTAGAGAAAATGAAAGGAGAGGGAACATGTTCGAACTCGTAGACAACATCCCCGCCAGCCCGGTCATCAAAGTGATCGGTGTCGGCGGTGGCGGCGGCAACGCTGTCAACCATATGGTCAAGAGCAACATTGAAGGCGTTGAATTCATCTGCGCCAACACTGATGCCCAGGCGCTGAAAAGCATCGGCGCGCGGACCATCCTGCAATTGGGCACAGCCGTGACCAAGGGCCTCGGCGCTGGCGCCAATCCGGAAGTCGGCCGTCAAGCCGCCCTGGAAGACCGCGAGCGTATTGCCGAAGTGCTGCAGGGCACCAACATGGTGTTCATCACCACGGGCATGGGCGGCGGTACCGGTACCGGTGCAGCGCCGATCATTGCCGAAGTGGCCAAGGAAATGGGGATTCTGACGGTTGCGGTCGTGACCCGTCCGTTCCCGTTCGAAGGCCGCAAGCGCATGCAGATCGCCGACGAAGGTATCCGTCTGCTGTCTGAAAGCGTCGACTCGTTGATCACCATTCCCAACGAGAAGCTGCTGACCATCCTGGGCAAGGACGCAAGCCTGCTGTCCGCGTTCGCCAAGGCTGACGATGTACTGGCCGGTGCCGTTCGCGGTATCTCCGACATCATCAAGCGTCCAGGCATGATCAACGTCGACTTTGCCGACGTACGTACTGTCATGAGCGAAATGGGCATGGCAATGATGGGCACTGGCTGCGCCAGCGGTCCGAATCGTGCACGCGAAGCCACCGAAGCGGCCATCCGCAACCCGTTGCTGGAAGACGTGAACCTGCAAGGCGCACGCGGCATCCTGGTGAATATCACCGCCGGTCCTGACCTGTCCCTGGGTGAGTACTCCGACGTGGGTAGCATCATCGAAGCCTTCGCTTCCGAGCACGCCATGGTCAAGGTCGGTACCGTTATCGATCCGGACATGCGCGACGAGCTGCACGTGACCGTGGTTGCCACCGGCCTGGGCGCGAAAATCGAGAAGCCTGTGAAGGTCATCGACAACACCCTGCATAACAGCCAGGCCAGCCACGCGAGCCAAGCGGCTGCCGCTCCTGCGCCTTCGCGCCAGGAACTGCCGTCGGTGAACTACCGTGACCTGGATCGTCCGACCGTGATGCGCAACCAGGCTCAGGCCGGTGCTGCGGCGTCCCGTAGCCCGAATCCGCAAGATGATCTGGACTACCTGGACATCCCGGCATTCCTGCGTCGTCAGGCCGATTAATGGAATGTATCAGGGCTATGAAGGTGATTGGTGTTCAGCAAAGGTCTGGTCTGCTATTATCGCCAGCCTTTGTTGATACCAGTTCGCAATTTGCGCTGAAGCGGTCCAAGCCATGATTAAACAACGCACCCTGAAGAATATTATTCGTGCCACAGGTGTAGGTCTGCACTCCGGGGAGAAGGTATACCTGACCCTCAAGCCTGCACCTGTCGACACCGGCATCGTGTTTGTGCGTGCCGACCTGGACCCTGTGGTGCAGATTCCTGCTCGCGCGGAAAATGTTGGCGAAACCACGATGTCGACCACGTTGGTCAACGGTGACGTCAAAGTGGACACGGTGGAGCACTTGCTCTCGGCCATGGCCGGTTTGGGCATCGATAACGCCTACGTCGAGCTCTCCGCGTCCGAAGTCCCGATCATGGATGGCAGCGCTGGACCCTTCGTATTCTTGATTCAATCTGCCGGCCTGGAAGAACAGGACGCAGCCAAGAAGTTCATACGCATTCTGCGGGAAGTGACAGTAGAAGACGGCGACAAGCGCGCCACCTTCGTCCCGTTCGAAGGCTTTAAAGTGAGCTTTGAGATCGATTTCGATCACCCGGTATTCCGTGACCGCACCCAGAGTGCAAGCGTGGATTTTTCCAGCACTTCGTTCGTAAAAGAAGTCAGCCGCGCCCGTACCTTTGGTTTCATGAGTGACATCGAGTACCTGCGCAAGCACAACCTCGCACTCGGCGGCAGCGTTGAAAACGCCATTGTGGTCGACGCGGATGGTGTACTGAACGAAGACGGCCTTCGCTATGAAGACGAATTCGTGAAGCACAAGATCCTCGATGCAATCGGTGACCTCTACCTGCTGGGCAATAGCCTGATAGGCGAGTTCAAAGGCTTCAAGTCGGGCCACGCCCTTAACAACCAGCTGCTGCGCAAGTTGATTGAGCAGACAGACGCTTGGGAAGTCGTGACCTTCGAAGATGCCAGCACCGCACCGATCTCTTACATGCGTCCCGTTGCGGCGGTGTAAGTCACAACTCTCTTTCTTTAGTTTTTAAAGGCTGCCTTCGGGTGGCCTTTTTTTATGTGCCTGTGGCGCGCCTCCCTCGTTCCCATGCGCAGCGTGGGGACGATCATCACCCCTCACTGGCATCCACAATCCGATTGCGCCCCGTGTGCTTGGCCTCATACAACGCCCTGTCCGCACTGAGCAGCAAAGCCTCCAGGGACATCCGGCTGCGCTTGTCCCGGGTGCTCATGCCGATGCTTGCCGTGATCGGCTGCTCATCCCCCGCCACCCGCGGCAAATGTTCGATGCTGCTGCGGATATGCTCGGCGATGACCCAGGCGCCCTTGGCGTCCGTATTGGGCAGCACCACCGCGAACTCCTCGCCGCCGTAACGCGCCGCGAGGTCCGCAGGGCGGCGGATATTGGCGCTGATCACCTGGGCCACCGTGCGCAGTGCTGCATCGCCACCATGATGGCCGTGGCGGTCGTTGAAGGCCTTGAAGTGGTCCACGTCGATCATCAGCACGGTCAGTGGTTCGAGCGAACGTTGCGCCCGGTCCCATTCAAGGCGCAGGCGCTCGTCGAGGATGCGGCGGTTGGCCAGGCCGGTCAGGGCGTCGGTGGCTGCCAGTTCTGACAGGACGCGCTCTGCGCGATAACGGCGGCGCAGTTCCCGGCGCAGCATCCAGGTCAGCCATAACAAACCGATACACAGGATGCCCGTGGCGCCACTGGTCAGCAGTGCGGCGCGCTTCCAGGGGGCGAATACATCTTCACTGGACAGGGCCACTACCACGATCAGCGGCAGGTCCCCGACATTGGTGAACGTGTACAGGCGCTCCTTGCCGCTGATGGCAGAGATGGCCTGGAAGGTGCCACTGCCTTCACGCAGTATCCTCTTGAAATTCGGTCGCTCGCTCAGGTCCTTGTCGATCATGTCGCTTTCGAGCAGTGGCTGCTGGGCCAATAAAAAGCCTTTTTTATTAAGTAGGTTGACGCTGCTGCTGTTGCCGATGGTGACGGTGTTGAACAGCTGGTCGAAATAGGCCAGGCGCATGGTCGCGACCGCAACGCCAGCAAACTCACCGTTAGGCCCCGACACACGCCGGCTGAATGCCATGCGCCAGACCTGATCGCAGTCGCAATGAATCCTGAACGGCCGGCTGATATACAAGCCGGCCTGGGCGTCCTTGGTATGCACCTGGAAGTAATCGCGGTTGGCAAAATTGCGCGGGGTGGGCTGCAGGGTGGAAGAATCGGCGATCACCGCACCATCGGCGTCCAACAACAGCACTTCACCCTTGAAAGGTGCGGCAGTGGACAAGTCAAACTGCACCAGGTGCTGGATATTCGCCGCAACCTGGGACAGGTCTTCGCGTTGTTTGGCGGCAATCAACCCTTTGAGTGCCAGGTCGTAGAGCTCGACGTTACGCAGCACGTCGGCGTTGATCAACTGGGCGATATTGGTGGTTGAGCGCGTAGCGGCCTGCAGGGTGCTGGCGTGTTCGCGGATCAGCAACGCGGCGACGATGACCACGATCAAGACAACAGTGATACCGCTGCCCAAAACCATTAACAGTTCTGGGCGTGCGGGCAGGGTACGGACACGGCGTTGGCTCATCGGGCAGACTTCAGCGATGTGGATGCTGGCAGTTTAGTTCTACCCGATGAAAATTAAATCATTGCCTAAAAAGAAAGATCCGTGGATTCAGAACACGTTGATCGGGTAGTCGACGATCACCCGGTATTCATCCACATCCCGGTCTACCGCCGAGTAGCCATGACTGCCGCGATTGGTCGCCCATTGCAGGCGCACGGCCAAATCCTTGGCTTTGCCGCCCTGCACCACATACTTCAAATCGATATCCCGTTCCCAGTGCTTGGCGTCCTTGCCGTCAGCGCTGTACCAGGCACTGTAGCCACGGCTTTGCGGGTCGACTTTGGTCAGATCGGTCTTACCGCTGATGTAGGACACCGCCGAGGTAAGGCCAGGCATGCCGAGGCCGGCGAAGTCGTAGGCGTACTTGAGCTTCCATGAGCGCTCATTGGGGCCGTTGAAGTCCGAGTATTGCTGGGAGTTGTCCAGGTACACGCTGTCGCCCTGGCTGATGTAGTCGAACGGCGTGTTGCCGTTGACCCGCTGGTAGGCCGCGGTGATGCTGTGGTGACCCACGCCGACGGTGAAATGCAGGCTATAGGTGTTGTTGTCGATACCCCCCAGCAGCGACTGGCCGGTGTCCTGGGTGTGGTAGTAGTGCAGGCCCGGGTTGAGGCTGACCAGGTCGTTCAGCGCGTAGGTGTAGTCCAGGTCGTAGTAGTACTGGTGCCACACGTCCTTGAGTTCGGAAGCGTACAGGTTGCTGGTCACTCCCGGGATGCCGCTGAACGACAGGCCCGCCCAATTCATGTGCTGGCTGTCAGCGTTACTGGGCAATGCGCCGTAGCTGGTGCCGATGCGTCGGTGGCCGCTCTGGTTGTAGAGCTTGGTGAAGCTGGCCTGGCCACCTTCGAGCATCCAGCCGTCGAAACTGTGGTTGCTCAGGCTCACGCCACGGAAAGTCTGCGGCAGCATGCGCGTCATGCCGCCGGCGATCACCGGGTTGTTGAGGAACAGGTCGCCGGCCTTCAGTTCGGTGTCGAAGGCGCGCATCTTCAAGGTGCCCCCTGCGGTGGAAAACGAGCCGGGCGCTTTGCCACTGCCGTCAGCACTGCCGTAGGGAAGGATGCTGGAACCGTCGGTGCCGCCACCGCCGTCGAGCTTGAGGCCGAGCATGGCGTGGGCGTCCAGGCCGAAGCCGACGGTGCCCTCGGTGTAGCCGGATTCGAAGGTGCCAATAAAACCTTGGCCCCATTCCTTGCTGTCATCGGTGTGGAGGTCGCGCCGGTCGCGGTTCATGTAGTAGTTGCGGGTGTTGATGTCGAGGTGCGCGCCTTCGACGAATCCGTCGGCGGGGGTGGTGTCTGCCGCGTGGGCAAGGGGAACGATCGTTGCTGCAATCGCGAGGAATAACGGGGTGAACGTCAGCGAGTTCTTCACCGGTGGAGCTCCTTTGGTCAATCGAAAACGGCCAGTGTCGTGGGGGTGTGCCTGGCCTTTTTTTAGCGCAAAAAAAAGCCGCTGAAGTCAGCGGCTTTAAGACAGATTCCCAGTGTAGAGCCCTGGAAATAAGTCGAGGGAAATTCGGGTAAGCGGGTCAGCTGCCTTTGCCGTCGCGCTCATCGATGCGTCAAAGTAACGCAGGCGAGCGCTGCGATACAGAGTGTAACAAGATAATGACTGTTGCCAAAACAGCAACAGTGATGCTGAGGGCCATGGGGGAGATGTCTAGACCGGCAGGGTAATGCCAAAGGTATTGCCGCTGACATCGCTGCGCACGAACACATCACCGCCGTGCATCAAGGCAATCGCCTTGACGATGGCCAGCCCCAAGCCGTGATTCGCCCCGCTGTTGCTGCGCGACGCGTCCACCCGATAGAAGCGTTCGAACAGCCGGGGCAGGTGTTCGCTGGCAATCACCTCACCAGGGTTGGTCACGCCGATTGCCACCTGATGCTCCAGCACGTCGATGTTCACATCGATCACCTGCCCCGGCGCGGTGTGCTGCACCGCATTGCTCAGCAGGTTGATCAGGGCGCGGCGCAGGTGGGCTTTTTCGATCTGCACCCGGGCGTCGCCATGCACGCGTACCTGAACCTGGGCGTCTTCAAGGATGAAGTCCAGGTAGTCGAGAGTGGTCGCCACTTCATCGGCCAGGGAGCTTTCGCTCAGCTTGGTGGCCTTGCTGCCCTGGTCGGCGCTGGCGAGGAACAGCATGTCGTTGATGATCGAACGCAGGCGTTCCAATTCCTCGAGATTGGATTGCAGCACCTCGAAGTAGTGCTCGGCCGAGCGCCCGCGTGTCAGGGCAACCTGGGTCTGGCCGATCAGGTTGGTCAGCGGCGAGCGCAGTTCGTGGGCGACGTCGGCGTTGAACGACTCCAGGCGCGAGTAGGCCTGTTCCACGCGGTCCAGAGTGGCGTTGAACGAGTTGACGAACTGACTCAGCTCCGGCGGCAGCGGCGACAGTTGCAGGCGCCCGGAGAGCTTCGGTGGCGCCAGTTTCTGTGCTTCATCCGAGAGTTTGCCCAGCGGCTTGAGGCCAATGCGCGACACCCAGAACCCCAGCAGCGCGGCCAGCACCACGCCGACCAGCGCCAGGCTGACCAGCGCCACCAGCAGGTGGTGCTGGGTGGCGCGGAAGTTTTCGGTGTCGATGGCAATCATGAAGCGCAGCGGCGGGCGTTGGTCCTTGGCCGGGAACTGGCTCACCAGCACCTTGAACGGGTACTCGCGCCCCGGCAGGCGCAGATCCCGCTTGCCGGTCGGGCCCTCGGCGAAGGCGCGGATCTGCGCATCGGGGGTGCCATACTCGTAGGTCGGATCGCTGCTGACGACCCAGAAGCGGATGCGCTTGTCTTCCTCGCCGAGTAATTTGAGCTTGGCTTGAATCTTCACCCAATGGTCCGGCGTGCCGAAGCGGTTCACAGAGGATTCCAACACGCTGTAGCGCGCGTCCAGCTCCGCCCCTGGCAGCAAGCCCAGGCTGCGGTCCACCTGCTGATACAGCGCGCCGCCGATCAACAGGAATATCAGCGCCGCCACCAGGGTGAACATGCTGCTGAGGCGCAGGGCAATGGAGTTAGCCGACACTGCGATTCTCCAGCACATAACCCATGCCGCGAATGGTGTGCAGCAGCTTGTGTTCGAACGGCCCGTCAAGCTTGGCGCGCAGGCGCTTGATCGCCACCTCGACCACGTTGGCGTCGCTGTCGAAATTGATGTCCCAGACCATTTCTGCAATCGAGGTCTTGGAGAGGATTTCGCCCTGGCGCCGCGCCAATACGCTGAGCAACGAGAACTCCTTGGCGGTCAGGTCCAGGCGCACGCCATTGCGGCTGGCCTTGCGGCTGATCAGGTCGATCCACAGGTCGGCGACTGTGACCTGCACCGGCTCGTGGCCGCCGCTGCGGCGGGTCAGGGCTTGCAGGCGCGCCACCAGTTCGAGGAAGGAAAACGGTTTGCCAAGATAATCGTCGGCGCCTTCGCGCAGGCCGCGGATACGGTCTTCCACGCGCTCACGGGCGGTCAGCATGATCACCGGCGTCTGCTTGCGCGCACGTAACGCCCGCAGCACGCCAAAGCCATCGAGGCCGGGCAGCATCACGTCGAGCACGATCACCGCGTAATCGTTTTCCAGCGCCAGGTGCAGGCCCTCGACGCCCTCACGTGCCACGTCGACGGTGTAGCCTTGCTCCGTCAGGCCGCGGTGCAGGTAGTCGGCGGTTTTTTCTTCATCTTCAACAATCAGTACGCGCATGAGCCTTTTGCTCCAGGGCGGTGCCTTGGCCTCAGTGTGTGGTCGCCAGCTCAATCGCTGGTTTGGGCCGGTGGAAAAACTTCTCAAGGTACAAGTATATGACCGGTGTGGTGAACAGCGTCAGCGCCTGGCTCACCAGCAAGCCGCCGACCACCGCGATGCCCAGGGGCTGGCGCATTTCCGCGCCAGGGCCGGCGCCGAGCATCAGTGGTACCGCACCGAGCAGGGCGGCGAGGGTGGTCATGATGATCGGCCGGAACCGCGTGATGCAGGCTTCATAGATCGCCTCCTCCGGCGGCAGCCCGCGCACCCGCTGGGCGTCCAGGGCGAAGTCGATCATCAGGATGCCGTTCTTCTTCACGATCCCGATCAGCAGCACCAGGCCGATCAGCGCCATGATCGAAAAGTCCTGGCCCATCAGCGACAGCATGATCAGCGCGCCCAGCCCCGCCGAGGGCAAGGTGGAGATAATCGTCAGCGGGTGCACGAAGCTCTCATACAACACACCCAGAATGATGTAGACCGCCACCAGCGCCGCGAGGATCAGCCAGGGCTGGCTGGCCAGCGAACTCTGGAACGCCTGGGCCGCGCCCTGGAAGTTGCCGATGATGGTGGCCGGCATGCCGATTTCATTCTTGGCCTGGTTGAGCATGATTACCGCGTCACCCAGCGCCACACCGGGTGCCAGGTTGAACGACAGGTTGGCGGCGGGGAACATGCCGTCATGGCTGATGGACAGAGGTCCCACGGTCGGTGGGTCGACCTTGGCCACTGCCGACAACGGCACCATCTCATTGGTCAGCTTTGATCGCAGGTAGAAGTAGTTCAGGCTTTCGGCCTTGCCGCGCTGTTGGCTGTCCAGCTCCAGCACCACCTGGTACTGGTTGATCTCGGTCTGGAACTCGTTGATCTGGCGCTGGCCGAAGGCATCGTAGAGCGCCTGGTCGACGTCGGTGGCGGTCAGCCCAAAGCGCGCGGCGGCCTGGCGATCAATGCTGATATGGGTGATGCTGCCGCCCAGTTGCAGGTCGTTGGACAGGTCGCGAAACGCCGGGTTGGCGCGCAGTTTTTCGGTCAGGCGCTGGGTCCAGGTGTTGAGTGTCGGGCCGTCGTTGCTCTTGAGTACGTACTGGTACTGGGCGCGGCTGGGGCCGGAGCTGAGGTTGATGTCCTGGCCCGCGCGCAGGTACAGCACGATGCCCGGCACTTTCGCGAGCTTGGGCCGGATGCGGTCGATGAACTGGCTGGCGGACACGTCGCGATCACCGCGGTCTTTCAAGGCGATCCAGAAGCGCCCGTTGGCGATGGTCTGGTTGCTGCCGGTCACGCCCACCGAATGGGAAAACGCCTGCACCGCCGGGTCATCCTTGACGATTTCGGCCAGGGCCTTGTGCTTGGCGACCATGTCCGGGTATGACACATCGGCCGCCGCTTCGCTGGTGCCGAGCACAAAACCGGTGTCCTGTACCGGAAAGAAGCCCTTGGGGATAAACACGTAGCCGGCCACGGCCAGGGCCAGGGTCACCACGAATAGCGCGGCCATGCTGCGCTGATGGGCCAGCGCGCGACGCAGGTTGCGCGCGTAGCCGGCCAGCAGGCGTTCGCTGAAGCCGGGTTTGTCGTGGGCGGGATGGGTCGGGGCGCGCATGAACAGCGCGGCCAATGTCGGTGCCAGGGTCAATGAGACCACCACCGAAATCAGGATGGTCGAGGTGGCCGTCAGCGCGAACTCCTTGAACAGCCGTCCGACCACGCCACCCATGAACAGCAGCGGAATAAACGCCGCCACCAACGAGAAGCTGATGGACACCACGGTAAAGCCAATCTCGCCGGCGCCCTTGATCGCCGCTTCGCGCTTGTCGAGCCCCGCTTCGAGGTGGCGGTGAATGTTCTCCACCACCACGATGGCATCGTCGACCACAAAGCCCACGGCGATCACGATCGCCACCAGGGTGAGGTTGTTCAGGCTGAAGCCCATCAGGTACATCAACGCAAAACTGGCGACCAGCGACACGCCGAGCACGCTGGACACAATCAGTGTCGCCGACAACTGGCGCAGGAACAGCGCCATCACCGCCACCACCAGCAGGATGGCGATCAGCAGGGTGACTTCCACTTCATGCAGGGACGCGCGGATGGTCTTGGTGCGGTCGGTCAACACGCTGACCTGCACCGACGCCGGCAGCATGCCTTGCAGGCGCGGCAGTTCGGCCTGGATGCGGTCCACCGTCTCGACAATGTTGGCGCCGGGCTGTCGCGAGATCACCAGGTTGACCCCCGGAGTGTCGCCGGACCAGGCCTGCACGTAGGCGTTTTCCGAACCGTTGATGACTTTGGCGATATCGCGCAGTTGAACGGGGGCGCCATCCTTGTAGGACACAATCAGTCGGGCATAGTCCTCCGGGTGAAACAGCTGGTCGTTGGTCGACAGGGTCGACACGCTGTTCTCGCCGTAGATCGCACCCTTGGCCAGGTTGAGGCTCGATTGCTGGATGGCCAGGCGAATATCGGCCAGGGTCAGGCCGATGGCCGCGAGTTTGTCGGGGGACGCCTGCACACGGATCGCCGGGCGTTGCTGGCCGGTGATGTTGATCTGGCCGACCCCGTCGATCTGGCTGATCTGCCGCGCCAGCAGGGTTTCCACATAGTCGCTCAACTCGGTGCTGGGCATGCTGTCGGAGCTGACACTGAGGATCAGCACCGGGCTGTCCGCCGGGTTGACCTTCTTCCAGGTGGGCAGGCTCGGCATGTCGCTGGGCAGCTTGCCGGATGCGGTGTTGATCGCTGCCTGCACTTCCTGCGCGGCGGTGTCGATGCTCTTGTCGAGGGTGAATTGCAGGGTCAACAGGCTTGAGCCCAAGGCACTGCTGGAGGTCATCTGGGTCATGCCGGGGATGGCGCTGAACTGCACTTCCAGTGGCGTCGCCACCGAGGAGGCCATGGTGTCCGGGCTGGCGCCGGGCAGTTGTGCCGTGACCTGGATCGTCGGAAATTCCGCCTCCGGCAGTGGCGCGATGGCCAGGCGCGGAAAGGCAATGATCCCGAGCAGCACCAGGGCGAAGGTCAGCAACAACGTGGCGACCGGGTGGTCGACGCACCAGGCCGAGGGTGAACGGCTGCCGTTCATGGCTGCACCTTGGCGTCGACGGTCTGGATCACCTGCGGTGGCTCCTTGAGCACCTCCACCTGGGCACCGGCCTTGAGCCGCGACTGGCCATCACTGACCAGTACATCACCGGCCTGCACGCCCTTGATAATGTTGACGTCGCTGTTCTGATAGGTGACTTGTACCGGCACCACGTCGACCTTGTCACCGTTGACCCGGTACACGAAGTGCGAATCCAGGCCGCGTTGTACAACGGTCGGCGGCACCACCAAGGCATTTTTGTCGAGGGCGGTCTGGATCTTGATGGTCACCAGTTGCCCCGGCCACAGGCGTTGCGAGGCGTTGTTGAACTCGGCCTTGGCGCGCAGGGTGCCGGTGGTGGAGCTGATCTGGTTATCGATCAGGCTCAAGTGGCCTTCGCCGAGCAGGTCGCCGGTCTGGCCGTCGGTGTCGGCACCCAGGTAGGCGTCCACGCTGGCCTGGGCAGGCGCGGCGATCAGGCCTTGCAGGGTCGGCAGCATCTGTTGCGGCAAAGAGAACTCGACGGCAATCGGGTCGATCTGGGTCACGGAGAACAGGCCCTGGGTATCGCTGGTGCGCAGGAAGTTGCCTTCATCCACATTGCGAATACCGACGCGGCCACTGACCGGCGAGCGAATCTGGGTGTAGGACAGCTGGACCTGGGCTGCATCGATGGCGGCCTGGTTACCTTGGACGGTGGCCTTGAGCTGGTTGACCAGGGCTTGTTGCTGGTCGTAGGTCTGCTTGGACACGCCGTCGTCGACGCTCAATTCCTTGTAGCGCTTGAGGTTGACCAGCGCCACCTGCAATTGCGCCTGGCTTTCGCCCAGTTGTGCCTTGGCCTGGTCGAGACTGGCGCGGATCGAGCGATCATCGATTCTGGCCAGTAGGTCGCCGGCCTTGACCCACTGGCCTTCCTTGACCGGCAATTGGATGAGAATGCCGTCGACCTGCGGGCGAATGACCACACTGTGCAGGGACAGCACCGTGCCGATGCCGCTGACAAAGCGTGGAATGTCCTGCTGCGCTACGCTCACCACCCGCACCGGGATCGCGGTGGGTGCCGCCAGTCTGGCCTTGGCTGGGCGGGTCAGCGCCCAGGCTGCAACCGCCACGACCACGAGGACACCCACGATCAGGGCAGTTTTTCGTTGAATGTGCATGGGTGAGGCGCCGGGGCAAAGGATGGGGAGAGTGAGCGGTCGTTATAGCCCTTCAACCCGGTCAGCACGGTGACGGCTAACTGACAGCGCTGTCAGCAAACTCCGACCATTCGTACCGGTGGTGGTTAAAGATCCGAAGCTCGCAGGTATACTGCGCGCCAGTGTGGCCCGCAAGCCGGCCCCGCATCATTTTTTGCACGCCCCGGAGCTTTCATGACTTCCCCGACACAACCCCCTGTTGAAGCGAACGACAACGTCGATCCGGCCAGCGCCGAAGGCGTTGAAAAAGCCGAGATCCCGGCGTTCAAGTTTCCGTTCAAGCCGGGTGAGTTGGCTGGGTCCAGGAATGCGGCCCAACCGTGGTACAAAAACGGCGCCAAGAACGGCCATACCAAGTCGCCAGGCATGGCACCGCCGGGTACTCGTCGTTCGATGGGTAAACGCTGAGGTTAACAAGTCGTACATCGTGTCGATTGTTGCCTACAGCCTCTGCTGAAATTTCTGATTGTAGGTCTACGACCGTTTCTTGAAAGCTTGCACAGCCTTTGCTCTGTCCCAGTGGTTTCAGGGGGGAGGGGGGCGATGCTGGTCTTTCCGGAAAAGGACGTCTCCCTTGGCTCTGATACACATCTGTGTAGTGCTTGCCCTGTTGCTTGCGGCGGATGCCTCTGCGGCCGATGATCCATCGCAGCGTGAAATCCGTTTCGCCGTTGCTGCACAGTTCCCCCCGTTCCAGAGCCGCGACCCGCAAGGGCAGTTGGTCGGCTTGAATATCGAGTTGGGCAACGCCCTGTGCGTGCAGTTGAATGCACGCTGCATCTGGGTCGACCAGGTGCTTGCCGAAGATTTCATCTCCCTTGAAGCCAGGAAATTCGACGCGATCATGGGGATAGCGCCGACGTCGCAACGACAACGCTGGGTGGGCTTCACCGATAACCTCTACCCCTTCACCACGCGCCTGGTGGCGCGCCGGATGTCCAACTTGCAGCCGCGGGTAAAGTCGCTCAAGGGCAAGCGTGTCGGCGTGTTGCTGGGAAGTAATCGTGAGGCTTTTGCCCGCTCGATGTGGGCGCCAAATGGCGTCATCGTCAAGAGCTTCTGGCTCAACAATGAATTAGTCAGCAGCCTTAAAGCCGGCGAGATTGATGCGACCCTGCAAGGCACGGTGGAAATTCGTGAAGCCTTGCTCGACACCGAAGACGGCCACGATTTCGACTTCGTCGGCGCTGCCATTTCGTCCGAGCTTTTGGGCGATGGTGTGGCCATCGCGGTGCGCAAACCTGACACCGCATTGCGCAACGAACTCAACTGCGCCCTTGAACAACTGAAGCAGAGCGGCGAGTACCAGCGGATCATCCAGCCCTACCGCCTTGACGCCGTTCCTGCCGAGCACTGATCGGCGGCCTTCAAGGTCTACGCTGCCCGCAGCGAGATAAACGCATAGTTGGCCGGCACCTCGGTGGCAATCTGCGCGCCGGCATCCAGCAACTGTTCGGCGATGTCCATCCCCGATACATGAAACACCCATTCATTGGCCACGGCCGGCCGGTCCACCGCCCACTCAATCGCCTGGGCAAACGCGCCCATGTCCGGCAGGTACGCGGTAAACCCATCGCCCTTGAGGGCCGTGGTGCGAATGCCGAGCAAGGCGCACACCGCCTCCTTGGTCTGCACGTCGTCTCGGTCGGCCTGGCGCGAGCGTTGGATCAGTTCCACCAGTTCCTGGTCCATCAATTCACCCCCGACGATCAACGCCGGGCCCTGTTCCCAGGATTCCGGCGGGCAATCCTTGGCGGCGGGGTTGAGTGGGATATGGGGGTTGATCTCCATCGGGTAGATGCGGCACACCAACGGGCGGCGCTCGTAGATGCGGCATCGGTTGTCTGCGTCAAGATTCCGGCAGCGCCCGGCGTTGTAGGCGGCAAAGGTGATTGCCACAAACGCCTCGGTGCTGCCGCTGGGTACCACCACCGAACGCCGCTCGGCATGTTCGCGCTGCAGTTGAGGCAGGCCCAGGCCATTGCTCAGGAAACCTTCCACCAGAACGATGACGTTACCGCCGTCAGCCGCCCATTGGCGGGCTTCCTGGAGGGTCAGGGGGACGTGGTGATCGCTGCAGCATTTGCCGCAACCGACACAGGAAAAATGGGTGTTCATGGCGGATCTGTCACCAGGCTAGGTCAGAGGGCACACAGGAACAGTGACGGGTTTTTACCTCTATCCACCGTTGTGCTGCTCTGGAAGCAAGTTATGCGCCAGCGCCTGTCAGTCCTCGGCGACCACATCCCGCAGCACAAAGACCATGCCCGCGCTTTCGTACAGTTGTCGGGCGCGCCGGTTGCTCTCCAGCACCTTGAGGTCGACATAGGGTTCGCCGCGCTGCTTGAACACCTGGAAGCAGTGCAGCAACAACGCGCGGCCCAGGCCTTGGCCTTGAGCGCAAGGATGCACGGACAGGTTCTTGATAAACGCGCTGGTCCAGCACTGCGCCACGCCGAGAATGCCATCGCCATTGCTGGCCACCAGACACAGCGTGGGGTCGAATTCGGCGTCGCTGACGAACAGATGCTGCCAGGCGTGCAGATGAGGAACGCGGCCTCCCCCTTGCTCCTGGGTCATGCGCAGCACTGCATGGATCGCCGGGGCCAGCTCTTCGCGGTAATGATCCAACTGCGTATGGGCCGGCCATTGCGGTGCAGGCAGGCTGCCGGTGAGGTCGCGGCGCAGCAGTTGGAAATGCTCCGCCACCGGTTACAGCCCCTGTTGCGCCACGGTCTGGGCGGCGACCACCAGGCACTTGGTCAGTTCGGGCGAGGAGAACTTGGTCAGCACCGCGTTGGCACCGGCCAGGCGCGCCTTTTCGCTGTTCATCGCGCTGTCCAGGGAGGTATGCAGCAGTACGTAAAGATCCTGGAAGTCCGGGGTTTCGCGCAGGGTGCGGGTCAGGGCATAACCGTCCATTTCGGACATCTCGATGTCCGACACCACCACATTGATCTGCGCGGCCGTGCCTTGCAGTTCCAGCAGCACATCGATGGCTTCCTTGGCGCTGCGCGCGGTGTGGCAGGTCAGGCCAAGGTTGCGCAGGGTGTGTACCGACTGCTGCAGGGCGACCTGGCTGTCATCCACCACCAGGATCCGCGCATTGCCGAGCACTTCCGCCTCTTCCATGGTCAGGTCGGTAGGCGCCGCTTCAATCGGCGCCGGGGCGATGCCATGGATGACTTTTTCGATGTCCAGCACCTGCACCAGGCCGCCTTCCACCTGGGTCACCCCGGTGATGAACGCACGGTTGCCGCCGGAGCCGTAGGGCGGTGGACGGATATCGGTGGTCAGGCAATGCACGATCTTGCTCACGGCCTGCACATGCAGGCCCTGCTTGGAACGGCTCACGTCGGTGACGATCAGGCAGCCGCCGTTCGGGTCTTCCAGGGGCATTTCCCCCAGGGCGCGACTCAGGTCGATCACCGCCAACGAATTGCCACGCAGGGTGGCGATGCCTTTGACGTGGGGATGGGACTCCGGCAGCTTGGTCAGCGGCGGGCAAGGGATGATCTCGCTGACTTTCAGCAGGTTGATGGCCATCAGCTTGCCGCTGCGCAAGGTAAAGAGCAGAAGCGAGAGTGAGTCTGCGCGGGCTTTGGTGGTGGACATAAAAACCTTCTGTGGATCAGGGATGACGAACTTCTATTGAGGGTTATCGACTCGGGAGAGCCAGGCTTTAACCCGATTTTGTGTCGGGCTGGGCCCGTGTCAGCCCTTCCACACCTGCGGGTTCACCAGGTCCTGCGGACGCTGGCCGAGCAGGGCGCTGCGCAGGTTGTCCAACGCGCGGTTGGCCATGGCTTCGCGGGTTTCATGGGTCGCCGAGCCGATGTGCGGCAGGGTCACCGCATTGCTCAGCTGGAACAGCGGCGACTCGGCCAACGGCTCCTGCTCATACACATCCAGCCCGGCACCGCGAATGGTGTGGTTTTGCAGGGCCTGGATCAGCGCCGGTTCGTCCACCACCGGGCCACGGGAAATATTGATCAGGATTGCGCTGGACTTCATCAGTTCCAACTCGCGGGTGCCGATCAGGTGGCGGGTCTTGTCGCTCAACGGCACCACCAGGCAGACGAAATCCGCCTCGGCCAGCAACTGGTCCAGGCTGCGGAACTGTGCGCCCAGTTCCTGTTCCAGCGCGGCCTTGCGGCTGTTGCCGCTGTACAGGATCGGCATATTGAAGCCCAGGCGCCCACGCCGGGCCACGGCCGCGCCGATATTGCCCATGCCAACGATACCGAGGGTCTTGCCATGCACGTCACAGCCGAACAGCGGCGCGCCGACGCTGGCTTTCCACTGGCCGGCCTTGGTCCAGGCGTCCAGCTCGGCGACCCGGCGCGCGCTGCTCATCAGCAGGGCGAAGGCCAGGTCGGCGGTGCTTTCGGTCAGTACGTCGGGGGTGTTGGTGAGCATGATCCCGCGCTCGTTGAAGTACGGCACATCGTAGTTGTCGTAACCCACTGACACGCTGGACACCACCTCCAGCTTGCCCGCGCCTTCGAGCTGCGCGCGGCCCAGCTTGCGACCCACGCCGATCAAACCGTGGGCGTGGGGCAGGGCTTCATTGAATTGAGCGTTGATATCGCCCAGCTTGGGGTTGGGCGCGATCACGTCGAAATCCTGTTGCAGGCGTTCGATCATTTTCGGGGTGACACGGCTGAAGGCGAGGACAGTCTTTTTCATTGCAGGCGGGCTCATCGACTACGGGAGAATGCCAAGCAAGCTAACATTCCTTGCCACTATTGTCAGGACACTGCAGACCTGTATCGCCTGGTAGCAATCAGTTTGCCAGCCGCGCACCGCTCAGGCTGCCGCTCAACTCATACGCCACCAACTCCGCCTGGTGCGCCGCCAGGATCTCCGGCAACGAACCGCGCAGGTATTCCACCCAGGTCTTGATCTTCGCATCCAGGTACTGGCGAGACGGGTAGATGGCGTACAGATTCAACTCCTGGGAACGATAGGTGGGCATGACCCGCACCAATGTGCCGTTGCGCAGGCCTTCGATGGCCGCATACACCGGCAGCAGGCCGACGCCCATGCCGCTGGTGATCGCGGTTTTCATCGCGTCGGCGGAGTTGACCAGGAACGGCGACGTATTGATTGCCACGCTTTCCTGGCCTTCAGGACCGTTGAAGGTCCACTTGTCCAACTGGATCACCGGGCTGACCAGGCGCAGGCAGGCGTGGTTGAGCAAGTCCTGGGGCCGTTGCGCGCAGCCCTTGGCCTTGACGTAGTCCGGCGAGGCGCAGGCGATGCTGTAGGTGATGCCCAGGCGCTGGGAGACGAAGCCCGAGTCCGGCAGCTCGCTGGCCAGCACGATGGACACGTCGTAGCCCTCGTCCAACAGGTCCGGCACGCGGTTGGCCAGGGTCAGGTCGAAGGTCACGTCCGGGTGGGTGCGGCGGTAGCGGGCAATCGCGTCGATGACGAAATGCTGGCCGATACCGGTCATGGTGTGCACTTTCAGCTGCCCGGCGGGGCGGGCGTGGGCGTCGCTGGCTTCGGCCTCGGCTTCTTCGACGTAGGCCAGGATCTGCTCGCAGCGCAGCAGGTAGCGTTTACCTGCCTCGGTGAGGGCAATGCGGCGGGTGGTGCGGTTGAGCAAGCGGGTTTGCAGATGGGCCTCTAGGTTGGAGACCGCGCGCGAGACGTTGGCGGTGGTGGTGTCCAGTTGCGCGGCGGCGGCGGTGAAGCTGCCCGCTTCGGCCACGCAACTGAAGGCGCGCATGTTTTGCAAAGTGTCCATGGAGAGTTCTCAGGGGAGATGCCAAATTGTGACAGAAAGTTACGCCGTCCAGTGATCCCTACCAACGGATTATCGCTTGAACGGTAACAAAGATTCACAGGAATGCCAGCTTATCGTCCTCCATGTCGCCGCCTAGAATTGCGCCACCTCCCCCCGCAACACCACCTCAGGAATTCGTTCGCCGTGCCGCGTCGCATCAGCAGAGAGCTGAAGACTCTCATTAACCGAGCGCTGAAGGCTCTCAGTGTTTGCGCTTTATCGTTAGCAATCAGCGGCTGCATCGGAACCGGAGGAATCGCCCCCCAAGGCCAGGCCCTCAATGCCACTACCCTGGCCACCGACGAAGCGATCCGCAGCGCCGCCCAGGACGCCCATTGGCCCACCGCACAATGGTGGCAGGCCTACGGCGACCCCCAGCTCAACCGCTGGGTCGAACTCGCCACCCAAAACAGCCCGAGCATGGCCATGGCGGCCGCGCGGGTGCGGGAAGCGCGGGCCATGGCCGGGGTTGCCGAGTCGGCCGAGTCACTGCAGATCAACGCTGATACCACCCTCAAACGCCACAATTGGCCCAAGGATCAGTTCTACGGCCCGGGTGAATTGAGCGGTGCCAACACCTGGGACAACAATGCGTCCCTGGGTCTGAGCTACGCCCTTGACCTGTGGGGCCGCGAAAGCAACGCCACCGAGCGTGCCGTCGACCTAGCCCACATGAGCGCGGCCGAAGCCCGCCAGGCCCAGCTTGAACTGCAGAACAACGTGGTGCGCGCCTATATCCAGCTGTCGTTGCATTACGCCAACCGCGATATCGTCGTGGCGACCCTGGCCCAGCAACAGCAGATCCTCGACTTGGCCAACAAACGCCTGGACGCCGGGATCGGTACCCATTTCGACGTGAGCCAGGCCGAAACGCCGCTGCCGGAAACCCATCGCCAATTGGATGCCCTGGACGAGGAAATCGCCCTGAGTCGCAACCAGTTGGCGGCGCTTGCCGGTAAAGGTCCGGGGGAGGGGGCCACGTTGCAGCGTCCGACGCTGTCCCTTGCCGCACCACTGAAACTACCCTCGAGCCTGCCCGCGCAATTGCTCGGCCAGCGCCCGGATGTGGTTGCCAGCCGTTGGCAGGTCGCGGCGCAAGCCCGTGGCATCGATGTGGCCCACGCCGGTTTCTACCCCAACGTCGACCTGGTCGGCAGCCTCGGCTACATGGCCACCGGCGGCGGCATGCTGGCGTTTCTCGCCGGCAAGAAATTCAACTACAACGTCGGCCCGGCGATCACCTTGCCGATCTTCGACGGCGGCCGCCTGCGGGCCGAGCTGGGGGAAGCCAGCGCCGGCTATGACATCGCCGTGGCGCGCTACAACCAGACCCTGGTCAATGCGCTCAAGGGCATCAGTGACCAGTTGATCCGCCGCGAGTCCATGGACAAGCAAGCTTCGTTTGCCGCGCAGTCGGTGGCCTCGGCACAGAAGACCTACGACATCGCCATGATCGCCTACCAGCGTGGCCTGACCGATTACCTCAATGTGCTCAACGCCCAAACCCTGCTGTTTCGCCAGCAACAGATCGAGCAGCAGGTCCAGGCCGCGCGGCTTGGCGCCCATGCCGAACTGGTGACCGCACTGGGTGGCGGCCTCGACGCCGGCAAAGACCTGCCGCAGGACGCCAAGACCCTCCCGAGCAAGACCCCGGCGGCGCTTGCCATGTTTGATCACTGAATAGTTTGGTCACTGAGTAGGATTTAATGACTCCGATGCCTGCACCGCTGCGCTGGCTGCACTCCCTTGAGTGGCGCCGTGGTTTTTTCGACTGGGCACGCAGCGACGGCGTGACCTGGGTGTACATCTTCAAGGTGCTGATCGCCGCGTTCCTCACGCTGTGGCTGGCCATGCGCCTGGAACTGCCGCAACCGCGCACCGCGATGATCACCGTATTTATCGTGATGCAACCCCAGAGCGGCCAGGTGTTCGCCAAGAGCTTCTATCGTTTCCTCGGCACCCTGGCGGGGTCGGCGGTGATGGTGGTGTTGATCGCGTTGTTTGCGCAGAACACCGAGTTGTTCCTGGGGGCGCTGGCAATCTGGGTCGGCATTTGCACCGCTGGCGCGACACGCAACCGTAACTTTCGCGCCTACGGCTTCGTGCTGGCCGGTTACACGGCAGCGATGGTCGGCCTGCCGGCCCTGGCCCATCCGGACGGCGCCTTTATGGCGGCGGTGTGGCGGGTGCTGGAAATCTCCCTGGGGATCCTGTGTTCCACCTTGGTCAGCGCGGCGATCCTGCCGCAGACCTCCAGTGCAGCGATGCGCAACGCGCTCTATCAGCGCTTTGGCGTGTTCGCGCTGTTCGTCACCGACGGCCTGCGCGGGCGCAGCCAACGTGAAGGGTTCGAGGCCAGCAACGTGCGCTTTATCGCCGAAGCCGTGGGCCTGGAAGGGCTGCGCAGCCTCACGGTGTTCGAAGACCCGCATATGCGCCGGCGCAATGGTCGGCTCAGTCGCCTCAACAGCGAGTTCATGGGCATCACCACGCGCTTCAATGCTTTGCACCAGTTGCTCGAACGCCTGCGCACGGACGCCGCGGATCACGTGGTGGCGGCGATCAAACCGGGCCTGCAGGATCTCGCCGAAGTCCTCGATGGCTTCTCCGGCCGCGCCCTCACCAGCCCCGACGCCGCGCGCCTGGTCAACCAGCTCAGCGCCTACAAGGACAGCCTGCCCGCCAAAGTCCGCAGCCTGCGTGCGACCTTCCAGGAGGGCAATCCGAGCGAGGCCGAACAGCTGGATTTTCACACCGCTTATGAACTGCTCTACCGCTTCGTCGATGACCTGCACAACTACGCGCAAACCCACGCCTCCCTGGCCGATCACAGCCATGCACGGGAGCAATGGGACGAAACCTTCAGCCCCAAAACCAACTGGCTGGCCTGCGCCGCCTCGGGGATTCGCGCGTCGTTCATCCTGATTGTGCTGGGCAGTTACTGGGTGGCCACGGCCTGGCCCAGCGGTGCCACCATGACCTTGATCGCTGCTGCCACCGTCGGCCTGTCCGCCGCCACGCCCAACCCCAAGCGCATGGCGTTCCAGATGGCCTGCGGCACCTTGATCGGCGCGTTGGTGGGTTTTGTGGAAATGTTCTTTGTGTTCCCGTGGATCGACGGCTTCCCGCTGCTGTGCGTGATGCTCGCTCCGGTGATCATCCTCGGCGCGTTCCTCGCCTCACGCCCGCAATACGCCGGTGTGGGCGTAGGCCTGCTGATTTTCTTCAGCACCGGTTCGGTGCCGGACAACCTTACGGTCTACAACCCCTACACCTTTATCAACGACTACATCGCCATGATCATTGGCATGCTGGTGTGCGCGGCGGCGGGGGCGATCATCCTGCCGCCCAACAGTCGCTGGCTGTGGCGGCGCCTGGAGCAGGACCTGCGTGAACAGGTGGTGTATGCCATCAGCGGCAAGCTCAAGGGGTTGGCGTCGAGTTTCGAAAGTCGCACCCGAGACCTGCTGCACCAGGCCTACGGCCTCGCTGTCGGCCAGCCGCAAGTGCAACGCGACCTGCTGCGCTGGATGTTCGTGGTGCTGGAAGTCGGCCACGCGATCATCGAGTTGCGCAAGGAACAGGCGATCCTGCCGGTGCACCCGGCCTATGCCGAATCCCAGCCGTGGCGCCAGGCGATCCGGGTGATGGGCCGCTCGTTGGTGCGCCTGTTCCTGCAACCCAGCGCCAGCAACCTGGAGCGTGGCCTGATCGCCGTCGACCACGCGATCAGCCGCGTGCAGGCCACCGACGAACCCTTTGCCCCGCACTTCGACACCTCGGCCCTGCGCCGGGTGAAAAGCTACCTGCACTTTATCCGCACCTCGTTGCTGGACCCGCAATCACCGCTGGCGGCCCTCAAAGGAACCCCGAATGCCTCGTGAAATCGCATTCCACGGCATCTATATGCCGACCATGACCCTGATGTTCCTGATCGCGGCCGTGCTGGCCTGGGCCCTGGACCGCTTCCTGGCCGGCTTCGACCTGTACCGGTTTTTCTGGCACCCGGCGTTGCTGCGCCTGAGCCTGTTCGTTTGCCTGTTCGGCGCCCTGGCGCTGACCGTCTACCGTTGAGAATGCCCCGATGAAAAAATTTTTCAGCCTGCTCGCGACCTTGCTGGTACTGGCCTTGGCGATCTGGATTGGCCGCACGTTGTGGGTGCACTACATGGAAACGCCGTGGACCCGCGACGGCCGCGTGCGTGCCGACATCATCAACGTCGCCGCAGACGTCACCGGCGAAGTGGTCGACGTGCCGGTGCGCGATAACCAATTGGTCAAAAAGGGCGACCTGCTGATGCAGATCGACCCCGAGCACTACCGCATCGCGGTCAAGCAGGCGCAGTCCCTGGTCGCCTCGCGCAAGGCCACCTGGGAAATGCGCAAGGTCAACGCCCACCGCCGCGCCGACCTCGACGCCCTGGTGATCTCCAGGGAAAACCGCGACGACGCCAGCAACATCGCCGACTCGGCCCTGGCGGATTACCAGCACGCACTGGCACAACTCGAAGCGGCTGAACTCAACTTGAAACGCACCCAGGTCGTGGCGGCAGTGGACGGCTACGTCACCAACCTCAACGTGCATCGCGGCGACTACGCACGCATCGGCGAAGCCAAGATGGCCGTGGTGGATATGAACTCGTTCTGGGTCTACGGCTTCTTCGAAGAAACCAAGCTGCCCCATGTGAACGTCGGCGACAAAGCTGACATGCAGTTGATGAGCGGCGAGACGTTGAAGGGGCACGTAGAAAGCATCTCGCGCGGCATCTACGACCGCGACAACCCCGAGAGCCGCGAACTGATCGCCGATGTGAACCCGACCTTCAACTGGGTGCGCCTGGCCCAGCGCGTGCCGGTGCGGATTCATATTGATGAAGTGCCGGAGGGGGTGTTGTTGGCAGCGGGGATTACCTGCACCGTGATCGTCAACCAAACGCCGAACTGAAATGTGGGAGGGAGCAAGCCCCCTCCCACATTCGATCTTTGTTGACAGGCAGATTGGGCACCGCTTCAGGTTTGTGCGTTGGCTCTGATTTCTTGTCGACGTTTGACCCGCAGCATGCTGACGAAGCGGCGGTGGTTTCTTGTATTGAGAATCAGCAGGCAGAACAGCGATTGGAGCAGTGGAAATAATGCAAATAACGTAACTGGGTTGTTCCCCAGGTAGCCTGCCGAAAGCAAGGCGTTCAGGGCCGCGACCTTCATAAATGCCGATAAGAATAGGGTCAGTCGCTGGCGAGTCGTCGTGTACGCATCCGGCACACCGCTTTGCAGGAAGTCACTTGGCATCCCTTCACCTGTGAGTGGACAGAGGTGAAGGAGCCTGGGGATAGTTTCCTTGTAATGATCTCAGGCCGTTCGCTGTTTTTTGTAGGAACCGGCCGGGCAGTTATTTCAATTCGCTACATAAATTTCATGCAGATGACGCCACAACGGTGCGCTACTGGCCTGTTTCTCAAACACCGCGGTGGCACGGCGATTGTCGATAGCGTTCGTTGAGCCTGGAACAGGGCCACTAGCACAGCGTGAGATTGGCCCGGCCTTGTTAGCCAAAGAAACTAAATAGAGCGCCAATGCCGCCCGCTGGATCTGTACCCGCGACGTTGGCACCCACGATAACGCGGTGGTCGCCCCGCTTGGCTAACACCAAAGGGGTGGACATGACGGGGGCGTCCAGATCGATGTAGCCCTTGTTGTTGAAGTTCATATTCAGTGTGCCATCGGCCTTGAATTGAGCGATATATACCCAAGTACCTTCGGATGCCGTCGTAAGGTTCCCAGCGCTTGTGTTCATGATGCACTGCCAGCCAATGTCACGGTTGTCATCAAATTCACTGACCAGCGGTTGGCCGTTATTGAACAGTTGATGCGCGGCGCCATTGGGGGTAATGGCCTGGATCAGGCCTTTCGTCGTTCCATTGCCATTCAGGCCGACTTGACCGGCGCCAATAAGACTTTTGTCCGTTCGTTCGACAAGATCGTAAAGCGTGGTGTCACCCTCAATGCTGTCAACGCGGTGAAAACCAGGGGTCTGCGGGCTGCCAAAGGCAGCATCTGTGGTTCCGTCAGGGTTGAGGCGGGCGAAGAAGGCTGTTTGGCGCCCTGGGGAGAATTGGGCATGCCCCGCGATGACTATTTTGTAATCATTGCCCTGGCTGATGCATGCGTTGATGGCAGTGGCGGCACTGGGGCCGAGAAGGTTGAAGTCGAGCCTGCCATTGCCGTTCAGTCCAGGATCCAGCCGCCCATTGGGTAACAGTCGAAACAGCACACCTACGGTCAGGGCTGGATTGTGGCGTTTGGAATAATTGGCGCTTACCAGAATGCATCCGTCCTTTTGCACATGCACTTTAACCGAGTCCTCCGTCAGCCCCTCATCCGGCATGGTTTGAAGAATGCATCGGCCTTCTTCGGCAAAACTTGTGTCGGGTCTGCCCTTGTCGTCGAAGCGAGCAACCACCAAGTCGGCCCAATTGTCGAATGAGCTGCGTGATGTCCAGCCCACCATGAGGATTTTCCCATCGGGCTGTACAGTCAGCCTTGAAGCTCCGGCTGGTAATGACTGCACAAAGTCACCAGTGACCAGTTCGTTTGGCGTAAACGCTCCATCCAGGCTCCCGTCGGGCTTCAGGCGCCCCAAGCCGTAGACGAAATGTTCTTTTTTAAACAGGTTGGCACTGAACAGAAGCTGGCCGTTGTTATCCGTAGTAAGCCCCTTGAGTCGAAAACGAAGGGTCAGGCCGGGAATATGGTTGAGTATCGAATACAGGGTGGTTTGCCCATTGATGCCAAAGTCCGGGTCCGGAGTACCGGGTTGATTCAATGGCTGACTGTTGGAAGAACTCATCGCAGCATTCCTTCACGCACTCGAGGGGATGGTGGCCAAGTCAATAACACAGCAGGTTTTGGCTGGACTAAGCTGCAAGACTGTTCCTGGGACACCCCCTCGTCTACTGTCAGATCTGACAGGTACTAACTGGCCATTAGTTGTTGCGCGCCTGAGGCACAAATGTCTCATGCAAATGCCGCCATAACAGCGCACCACTGGCCTGCTTCTCGAACACTACGGTGGCGCGGCGATCCGTCTGCGTGCCGCTGGCGTCGATCTGATGTTCGCGATAAGTCACCGTTGCGCCGCGCGCATGCCGGTCAATCCCAGCCATTTCACTCAAGGTGATCTTCAACCCCGGGCGCATACCACCCAGGCGAGTGAACAGCGCGTTGACCCCGGCTGCATTGACGCGTGTGCCGGTGGCGGGGGCGATCATGCTGAACTCGGGCGAGAAGCGCGCAAGCAGGCTTTGCAGGGTGCCTTCCGGCGCAACCCCGGCAAACCATTGCTCGATCTCGACGTGGGTCTGGATCACTTCTTCAAAAAAGTCGCTGTAGTCGATCATTTACAAACTCCCATTCAAACCAAAGCGTTTTTTCAACACGGCTTCCAATAATCCCTTGGGCAACAACGCGGCCATCAACGGCAACGCCCGGCTGCCATTGCCGGAGCGCAACAGGCGCGGTGGCTGTGGTTGTTGCACCGCCTTGAGCACATCTGCTGCAAACACGCTGGCCGGGGTGGGCTTGTCCTGAGAGGCCTGGCTGCGTGCGCGAATACCCTCGCGCAACGGCCACCATGGCGACTGTTGGTTGATCAACAGCTCGGCCTGGGCCCCGGCGTTTTTGGCAAAACTCGTATTGATGGCGCCGGGCTGGACTTCCATCACCCTCACCCCAAATGGTGCCAGCTCCATGCGCAGTGCATCACTCAACGCATGCACCGCCGCCTTGGACGCGCAGTAGGCGCCGGCAAACGGCGTGACCAGCACGCCGGAAACGCTGCCGATATTCACCACCAGCCCTTTGCGCTTGCGCAGGGCTGGGAACAGCGCCTGGGTCACGCCGACGATGGAAAATACGTTGGTCTCGAACTGGCGCTGCATCGCCTCGGTGCCGCCATCGAGCAGCGGGCCCATGGCGCCGTAGCCGGCGTTGTTGACCAGTACATCCAGCTCGCCCAGCTGTTCGGCCAGGCGCTGTAAAGCGGCACTGTCGTTGACGTCGAGTTCGAAGGCATTGAAACCCGCAGCGGCGAGGGCGGTGACGTCTTGCGGGCGGCGGGCGCTGGCCCACACGTTGAAACCGGCGGATTTGAAGGCCTCGGCCAGGGCGCGGCCAATACCGCTGGAGCAACCGGTGATGAGTACGTTGAGCATGGATCAGTCCTTTGTCAGTCCGAGAAGCTGCCTTGCAGATGCTCGGCGCGAAATTCCAGGGTTTGCGCGCGGTAGCCGGGGCGCAGGGGCGGGGTGGGCAGGCAGTCGTCCCAAGTGGCGCCGGCCTGCAACTCGCCGGGGCCACGATAGCGCGGGGCGGCGTAGACGTTGTCGGCCAGGTTGACCGTATCGCCCGGCGCATAGGCGGCGACGCGCCAGCGCAGTTCGGTGAGGGGTACGTCGTTGCCGTTGTTCAGGGTCAGCTTGAGCGGGCGGTCAGCCGGGCATTCCTGCGGGGCGTAGGTGATGCGCAGTTCAAGGCGCGCCAGTTGCGAGGCTTCACGGTTGTCCAGCCACACCACCCACACCGCGACAAGACCCAGGCCGACGGCAGCGGCCAACGACACCGGCAATGCCTTGGCCGGGTAGCGCAGCAGGAGGATCAGCCAGGTGATGATCAGTAGAACGCCGAAGAACATGGAGACCACCTCGAGTAGGGAACGAGCATCCTAACTTAAGCGTAGGTGGGATTGGCTACCTTGAGTGCTGTGGTGGGTGTGCCGGCCTCATCGGGGGCAAGCCCCCTCCCACATTTGAATGTATTCGCAGATCAAAGGTGGGAGGGGGCTTGCCCCCGATGAGGCCCGCCCAGCCAGCGCAAATCCCAAACAAAAAGCCCCCACCCAACCCACTGCGGATAGGGGACGCAATGGGCTGGGCGAGGGCTTCTTGTACGACTGTTTTACTGCGCGATAGTTTTCACCGACACGCCACGTTCAACCGGCGTCGAGCGCCCGTAGATATCTTCGAAGCGCTCGATATCGTCTTCGCCCAGGTAGCTGCCCGATTGCACTTCGATGATCTCCAACGGGATCTTGCCCGGGTTGCGCAGGCGGTGCACCGAGGCGATCGGGATGTAGGTGGACTGGTTCTCGCAGAGCAGGAACACGTTCTCGTCACAGGTGACTTCGGCGGTGCCGCTGACCACGATCCAGTGTTCGGCGCGGTGGTGGTGCATCTGCAACGACAGGCACGCGCCCGGCTTGACCGAGATGTGCTTGACCTGGAAGCGGCCGCCCATGTCCACCGAGTCGTAGGAGCCCCACGGACGATAGACTTCGCAATGGTTCTGGGTTTCGCTGCGGCCCTGTTCGTTGAGGGTGTTGACCATCTGCTTGACGCCCTGGACCTTGTCCTTGTGGGCAATCATCATCGCGTCCTTGGTTTCCACCACGACGATGTTTTCCAGGCCGATTACCGACACCAGCTTGCCGTTGCCGTGGATCATGCAGTTCTTGCTGTCCTGGATCACCACGTCGCCCTTGGTGACGTTGCCGTTGGCGTCTTTATCGTTGACCGCCCACAGCGAAGCCCAGCAACCCACGTCGCTCCAGCCGGCGCTCAACGGCACCACGCAGGCGCGCTGGGTTTTTTCCATCACGGCGTAGTCGATGGAGTTGTCCGGGCAGCAGGCGAAAGTGGCTTCGTCGAAGGTCACGGTATCGGCGTCTTGCTGGCTGCGCTCCAGGGTCAGCACGCAGGTGTCGTAGATGTCCGGATCGTGCTTTTTCAGCTCTTCCAGGAAGCGGCTGGCGCGGAACAGGAACATGCCGCTGTTCCAGAAGTAACCGCCGCTTTTGACGAATTCGACGGCGCGTTTTTCATCGGGTTTTTCCACGAACTGCTGTACGCGGCTCACGCCTTCGGGCAGCAGCGAATCGTTGGTGGACTTGATGTAGCCGTAGCCGGTTTCCGGACGGGTCGCCGGCACGCCGAACAGCACCATCTCGCCACGCTCGGCGGCCACGGTGGCCAGGGCCAGGGCGCGTTGCAGGGCTTTCTGGTCGTCGATCACGTGGTCGGCCGGCAGCACCAGCATCAGTTCGTCACGGCCTTCGTTGACCAGCATCATCGCGGTGAGGGCCACGGCCGGCGCGGTGTTGCGGCCGAAGGGTTCCATCAGGATGCGTTGGCACTCCAGTTTACGGTTGGCCAGTTGCTCGTTGACGATGAAGCGATGGTCCTTGTTGCAGACCACGATTGGGGAGTCCATGCCTTCGAACACCAGGCGTTCCAGGGTTTGCTGGAACAGCGTGTGCTCGCCGGTCAGGGCCAGGAATTGTTTGGGGAACTGTTTGCGGGAAAGCGGCCAAAGACGTGAGCCGCTACCACCGGAAAGGATTACTGGGATCATGTGTTTCTCCTTGAATCAATTTGGGTCAGAGCTACGAAGGTTTGTCGTTTCACTCTTGTTTTTGTCTCGTGTCCGGGCCGGCCGCAGCCGACCCGGAAAATTCATTCAGCGGGTCGACACCGGGCGTTTTACCCAGACTGGCGAAATGCTCGAACCCGAACCGGTGACGTACAGCACCGCTGCTTCACCGCGCTCCAGGGCCACTGGCTTGACGTCGCCGACTTTCTTGTCGCCGTCATACAGCGCCAGGCTCACCTTCACCGGGTTGATTTCACGTTCGCCACGGCCTTTGGCAGCCACCGACTTGACCACGTCGGTCTTGCCGTCGGCGGTCTTCAGGGTCAGGGCCTTGTCGCTGAGGTTCTGCACGCGCACCAGGGATTTCTGCTTGTTCTTGAACGGCGGTTCTTCGATCAGCTGTGGCTGGCCGCTGTTGTTGTTGACCAGGGTGTAGTAGTGGTCCGGGGCGAGCTTGACCGGCACGGTCTGGCTGCCGACCTTGGCGCTGTAGTCGCCGCCGGGCATGAAGCTGAAGTCGCTGCTGGCCAGCGGGGCCACGTCGCTGAGGTTGGTGCTGCCGACAGTGGCGCTGACTTCCTGGTTGGAGGCGTTGTAGATCCGCACGAAGCTTGAGCCTTTCGGTGCGACTGGGCCGTACAAGGCAGCGTCACCGGCGAAGGCGGACAGGGATACCAAGCTCATACCGGCGGCCAGGGCCAGAGTCTTAGCGAGACGACGCGGAGTAGTAGTGAAAGTCATGTGAGTTACCTCTCTTTCAGTTTTGCGCCCGGTCGGGCGTCTCGGATTTTGGGTTTTTAGCTGGGGTGTTCAGTGCCATGTTTTGTTGGCGCGAACCGGCTTGTTTAAGTTGCGCAACCCACGATGGGTCGGCATCACCGATTTCGTTGTTCACGGGCAGATAGCGTTCAGGAAACTCCCAGATCAGCACCTGTGGCGGGCTGTTCTTGAAGTCGTCACTTTTCAGGTAGCTGAGCATCGGCAGGATCGGGCCGTGGCCGTCTTCGGCGTAGCTGACCACGTCGCTGCCCAGGGCTTGCTTGAGGGCGCCGACGAAGTTCCAGTTGGGGTTGGCGCTGTAGCTGGTGCCCACCAGGGCCACCGGGGTTTCGCTGTCGCTGAACAGCGCGTCGTCGCCTTTGGTTTCGGCCAGGTGCGTGACGCGTTTTTCCAGCGGCTCTTTCGGTGGCATCAGGTTTTCGAACAGCGGGTCCAGGGGCAGGAACAGACGCAGGTCGCCTTTATGCGGCTCGGTCTTCTCGGCCTCGGTGACAAAACGCTGCGGCTCGCCGTGGAGCGGGGTCTTGTCGGCGATGGTTTTAGCCAATTGCTTGGCAGCGATTTCGGCGCCGTCCGGGGTCCAGTGGGTGTCGGTGCGCAGGAACACCTGCTTGCCGCCCAGCTTGGCCTGTTGCAGCGGGCCGAGCAGGTCCGGGGCGATGATCTTGTCGGCGGCTACACGGGCGTGGAAGTCCTGGTACAGGTTGGCGTGGATGCTCGCCGGTTTCACTTCACCCAGGTGTTCCGGGTACAGGCGCACCTTGGCCGGCACGATCGCCATCACCAGTTGGATGCCCTGGGCCTTGAGCTTCTGGCGTACGCCTTCGACCAGCGCGTAGTTGCCTTGAAGGTTCTGGTCTTCGTTGACGGCGGGGTTGAACTCCTCGTCGCTGTACAACCAGTGATCGCGGCCCAGCACCACCCCAGGGCGGCCTTCATTGAACAGCTTGTAGTCCAGCGCGGCCCAGAGGTTGGTGCCCAATCGCTTGATCGGGAACTCCTCGTCGTAATGGGTCTCGACGGCCTTGGTCCAGCGACCGTTGAGCACGGTTGCGTCGGCGTTGGTGCTGAAGCCCAGGAAGCTGCGCAGCGACCAGGCACCCAGGGCCAGCAGCAGCACCAGGAACAGGCCGATATAGAGGACGCGTAATGAACGGGTCATGGTCGGCTCCCTCAGAATTGGAAGTAAAGGAACGGCGAGAAACTCTGCGCCGACAGTTTGAGAATCGACGCCACGAACAGCAGCAGCACTGCAGCGCGCATGGCGTAGCGTGGCCAGTCAGCGGTCCAGTAGGCCGGTTGCACGGCAGCGTCACGGCCAACGGTGAAACCTGGCTCGTGGATGCTGCCCGGGTTGTCGCCCGGCACGGCCTTGATCAGGCTCGGGTCGGCCGGCTTGGTTTTCTCGGCAGGGCGGTTGGTGTAGAAGTCGCGCAGGCCGAAGAACGCCAGGGTTACGTACGCCACCACCAGGGTCGCGACTTGCAGGCCGGTGAGGTTGGCGCGGTTGAGTTCCGACAGCGACCACTCGCCGAAGCTGAACATCGCACCGTACATACGGCCGGCGACGTGGAGGTTTTCGGCGCGGAAGATCACCCAGCCCATCACCACCAGCAGGAAGGTGAAGGCCCAGCGCAGGACATTGAAACTGCGCGGTGCGGTGTTGAGGCCGATGGCTTTTTCAATCGCCAGCCACATGCCGTGCCAGGCACCCCACACGATGTAGGTGATGTTCGCACCGTGCCACAGGCCACCGAGCAGCATGGTCAGGAACAGGTTGCGGTAGGTGGTCAGCGTGCCTTTACGGTTGCCGCCCAAGGTGATGTACAGGTAGTCACGCAGCCAGGTGGACAGGCTGATGTGCCAGCGCCGCCAGAATTCGGTGATCGACTGGCTGATGTACGGCTGCTTGAAGTTTTCCATGAAGCGGAAACCCATCATCAAGCCCAGGCCGATGGCCATGTCGCTGTAGCCGGAGAAGTCGAAGTACAACTGCGCGGTGTAGGCCAGCGCCCCCAGCCAGGCATCGCCGGTGGTGGGGTTTTGCAGGGCGAAGCAATGGTCGGCCACCACCGCCAGGGTGTCGGCGATGAAGACCTTCTTGATGAAACCCTGCATGAACCGCGTGCAGCCCTCGGAGAACTTGTCGAGGGTGTGGGTGCGGTTGTTGAACTGGTCGGCCAGGTCGCGGAAACGCAACACCGGGCCGGCGATCAGGTGCGGGAAGATCGCCACGAACGCCGCGAAGTCGATGAGGTTGCGGGTCGCCGGGGTATCGCCACGGTACACGTCGATGATGTAGCTGATGGACTCGAAGATGTAGAACGAGATCCCGATCGGCAGCAGCACGTGGGTGAGGATGAACGGCTCCAGGCCGGCCGACTTCATCATCACGTTGATGCTGTCGACGCCGAAGTTGGCGTACTTGAAGTAGCCGAGGATACACAGGTCGACCACCACGCCCAGCAGCAGCCAGCGCTGGGCCGGCTTGGTGCGCACGCCGGCGGCACCGACCTTGAGGCCGATCCAGTAGTTCCACAGCGTGACGGCGGCGAACAGCGCCAGGAAGTCCACTCGCCACCAGGCGTAGAACACGTAGCTGGCCAACAGCAGCAGCAGGTTGCGATAGCGTTGCCCGCTCAAGTAGTACAAGCCGAGAAAGATCGGCAAGAACAGAAACAGGAACACATTGGACGAGAAAACCATCCCGATCTCTCCATGTTTAACCAACAGTCAAGGGCCAGAGCCCCCCCAAACCCCCCACGAAAAAACGGGGAGGGCGGTACAACATTCCTACTGACGAAACCGGCTCAAAAATGTGGGAGGGGGCTTGCCCCCGATGGCGGTGTAACAGTCGCCATCTGTGTTGAATGACACCCTGCTATCGGGGGCAAGCCCCCTCCCACATTTTTTACCGAGTTCGCTCAGGAACCTTTATTGCCTTTCTCATGCGTCGGGTCGTAGACCTTGGTCAGGTCACCCCCGAGGCGGAAGGTCTTGAACGGCTGCATCCCGTGCTTGCGCTCGATCACATCCGGCGCGCAGGTGTAGAGGGTGCAGAACGGTTCGAGCCAGGCATACTTCATGTCCTCCTTGAGGTCCTTCATGTCCTGCTCCTTGCCGTTCTTCTGTTCGAAGATCTCCGGGTCCTTGACCCCGGCCAGCACTTTGTCGCCCAGGCGCTTGAGTGCGCTGTTGTTTTCCTGGCGCAGGTCAACACCGTTGACCAGGGCAAAACTGGCGATCATCGCCAGCGGCGGCAGGGCGTAGTTGTGGTACGACAAGGCGCGTTGCTGACGCTTCAATTCGTTGGGCAAGAAGCCTTGGTCGTCGACCTGGTTCACGCCGACCTTGTATTCCTTCACGGCCCAGTCAAACAGGTCGCGACGGTTGGTGGCGATGGAGGTTGCCATCACCGACCAGGCGGCCCAGTAGGAGTGGTTGTTGGTTTTTTCCAGCGGCAGGTTGTCCCAGTCGCTGACCACCTGATCGGCCAGTTTGTTGAACCAGGCTTCGATCAGTTGCGATTCCTGCTGGTGGTTGGCCAACGGGTGCGAGTCGGAGAACTTCAGGCGCACATAGGCCGACGCCATGCTGCCCAGGGCCCATTTGCGCATGGACTTGCCGGTGTGGTTGAAGTCCTTGGACATCAACGCATCGGCCTTGGCCCAGCTGGTCAGCCAGTTGAGCGTGCATTCCAGCTGCTCCGGACGACCGTCGCGCATGAACTGCATCACGCGCTTGCTGGTGTCTTTTTCCAGCTTGGTGATGTCGGCGGTGCTGTCGCGAAAGGCTTTTTCCGACTGAACATTCAGCGTGGAACGGGCCTTGTCGGAGCCTTCGTACTTGCTGCGAAATTGCAGCGAGCCGGTGTACGGCGCCGGCATGGCATCGCAGTCATTCTTGAAGTCGCCGGTCTTGAACGCTTCAATCGGTGCGAAGTAGCCCTGGGGCGGACGCAGCGGGGCGGCGGCGTTGACCGAACCGGCGAAGATCGCCAGGCCCAGCAACGATGGAATCCATAACTTCTGCATAAGTAACCTCATTGCCCTGTCGAGGCGGTCTGTTGACCGCCCGCTGGGAATACGTTGCGTGTGCAAATTTTCGCTTCGACCTTCTGCGCGGCAGCGCCCGCTTCGGGGCCCTGCACTTCCACGGCCAGCAAGTTCTGCGAGGCCCAGTCTTCATCGGTGCGCAGTTCAAAGGCGAAACGCCCGTCTGTATCGGATGTTTCGGGTTTCTCGATCTTGATGTCCTCGTGGCGCCCGTTCATGTACCAGAGGGTGGCTTGCAAGGTTTTCACCGACGGGTCGGCGAAGCGGATATCAACCTGGTGATTGGCATTACGCAGGTCTTTGTTCGAACTGTTAACCAGCAATTCGTTCTTGCCGGGTTTCAATGTTGTGCTCGCGGTCATCTGCGCGGTCTTGCCTTCGCAGCCGTTGTCGAGCAGCGCCATCATCTGGCGGTAGATGGTCTCCTGGTCCAGGCGATACAGCGGCGAGAACTCCCAGATCAGGATTTTCGGCGGGCTCTTCTGGAATTCGTCGCTGCCCAGGTACTGGATCATCGAGCCTTCCAGGCCACCGCCGGGGAAGGCGACGTTGAGGATGTCGGCGCCGATTTCTTCTTCCAGGAACCCGGCAAAGTTGTAGTTCTTGCCGCTGTGGCTGGTGCCCACCAGGGTAATCTGCGGGTTGCCCGAATCGCCGAACAGGTCGCCGTCGCCGGCTTCGCCTTTCGGCTCGGTGGTGAACTGGTCCATGTACTGGATCGCGTAGCTGGTGCCGCACAGTTGCCCCGCCATGTTGTGCAGGGTGCCGGTCTTGCCCATGCGTCCGGAGCGCTTGGTCTCGAATTCGCGCTTGGGAATCTCGGCATATTCAGGCATCTGCTTAACCTTGGCCGCGACGATTTTCGCCGTGCGCTGGGCGCCGTACGGAGTCCAGTGCTGGTCGCCGCGGAAGTAGAAGTCGTGGGCCGGCAGTTCGTCCGGCAGTTGCTCGTTGGTCAACGGCGACAGGTCCGGCACCACGTAGCCCATCTTGGCGAAACGGCCGAGCATGGTCTTGTAGTTGCCCAGGGCCTTGTCGAAATCGAACGAGGCTTTTTCCGCGGGGTTGAGCTTGTTGCGGTTCACCAGGCCACGGGTCGGCTGGTAGACCACCACCAGTTCCACGCCCTTGGCCTTGAACGCGTCGTGCAGTTGTTGCATGCGCTTGTAGCCGGCCGGGCTGGTGTCGAATTCGGTGCGCAGGTCTTCCTGGGTACGGAACAGCCAGTCGCCCTGGGCTTGCACCAGGGTGGTGAAGTTCTGCTGGTAGCGCGTGGTGTAGTTCTTCGCGTCATGGGCGGCCGGGCACAGGCTGCAGCAGGGCTCGGCGGTGAAGGTCGGCGCCTTGATTTCGTCGGCGCGCACGCCCTGGCTGGCCGCGAGCAGGCCGAGGGTCAGACCCGAGAGGCTCAGCAGTTTGATCATGTGTGGGTGCATAAGGGTCATCCTCAGTCCTGCATTTCGGTCTGGCGTTCGACAGGGTCGATCAGCACGGCTTTCTGCTGGCGCACCAGCAGGTCGAGAATTTCTTCCTGGCGATCGCCCAGCACGCCGGAAAAGCTGATGCCGCTGGATTTGGTCGGCGCCAGCATCGACACGCGGTACAGCTCGATACTCAGTGGCGAGTCGATGGACAGCGGCCCGCTGCCGTTCCCCGCCAGTTCCCCGCCGACCACGATCAGCGAGACCTTGGCGTCGAACGGGTCGAGGGCGATGTCGCGGTCGGTGTCGGTCAAATCCTTGATGTGGCCGTACACGCCGGTCAGGCCGTTGGCCATGGAGGTGTTTTCGTACAGCTTGATGTTCACGCTGTTACGCACGCGGATGCCGTGGCGACGGTTGCTGATCACCTTGTTGCCCCACAGCAGGTTGTCGCCGCTCTCATAGAGGGTGATGCCGTCGGTGTGGTTGCGGTAGATCTCGTTGTCGGCGATCAGGTTATTCACGCTGTTACGGTCGATCACCAGGCCCGAAAGCTTGTTGTCGTAGCTGCGGTTGTTGAAGATGAAGCTGTCGTTCACTTCCCGGGAAATGATGATGCCGTGCTTTTTCTTGGTGCCGTAGACGGTGTTGTCCGCGATGATCAGGCCGTGGGAACGGTCATGGGGGTCAATGCCGTAGACGATGTTGTCTTTGTAGGTATTGCCCTTGATCACGAAGCCCGTGGTCTCGTAGCAGTAGAAGCCGTACCACATGTCCGAGAACTCGGAATCGATGATCCAGCCGGTCGGCTCAGGGCGCTTGAGCACCTTGGCCATGTTCGGCGTGTACTGGGAAATACTCACCCCGTACGACTTACTGTTGGCATAGCCGAAGCTGGCCATCTTGGTCTTGGAGACGTAAGTCTCGGTGCCGCCCCAGGCCAGCAGGAACGGGCGGAATTCCTTGGGCGACTTGAACAGCGCCGGGCCGTTGGCTTTTTCGTCCCAACCGGTGATCTTGGTGTCACGCACAAACAGCTGGCCGTCGTTGATCAGGAACGAACCGGCCTGCTGGGACAGGCGCAGCTCCTGGGTGTTTTTATCGATGTCCAGGATGCCCTTGCGCCCGACCACGATCGGCAACTTGGCCAGGAACACGCCCGGCGAAGTTTCGCTGAAGTACTGCTTGGGCACTTTGCCCAGCAGGTCCTTGAGGTTCATGTAGCCGTCGTCGACAAAGATCGCCTGGGGAATGCCGTGCTGGCGCACCACCCATTCGGCCATCTTGTTGTCGCCGCCGATAAAGTCCTTGAGGGCGTCTTCCTGCATCATGCGGCGGATGCTGATCTTGCCGGGCTTGGTGCGTACGATCTTCTTTTCCATCGCTGCGGCGGTGTAGCCCGACAGGTCCGGCAGGGTAGGCTTGGCCATTTCCAGCGGCGCGGTCGGCGGGCTGGAAATGGTGTAGGTCTTGGCCTGTTGCAGTTCCTTGGCGATGGTCGGCGCCTTGGCCGCCGTATCGGCAAACGCTGTGGCACTGGCCATCAGCATTGCCGCGACGAGTAGGCTTTGAGCATTCATTGCACAGGCTCCCATCAGAATTTCCAGATCACGTCGACAAACGCGCGATGCATGTACGAGTCGACCTGGCTGCCATAGGCATCACCTGGTTTGAACACACCGGCACGGAACCGCACCAGGGCTGACGGCTCGTCAACCGACTGGCTGAGCGCGGCCGGCAGCAGGCCTTTCTTGAAGTACTTGGTGACCACCAGGTCCATCTCCTGGCCCAGGTCTTTTTTCCCATCGGCCAGCGGCAGTGAGGTGCTGGCGACAATGTCACCGGCGGCATCAGTGGTGTTGTCCAGTGCCGCAATACCGTTGCTGCTGACCGGCTTGTTGCCGTCGACGCGCCAGAATTTGTGGTACACCAGGCTGGCGTCGTAGTCCTCGCGCAGCTGCCAGGAACCGAACAGGCTCATGGACTGCATGTTGTTCATCTCGCCGCGAAATGCTTCGCCGAAACGGTGCACGCGGGACTGGGTGCCGGTGAAGTTCGAGCGGTTGCTTTGCAGGCCGTTCTGTTCATAGTTTTCACTGGCGCGGGCGTAGGCTGCACCCACTTGCCACTGCGGATCGAGACGCAGGCGGATACCAATATCGGTGGCCCAGCCATTCACGTCGTCGCTGCGCTTGGCCTGGTCGGGGCGGCTGCCATCGGACTTCAATGCGTTGACTGTGTCGCGATCACCGCGCATGCCGGTCAGGCTCGCCCAGTAATTGACGGTGTTGGTGTTGCGCCAGTTGTAGGCGTCGCTGTTGGCTTCGATGCCGAGCCAGGTCAGGTCGCCGTTTTCGCGCTTGTCCAGCGAGTCGGTGGGCACGCCCGGTTCCGGGTAGTCGAGCTTGCCGTTGTCATGGGTGTGGTGGCCACGCAGGCCGATCCACTGGCCCGGCGTCCACTGGTAGGACGCGTCGGCGTAGAGGTGCTGACGGTCCTTGTCCTTGGGCGACAGTTCCTTGAGGTCGGTGCGGTATTCGCTGAAACGTTCGGCGACGCCGACGTTGGCCTTGAGCAGGGTGGTGTCGAAGGTCCAGTTCAGCGCTTCGATGTTGGTGTCGCGCCATTGGCCGTCGTCGTTGCGCAGGCGTTGGCGACCGAGCTTGAGGATCTCGCCGGGGTAGGGCGTGAAGCCGCTGTAGCCGACCCAGAACTCACGCATGGCCAGGTAGTTTTTCTTGGTCTTGCGGTCGTTGTTGGTGGTTTGCTGGTTTTCGTCATCCGCCGACTGTTGCAGGGTGTCGGTCTCGATGATGTCGCTCGAAGCAACCGCCTGGCCCATGGCGTAGGCGCTCCAGTTGCCGCTTTCGCCGTAGATCCACGGGCGCAGGTCGAGGCCGATGCCGTTGACGTCGCCGCCTTTCTGGGTGCCGAGGTCGCGGTCATCTTCGGACTGGCCGGTGACTTTGACTTCCAGGCCGAAATTCTTGGCTTCGGTCAGCGCGGCCAGGGTCGGGCACGACCACAGCAGGGCGAAGGTCAGGCCGATGCCGGCCTGCACGAATGGATTGAGCTTCATAGGGATTCCTCGCCGTCTTCTTCTTCCAGGGCGTGCAGTTGTAGCGTGCTCTGGGCCAGGGTGCCGCGGGCGGCCAGTTCCTGTTGCACCAGGCGTTGGCCTTGGGCGCGTTGTTCCGGTGTGAGCGGGGCTTCGAGCTGCGTGGCCAGGTCATTGGCCTCTGGCGTGCCCTGGGCTTTGGCCAATTGGCTGAAGACATAGGCATTCAATGGGTCGGGCTTGGTGCCCTTGCCTTGGGAAAACAATTGGGCGATGGCGAAGTCGGCGCTGTTCTGGCCGTTGCGCGCAGCGGTCAGCAGGTGGTCCAGGGCTTTTTGCGAATAGACCTGGCCCAGGTAACCACGGCGGTAGATCTGGCCGAGGTAATAGTCGGCAGCTACTTCGCGGCCCACGGCTTTCTGGAAGTGCGCTTCAGCCGCCTTGGCGTCCGCCGGCACCCACTTGCCTTCGTAGTAGAGCTTGCCCAGCAACAGCTCGGCGCGCGGCTGATCGGCGGCGCGGCCGTTGTCCAGGTACTTCATCATCTGGTCGACGTCGCCCAGTTCGGGGAAGTCGTAGAGCAGTTGCGCCAGGCTGACCCAGGAAGCGGGGTAGCCGGGGGCGATTTTTTCCAGCAGGGCCTGGGCGGTTTTCTCGTCGGTCTTGCCCAGCGTGGCGTCGCCCAATACGCGGGCGACGCTGTCGACGCGTTGGGCGGTGACGGTGCCGCGGCTGTAGCCGGCTTCCATCTGCTTGAGCAGTTCGGCCTGTTTTTCCGGCTCGGCTTTTTTCTGGTAGACCGTGGCCAGCTCGACATAGCAGATATCGGTGGTGTTCAGCGCGGCCTTGCAGATGCGCTCCACATCATCCAGATGCTGGTCGTAGGTGTCCTGGGTGCGATACAGCAGGACCTGGGCCAGGCCGGCTTCCGGGTAACCGGCGGCCTGCCACTTGCTGATCTGCTGCTGGGCATTCACGTTGGGGAAGCTGTGGGGGTATTGCAGGTACAGCATCGCCAGCGGGATCAGGGTGTTGCCTTCGCCATTGGCAAAGGCTTTTTTCAGCAGACCTTCGGCTTCATGGTGCTCGGCTTCGGTAGAGCCTGGCTTGGCCACCAGCAGCCGACCGAGGCGGGCCTGGGCGCGCGGCGAGGTATCCGCCGCGGCACGGTAGGTGGCCTCGGCCTGTTTGATTTGCGCCGGATCGCGGGTGCCTACCTGGATATCGGCCAGGCCCACCTGGGCCTCGCTGTAACCCAGTTCTGCCAGTTGCTGGTAATTCTGCTGCGCGGTGACGGTGTCGCCACGCTTGAGCGCTTCATTGGCCAGGCGTTGGTCGGGCAGGCCGGCGCAACCGGCGAGGGCAATGGCCAGCGCCAGGGGCACGGGCAGGGTTCGAAGGGCGCTCATGATTAAAGACCCGCAGCCATGGCTTTATCGATCAGCCAGTTCAGGGATGGGCCACGGTCGCTGGTCACTTCCACCGGGCGGCCGGCGTAGGCGCTGTCCAGCGGGGCGTCAGGCTTGATCTGTACGCGGATGTCGGAGGACAGGTCGGCGCTGTTCAGGCTGGTGCTGCTGACGATGGTGCCGGTGCGGGTCTGTTCTTCGTCGGCCACCTGGAAGCTCACCGGGGTACCTGGGCGCACGTCACCGAACTGGCGATAGGTAAAGCGAGCTTCGACGTTAGCCTGGCTGCCGCGTGGCACCAGTTGGAAGATCACGTCGCCTTTGCTGGCGTACTGGCCGTCGGCGACCAGTTGCTGGGCGACCACGCAATCACACGGCGAGGTGAGAGTGCCGGTCATTTGCTTGCCGAACAGCTCTTCGACCTTGGCCGGCTGCAGCTGGTCTTCGTCCAGGTGGCCCTTGAGCACATCCAGCATGCTGGTGCTGAAGGTCGCCAGTGGCGCGCCTTTGGCTGCAATCGCGTCACCCTTTAGCAGGCTTTGCACGGTGCCGTCGCGGGGCATGGTCACGTTCATGCCGGGCACGCTGACCAGGCCCGCCTGGGCGTGGCTGACGAAGTACATGCCGTACACCGATTTGAACACGAAGCCGAAGGCTGCCAGGCCGACGAGGAAGATCGCCAGGCTGAACGTCACGGCGCGCAGGCGACCGAAGGCGCTCATGTTGCTGCCGCTGTCCTTGACCTTGCGCGCCTTGGTGAAGTTGTCGCGTTGCAGGGTCGCCAGCACGTCACCCATGGTCACGATGTCGCCGGACAGGTGCGAGGTGATCAGGTGGCGCAGGGTGGAAATATCCTGGGCGTCGAGGTTCTGGAACTGGCAACCGGTGCGGCCGGTCTGGCGGTCGTAGGAGCGGATCTGCAGCTCTACGTCCATGGCCAGGCCGAGGTTATCGATGACGAACTGCAGGCGACCCTTGTGCACTTCACCCACGGTCAACGGCTGGGTGGCGGTGAAAGCCAGGCCGCCGGCGGACAGGTCGATCACCCGCGCTTCGGTCTGGGTGCGGTCAGTGTTGAAGAAGCGCAGCTTGGCCGGGATTTTGACCCGGGCATGTTGACGCTGGGCTTCGGACTCGTGGACAACGTTGGCGTTTACTTGGCTGTTCATGACGGTGTAATTCCTTGGTTAATTCAGGCTTGGCAGGGTCAGACCATCATCAGCAACACGGCAACGAAGATGCTGCCGGCGGAGAAGGTCATGGTCCGAGACGACCAGGTGTTGAACCAACGTTGAAAGCTGGCCAAATCGCGGGTCAGTTTGGTGTCCTGGCGGGTCCAGGACTGTTGATCAAGGCGGAAGAACACGTAGATCTTCACCAACGCGCCCATGATCTGGTTGTAATAGAGAATCGCCGGGTAAGCCGGGCCGATCTTGTGGCCGGAGCACGACAGCAGCAGGGTCAGGATCAGGCGGGTGATGCCGATCCACAGCAGGTACGCGAGGATGAACGCGCCGCCGTACTTGAAGGTGGCGATGATTGCCACGGTCAGGCCGAGCAGGGAGGTCCACATCGATACGCGCTGGTCGAACAACACGATGCTGGTGAACAGGCCCAGCCGGCGTACACCCAGGCCCAGGGCGCGGGAGTTCTGGCGCAGGTTGTTGCCGTACCAGCGGAACATCAGCTTGCGGCTCGCCTTGATAAAGCTCTTTTCCGGCGGGTGTTCCACGGTGTGGATCGCCGCATCGGGCACGTAGAAGGTGTCGTAGCCCAGGCGCATCAGGCTGAACCAGCTGGACTTGTCGTCACCGGTAAGGAACTTGAAGCGGCCCAGGCGCCAGTGTTGCAGCGAGTCGCTTTCCACGTCGGCGATAAAGCCCGGGTCAGTCACGACGTTGGCGCGGAACACCGACATACGGCCGGTCATGGTCAGCACGCGCTTGGACAGGGCCATGGAGCACATGTTGATGTGGCGCTGGGCGAAGCGCAGCTTGTGCCACTCGCTCATGATGTAACCGCCGCGCACTTCGCAGAATTCGTTGGTGGTCAGGCCGCCGACGTTGCCGAACAGCTGGAACCACGGCACGGTCTTGCGCACCACGCCTTCGGCGAGCACGGTGTCGCCATCGATCACGGCAACCACGGCGCGGTCGTCCGGCAGGTGGCGGGAGATGGCGCGGAAGCCGAAGGCCAGGCCGTCGCGCTTGCCGGTACCGGCGATACGCACGAAGTCGAGCTTGACGTGATCCGGCGGGTTCATTCGTTCCCAGAGGCTCTTGACCAGCAGCTCATCGGACATTTCCACCAGCGAGCAGACCACGGTGGTGGGGAAGCCGCATTCGATGGCCTCGCGAATCACCGAGCTGTAGACCTGCGCGGTGGTCAGCGCATCGATACGGAAGCTGGTGACCATCAGGAACACGTGGGACGGGTCGGCAGCCTTGCCCAGCTTGCGCACTTTACGGCGCAGGTGCGGGTAGACCACGTACAGGAACAGCATGCCGCGAAAGAAATGCGTAGCACCCATCGAGTAGCGCCAGATACCGACGGCGCCAATCAGGAAAATAAAATTCTTCGACTCGGAGTCGAACGTACTCGCCGGCAACAGCAGGGCGAGACCCATCAGCAGGCTCAGAAAGAACAGCCAGCCGGCGGATTGGAGCAGTACGTGTTTTAACTTGGACATAAGCGTCATCCGAAGGTGAAGAAGGCTTCGAGCTGCAAGCGCTGGGGATTGGTACGCCTGCAGCCCGAAACTTACCGTTGCTGTTACCAGCAAATGCCTTCGGTACGGCCTGTCGTACTGGTGGCCTTGGACATGAAGCCCACCAGGTCGATCACTTGCTTGCCGTGCGGTGCGTTCTGCGCCAGGGCACGGAACTTCTCGTCGCGGTTGCCGAGGATGATCACGTCGGAGTTGTTGATCACATCATCGAAGTCCGAGTTGAGCAGGGACGACACGTGGGGGATCTTGCCTTCGATGTAGTCCTTGTTCGCACCGTGGACACGGGCGTACTCGACGTTGCTGTCGTAGATGCTCAGGTCATAGCCCTTGCCGATCAGCATTTCCGCCAGCTCGACCAGCGGGCTTTCGCGCAGGTCGTCGGTACCGGCCTTGAAGCTCAGGCCCAGCAGGGCGACTTTGCGTTTGTCGTGGCCGGCGACGATGTCGAAGGCGTTCTGCACCTGGGACTCGTTGCTGCGCATCAGCGAGTTGAGCAGCGGCGCTTCCACGTCCAGGGAGCCGGCGCGGTAGGTCAGGGCGCGCACGTCCTTAGGCAGGCAGGAGCCGCCAAACGCGAAGCCTGGGCGCATGTAGTACTGGGACAGGTTGAGGGTCTTGTCCTGGCAGACCACTTCCATCACTTCGCGACCGTCGACGCCGACCGCCTTGGCGATGTTGCCGATCTCGTTGGCGAAGGTGACCTTGGTGGCGTGCCACACGTTGCAGGTGTACTTGATCATCTCGGCTACGGCGATGTCCTTGCGGATGATCGGTGCGTCGAGTTCTTCGTACAGCGACTGCAGGACATCGCCGGAGGCTTTGTCGAATTCGCCGATGACGGTCATCGGTGGCAGGTCGTAGTCGGCGATGGCGGTGGATTCGCGCAGGAATTCCGGGTTGACCGCAACACCGAAGTCGACGCCGGCTTTCTTGCCGGAGCAGTCTTCGAGGATTGGGATCACCACGTTGGCGACGGTGCCCGGCAACACGGTGCTGCGTACCACGATGGTGTGGCGGGTGGTCTTGTCACGCAGGACAAAACCGATCTCGCGGCATACCGATTCGATGTAGTTGAGTTCCAGGTCGCCGTTCTTCTTGCTCGGCGTGCCGACGCAAATCATCGACAGGTCAGTATCGCGGATGGCGTCGGCGAAGTTGGTGGTGCCGCGCAGTCGACCGTTTGCGATGCCCTGGCTCAACAGTTCGCCCAGACCCGGCTCGACGATCGGCGATTTACCGGCGTTGATCAGGTCGATCTTTTCCTTGGAGATGTCTACGCCGACCACTTCGTGGCCACGGGCAGACAGGCAACCGGCACATACTGCGCCAACGTAACCCAAACCAAATATGCTGATGCGCATCGCAATTACCTCTGTATTTAAATCATGCCATTAGATGGCCGGAGTTCATGTTTGCAAACGTCACAAATGCCGCGAAAGTTGGGCGAATAGACGCCGACTTGCCGCGTACAGGCATGTTGAATAACGAGTGACTAACTATTGCACTCAAGTTGTGCGCAACTTGGCCTTGTTATTGGGGCCTGCCCTGAAATGCAGCCAGCCTTCCTGGGAGAAGGGCCTGGCGCCAGTGCCGCAGGGCCTTGATAGAGGCTGTAAGCCTTTACGTATCAATGCCTTGGGTTGTCTCACTGACCCATTAGGGTAAGCACAGCCTTGGCCTTATAGTTCGTGGCAATGGATCCTTATCGCCGCTCTCAACTAATCGGTTGGTAATGTGACCACTGAGTCAAAGTTGAATATGACAACTTCGCTACTTCCGTTGGTCCGCCTTGTAAGTCATCTCCTACAGAAACAGAGAATTTCGTTACCGGTGGTATGAGCAGCGCTTCAGGGCGAAGTTCCTGGCCGCTCATCCTGTTTCCCGAAATTTCTTGAAATATAGGCAAAGATGGCACTGGTACTATATTGATAGCACTTGCTATCTGGGCCAGTAGTTACGGGTAGTTGGCGCGAAGGGATAGTTTTGTGCCACTAGTGTTTTAAAAAAGTGGTGCCACTACGAAAAAATTTTGGAAATGTCGAGTGAAAAAAATGTTAGGGATGTGTCGGGATATTTTTTGACGTCAAATAAATGACGATTCTTGGTGTGAAGCGCGGACAAAATGTGGGAGGGGGCTTGCCCCCGATGTCAGTGCATCAGTCGATAGATTCGTGACTGAACCACCGCAATCGGGGGCAAGCCTCCTCCCACATTTGGATTTCATTGTCTGAAAGAGGCGGGTACGGCCTTATTCCGGTGCATGATCGCGCAGGAACACCAGATTGTCCGGCTTGGACTGCTCCGCATTGAAGCGGTAACCCTGCACATCGAACTGCTTGAGCCTGGCCGGATCGTTGATGCGCTCTTCGATCACGAAGCGGCTCATCATGCCCCGGGCCTTTTTCGCGTAGAAGCTGATGATCTTGTACTGGCCGTTCTTCAGGTCCTTGAACTCGGTGTTGATGATCCGCGCGTTCAGAGCCGTGCGCTTGACCGCCGAGAAGTACTCGTTGGAGGCCAGGTTGAGCAGTACGTCGTCGCCTTGTTCGGCCAGGGCTTCGTTCAGCCACTCGCTGATGCGCGTGCCCCAGAAGGCGTACAGGTCCTTGCCACGGGCGTTGGCGAGTTTGGTGCCCATCTCCAGGCGGTACGGCATCATCAGGTCCAGGGGGCGCAGCAGGCCGTACAGGCCCGAGAGCATGCGCAGGTGGTCCTGGGCGTAGCTGAAGTCGGCATCGCTGAAGGTCTCGGCGTTGAGGCCGGTGTACACGTCGCCCTTGAACGCCAGCAAGGCCTGCTTGGCATTCTCGGGGGTGAAGGCCGGGGTCCAGCTGCCGAAGCGGGCAGCATTGAGGCCGCCGATCTTGTCGGACACGTGCATCAATTCGCTGATCTGCGCCGGGCTCAGTTCGCGCAGTTGCTCGATCAGCGCCTGGGAATGGTCCAGATACTGTGGCTGGGTAAAGCGCTGGGTCACCGCTGGGGTCTCGAAATCGAGGGTCTTGGCGGGGGAAATCACCATCAGCATGAAGTCGTCTCCTGTAATCGTGCGGGGATTCTAGGGGTTGGGGCGTTTTGACTCCACCTATGATGGCGATAGGCGCGATCCGCTATGATGGCCGACGACTCTGGAGAGGGAGACCCTGTGTGCGAATAGCGCTTTTGTTGTCGGCGTGCCTGCTGTGCCTGAATGCCCAGGCGGCGCCGGTGGATGTAGCCAGCCTGGACCGTGGCACCTGGCCGGAAAAACTCAGCAGTCCCGCACTGTTCGACGTGGCTTCGCGTGCGGAAATCCTGATGTTCGCCCACAGCCTGCTGGCCAGTGAATCCCAGGATGAAACCGCACTCAAGCAGCGCCTGGGCTTGAAGATCATCAACCTGGCGGCCATCGACGACCTGCGCCGCGAGCTGTGGCAGCGCCTGCTGGAGAACTACACGTTCGCCCAGCAGAGCTGCGAAGTCGACGCCTCGTTCTGCTACCTGGTGGAGAACATGGACGACCTGCGCGAGCAGGCCGGCAAGCTGGCGATCAGCGAAGACTCCTTCTATATAGGCTGGGCCGCCCCCAGCCATGCCTTCCACGAGCGTTATCTGGACGAACTGCTGCGCAAGGCCGCGCTGTTTCCGCAGATCAGCAGCGAAGTCGCGCGCTTTGGCGACCATGAACGCAATGGCGATGAGTTCAACGACCGCCTGTTCCTGCTGACCTTCGACGGCGGTCCGGCACCGGTCAGCGGCAACACCGACTGGCTCGCCGACTACCTGCGCAAGCAGAAGATGAACGCCACCTTCTTTGTCCTCGGCAGCAGCCTGCAAACCCGTGTGGAGCGCAGTTCCGCCGCTGAGGTGGAGGCGTTGTACCAGGGCCAGTGCGTCGGCACCCAGGGCTGGCAGTACCGTTCCCACAGTCATTGGGTGGACTGGCAGAGTTCCATCACCCGCAGCGCGCAGTTGGTGCAGAACCTGATGCCGGAAAACTACGTGCCGCTGTTCCGCCCGCCTTACGGGCAGCGGCGCGCGGACAGCCAGGGGTTCTTCCAGTCCCAGGGCTTGCAGGTGGCGTTATGGGACATCGATTCCCAGGACGAGCCGGGCAAGCTCAAGGCCGATGAGTCGGCGCAACGGGTGCTGACGTTGATGCTGTTGTGGCGCAAAGGCGTGATTGTGTTTCACGACACCCAGGACAAGGCGCGGGTGGCATTGCCGATGTTGCTGCAGGCAACGGCGCAAAGTGGGCTGGGTTGGCAGGACTGCCGGGAGGCGTTTCGTTAAAAGGATGAAGTGCCCGGCCCTGTTGGGTACGAGGCCTTTTTACGCTGATTTTGTGCGGCATTTCGATGCAGGCGGACTTCCGACTTTAACGGTGCATCGGGCACTCGGCTAGTGCTATTCGTCATCCTGAAAAATAAACTTCAAAAAAGCGTCAAAGTGCTTTTTCCTGTCATGGGTTTTGCGGTATTACGAAGTCAGATCGCCGAAACCTGCAACACAGGTGGCGTCTTCCAAGACTCCTCATGTGGGCACTGCGCTTGACGTCACTCAGGTGCAGTCGGTGGTCGAATCGAGGCGCAGCACTGTTGTGGTATTGCGTCGACTGGCTCCCACAAAGGTGACCGAGTATGGATGATCATGGACGTAACCCTTCTTCCGACCAGCCAATCCTTTATGTGCTTGATACCAATGTACTGATCCACGATCCAAACGCACTGCTTAACTTCGAAGAACACCACGTCGCCATCCCGATGATCGTGCTTGAGGAGCTCGACAAACTCAAAAGCGGGCACCACAGCGTGGCTGCCGAATGCCGCCAGGCCATCCGCCTGATCGACAAGACCCTGGGCGAAGCGTCACCCGAGGACGTTGAGGTCGGCGTGCCGATCCAGCGCGGCAAAAGCGGGCCCAAGGGCTTGCTGTCGATCCTGATGAGCAAGCGCAGCGAGCCCAACAGCCTGCTGCCGGAAAACCTGAACGACAACAAAATCATCAACCAATTGATCGACCTGCACGCTCGCGACAAGGACCTGCGCGTGGTGCTGGTGACCAAAGACATCAATATGCGCCTCAAGGCACGAGCGTGTGGGATCGCTGCCGAGGACTACAGTACCGACCAGCTGGTCGACGACGTGTCGATGCTGTCCCGTGGTTATCACATGATGACCGGCTCGTTCTGGGACCGTGTCAGCAAGGTCGAAACCCGTCAGGACCATGGCCGTACCTGGCACCAGGTACAACTGATCGACAATCTGCCGGCCGTGCATATCAATGAATTCATCGTCGACGAACAGGGCTTCGTGGGCTGGATCAAAGAGATCCAGGTCGACAAGCTGCTGATCCTTGACCTGCATCAGGAACCCCTGTTGCACCAGGAAGCCTGGGGCCTGAAACCGCGTGACATCTACCAGAGCCTGGCGCTGTATGCGCTGCTCGACCCGGACATCCACCTGGTCAACCTGACGGGCGCTGCCGGTTCCGGTAAAACCATCCTCGCCCTGGCTGCCGCCATCGAGCAGACCATGGTGACCAAGCGCTATCGCCGCATCATCGCCACCCGCTCCGTACAGGGCCTGGACCAGGAAATCGGCTTTTTGCCCGGTACCGAGGCGGAAAAAATGGAGCCGTGGCTGGGGGCGATCACCGACAACCTCGAAGCCTTGCACATGGATGACGAAAACACCCATGGCAGCGTCGACTACATCCTCAGCAAAGTGCCGTTGCAGTTCAAATCCCTCAACTACATCCGAGGTCGCAGCTTCCAGCAGAGCCTGATTTTGATCGATGAATGCCAGAACCTGACCCCGCACCAGATGAAAACCATCATCACCCGTGCCGGCGCCGGTTCCAAAGTGGTGTGCCTGGGCAACCTGGCACAGATCGACACCCCTTACCTGTCCGCGACCAGCTCCGGGCTGACCTACCTGACGGAACGCTTCAAGGATTTCCCGAACGGCGTGCATATCGCGCTGCAAGGGGTGCCTCGCTCGATTCTGGCTGAATACGCAGAGTCGCACCTGTAACCGTTGGAGCGGCGGTGCGTCGCACCGCTGCTCCCACATTTATTGCGTGTTGGGTTTACAATCGCCGCTCCTGATCAGGAGTATCCCTGTGCTGACTCATCTCGATTCCCAAGGTCGCGCCCATATGGTCGACGTCACCGACAAGTCCGTGACGTTCCGGGAGGCGGTGGCCGAAGCGCGGGTGCGCATGCTGCCCGAGACCCTGCAAATGATTGTCGACGGCGCCCATCCCAAGGGCGACGTGTTTGCCGTGGCCCGTATCGCCGGGATCCAGGCGGCGAAAAAAACCAGTGATTTGATCCCCCTGTGTCACCCGCTGATGTTGACCGGTGTCAAGGTCGAACTGAGTGCCGATGGCGCAGACTCGGTGCACATCGTCGCGCGCTGCAAGCTGTCCGGGCAGACCGGCGTAGAGATGGAAGCGTTGACGGCGGCCAGCGTCGCGGCGCTGACGATCTACGACATGTGCAAGGCCGTGGATCGCGGCATGACCATCGAAAACATTCGCCTGCTGGAAAAGCTTGGCGGCAAGAGCGGGCATTTCAAGGCGGATGGACAATGAGCATCAACGTACTGTTTTTCGCGCGTTACAGCGAAAAAATAGGCCTGGATTCACTTGAGATGGAAGGCGACTTCGCCACGGTCGATGCCGTGCGCCAGGCGCTGGCCGCTGATCCGAGCTTTGAAGTGCTCAACGAAACCAGCCTGATGTGTGCCCGCAACCAGGAGTTGTGCGCTCTCGACGAGCCGTTGCAGGCCGGTGATGAAGTCGCGTTCTTCCCGCCCGTGACCGGAGGCTGAACATGGCCATTCGTGTACAGGTCGAACCGTTTGACCCCGGTGCCGAGGTCAACGCGATGCATGCCGCGAATGTGGGCGTGGGCGCGGTGGTGAGTTTTGTCGGCTATGTGCGCGACTTCAACGAGGGGCGCGAGGTGTCTGGCATGTTCCTCGAACACTATCCGGGCATGACTGAAAAAGCCTTGGCCAAGATCGCCGTCGAAGCCGAGCAACGCTGGCCGCTGCTCAAGCTCGAAGTGCTGCATCGTATCGGTGCGCTGCAGCCGGGTGAGCCGATTGTGTTCGTGGCGGCCGCCAGCGCTCATCGCCAGGCGGCGTTCGATGCCTGTGCGTTTGTGATGGATTACCTGAAGACCCGTGCGCCGTTCTGGAAGAAGGAAAACACCAGTGAGGGTGCGCGCTGGGTGGAAGGGCGGGACAGCGACCACGCCGCAGCGGATCGCTGGAAGTAGCCAGCCGAACACAGAACCAAATGTGGGAGGGGGCTTGCCCCCTCCCACATTTTTATTGCATTTCAGCTTACGGGCGTTTGCGTTCTACAGCCCGCAGCAAGTGCGTCGGCGGTGTCTCGCAACTGATCTTGCGCCCCAGCAGCGTTTCGATGGAAGGCAACTGATACGAGTCATCCTCCCCGGCAAAGCTGATCGACACGCCCGCAGCCCCCGCACGGCCGGTACGGCCGATGCGGTGCACGTAGTCGTCCGGCACTTCCGGCAGGGTGAAGTTGATCACGTGGCTGATGCCGTCGATGTGAATCCCGCGCCCGGCCACGTCGGTGGCCACCAGCACGCGGATCTTGCCTTCGCGAAAGCCTTCCAGGGTCTTGATGCGCTTGTGTTGCGGCACATCGCCCGACAGTTGCGCGGCATTCACGCCATCGCGCACCAGGCGTTCCTCGATGCGGCGCACTTCGTCCTTGCGGTTGGCGAACACCATCACGCGTTCCCAGCCGTTGTCGTTGACCAGGTTGTAGAGCAGCTTGTACTTGTCGGCACCGGCCACGGCATAGATGTGCTGTTCGACGTTTTCGCTGGCGACGTTCAGCGCTTCGATTTCGACGATGGACGGCTCGGTGGTCCACTGCTTGGCGAGGTTCATCACGTCTTCGGTAAAGGTCGCGGAGAACAGCAGGGTCTGACGCTCGGCCTTTGGCGGGGTCTGGCGAATGATCTGACGCACTTGTGGGATGAAACCCATGTCGAGCATGCGGTCGGCTTCGTCCAGCACCATCACTTCGACCATGTCCAGGTGCACGTCGCCGCGCTGGTTGAAGTCCAGCAGGCGGCCGGGGGTGGCCACGAGGATGTCGCAGTGGCGGGCTTCGAGGTGCTTGAGCTGCTTGTCGAAGTCCATGCCGCCGACGAACGTCATGACGTTGAGGCCGGTGTACTTGGTCAGGTCGGCGGCGTCCTTGGCGATCTGCACCACCAGTTCACGGGTCGGCGCGATGATCAGTGCGCGCGGTTCACCCATGTAGCGTTCTTTCGGCGGCGGCGTTTGCAGCAGCTGGGTGATGATCGAGATCAGGAACGCGGCGGTCTTGCCGGTGCCGGTCTGGGCACGACCGATGGCATCTTTGCCGGCGAGGGTAAAGCCCAGTACCTGCGCCTGGATCGGCGTGCAGTACGGGAACCCCAGGTCCTGGATGGCGTGCATCAGTTCCGGGGCCAGGTCGAAATCGTGGAAGCGGGTCTTGCCTTCCTGGGGCTCGACGACGAAATCCTCGAGTTTCCACGGGATCACCGGCGGTTTGGGTGCGCGTTCCCGGCGAGGCTTGGGGGCGGGTGCGGCTTGCGTCTCGGGTTTTGCCTGTTCGGGCGGTGTCACCGTCGGCGTCTTCGGCTGGGCGACAGGTGCAGTCCGGCCTGGCTGTTGACCGTCATTGCGGCTGCCGGAGGCGGGGACAGGAGCACTGGGAACAGGCGCGAGCGGCTCAGCCTCGCTTTTGCCGAACATCTTCTTGAGTGCTTTGAGCACGGTGATCTCATTAATTGGTTAAGGAATGTACGCCGGCCAGTGTAATGCAAGAATCGGGCGCGGCGTAGTGCGTCTGTCATACGGCTACATAAACGTGGGGTTCAGCCCAGGCGAGCGGTCAACCAAGTCCCTATATCGTGTATCTCCTGGGGTAACACTTCGTGGCCCATTGGGTATTCCTGCCATGTCACGGTGACACCACGGGTTTTCAGATGCTCGTAGGCGCTGCGGCCCATGGCGTTCTGTACCACCTCGTCGTACTGGCCGTGCAGGCATAGCGTTGGAATGCGTTGTTGGCTGGCCGACAATTCGAGTTCGTCACTGAAGGTGGGCGCGTAGGTGGAGAGGGCGATGACGCCGCCCAATGGCCCCTCCCAATTCAGGAATGCGGTGTGGAAGACCACGGCGCCACCTTGGGAAAAGCCCGCGAGGAAAATTCGCGAAGCGTCTATTCCGGTTCTCTTCTGTACTTCGATCAGATCGGTCAGCATTTTTGCCGACACTTCCAGCTCTTCCAGGCTGATCGAGCGGGCCGGGCTCATGGCCTTGATGTCGTACCAGCTGGGCATCTCGTAGCCACCATTGATCGTCACCGGACGGGTCGGTGCCTGGGGCAATACAAAGCGGGTGGACAGCAAGCTTTCCTGCAGCGCCTCGGCCACCGGCAGGAAGTCGTAGCGATCGGCACCCAGGCCATGCAACCAGATGACGCAGGCGTCTGCGGGCTTGGCGGGCTGAAGAATCAAGGGTTCGGTCATGGTTGCTCCATATATGTGCGTGCGCTCCGATTGGGTGCGTCGGAACGGTGCGCGACTGGTTGATCTGTTAAGAGAATGTCGCAAGGTTGAATCTTTTTCTATTGACCAAGGGCTGAAACGACTCAGCCGCCACTCTGGTACGCGCCTTGCTATGTGTAGGTCGATGTCAGAACTTTCCTGGGACGGTAACACTATCAGTGACTGCCGCTTTCAGGATAGCCGCTGGAATTACCGCGAAAGCCTCATGCCGCTTGACCCTAAAAAAAGCCAACACGGGTCGATATCGCCTCATAAGGGTGCGCTGAGGTTGGAGCTTCGACACAACAAGAGCAACTGGAGGTTTGAATGAAGGTATTGAAATCCACCCTGGCCATCGTTTGCGCGGCGGCTGTACTGGGTGTCAGCGGTTTCGCCCAAGCCGGCGCTACTCTGGACGCTGTGCAGAAGAAAGGCTTTGTGCAATGTGGCGTGAGTGACGGCTTGCCGGGCTTCTCGGTACCGGATGCCAGCGGCAAGATCCTCGGGATCGATGCTGACGTTTGCCGCGCCGTGGCCGCTGCCGTTTTCGGCGACGCCACCAAGGTCAAATTCAGCCAGTTGAACGCCAAGGAGCGTTTCACCGCGCTTCAATCCGGCGAAGTCGACATCCTGTCGCGCAACACCACCATGACCAGCTCCCGCGATGCGGGCATGGGCCTGAAATTCCCGGGCTTCATCACTTACTACGACGGCATCGGCTTCCTGGTTAACAACAAGCTGGGCGTCAAAAGTGCCAAGGAACTGGACGGTGCAACCATCTGCATCCAGGCCGGTACCACCACTGAGCTGAACGTTTCCGACTACTTCCGTGGCAACAACCTCAAATACACCCCGATCACCTTCGACACCTCCGATGAAAGCGCCAAGTCGCTGGAATCCGGTCGTTGCGACGTACTGACCTCCGACAAGTCCCAACTGTTCGCCCAGCGCAGCAAGCTGGCCTCGCCAAAGGACTACGTGGTTCTGCCGGAAACCATTTCCAAGGAACCGCTGGGCCCGGTCGTGCGTAACGGCGATGACGAGTGGCTGGCCATCGTGCGCTGGGTGGGCTACGCCATGCTCAACGCTGAAGAAGCCGGCATCACGTCCAAAAACGTTGAAGCTGAAGCCAAGTCCACCAAGAACCCGGACGTTGCGCGTCTGCTCGGTGCTGACGGCGAATACGGCAAAGACCTGAAAGTGAAGAAAGACTGGGTCGTACAGATCGTCAAGCAAGTCGGTAACTACGGTGAAGTGTTCGAGCGCAACCTGGGCAAGAGCACCCCGCTGGAAATCGACCGCGGCCTGAACGCGCTGTGGAACAACGGCGGCATTCAATACGCACCGCCTGTGCGCTGATCGCTGATGGTTCTGTCACCCGGTGGGCCAACCGCCGGGTGATGTTCTGTTCCATTCTTTCCGGGGCACTTCATGCAAAAACAAATCGGCGCACCAAATCGGAAGCTCAGCTTCAGCGATCCCAAAGTGCGTGCGTGGCTCTTCCAGATCATCACGATTGTGGCGGTGATCTCGCTGGGCTGGTACCTCTTCGACAATACCCAGACCAACCTTCAGCACCGGGGCATTACCTCGGGTTTCGACTTTCTTGAGCGCAGTGCCGGCTTCGGCATCGCGCAGCATTTGATCGATTACACCGAATCGGACAGCTATGCCCGCGTCTTTGTGATCGGGCTGCTCAACACTTTGCTGGTGACCTTTATTGGGGTGATCCTGGCGACCCTGCTGGGCTTCATCATCGGCGTAGCGCGCCTGTCTCCGAACTGGATGATCAACAAGCTGGCGACCGTGTATGTGGAAGTGTTCCGCAACATTCCGCCGCTGCTGCAGATCCTGTTCTGGTACTTCGCGGTGTTCCTGACCATGCCGGGGCCGCGCAACAGCCATAACTTCGGCGACACTTTCTTTGTCAGCAGCCGTGGCCTGAACATGCCCGCAGCGCTGGCCGCTGACGGGTTCTGGCCGTTTGTGGCCAGTATCGTGGTTGCCATCGTGGCAATCGTGCTGATGGCGCGTTGGGCCAACAAGCGCTTTGAGGCGACCGGCGTACCGTTCCACAAGTTCTGGGCGGGCCTGGCGCTGTTTATCGTGATCCCGGCGTTGTGTGCCTTGATCTTCGGCGCGCCGCTGCACTGGGAAATGCCCAAGCTGCAGGGCTTCAACTTTGTCGGCGGCTGGGTACTGATCCCTGAACTGCTGGCGCTGACCCTGGCGCTTACCGTGTACACGGCAGCGTTTATCGCCGAGATCGTGCGTTCGGGCATCAAGTCCGTCAGCCACGGCCAGACCGAAGCTGCACGCTCCCTGGGCCTGCGCCCTGGGCCGACGCTGCGCAAGGTCATCATCCCGCAAGCCCTGCGGGTGATCATTCCGCCGCTGACCAGCCAGTACCTGAACCTGGCGAAGAACTCGTCGCTGGCCGCCGGTATCGGTTACCCGGAAATGGTTTCGCTGTTTGCCGGCACGGTGCTCAACCAGACCGGCCAGGCCATCGAGGTTATTGCCATCACCATGAGCGTGTACCTGGCGATCAGCATCAGCATTTCCCTGCTGATGAACTGGTACAACAAGCGCATTGCGCTGATCGAGCGGTGAGGAAACGCACATGAGTTCGCATACTTTCAAACCTGATATGCCGCCGCCGAGCAAAGTCTTCGGACCGATGGCCTGGATGCGCGCCAACCTGTTTTCCAGCTGGCTCAATACCTTGCTGACGCTGTTGGCGTTTTACCTGATCTACCTGGTGGTGCCACCAATCCTGCATTGGGCCATCCTCGATGCCAACTGGGTCGGCACCACCCGCGCCGACTGCACCAAGGAAGGCGCGTGCTGGGTGTTTATCCAACAGCGCTTCGGGCAGTTCATGTACGGCTACTACCCCGGCGACCTGCGCTGGCGTGTGGACCTGACCGTGTGGCTGGCCATCGTCGGCGTGGCGCCGTTGTTCATCTCGCGTTTCCCACGCAAGGCGGTCTATGGCCTGAGCTTCCTGGTGCTGTACCCGATCATCGCCTACTTCCTGCTCCACGGCGGGATCTTCGGGCTGACCAATGTGGCAACCAGCCAATGGGGCGGCCTGATGCTGACCTTGGTCATCGCCACCGTCGGCATCGCCGGTGCCTTGCCGCTGGGGATTGTGCTGGCCTTGGGGCGGCGCTCGAACATGCCGGCGATTCGTGTTGTCTGCGTGACCTTCATCGAGTTCTGGCGCGGCGTGCCGTTGATCACCGTGCTGTTCATGTCCTCGGTGATGCTGCCGTTGTTCCTGCCCGAAGGCATGGGCATCGACAAGCTGCTGCGGGCGTTGATCGGCGTGATCCTGTTCCAGTCGGCCTACGTGGCCGAAGTGGTGCGCGGTGGCTTGCAGGCGATTCCCAAAGGTCAGTACGAAGCGGCCGCAGCGATGGGCCTGGGTTACTGGCGCAGCATGGGCCTGGTGATCCTGCCGCAAGCCCTGAAGATGGTGATCCCGGGCATCGTCAACACGTTTATCGCGTTGTTCAAGGACACCAGCCTGGTGATCATCATCGGCCTGTTCGACCTGCTCAACAGCGTCAAGCAAGCCGCCGCCGACCCTAAATGGTTGGGTATGGCCACTGAAGGCTATGTGTTTGCCGCCCTGGTGTTCTGGATTTTCTGTTTTGGTATGTCGCGCTATTCCATTCATTTGGAACACAAGCTCGACACAGGCCACAAGCGTTAGGAGTTGATGTTATGAGCGAAGCGATCAAACAGCCTGTGAGCCCTGAAGGCATTATCCAGATGCAGGGCGTCAACAAGTGGTACGGCCAGTTCCATGTGTTGAAAGACATCAACCTCAACGTCAAGCAGGGCGAGCGTATCGTGCTGTGCGGCCCGTCGGGTTCGGGCAAGTCCACCACCATCCGTTGCCTCAACCGTCTGGAAGAGCACCAGCAGGGCCGCATCGTGGTCGATGGCGTGGAGTTGACCAACGACCTCAAGCAGATCGAAGCAATCCGCCGTGAAGTCGGCATGGTGTTCCAGCACTTCAACCTGTTCCCGCACCTGACCATCCTGCAGAACTGCACGCTGGCGCCGATGTGGGTGCGCAAGATGCCCAAGCGCAAGGCCGAGGAAATCGCCATGCACTACCTGGAGCGTGTGCGCATCCCGGAGCAGGCCCACAAGTTTCCGGGGCAGTTGTCCGGCGGCCAGCAACAGCGTGTGGCGATTGCCCGTGCGCTGTGCATGAAGCCGAAGATCATGCTGTTCGACGAGCCGACCTCGGCCCTCGACCCGGAAATGGTCAAGGAAGTACTCGACACCATGATCGGCCTGGCCGAAGACGGCATGACCATGTTGTGCGTGACCCACGAAATGGGCTTCGCCCGCACCGTGGCCAACCGCGTGATCTTCATGGACAAGGGCGAGATCGTCGAACAGGCGGCGCCGAATGACTTCTTCGACAACCCGCAGAATGACCGGACCAAGCTGTTCTTGAGCCAGATCCTGCATTGATCGATGCTTGAAAAAATAAACCCGGCCTGGCCGGGTTTATTTTTAAGGGTTAGGACGCTTTGATTGCTTCAGTGTCGTTGTTCACGGTGTAGGTGAAGGCGCCGCGCATATTCGCGCCTTCAGCCAGGACTTTCGCGTCCGCAAGCAGGTGCGGGTGGCGATCCAGTAATCGCATCAGCAGCACCAAGGGCTTGGGGGCAAGAAGTTCGCCGCGTTCGTAGCGAGAGAATGCGTTGTGGCCGCCACCGGACAGCAGATCCACTGCTTCCTTTTGCGTAAGGTGCAGTTTTCGGCGGATGCGCTTCATCTCGGCGCCGATCATTTTTCGGGCGGCGAGGACTAGCTCGTCACCCGCTTGTCCATAGCGATCTGCACTATCGGTATCGGGGTCCCAAAAGCCGTCGCCGCATACCTTGCATTCCCAGCCTGCCAGATTGTCGACTCGACGTTCCATGCCTTTGAGGCTGATGGTTTCGCTGCGGCCCTCGAAATAGCTCAACGCATCAGGGGCGCCACAGATGTAGCACAGCTCGGTTTTTTTCATGGGTTTTTCTCCTTGAAGGAGATCACCGGAGGCCTACCGTCTGTGCGATAAGTGACCTTGATGTAAATCTCCATGCCTTTCGAATGAGTGTGGTACACGTCCTGCCAGACTCGATGGTCTCCATAAGTGGTCATCGACTTGTACAACATCCAGTTTTGCAACTCATAGATGACGTCCTGCATGTCCTCAAGGCTGAAGCGCAGATCCCAGCCGCATCGTTGTGCTGACTGGGTGAACGCTTTCCTCCCAAGCCGCCTGACATCCGCCTTGATCACCGTCAGATCGTAATGAGGTGTGTACTTTTCCATAAGACACCTGAGCTGAATAATTACCCTTTGAGGGTAATTTTACCAATCGAAAATACTGCTCCTTTTCCTGCCTAAGAACCGTAGTGCGTTGCCTTTGTAGGAAACTCTGAATAGGCTGTAGGAAAATTCATCCTATGATTGGACGAAAGCCTGCATCCCATGACAGACATCGCCCCCTTGATCAAACGCTCCCTGGTGGACCAGGCCCTTGAGCAATTGCGCTGGCGTATCAGCGAAGGCCGGTGGGCCATCGGCGAACGCCTGCCCACCGAGCCGGAGCTGGCCGCCGAGCTGGGCATCAGCCGCAATACCGTGCGCGAGGCCATGCGCGTGCTGGCGTTTTCCGGGTTGATCGAGATCCGCCAGGGCGACGGCAGTTACCTGCGCTCGATGACCGACCCGCTGGGGGCCATGCGCGCGTTATCCCACTGCACCCTGGAGCAGGCGCAGGAGACGCGGCAGATCCTGGAAGTGGAGGCCGTCGGGCTCGCGGCGGTGCGCCGTACCGAAGCCGACCTCACCGCTTTGCATGAGGCACTCAAGGCCAGCGCGGTGCTGTACCACGGTGACCTGGAGGCCTATATCAGCGCCGACCTGGTATTCCATAAACGCCTGGTGGATGCCGCGCACAATCCGGCATTGAGCGAGCTGTACCAGTACTTTTCCGCCATCGTCGGCGCGCAGTTGCGCCAGACCCTGAACATCTCGCCGCGTCGCCAGGCGGTGTTCGACCTGCATATCGCCCTGCTCGAAGCCGTGGAACACCAGGACCCGGAACGCGCCAAATCCCTTTGCCGGCAGTTAATCAATGAACCCTGAAACCAAGCGTACGAGCGAGTTGGACGAACTGTTGATCGACGCCGAGGCCGACGACGAAGTGGTGCAAGCCAGTCACCCGCTGGTAAGCCGCCCTTGGCTGTTGCTGCTGGGCCTGATCCTGGTGGCCTTGAACCTGCGCCCGGCGTTGTCGAGCGTGGCGCCGTTGCTGGCCGAGGTTTCCAGCAGTCTGGGATTGTCGGCGGCCCAGGCCGGTTTGCTGACCACCTTGCCGGTGTTGTGCCTCGGCTTGTTCGCGCCAATGGCACCGGTCCTGGCCCGGCGGTTTGGCGCCGAGCGGGTGGTGCTGGGAATCCTGCTGACCCTGGCCGCCGGCATCATCCTGCGCAGTTCGTTTGGCGAAGTGGGGTTGTTCGCCGGCAGCCTGATTGCCGGTGCGAGCATCGGCATCATCGGCGTATTGCTGCCGGGCATCATCAAGCGTGATTTTGCCAGACAAGCCGGCGCCATGACCGGTGTCTACACCATGGCCCTGTGCCTGGGCGCAGCGTTGGCAGCGGGCGCCACGGTGCCGCTGAGTCATTACTTTGGCGACCACTGGACCATTGGCCTGGGTTTCTGGGTGCTGCCGGCGTTGGTGGCAGCGTTGTTCTGGTTACCCCAGGTCGGCCAGAAACACGGCGCCCACCAGGTCGCCTACCGGGTCAAGGGCCTGTTGCGTGACCCGTTGGCCTGGCAAGTCACCGTGTACATGGGCCTGCAATCGTCCCTGTCGTACATCGTGTTTGGCTGGCTGCCGTCGATTTTGATCGGCCGCGGCCTGAGCGCAACCGAAGCCGGGTTGGCATTGTCCGGTTCCATCGTCATGCAATTGTTCAGCTCCCTCGCTGCGCCCTGGCTCGCAACCCGTGGCAAAGACCAGCGCCTGGCGATTGTGGTGGTGATGCTGCTGACCCTCGGCGGCCTGTTCGGTTGCCTGTATGCGCCGCTGGACGGCCTGTGGGGTTGGGCGATCCTGCTCGGCCTGGGCCAGGGCGGCACGTTCAGCCTGGCGCTGACCCTGATCGTGCTGCGCTCGCGCGACTCCCATGTGGCGGCCAACCTGTCGAGCATGGCTCAGGGCATTGGTTACACGCTGGCGTCCGTAGGCCCATTGGCGGTAGGCCTGGTGCACGACTGGACGGGCGGCTGGTCGGCCATCGGCTGGATTTTCGCGGTGATCGGCCTGGGCGCGATCGTCGCCGGGCTGGGCGCGGGGCGGGCGCTGTATGTGCAGGTCAGCAGCGAGAAAGTCTAGAGGTACAGCACTTCCAGGGTCGCCGAGCCGTCGAGCCAGGTGTCGCTGCTCAGGTCCAGGTTCTGTTTGGCGTTGATCACCGCCTCGATCTTGACGGTGCTGGTCAACGCCTGGATCGCCGAAGGTCCGCTGGTACTGCCTTGGGTGTCGGTGAATCCCAGGTAACTGTTGGCGCCAATGTCGATCGGGTTGAGGTTGGCGGTGCGCCAGGCCAGGCCGCCGGTGGTGGATTCGGTGCCATAGGCCGTCGCGAGGCTGTCTACCTGGGTCTGGCGAGGGTCGAAACTCAGGGAATACAGGCCAATGCGATTGCCACTGTTGTCCAGCCCCAGCCCGTAGTAAATCTCGCTGTTGACCGTGGCCGTGCCGTCGCGGTTGTCACGCATGCGCAGGGCAAAGCGGTTCGGCGCGTTACAGCCGATACTGACTTGCAGGTGCTTGACCGGTAATCGAGTGCCCTTTTCGACGTTGAGGTCCTGCTGGGAAATCTTGCCGTAGTCGATCAGTCCGTTGCTCGACAGCAGGGGTGTGCAGGCGGTGGGCGTCAGCCGGCCTTTGACACTCAGGTCCACGCTGGAGGCGGCCAGGGTGTGGGGGGCTGTGGTGAGTAACGCCAGGGCGCACACGACAGTGCGATACGTGTTCATAAGGGGAGCTCCAGAGGTCAGGGGTAGATGATTTCAAGGGTGCCCGAACCGTTGATGTACACCACGTTGCGCAGGTCCAGTGATTGGGTCGGGGCCAGGTAAGCCTTGATGCGCACCGTACCGACGAGGTGCTGGATCGGCACCGGCCCACGGGTATTGCCGACGCTATCGGTAAACCCCATCAGGCTGTTGGCGGCGATGGGGATCTGCCGGGCACTGGAACTGCTCCACGCCGCCCCGCCACTGGTAGAGTCGGTGCGATACAGGGTGCCGAGGGCATCGGCGCTGAACTCGGCCGGGTCGATGTTCAAGTAGAAGCGCCCAATCTTGTTCTGGCTGCCGTCCAGATCCAGGCCGTAGGCGGTTTCATCGATACCGCCGGTGGCCGAGCCTTCGCGGTTGTCATGCATCTTCAGCGCGAAAGACGTAGGCGCGTCGCAACTCACGGAGAGTTGCAGGGTGCGGGTCGGCAGCGGGGTTTCATTGCTGGTATTGAGGTCCTTGGCCAGCAGCGTGCCGTAATCCACCAGCCCGCCATTGGACAACTGCGGTGTGCACGCGGTGGGTGCGAAGTGGGCGCGCAAGGTGAGTTCCCGCGAGCGGTCGCCGTGGCGGGTATCGAACGTCCCGGACACTTCCCAGGTGGTCGCCTCGCGCACCCGGGTCGCGGCGACGTCGGCCCAGGTGCTGAGGCCCACTTGCAGCGCGAAGTGCTTGCCCTGTACGACGCGGGTGCCTTGCACGGGGGCCACGCCGTGGCCTGGCAGCCAACTCAACGTCGTACCGACGGCGGCCGGTGCCTGGCCGGCCGCCGGCAGCAAGCCCAGCTCCACCGCCTGGCCGTCCAGCACGCCGTCGCTGACCTGCAGAGCGTAGGTGCCGTGCTCGGTAAATTGCAGGCGTTGGGCACTGGCCGCGAGGGCGCGATAGAACACACTCATGTCCGCCGGTTGCGGGCAGTTGAGGTTCAGGCTCAAGCGGCGTTCGCCGAGCAGGCGCTGTGGCGCGGCGTCGTGTTGTGCAAGGCGCTTCATCAGGCCGAAGTCGAGTACCGGCTCGCTGATGTTCAACCGGCACTCGTCGTCGGCCCACACGTTAGCGACGAGGCCGACGCTCATCAATGCAGCCGTCAGCCAGGGGGCGCGGAAAAGGGGCATGGTGATCGTCCTCATAGGGGGTTGCAGCGCGCGGGCGCGGTTTCGAAATACACCTGGGGATCGCCTTTGGCCGGTACCTCGAAGTGCAACCGGCAGCGCGTCATGCCGGGCGCGCTGACCCACAGTGCGGATTGCTCCAGCACATTGGGCAGGAACACCTGGCCGCCGTCCTGCACCAGGGTCACGAACTCGCCGCCGGCGGTGCTGACGGAGGCGCCACGGGGCAGCAGTGCGCCTTGTTCGGTACGTGCGGTGAGCAACACTCGGCGAGTCAATGTCACCCCGAACTCGACCCGATCCACCGCGCCACGCCCGGCCGAGATCATTGCCAGGCCGTTGTTGATATCGGCATTGCGTGGCAGTGAGCGGGTCTGCACTTCCACCGGGCTGCGACCATAGGCGTTCACCTGGGGCACCACGGCCTGGCCTTGCCAGTCGGTCCATACCGGGCCGCTGGGGGTGCTCAGCTTGATGCCGCCCATATCGCCCACCGAGACCACGGCGAAGGTGTCGCGTACCGGATAGGGCGAGAAGGTGACACCGTCGCCATGCACTACCACGCCACCCCGGGCGCTGCCTTGATAGCTCGACCGCTCGGCATCGGAGCGGCTGTAGCTGACATCGAGCTGGCTGTAGCGCGGCAGGGCCGAGAGCCCGAGGGTGGTTTCCACTTGTTGGTCGCGGGTATCGTGTTCGGCGCCGACGCGGTAACTCAACTGATCGTCGAGTTGTTCGTTCAGCCCCAGGCCCGTGCGATGTTCGCCGCCCGAGTTGCGCACCCAGGCGCGTACGCGACGACTCTCGCCCAGGGGCAGGCTGACATTCAGGTACACCGCGTTGTCCTGTTGCTGGCGTCCGCCCATTTGCCACTCGGCACTGGCCGATAACGACACACCCCCGACGCTGGTGCCCCAGGACGCCAGGCCCCGGCTGCTGCTGTCGCCATCAAAATTGCTGGAGCGCGACATGCCCGCACTGAATGCTCCCAGCCACGGGTGCGACCAGCCCAGGGTGGCACTCTGTTGATGGCGATAGCGGGAGCGCCGCTGCTGGGTGGACTCGAGTTCGTAGGTGGATTCTTCCAGCTCCCGATAGCCTGGAGTACGCCAGGAGTTGGCCACACTGAACGACCATTGATCATTCAGGCGCTGAGACCATGACAGGTCGGTCTGCACGCCACGCACCTTGTCCCGTGCCTGAGTATCGGCGACCTGGGTGCCCAGTTGCACCTGACTGTCCAGCCATGGCAGCCAACCCAGGCTCAGCCCCGCCGCACGGTATTCACTGGCCGCCAGCACACCGCTGCCCAGGGACAGTTGCGGGTGCACGGCGCCGGTCCAGCCTGCGCTGACCACCCAAGGATCGTCACCCTGGGCATCGCCGATAGTGCGCACGCGGCCCGCCGCCACCGAGTACCCCGGCGCCGCCAGTCCCAGGCCGAGCATGGCGGCGGGGACGGTGAAACGGCGCTCGCCACCGCTGCTTTCCTTGACCGTGACTTCGACGTCCGAGCGTGAGTTCAGGCGCCGCACATCCGTCAGGGAAAACGGCCCGGCCGGCACCACGGTGGAGTGAATCAACGCGCCGTTCTGCCGCACCTCGACCTGGGCCGGGCTGTTGGCGATACCGTCGATGGTCGCGCCCTGGCCTTGCTCTTGAAGCGCCTGTTCGGTCAGTACCTGCACCCCGGTGATTTGTGCACCGGACAATACCGGGTTGTAGAGATTGATCTGCCCGGCTTGCAGGACCGCCTGATGGCTGGCAAAGGTGCGTTGGGCATACGCCTCAAGGTGGGTGCTGCGCGACAGGCCATCCTGCCAGGTCTGCACCTGGCGGCTGCGCACGATCCAGTCGCCCGCGTTGAAGCCCACCTCGGTGTTGGCGGAGCCGAAACGACTGTCGTCGTCCTCGAAGCGGTTATAGAAACCCGTGAGGTCGTAATTGAGCAGGGCGGCGACACCCCCGGTCTGATAACCGGAGATGTCCTGTTGCAGCGGTCGCAGGGCTTCGCTGGGCACCACCAGCGACACGGTGAGGCTGGCCGGGTCCGGCTCCACCAGGCTTTGGGGGTACTGTGCGAACAGGTCATGACAGGGACCGCTGTCGCCGGGCACCCTCAGGTTGGCGGCGTCCAGCAGGGCCTGGTCAAAGCAGAGTTGGCCGTGTTGATCGAAACCGACTTCCAAGCGCCCCCTGGGCCGGCCGTTGACCCGCAGGCTCACCGCGTGCCGGCCGGCGGCAAAGCGCGGTGCGTCCAGCAGCAGGCTGGCCAACTGCGGGTCGATGCCGCGTTGGTGCAGGGTGGTCGCATCGAAGCCGGTTTGTTCTGCGCCCCAGGCTTCGGCGGGCAACAGGCTGCACGCCAGCAGCAGAACGGAGAGGGCGCTGCGGTTGGGGATGTCGGGCAGGGCATCGCCGTCACGGTAGTTCAATACTGTTTTCACGAAAGACACTCGAATAATGGCGCCTGTGCGCCCGGTGACGGTCTTCGAGCCGTCACTTCGTTATGCAGGCGCCGGGCGCCTGTCGTGTTGGTCAGGTGAGGGGGGCTTCGTAGGCGGCTACGGCAAAGCCATACACCGTGGCCGGTTGCAGCCGCACTTTAGTGGCGGCGCCACCGGTGGCCGGTACGCTCAGGGTTTCCCCCGGCAACACGTAGGTGCGCGGCAACATGGCCTTGCCGTCGCCAGGCAGCAGGCGCAACTCCTGGGCCAGGCGCACCACATACGGGCTGTCGTTGCGCACCTGCAGCGTGTTGCCGTGCTGCGACCAGGCCAGGCGGGTCCAGGGCGTGCGATTGAGGGCCAGGCCCTTGGGGTGAATGATCACCGGCAGGTTCTGGCGCACGGTCACGCCCACCCGGGCATGCCCGGCTTCGGTGGCGGGGCGGCCCTGGGGCATGCCTTCGAAGATCGCGCGCTTGAGCCGCTGGGTCAGCAGCGGTTGTTGGCGTTGCAGGATGAACCGCACCAGTTGCGATTTGGAGGCCTCCACCCGCGACAGGGGCGGGGTGACGACGAGCAACGGCTCGCGGTCTTCGGGAATGTCTTCCAGGGTGACGTGGAGCAGGGCCAGTTGGCTGTCGGTGTTGGTGACCGAAACGGCCGCTTCACCTTCGGCTTCGTAGACGATGACCACGGAGGTGTCCGGGATCATGCCGTCGGCCTGCGCTCCCGTGCCAAACAGCAGCGTCAGGGCAATGAGGCAGGTTGAGGTTTTGAGCAATGTCGTCGTCATGACGGGGTTTTCCATTGGGGCAGCATGAAAAGGTCAGAGATAGCGCAGGTCCAGCACGATGGAACCGTCCAGCGGCACCTCCTGGTTCAGGGTCAGGTACCGGGTGAAGTTGATGGAGGTGTCGATGCGCAGTTGGGCGCTCAACTGGCCGATGAAGTCGGGTTGGCGATCACCGGGTGGGGCGAAGCCCACATAGGATTTGGGATAGGCATTCGGTTCCGGCGACCAGGTTTCACCGTTGTCACTGGAGGCCAGCACCTGCATGGACTGCGCATCGCCGATGGGGTTGCGGTAGGACAAGGCCACGGATCCCAGGCGCTCGGCCGGCACATGAATGTTCCTGCCCAGACCATAGAAAAAGCCGGGGGCCAGTGACGACTCGGCGCGGTTGTCGAGCCCCACCAGGGCAAACAGCATCGGCCTGCTGCATTGCACATTCAGTTGCAGCAACTGGCTGGGCAACACCGTGAATTCGTTGGCGTTCAAGGTGTGCGAGGGGATTTTTCCGTGGTCGACCATGCCTTGGTCTGACAGCGTGACGTGACAGGCGTCCGGCGTCAGCCGCCCGGTCACCGTGAGGTCGACGAAGGCAGCGGCGAACACCGCAGGAGTCGTCGTCAGCAAGAGCAATACAGCCAGGCGTTGAGTGAGCGTGTTCATGGGGGGGCGCCACGGGTCGAGTTGAATACGGGCGGTACAGAAACAACGCCCATGCCCGTGAGGGACTGCCAGGCATGGGCGCCCAGGGCGTTACAGGTACTTCACTTCCAGGGTGGCCGAGCCGTCTAGGGTGACCTCGTTGCTCAGGTCCAGGCTGTCGGTGCGGGCGATGGAGGTTTCAACCACCAACTCCAGGGACAAGTCCTTGACCGGCACCGGTTGACTGTCGTCAGCCATGCTGGCCACCGACATGTACAGGCCCGGGTCCCAGAATTTTTCTCTGTACCAGTTATCCTGGCCGTTGAAGGACGCAATCGGCTGCACCGCGACACCGTCGGCGACCGGGTTGTCGAGTATCAGGCCAAACCAGCCGAGCTTCTGGTTGCCGTTGATCAGGCCCAGGCCGTAGTAGGAAGAGCTGATGGACGAGCCAACCCGGTTGTCGACCGAGTGCAGTGCAAAGCTGATCGCGCTGTCGCAGCTGACGACCAGGCTCAAGGTGTGGGTCCCAATAAGCGTCGGGTTGCTTATGTTCAGGTCCTTGGCGGAAATCTTGCCGTGGTCGATCACGCCTCCGCTGGACAGCACGGGGGTGCAGGCGCTCGGTACGATCAGGCCCTTGACGGTCAGGTCGACGGTGGACGCGGCGTAGCTGGTGGCAGAACCGAGCAGCATCAGGCCGGTGGCAAGTACGGTAAACAGGGGCTTCATGGGCGACGAGTTCCTTTCGATTGAGTCTGAGTGGCGCATTACAGGTAGTTGACTTGGACCGTGGCGTGCCCGTCGACGGGCACTTCGTCGGTCAGGGTCAGGCCGTTGGCGGGGGCGATGTGGGTGAACAGGCGGATTTCGGCATCGAAGTCCTGCACCGCAATGGGCACCAGTTGGTTGCCCCTGGCGATTGCCGTCAGCATGGTGTGGGTGAGCATGCTGGTGGGCAGCCATGTAACGCCGCCATCGACAGACGTAATGGCGCGTGCAGCGACGCCGTCCGCCACTGGGGCATATAGGTGGAAGGCAGCGCCGCCGAGTTTTTCACCGTCCGATGTCATGCCCAGGCCATGCCAGTTGGCGTGGTTGGCCGAGGAACCGGCGCGGTTGTCGATGGTGCTCAGGGTGAAGAAGGTCGGCGCCTCACAGCGCACACTCAACTGCATGGTTTGGTGGGGCAGCGAGGTGTACTGCTCGGCCTCGAGATCCTTGGCTGCCATTTTTCCGAAGTCGATCGTGCCACCGCCGGAAATCAGCGGCGCGCAGGCGCTGGGCGTGATGCTGCCCTTGACGGTGAGGTCTGTATTGCTGGCGGCAAACACCGCTGGCGTAAACAACAGCAACAGTGCTGCGCGAGTGACAAATAGGTTCATAGGGGCAATCACCATTTGAGCAGGGTCGATGGACGCTGGGTAAGCGCTACAGGTACTTCACTTCAAAGGTCGCAGAACCATCCAATGCCACCTCGTTGGTCAGCGTCAGTGTGTTGGCCGCTGCGATAGCGGTGTTGAGCACAATCTCCACGCTCATGTCCTGCAGCGGGTGAGGTTGCCAGCCAATCGTTTCGTCCAGGCTTCCCAGTGCAATCAGATAGTTGGGCTCTACGCTGTCGTCTTCTGCGAGCCACGTCCAACGGCCTTCGGTGTACGACACCAGCAAGGTTGACGGCTTGTCGGCGACGGGATTGCGCATGGTCAGGAAGTACCTGCCCAGTTTCTCCGTTTCGTTGATCAGGCCCAGTCCAAACGCGGCGGGACGGGTGGAGGAGCCGGCACGGTTGTCGAAAGGCTTGATGGCAAACAGCGTCGATGCCTCGCAGCTGACGGACAGTTGTACGGTTTGTGTGGGCAGCAGGGTCTGGCTGTCGAGGTTCAGGTCTTTCGCGGAAATTTTTCCGAAATCCACTGCGCCCGGCAGGTTGGGCGTACAGGCACTGGGGGTGATCAAACCTTTGACCGTCAGGTCCACCGTGCTGGCAGCCAAGACAGGTAAGGCACTGGTGAGCAACAGGGCGGCGCTCAACAGGGTTAGGGACTTGCTCATCTCTATAGGTTCCACTAAGGGGCTGGCTGATAAAGGCTTGCGCACGGCATCGTCCGAGCTTTTTGTGGAAGGCGGCGAGCAGGGCGGCGGGTGGTGTTTTGCTGGGATCGACGAAACTGGCCAATCCATTCCCTCTTTGGGGTGGCGGCAATTTAGCCGTGGGGAGTGGCGGGGGAAATACAACTATTACGACAATCGGAGTAGTCAGTATTTGAGTGAGAGTTCGTGGGAATTAATGTTTTAGATTGTAGGAAAGTTGGGTTTTTCGTAGTTGTTGTATCGCCTTTTTCATGTTCGCAAGGCTATTCATTGTTGCTTATGACTGTCACATGAGCGCCATGGGGATGTTGCACGCTGTTCGTTGATTTGGCTGTTGCATCTTCCTGCTCCCATTCAAGTGGATGTTGATGAACTCATGGGCTGAACAATCAATGTAAGCACAGTGAGGTGACCATGGTGACAAGGGTATTTTCCAAGCAAGTACCTGTCCTGAAGTTGGCACCCTCGCCTTTGCCACCGTTGGAGGAGGCGCCGGCTCGTCGTTCAGGCGCGATTGCATGGCCGACGCGAGCCAGCCTGATCGAGATTTTCGGCAGTGATGAGATGGTGAATCGGGCGTTGGCCAGCCTGATTGAGGAAGCACGGGAGGACGATGCCTGGCTGGACCTGGCGCAGGCCCGCGCCGATGCGCCCTTGCTGGTGGAGCGATTGCACCGTGTGGTGGGCAGCATGGCCTTTGTCGGCGGAGTCGACCTGGAGCGTTGCGGCGAGCAGCTGATTGCGCGGGTCCAGGCCGATGGTGTGGTGGCGAATACGCCGCATTTGCAAGCCTTCCAGCGCAACTTGCGGGGGTACATTGCTTATCTGAGCCGCTTATGAGTCCGCCGGACTCAAAGGTTTGTAGGCGGTTATTGCCGTGTGTTGGAGGTTTTGGATGTAGGTAATTTCTTTTTGTTTTGTAGGCGTAAAGTTGCCACCTATCAAACACTGGGTGCTGTCCGGAACAGGCTGCGTCGGGTGGTTGTTGAGACAAGAGGACACAGGTATTTTTGCGCCAATTCCAGTTGCCATCATTCGTGGGTATTTATGTTGCGTGTAATTATTGCCGACGATCATCCCATTGTGCGCATCGGGCAACGGGTGGTGATTGAGGCGGGCGGTAGATGCAAAGTGGTCGGTGAGGCCGACGGTCCCGATGAGTTGCTCAAGTTGCTGAGCAGCGTGGCGTGTGACGTGCTGGTGACTGACTTCGCCATGCCCGGCGGCCAGCAGGCCGACGGCTACGGACTGCTGGGGCTGTTGCGGCGCCAGTACCCGACTTTGCCGGTGATTCTGGTCACCATGTTCGCCAATGTGGCGACGCTGCGTGCGTCCTTTGCCCACGGGGCACGGGCGATTGTCGCCAAGAGCGCCTCGGCCCGGGAGCTGCCCACCGCTATCGCGACAGTGACCAGGGGCGAGACGTTTGTCAGTGAATGCCTGCGCGCGCAGTTGGCGGAGGCGGGCACCGGCGATCAACTGCAACAGCCGCAGTTATCCAGCAAGGAGCGCGAAGTGGTAAGGATGCTGGCCAGCGGCATGACCGTCAGCCAGATTGCGGCCCGGGTCAATCGCAGTATTTCCACGATCAGCAAGCAGAAAAGCACGGCCATGAGCCGGCTGTGCATTTCCACCGACGTGGATCTGTTTGCCTATGCCCGCAGCTGCGGCATGGTGCCGTAGCGCCTGGTGGGGCATTCCCGGTGTAAATGGCGATAGAGTTTTACCGGCGCCCGGACTATCTTGGACGGCTTACAACCCTTGGTCTGGAACCTGCCCATGAGCGACGCACACAACGCCCTGATCACCGAGTTCTACAGCGCTTTCCAACGGCTGGACGCCGAGGCCATGGCGGCCTGCTACACCGACGATGTGCTGTTCAGCGACCCGGCGTTCGGTGAACTGCGCGGCCGCGACGCTGGCGATATGTGGCGCATGCTCACCACCCGGGCCAAGGATTTCTCCCTGACGTTCGACCATGTGCGCAGCGATGAAACCACCGGCAGCGCGCATTGGGTCGCGACCTACCTGTTCAGCGCCACCGGTAACACGGTGGTCAACGATATCGGCGCGCGGTTTGTGTTTCGTGATGGCAAGATCTGCGAACACCACGACCACTTCGATCTGTGGCGTTGGTCGCGCCAGGCGCTGGGCCTCAAGGGCCTGTTGCTGGGCTGGTCGCCGGCCTTGAAAAATGCCGTGCGTGCCCAGGCGCTCAAAGGCCTCAGGGCATTCCAGGCCGGTCGTTGATAAGCTTGGCGCTCTTCTGGTTTGCCGAATCGACCCGTGACTGATCCTTCTGAACCCAAACCCTGGTTTGTGTACCTGGTACGCGCCGCCAATGGCGCGTTGTATTGCGGCATCAGCAATGACCCGGTGCGTCGTTTTGCCTCTCATCAGAGCGGCAAGGGCGCACGGTTTTTCCTGTCCAGCCCGGCGGTCGCGCTGGTGTACACGGAGCAATGCGCGAGCAAAGGCGAGGCGTTGCGCCAGGAGCGCTTGATCAAGAAGTTGAAGAAAAGCGCCAAGGAGTGCCTGGCCGCAAGTGGCTCATTGATTTGACTGATGGGTTCCCATCGTCCCCGCCTGGGGTTTTGCAGGTTAAGCTAGCCGCTTATCTATCGAGCGGAGCCTGGCATGTCTGAGTTGATTCTCCACCATTACCCGCAATCCCCTTTTGCTGAAAAAGCCCGCCTGATGCTGGGCTTCAAGGGCTTGTCCTGGCACTCCGTGCGCATCTCGCCGGTGATGCCCAAGCCTGACCTTACGGCCCTGACCGGCGGCTATCGCAAGACGCCGGTGCTGCAGGTCGGTGCCGACATCTACTGTGACACCGCCTTGATCGCCCGACGCCTGGAGCAGGAAAAGTCCGCCCCGGCGCTGTTCCCCCAAGGCCTGGAACTGGTTACCCAAGGCTTCGCCGCCTGGGCCGACTCGGTAGTGTTTTCCCATGCCGTGGCGCTGGTGTTCCAGCCTGAATCCCTGGCCGTCAAATTTGCCAACGTACCGCCACAGATGCTCCAGGTGCTGGTGGCTGACCGCAGCAAATTGTTCAGCGGTGGCAGCGCCGCCCGCGTGCAACTGGACCAGGCCAAGCATCAATGGCCGGCGATCATCCATCGTATCGATCAGCAATTGCAGCACCCGACGGGGGATTTCCTGTTCGGTGAGCCGTCGATTGCCGACTTTGCCCTGGCCCATCCGCTGTGGTTTCTCAAGGGCTCATCGGTGACTGCGCCGTTGGTGGATGCGTATCCCGCTGTCGCGGCGTGGCTGGACCGGGTGCTGAGCTTTGGCCATGGCACTGCCAGTGAGATCAGCGCCGAGCAAGCGCTGGAAGTGGCGCGTAACGCTACGCCCACTGCGCTGTCCGATGAGGTTTTCGAGGACTTGAACGGCTTCAAACCCGGCCAGCAGGTGACCATCTCGGCCACTGACTACGGCACCGACCCCGTGGCCGGTGAGCTGCTGTTTGCCGGGCGCGAGGAACTGATCCTGCGTCGCACCGATGAACGCGCCGGCACCGTGCATGTGCATTTCCCACGCTTGGGGTTCAGCATTCAGGCGCAATAAATAAAAATATTTACCCACAGAGGTGAGGTAAATCCCCCGCCCATCCGTGTAGTGCTTGAAACTGCGATCTATTCGCATTAACAGCGTTTTCTACACGGGTTCTCACAGCATGAAGTCGACGGCAGGCGGTTTGGTTAAACAGTGGCTGGGAGCCTCGGTATTGGCGGTGTCGGGGCTGGCATTGCTGCCCCTCTGCATGGCACAGGCGCAGGAGCAGCAAAGCGCCCAGTTCACCTTCGCCCTGGCGGCCAAACCGCTGCCCCAGGCCTTGAGCGATTTCAGCCGGATCACCGGGATCAGCGTGATCTACACCGATGAAGCGCCCTATGGCCTCAGTGCCCCGGCGGTCAGCGGGCAAATGAGTGCGACCCAGGCCCTGCAACGCTTGCTGGCGAACAGCGGCTTTACCTTCCGCCAGCTCGACGCCCGCACCCTGGCCTTGGAACCGGTGCCCACCGATGGCGCGCTGAACCTCGGCGCCACCACCATCAGCGGTGTCGGCCAAACCGAGGACAGCACCAGCTACCAGCCCCCGCCCACCAGCTCGGTGATGCGTTCCCGCGCGTTGCTGTTGGAAACCCCGCAGACCGTCAACGTGGTGCCCGCCCAAGTGCTGCGCGACCAGACCCCGCGCAACCTGGATGACGCCCTGGCCAATATCAGCGGCATTACTCAGGCCAACACCCTGGCCAGCACTCAGGACGCGGTGATGCTGCGCGGCTTCGGCGATAACCGTAACGGCTCGATCATGCGCGATGGCATGCCGGTGGTGCAGGGCCGGGCGTTGAATTCAACCGCAGAACGGGTCGAAGTGCTCAAGGGCCCGTCGTCGCTGCTGTATGGCATCCAGGACCCGGGCGGCGTGGTCAATATCGTCAGCAAAAAACCGCAACTGACCCAGGCCACGTCCCTGACCGTGCGCGGCTCGACCTTCGGGGATGGCAAGAACGGCAGCGGCGGCAACCTCGACACCACCGGGCCGATTGGTGATTCGGGCCTGGCCTATCGCCTGATCGTCGACCATGAAGACGAGGACTACTGGCGCAACTTCGGCACTCACCGCGAGTCGCTGGTGGCGCCGTCCCTGGCCTGGTACGGCGATTCAACCAAGTTGTTGTTCGCCTACGAACACCGCGAATTTCTCTCGCCGTTCGACCGCGGCACCGCCATCGACAAGTCCAACCACCCGCTGGACATCCCGGCCACTCGCCGTCTGGACGAGCCGTTCAACAACATGGAAGGGCGTTCCGACCTGTACCGCTTCGAAGCCGACCACGACTTGAACGACGACTGGAAAGCCCATTTCGGCTACAGCTGGAACCGTGAGACCTATGATGCCAGCCAGGTGCGCGTCAGCGCGGTAAACACCGACGGCACCCTGACCCGCAAGATGGACGGCACCCAAGGTGCGATCACCACCGATCGCTTCACCACGGCCAGCCTGGAAGGCAAGGTCAATGTGCTGGGCATGCAGCATGACCTGGTGTTCGGCCTGGACGACGAGTACCGCAAGATCTACCGCGCCGACCTGATTCGCCAGAGCTCGCGTGGTACGTTCAACTACAACAACCCGGTGTACGGCAACGAAGTCGCGGGCACCACTGTCAGCGCTGCCGACAGCGCCCAGACCGACCTGTTGCGCAGCGACTCGCTGTTCTTCCAGGACGCGATTCACCTGACCGACCAGTGGATCTTTGTGGCCGGTGCGCGCTATCAGATGTATGACCAGTACGCCGGCAAGGGCGTGCCGTTCAAGGCCAACACCGACGGCAATGGCCAGGCCTGGGTGCCGCGTGCCGGCCTGGTGTACCGCTACACCGATGAGTTGTCGTTCTACGGCAGCTACACCGAGTCGTTCAAGCCCAACTCCACCATCGCGGCCTTGGCCGATGGCAGCACGCTGACCGGCGACCTCACGCCGGAGGAATCCAAGTCGTGGGAGCTGGGCGCCAAACTCGACATCCCCGGACGCATCACCGCCAGCGCAGCGTTGTTCACTATCGACAAGCGCAATGTGCTGGTGTCGGTGGGCTCCGGCGCCAACACCATCTACAGCATTGCAGGGCAGGTGCGTTCCCGTGGCCTGGAACTGGACGCCAGCGGCCAGTTGACCGACAAGTTGAGCCTGATCGGCAGCTACGCCTTCACCGAGGCCGAAGACATCAAGGACAACGACCCGACGCTGGAAGGCAACCGCCTGCAAAACGTGGCCAAGCACACCGGCTCGCTGTCGGTGGCCTACGACTTCGGCAATATCTTCGGCGGCGATCAGTTGCGCGTGGGCACCGGTGCGCGCTATGTCGGCGAGCGCGCAGGCGACGCCGCCAACGACTTCAACCTGCCGGGCTACACCGTGGCGGACGCCTTCGCCACCTACGACACCAGGATCGACGGGCAGAAGGTCAAGTTCCAGGTCAACGTGAAGAACCTGTTCGACCGCGTTTACTACACCTCGGCGGCCAGTCGCCTGTTTGTGTCCATGGGCGATGCGCGGCAGGTATCGGTGTCCAGCACCCTGGAGTTCTAAAACCTGGCAGGCTCGCCACAAAGGTACGGAGCTGTTAGCGTTGCGGCCACCAATGGCTTTGCGGAACACGGTACTGATGCACTTTGGACGATGGCTGCACCTGCTGTACCTGAGCGTTTTACTGGGCGGCTGCGCGAGTGTTTCGCAGCCTTCCACGCCTTCAACCCTGGATCACCTGCTGGCCGATCCTGTCCTCAACGGCGCCACGGTTTCCGTCATGGTGCGCGACGCCCGCAGTGGCAGCACCCTCTATCAACACAACCCGCGCGCACGTCTGATCCCTGCGTCCAACCTCAAGTTGCTCACCACCGCTGCGGCGATGGATGTGCTGGGGCCGCAATACCGTTTTTCCACCCAGCTGTTGAGCAACGGCACCCAGCAAGGCGAGCGCCTGGCCGGCAACCTGTACCTGCGTGGCCTCGGCGACCCGACCACGCAATTCGCCGATTACCAGGCATTGGCCGCCCAGTTGGCCAGCCAGGGCGTGCGCCAGGTGCAAGGCGACCTGGTGTTCGACGACACCTGGTTCGACGCCGAGCGCCTGGGCGTGGATTGGGCGCAAGACGATGAAAGCACCTACTACGGCGCGCAGATTTCGGCATTGACGGTGTCGCCCAATGCGGATTTTGACGCGGGCACCTTGCTTGTCACCGCGAAGGCTCCCGTCGCGCTCGGCCAGCCAGTAAGCGTGATGCTGAGCCCGTCCACCGACTACGTGCAACTGAGCAACCGTGCCGTCAGCGGCCCCGGCAACAGCTACGCCATCACCCGCCAGCACGGCACCAACCTGCTGCAACTCAGCGGCGCGCTCGCACCGGGCAAGCAAAGTCGGCAGTGGGTGAGTGTTTGGGAGCCGACGCAACTGGTGGCCAATCTGTTTGAGCAGGCCTTGGCGCAGCAGGGCATCCAGGTGCTGGGCCGGCGCGTGATCGGTGGCACCAGCCCCACGACGGCGACGGTGTTGGCGGAGCATCAATCGGCGCCGTTGCAGGACTTGATCACACCGTTGCTCAAGCTCTCGAACAACAACATGTCCGAAGCCCTGCTCAAGGCCATGGGCCGCAAAACGGCCAATGCGGGCACTGCGGCAGCGGGCGTGGCGGCGGTGGCGGCGTTCATGCAGCGCCAGGGCCTGGACCCGGCGACGCTCAGCCAGGTAGATGGCTCAGGTTTGTCGCGACGCAACCTGGTGTCGGCGCAAAATCTCACGGATCTGCTGCTGGCCGCTTCAAAACAACCCTGGTTCGACGCCTGGTACAACGCCTTGCCGATTGCCGGCAATGCCGACCGTATGACCGGCGGCAGCCTGCGCTATCGCCTGCGCGGGACGGCTGCCCAAAACAACCTGCACGCCAAGACCGGCTCCATGGCCGGCGTATCATCGTTGAGCGGCTATATCACCGATGCAGAGGGACGGCGCCTGGTATTTTCGATGATCAGCAATAACTACGTCAGCGACGCAGCCCCTGTCCGCGCCCTCGAGAATCGCGTGGCGCTGGCCCTGGCCCAGTGGCACGACTAGTTCAGGGCTGGTAACCCATCCGCCAACTCACGGCCCGGGTCGCCGCCAGCAAGCGCTGCGCCGCCGGGCCATCTTCGTCGGCGTGGAACAGCGAGGTGGGGCCGACCACGGTCATCACCGCCGCCACGTGCCCGACCGCGTTGAACACCGGCGCCGACAGCGCATCCACCCCTGGCATCAGCAGGCCATGCACAAAGTGCAGGCCGCGCCGGCGGATCTGTTCACAGGCCGTGGCGTAGGCCTGGTCGTCGGCGAGGGCATGGGCGGTGCCGGCCTGGATTTCACGCTCACGCAACTCGACGGTTTCCCGCGACGGCAGGAAGGCACTGAACACCAGCCCGGTGGATGAACTGAGCAGCGGTAACACCGACCCCAATTGCGTCACCACCGTCACGGCGCGCACGGCCGGTTCGATCTGCACCACTGTCGCGCCCTGGTTGCCCCATACCGCCAGGAAGCAGGTTTCATTCAACTCGTCGCGCAGCTCCGCCAGGGGCATCGCGCCGACTTTCAGAACGTCCATGCTGCCCAGCGCGGCCAGGCCCACGCGCAGCGCCTCGCGCCCCAGGCCGTAATGGTTAGTGGCGGCATTCTGCTCGGCAAAACCCGAGGCGATCAACGCCTGTAAATAACGATGCACCTTGCTTGCCGGCATCTGCACATGATCGGCCAGCCGCGACAACGACGTGGAGGGCGACAGTTCGGCCAAGGCCTTGAGGATATCGGTGCCCACTTCGGCCGAGCGGACTTTCTGTTTACCGGTGTCGCGGGGCTTTTCCATGGAGGGGCGAGAATCCGAGAGATGAATGGGCGTCTTTATAGCTTGACGGTCGATAGTGATCAAATTACGTTATGCGTAACTGGATTACGATAAAAACAACTTCCGTCTTGAGGATGATCCATGAACCTCGAATACCTGTCGGGCTTCGGCAATGAATTCGCCAGCGAAGCCCTGCCCGGCGCCTTGCCGGTCGGGCAGAACTCCCCGCAAAGAGCGCCCTACGGGCTGTATACCGAGCTGTTTTCCGGCACCGCCTTCACCATGGTGCGCAGCGAAGCCCGCCGCACCTGGCTGTACCGCATCCAGCCATCGGCCAATCACCCCGCGTTTGTCAAGCTGGAGCGGCAGTTGGCCGGCGGCCCGTTGGGCGCGGTGACGCCCAATCGCCTGCGCTGGAACCCGTGGGATATTCCGACTGAGCCGACGGACTTTATCGACGGCCTGGTCGGCATGGTGGCCAACGCCGGGTCGGAAAAACCCTCGGGCATCAGCATCTATAACTACTGCGCTAATCGCTCCATGGACCGTGTGTTCTTCAATGCCGACGGCGAACTGTTGATCGTGCCCGAGCAGGGCCGCCTGCGCATCGCCACCGAACTGGGGGTGCTGGACGTCGAGCCGCTGGACATTGTGGTGTTGCCCCGTGGCCTCAAATTTCGTGTCGAGCTGCTGGATGCGCAAGCGCGCGGTTACGTCGCCGAAAACCATGGCGCGCCTCTGCGACTGCCGGACCTGGGGCCTATCGGCAGCAACGGCCTGGCCAATCCGCGTGACTTCCTCACGCCGGTGGCCCACTACGAAGACCTCAGGCAACCGACCACGTTGGTGCAGAAATTCCTCGGTGAACTGTGGGCATGTGAGCTGGACCATTCACCGCTGAATGTGGTGGCCTGGCACGGCAACAACGTGCCGTACAAATACGACCTGCGCCGCTTCAACACCCTTGGCACCGTGAGTTTCGATCATCCCGATCCGTCGATCTTCACCGTATTGACCTCGCCCACCAGCGTGCACGGCCTGGCCAACCTCGACTTCGTGATCTTCCCGCCGCGCTGGATGGTGGCCGAGAATACCTTCCGTCCGCCGTGGTTCCACCGCAACCTGATGAACGAATACATGGGCCTGATCCAGGGCGCCTACGATGCCAAGGCCGAAGGTTTCCTGCCCGGCGGCGCCTCGCTGCACAGTTGCATGAGCGCCCACGGCCCGGACGGTGAGACCTGCACCAAGGCCATCAACGTGGACCTGGCGCCGCACAAGATCGATAACACCATGGCCTTCATGTTCGAGACCAGCCAAGTGCTGCGTCCCACTCAGTTCGCCCTGGAGTGCCCGCAACTGCAACCTTCCTACGACGCGTGCTGGGCCTCGTTGCCCGTCACCTTCAACCCGAACCGGAGATAACCCATGACGCAGCCAACCCCTACCCGCAGTTGGGTAGCCTCCGCCAATGGTCACCGCGATTTCCCCCTGCAAAACCTGCCGCTGGGCGTGTTCAGCATTAATGGCTCTGCCCCGCGCAGTGGCGTGGCGATTGGCGATTCCATCCTTGATCTGCATGCCGCTTTGGATGAGTTTGAAGGCGAAGCCCGCCGTGCCGTTGAAGCCACTGCCGGCGGCCAGTTGAACGCCTTCTTCGAATTGGGCCGTGGTCCGCGTGTGGCCTTGCGCGAGCGCCTGCTGGAACTGTTGGCGGAGGGCAGCAAACTGCAGACCCGTGAAGCGCAGGTGCTGCACCGCGCCGCCGATTGCCAGATGCACCTGCCGGCGAAGATCAACGACTACACCGACTTCTACGTCGGCATCGAGCACGCGCAGAACGTCGGTAAACTGTTCCGCCCGGATAACCCGCTGCTGCCGAACTACAAGTATGTGCCGATCGGTTATCACGGCCGCGCCTCGACCATTCGCCCCTCGGGTGCCGACGTCCGTCGTCCCAAAGGCCAGACCTTGCCGGCTGGCCAGACCGAACCGAGCTTCGGCCCCTGCGCACGCCTGGACTATGAGCTGGAGTTGGGCATCTGGATTGGCCAGGGCAACGCCATCGGCGACTCGATTGCCATCGGCGATGCAGCCGAGCATATCGCCGGTTTCTGCCTGCTCAATGACTGGTCGGCGCGGGACATCCAGGCCTGGGAATACCAGCCGCTGGGCCCGTTCCTGTCGAAGAGCTTCATCACCAGTATTTCACCGTGGGTGGTCACGGCCGAAGCCCTGGAACCGTTCCGCAAAGCCCAGCCGGCGCGGCCCGAAGGCGATCCGCAGCCACTGCCGTACCTGCTGGATAACCGCGATCAGGCGGCCGGCGCGCTCGATATTGAGCTGGAGGTACTCATCACCACCGCTTCGATGCGCGAGCAAAACCTGCCGGCTCATCGCCTCGCCCTGAGCAACAGCCTGCATATGTACTGGACCGTCGCGCAGTTGGTGGCGCACCACAGCGTCAACGGTTGCCAACTGCAGGCCGGTGACCTGTTTGGTTCGGGCACCTTGTCCGGCCCTGAAGCCGGGCAGTTCGGCAGTCTGCTGGAGATGACCGAAGGCGGCAAGAAGGTCATCGAACTGCCTTGCGGCGAAGTGCGCAGGTTCCTTGAAGACGGCGACGAAATCATCCTGCGCGCCCGTTGCAGTCGTGAAGGCTTCGCCTCCATCGGCTTCGGCGAATGCCGTGGCACCGTGGTCGCGGCGCGCTAGGAGGGCAGGGCGATGGAACTCTATACCTACTACCGCTCTACGGCGTCCTATCGGGTGCGCATCGCCCTTGCGCTCAAGGGCCTGGATTTCACTGCGGTGCCCGTCAACCTGCTGGTGCCGGCGGGTGGCGCCAATCGCCAGCCGGAGTACCTGGCCATCAACCCCCAAGGTCGTGTGCCGGCCTTGCGCACCGATGACGGCGAGCTGCTGATTCAGTCCGCGGCGATCATTGAATACCTGGACGAACGTTATCCACAGGTGCCGCTGCTTTCCAAGGACATGGCCGCCCGTGCCCATGAACGCGCAGTGGCGTCGATCATCGGCTGCGATATTCACCCGTTGCACAACTCCAGCACCCAGAACCTGTTGCGTCAGTGGGGACATGACGAGGCGCAGGTGCTGGAGTGGATCGGGCATTGGATCAGCCAGGGGCTGGGGGCGGTGGAACAGTTGATTGGCGATAAGGGCTATTGCTTCGGCGAGCAGCCGGGGATGGCCGATGCCTTCCTGATTCCCCAACTGTATGCGGCGGAGCGCTTCAAGGTGCCGTTGGGGGCGTATTCACGCATCGGCAGGGTGGCGGCGTTGGCGGCGCAGCATCCGGCATTTATCCAGGCCCACCCTGCCAATCAACCCGACACTCCTGAGTGATCGTGCCCGCGCAGAGCGTGAGCACAATAATAAAAACAGGTACCTTGCGATGCACAATCAGATTGCCAGCTTTCGCGCGGCACTCGATGCCCGTCCGGTGTCGCGCTACCAGTGGTTGATTCTCCTGTTGCTGGCCTTGTTGCTGGTAACCGATGGCTACGATGCCCAGGTGCTGGGTTATGTGGTACCGGCGCTGGCGTCGGATTGGGGGCTGGAAAAGGCCGCGTTCGGCCCGGTATTCAGTGCCAACCTGCTGGGGCTCACGCTGGGCTCGCTGCTGGTGACTCCCCTGGCCGACCGCTTTGGCGTTCGCCGCATCCTGCTGGGCTGCGTGCTGATCTACGCCAGCCTCACGGTGTTGATGGTCTTCGCCAGCTCGCTGACCACGCTGATGGCGGCGCGCTTTATCTGCGGTATCGGCATGGGCGGCGCGATGCCCAGTGCCATGGCGTTGATGTCGGACTATTCCCCGCCACGCTTGCGCACCTTGATGGTGACGTTGGCGGCGTGCGGCTTTTCGTTCGGCGGCGCAGCCGGTGGGTTTGTGGCCGCAGGATTTATCGACGGCTTTGGCTGGCAGGCGGTGTTTCTTGCCGGCGGCGTGACGCCGTTGCTGCTGTTCCCTTTCCTGGTGTGGCTGCTGCCGGAATCCCTGCCGCGCCTGCTGCGCGATGCGCCGCCGTATGCACGCTTGCATAAGGTCACCGCGCGCATGTTGCCTGGGTGGCGTGCGCCGCTGGCGAGCGAGGACGAAAACCGCCGCGAGCAGGGCAGCCCATTGACGGTGGTGGAGCTGTTTCGCCATGGCTATGCACGCCCGACCGTGCTGATCTGGGCGACCTTCTTTGTCAGCCTGATCCTGCTGTATTTCATGATCAGCTGGTTGCCGTCACTGCTGCTGGAAAGTGGCCTGGCGTTGAGTGAAGCCAACCTGGTGACCTCGATGTTCCTGTTCGCCGGCACCTTGGGTGCCATCGGCATGGCCTGGTTTGCCGATCGATTGAAGCACAAGGTGCGGCTGTTGTCCGGCGTGCTGGCGGCAGCGGCGGTGTGTACCGTGCTGCTGGGGCTGAACCACGACAATCCGCGCTATCTGGTGGCCTGTGTGTTTGCCGCCGGGTTTTGCATCATCGGCGGGCAACTGACCCTTAATGCTTTCGCCAGCAATTTTTATCCGGCGCATGTACGCGCCACCGGTACGGGTTGGGCATTGGGTGTAGGGCGCTTCGGCTCGATCCTGGGCCCGTTGCTGGGCAGCATGCTGCTGGCGATGCATATTCCGGTGCAGCAGATTTTCTTCTTCTGCGCGATTCCGGCGGTGATCGCGGCGTTGTTGATCATTCAAGTGCGTTCGCCCGCGACTGACGCGCCGAAGAGCCCTTTGCATGGCGATATCCTCAAGGTGCCGGCCAATCACTGACGATATTGCATCTACATCGAGCAGGATCCCTGTGGTGAGCGGGCTCACCACAGGGAAATATGCGCTTGAGAGCAGTGGGTTCAATGCACCACGGAGTTGGGCGGCAAGTGTCCCAGCCGTTCAGTCAGGCGCAGGCGTTGGATTGGGTCTTCACTGAGCATCAACGCGTGTTCCAGGTCAAAGCGCTCGGCGTTGGGGCAGTCCAGGCGTTGATACAGGCTGGCCCGTGCGAGGTAATCGGCAGCGCTGGCATTGCCCAGTTCCAGCACGCGCTCGGCGTCGATCAGCGCGGCCAGGGGGTTGTCATTGGCCAGGTGCAACTGGCGCAGGTTGCGTGACAGCCGTTGCAGGATCGAACGGGGTTCGGCGGTGTGCAAGTGGTCGACCTGCAACTTGAGGTTGGGGCCATACTGGCGTTGCAGCAGCTCGCGGCAATCGTTGGGGTACAGGCGTCGCCCGCCGCAGGGGTCCAGCAGGTGATCGGCACCGGGCACCCGCAGCAGGAAGTGGCCGGGAAAGTTGACGCCGACCATGGGAATGCCCAGGCGTCGCGCCAGCTCCATGGCAATCAACCCCATGGCCAGGGGCTGCCCGCGTTTGCGTTGCAACACCTTGTCCAGCAGGGCGGCGGCGGGGCGCAGCGGGGTGAAGTCATCCTGGGCGAAGCCGAGGTCATTCATGCGTCGCAGCAAGGGCTGGCCCAGTTCGTCCGCTGGCTGCAGGGGCATGCCCTGGCTGACCTGTTGCTCGAGCAATTTCAGGTCCTGCATGATCAACGCCGGTTGCACCGCCGGGTCATGCTCGGCAGCCATCCACAGCGCGGCTTCAAACAGCGCGGGGGGCGAACGTTCCAGGCAGGCGAAAAAGGCTTGGCGGGGCTTCATTGCTTTCTCCGGCGGATGCCCCGTTTTAGCCTTGCTGGGAAATTTCGTCCAGTGTCTTGAGAGATATCCTACGTGCTTATGTCGCAGGGCCTGCAAAACCGAGCGGCTTATTCCAGCGCACTTCGGCAGTTTTCTGCCGCAAGCCTATACTTGGCGACACAAGAGTGATTCGGGAGCTCGACGATGTTTGCTCTCATGCACAGCACCCGCCTTGAATCGCTGCACCTGAGCATCGACCCGGTGACGGGGTTGAAGGCGGTCATAGCCATCCATAACAGCCGCCTGGGCCCAGCCTTGGGTGGTTGTCGCTACCTTGCCTACCCCGACGATGAAAGCGCCGTGGCGGACGCCGCGCGCCTGGCCCAAGGCATGAGCTACAAGGCCGCCCTGGCCGGGTTGCCGGTGGGGGGCGGGACGGCGGTGATCCTGCGCCCCGCCCATGTGGAAAACCGCGCGGCACTGTTTGAAGCCTTCGGTCGTTGCATCGAGCAACTCGACGGTCGCTACATCACCGCTACCGACAGCGGCACCTCGGTCGCCGACATGGACTGCATCGCCCAGCACACTCGCTTCGTTACCAGCACCACCGCCGCCGGCGACCCTTCGCCCCATGCCGCCATGGGCGTGTTCGCGGGTATCCGCACCACCGCCATGGCCCGCCTGGGCAGCGACAACCTCGAAGGCTTGCGCGTAGCCATCCAGGGCCTGGGCAACGTGGGCTTCGCCCTGGCCGAACAACTGCACGCCGCCGGCGCCGAACTGCTGGTCAGCGACATCGACCACGGCAAGGTGCAACTGGCCATGGAACAGCTCGGCGCGCACCCGATCGCTAACGACGCCTTGCTCAGCACCCCGTGCGACATCCTCGCACCCTGCGGCCTGGGCGCCGTGTTCAACCGCACCAGTGTCGGCCAACTGCGCTGCGCCGCCGTGGCAGGCTCCGCCAGCGCACAACTGACCAACCTGCAAGTAGCCGACCAACTCGAAGGGCGCGGCATCCTCTACGCCCCGGACTACGTGATCAACTCCGGCGGCCTGATCTACGTCGCCCTCAAGCACAGCGGTGCCGAACTGCCGACCATCACCGCGCACCTGTCCAACATCGGTACGCGCCTGACGGAAATCTTCGCCCACGCCCAGGCCGAAAAACGCTCCCCGGCACGGGTCGCGGACGAACTGGCCGAGCGCCTGCTCTACAAATAGGCCAGGCATTAAAAAGGCCCTGAATCATCGACTCAGGGCCTGTTCAATTCGGGCTTTATTCCGCCGGCGCGTTCAGCAACTCGGACAGCGCGTCCGGTTGACTCTTGAACGCCTTGGCAAACACATCGCGATTCTTCGCCATGTAGATCCCGGCTTCCTCCACCTGCTGCTCGCTCAGGGACGGCACGGCTTTTTGCAACACTTCTGCGAGCAACTCAGCGAGTTCAAGCATCTTGTCATGACGGTCAGCTTCGGCTTTATCCATGAACAAACGCTCCAGATCTCGGCTGCTGCGGTATACCACTTCGACGGCCATTCACCACCTCACATGCCTTCACGATAGTTGTCTTTTGCGACTACTGTATTTATATACAGCGAAAAGGGTAAGCCAAACCGTGGGGTTTGGGTAGCAGTTTTTTAATGTAGCCCGTAAATACAGGTCAGGCGTGCCTCATGTCACCCCGCCATCATCTTATACCCGCCTCTGGCCTTTTTTCTGCATGCAGAACAACCGTCACGTCCAACCCGCATTATCCGGTCGAACCGACCTAAGGAAGCACCATCGTGAAATTTAATTGGGCCGAAAAGCTGCGCCATCAAGTCCATGGGCTGGCCGAGTCCCTGGGTAACCTGTTTGTCGAGTCGTTCCATTACCTGGCGTTGTTCGCCATCGGTGCGGTGACCGCCTGGGCAGCGGTGATGGAATTCCTGGGGATGCTGGAGAACGGGCACATCAAGATCGATGACATCCTGCTGCTGTTCATCTACCTGGAATTGGGCGCGATGGTCGGGATTTACTTCAAGACCAACCACATGCCGGTGCGCTTCCTGATCTACGTGGCGATCACCGCGCTCACGCGGCTGTTGATCTCCAACGTGTCCCACCACAACCCGCCCGACCTCGGCATCATCTACCTGTGCGGCGGGATTCTGCTGTTGGCGTTTGCGATTCTGGTGGTGCGCTACGCGTCGTCGGCGTTCCCGTCGGTGAAGGTCGAAGGCCCGCGTCGCAAGGGCGAGGCGAGCCTGGAGACCGAGAAGGGCGAGCTTTAAAGCCCGACGCTGAAGGGCAGGGCGCGGGTCGGTGGCCGCTGCAGCAGTTTGTGGCTGTCGCCGTCCGTCATCACCGCCAGGATCTCCATGGCGCTGTGGCCCTGCTCGATGGCGATGCCGAATTGAATGCTTTGCACCAGGCGTTTGAGCCGTTGCGGGTCGTTGCGTTGTTCGGCGCTGATCATGCGTTTGGCCACTACGCCCGTCTCGTCCGAGAGGGTGAGCATGATGCTGCCGTCGAGCCGTTGGATGCTCAGGTTGACGCGGTATTTTGGGGTGAAGGTGTCGGTGATGATCTGAAAAGGATTGTCCATGGTGCGTTACCGCCTGATAAGAACATGCAGTCATTGACGACCGGCGTCGTGATTAGTTCGCGTTGCCTGACCACCGGCCACTCCGTCGCTGAGGTGGTACAAATTCCGTTTACCTCGTGGGCTGTACAGCAAAGGGCGTGCCGTACAGCGATCTGTCAAACAATGAGCTCCTTATGTGGGAGGGGGCTTGCTCCCGATAGCGGTGCATCAGTCAATGAATACTTGGCTGATGCACCGCTATCGGGAGCAAGCCCCCTCCCACATGGGTTCTATGTTGTTATTGAGATCGGTGATCCGTTTCAGGGCAACACGGAAAAAACGATCGCTGACAGCGCAATCAGCACTCCACCCAGCTGACCGCCAGGCCGCCCCGTGAAGTTTCTTTGTATTTGTCGTGCATGTCGGCGCCGGTATCGCGCATGGTGCGGATCACCCGGTCGAGGGAAATGAAATGCTTGCCGTCACCGCGCAGGGCCATTTGCGTGGCGTTGATGGCCTTGACCGCGGCGATGGCATTGCGCTCGATGCACGGCACCTGCACCAGGCCGCCGACCGGGTCGCAGGTCAGGCCGAGGTTGTGTTCCAGGCCGATTTCGGCGGCGTTTTCCAGTTGCTCCGGGGTGGCACCGAGGATGTCGGCCAAGCCGGCGGCGGCCATGGCGCAGGCTGAACCGACTTCGCCCTGGCAACCGACTTCGGCACCGGAGATCGAGGCGTTTTTCTTACACAGAATGCCGACGGCGGCGGCGGCCAGGAAGAAATTGACCACATCGTCGTCAGATGCGTCGGCATTGAACTTCATGTAGTAATGCAGCACCGCCGGGATGATCCCCGCTGCGCCATTGGTCGGCGCCGTGACCATGCGCCCACCGGCGGCATTTTCTTCGTTGACGGCGAGGGCGAACAGGTTGACCCATTCCATGGCCGACAAGGTCGAGGTGATCACATTGGGTTTGCCGATTTCCAACAGGCTGCGGTGCAATTTCGCTGCACGCCGTGGCACGTCCAGGCCACCGGGCAGGATGCCTTCATCGCGTAAGCCTTGTTCCACACATTCGCGCATCACCGACCAGATATGCAGCAGGCCGCTGCGGATCTGTTCTTCGCTGCGCCAGGCGCGTTCGTTGGCCATCATCAATTCCGAAACCCGCAGGCCGTGCTGGTTGCACAGGGCCAGCAGCTCGACGGCGCTGGAGAAGTCGTAGGGCAATTGCACATCGTTGGTCGGCGCGATGCCCGAAGCCGCTTCAGCGGCTTCGATGATGAAACCGCCACCCACCGAATAATAGGTCTGCTCGCTGAGCAGGCCGTTGTCGCCGTAGGCGTGCAGGGACATGGCGTTGGGGTGGTAGGGCAGGCTTTCGTCCAGCAGCAGGAGGTCGCTGTGCCAGTTGAAGGCAATTTCCTGTTGACCGGCCAGCAACAACCGTCCGGACTCGCGCAGCTGTTGGATTCGGGTGTTGATCGAAGTGGGATCGACCTGATCCGGCCATTCGCCCATCAAGCCCATGACGCAGGCGCGGTCGGTGGCGTGGCCGACACCGGTGGCGGACAGCGAACCATACAGGCGCACTTCGACCCGGCGCGTTTCATTCAGCAAGTGCTGGTCGTTCAAGGCCTGTGCGAAGGTCGCCGCCGCGCGCATGGGGCCGACGGTATGGGAGCTGGACGGGCCGATGCCCACTTTGAATAGATCGAAAACACTGATAGCCATGCTAAAGCCTTACAAGCAATGGAGTAGGAATCGCTGCCATGTTTTGTAGGACGAGCGCAATTGGCGCGATACTGAGCCTCTGGATCGGCACTGACCAACGAATTATCCTAAGACACCCTTTAGCTGGACTAAACCCTATGGCTCGCCCTCTCCATGGCCAGACTTACGTCTGGTTGCACGTGTTTTCCTGCGCTGCCCGGCATCTGTCGTTCACCCGCTGCGCCGAAGAACTGCACATCACGCCGGGGGCGGTGAGCCAGCAAATCCGCCAGTTGGAGGAGCGCCTGGGGTTTCGGCTGTTTCATCGACGGGCACGGGGGGTGGAGCTGAGTGCCGAGGGCCAGCGCCTGGCGGCAACGGTGGGGGAGGCTTACGGCAGCATCGACGCCGAGTTGCAGCGGCTGGATGCGGGAATGATCAGCGGCACACTTCGCCTGCGCTCGATTCCATCATTTCTCGGCAAGTGGCTGACCCCACGCTTACCGCGCTTGCAGCAGCGCTTCCCGGATATCCAACTGCGTATGGTTGCCGAGGACAGCAGCATCGCCCTGCATGAAGGTGACTTTGACCTGGCCATTGACCTCAACGACGGCAGCTACCCTGGCCTGTTATCCACAGCCCTGCTGGATGAGCAGATTTTCCCGGTCTGCGCCCCCAGCCTGTTGCGGGGGCGACCGCCCTTGCACGGGCCGGCCGATCTCGTGCATTTTCCGCTGCTGCATGACATTACCGCCTGGCGTGGGAGTTATGAGTATGCGGAGTGGGAGTTCTACCTGAATGCCATCGGCTATCACGTCGCCGATGTACGCCGTGGCCACACCTTCAACCGCAACCACTTGACCATCGAAGCCGCCATCGCCGGCATGGGCGTAGCGATTGCGCGACGGACCTTGCTCAATGATGAGCTGGAACGCGGCACCTTGATCGTGCCGTTCGGCCTCGCGGTGCCCAACCACAAACGTTATGTGCTGCTGTATGCGCCGGGCGCCCTGAACCATCCGGGCGTGCGCGCGGTGCATGACTGGCTGGTGGAGGAAGCAGGAATTTTTCGCGCCTTGCACCCGCTGGGGGAGGGACAATTGTGAGGATCGCGGGGCGTAAGAAGATGTAACTAACTCCCCACCCTAACAGCGTTTCTGCTCGTCGTCAGGGTTAATTTGTAATGTAGGATTTATCTTTGCAAAGGGGTTGAAATGTTTCTCTGGCTGCTCAATTGTGTAATCAAGAGGTCATGGTTTCACCACCCCGGTGTTGCAGTTTGTGACCTCTCGCGAGCTAGCTGAAATAAGGGAAGAACTATGCAAATCCAAGTCAATAGCGATAACCATATTGAAAGCAGCATCCGACTGGAGGAGTGGGTACGTACTACCATTGAGAGCACGCTCGAACGTTATGAAGAAGACCTGACCCGAGTGGAGGTCTACCTGCGGGATGAGAACGGCGACAAGCCCGGTCCCCACGATTTAAGTTGCCGCCTGGAAGCGCGGCCAAAAGGCCATCAACCGCTGTCGGTGTCCGCCAAGGGCGATACCCTGGAACAAGCGATTGACAGCGCGGCCACCAAGCTGGATCACGCATTGGAACATCTGTTTGGCCGACTGCAAGGCAAGCCCCGCGCTGCCGCGAAAAACCAGCCCATCAACAAAGTGAACGAAGACGCGCTGGAACAGGAATTCCTGGAAAACGAAAACGCGGTCATCAACGGCTGACGTTCTTTTCACCCCCTGCAAACGGGCCTGCATCTGCAGGCCCGTTTTCGTTCAGGCGCCGCGTCGGAAAAAATACCGGCTCAACAGCGCCAGCCCCCCAGCCCCCAACCCGGCAAACAGCATCGCCCAACCGGCGCCGTGGCGCAGTGCCGCCTGGGCATCGTTGGCTGCCAGCCCCATCGACTCCAACTTTCCTGCGGCAATGTTCTGGCTGATGGCCGGCCACTCCATTGCCGTGGTGGCGGGCAGCATCTCGGCCAGCTGATGGCTGATCCCCAGCAACAGCACCAGGCCCATCAGGGCAATGTTGAGCGCCAGGGTGATCAGCCGCGCACTGAGGTCGATGCCGGAGGCCATGCCCGCGCGGTCGGCCGATACCGAGCCGGTGGTGGTATTGGTGGTGGGCGAGTTGGTCAGCGCCAGGCCTGCGCCGGCGATCACGCAGCTTAGCAGCACCAGCCCGATACGTGGGTGCGCGGCGCCGTTGACGGCGGCCATGGCCAGAAAGCCCGCGCCCATCAGGCCCAGGCCGAGGGGGATGATGCGTTCGGCGCCATAGCGCAGGGCCAGGCGCTCGGCCAGCGGCGGTACCAGCAAGGTCGGCAGGGTATAGGCGAGCAGCGCGGCGCCGGTGGTCAAGGTGTCGTAACCCAGGCCTGCCTGAAAGTACAACGGCAGGTAGATCATGAACGGCCAGAAGCTGAAGTTCATGCCGATCGAACCCATCAACGCGCCGTTGAAACGCTGGATGCGGAACACCGAGAAGTCGAACATCGGGTGCGCACTGCGAAGCTCGACCGTGATGAACAGCAGCAGGCCGAGCCCCGACAACGCCGCCCAACCGAGCATCGCCGGTGTGCCGAAACCGTGCTCGCTGCCTTGGGTGATGAAGTACACCAGGGCAAACACCGACAGGGTCAGGGTGAGCATGCCGGCGATGTCCAGGCGATGGGCGGCCGGGTCGCGGGACTCCTGCACGCTGATGCGCAGCAGCACCAGGGTGAAGAGGGTGAGCGGCACATGTACGAGGAACACCCAACGCCAATCCGCCACTGCCAGGATCAATGCGCCGATCATCGGCCCGAAGCCCAGGCCCACGCCGGCAATCACGCCCCATATCGCAAACGCCCGTGCCCGCGATGCCGGTTCGCGGAACAGGTGCGAGAGGATGGCGAATTGGCAAATCATCATCGCCCCGGCACCGATGCCCTGGATAAACCGCGCCGTGATCAGCAGCGAGGTATCCTCGGCCAGCCCGCAGGCCAGTGAAGCCAGGCCAAACACCCAGAGGCATAGCACCAGCATGCGGCGACGGCCAAAGCGGTCGGCCAATGTGCCCGCTGCCATCAGCACGCTGGTGCAGGCCAGGGTGTAGGCATTCATGATCCACTGGGCGTCCTGGAAGCCCGTGCCCAACTCTCGCTCGAGCGTCGGCAGGATCACCGGCACGCTGGAAATCTCCAGGCCGAACATCAGGGCGACAAGGCACACGGCCGTGAGGGCCAGCCCATTCCTGGCGGTACGCGGGGGGCTGGTGGTGGTTAACGTGGCGGCGGGTGGCATGGGATTCTCCTGTGGATGAAGTGTCGCGTTATTTTCAGGGGAATCTGTTTCGTTATTCGTGATAAATTTTCCACTGATAGGGGAATCAAGGGCGACAATCGAGCCATGACGACACCGCGTTTTGATGGCGTTGAGCTGTTTCTGCACATCGTCGAAAGCGGCAACCTGACCGAGGCCGCCGAACGGCTGAACCTTACCCGCTCCGCGGTCGGCAAGGGCCTGGCGCGATTGGAAGCACGCCTGGGCACGTGCCTGTTGCAGCGCTCCACCCGCCGCCAGCGGCTGACCGAGGACGGCCAGGCCTACTACGAGCATTGCCTGCGCGCGTTGGCGGAACTCGAGGCAGCCGAATCGGTGCTGGAAAGCGGCCGGCAACAGCCACGCGGCCGTTTGCGGGCCAGCTTGCCACTGGCCTTCGGGCATCACTACGCGGCCCCGGCGTTGTGGGGGTTGATGGCGCGCTATCCGGAACTGGAGATCGAGATCAGCTTCGCCGATCGGCTGGTGGACCTGGCACAGGAAGGCTTCGACGTCGCCGTGCGGATCGGCCCGCTGCCCGACACCGACCGCCTCAGTGCACGTCGCCTGGGCGAACAGGCCGTTGGGCTGGCGGCGTCACCGGCGTACTTGCAGCGCGTCGGACCGATTGAATGTATCGAAGACCTTGCCGGCCATCGCGGCATTGCCTATCGCAGCACGACCTCGCAGCGCAATCCCGTGGCCTCGCCGTTGATGATGGACGACCTCCAGGCCGTGGCCGATGCCGCCATCGCGGGCGTCGGCCTGGCCTGGTTGCCGAGTTGGTTGATTGCGCACTATGTGCTGCGTGGGCAGTTGGTCGCAGTGTTGCCCGGCTATCGCGAGCAACCTGCGCCGATCCATGTGATCTGGCCGACAGCCGTGCATATGCCGGCCAAGACGCGTTGTGCAATCGACGCTCTGGTCGCCGCCACCCCCAGTTGCCTGGCGGGCAGTTAGAACGCGATAGAGGTCTGCACGTACAGCGTACGCGGCTCACCCACGTATTTACCCTTGTTGTTGTCGTCGAACGAGCGGGTGAAGTACTGCGTGTTGAAGATGTTCTTCATGCCGACCGCCACATTCAGATCCGACAGTTGCGGGCCGAAGTCATAGGCTGCGCGGCTGCTGAACAGCATGTAGCCGGGGATTCGGCCGTTGGCGCCGTCAGCACTTTCTGCCTGGGTGTTGGCGTTGTCGGCGAATTGGCTGCTCTGATAGCTGCTGTCCACATTGAGTTTCCAGCGCCCTTCGGTGTAACCCACGCCGAGGGTGCCTTTGTGCTTGGACGAGAAGGGCACGCGGTTGCCTTTGTTCGGGCCGTCTTCGCGGATGGTGGCGTCGACGTAGGCGTAGGTAGCGTACACATCGAAACCGGCCAGCGCCGGGCTCAAGCCATCGAGGGCGTAGTTGACGCTGGTTTCAATACCCTGGTGGCGCGTTTCGCCGCGGGCGATCACCGAATCGTTGGTCTGGTTGCTTTCATACTGGTTGTCGAAGTTGATCAGGAACGCGCCGATCTCTGCGCGCAAGGTGCCGTCGTCATAGCGGGTGCCCAGTTCCCAGGTGCGGGCTTTTTCCGGTTTCACTTCACCGCTGGTCACACGGTTGGGCATCTGGCTGTACTGCACGCTGCCGAATGAACCTTCGGTGTTGGCGTACAGGTTCCAGTCGTCGGCCAGGTGATAGAGCACGTTCAACGCCGGCAGCGCGGTGTTGTAGTCGCCTTTGTATTTGACGTTGGTCAGGTTGTTGCTCTGCTGGGATTCGATCATCTCGTAGCGAATGCCCGGGGTGATGGTCCATTTGCCGATATCAATCCGGTCATCGACGAAGAACGCATTGGCTTCGGTGCCGCCACGGGTGTCGCGGTCGTTGCGGCTGTCGGTGCTGGGGATTTGCTGGTTGTTGGCTGAAATCGGCGTGCGGTAGCGCAACTCGTGGCCGGCTTCGTTGATGTAGCGGTAGCCGACGCCCACTTCATGGCTGGTCGGGCCGAGGTCAAAGCCTTGGGCGAAACGGGTTTCCACGCCACGCACCCAATACTCGCGCGGGGACAGCGACAGGAAGGTGCCCTGGTCCAGGTAGCCGCTGCGCAGGGTCTTGGTGAAGAAGCTGTTGACGGTGAATTCGCGGCGGTCCTGCTCGTAGCGATAGCCGACGTTGAACATCGTACGGCGGCCCCAGAATTTGTCGTAGGGGCGGGTGGACTGATACGGATCGGCCTTGTAGTCCGCGACGTTCAAGCCCCCAGGCATATCGGCCTGGCCTTCGTAGTACTGCGCCATGGCGTTGAAGCTGTTGGCGTCGTCGAGCTGGTATTTGCCTTTGAGGATCAGGTCGTCGATGCGCGTGTTGCTGTTTTCGCGCCAGTCGCCGCCACGGGTGCCGGAATACAAAATCGCGCCGCCCAGGCCATTCTCGGCAGTGCCGCCGGCCAGCAGGTTGCCGGTGGTCTTGAAGCCGTCATGGCTGGAAGACGGGCTGGTCTCGGTCTGCAAGCCACCTTTGACGGTGGGTGCATCCGGGATCGCGCGGGTCACGAAGTTGACCACGCCGCCGACGTTCTGCGGGCCGTAGCGCACCGCGCCGCCGCCACGCACCACGTCCACGGCGTCCATGTTGCCCATGCTGATCGGCGCGAAGGACAGCTGCGGCTGGCCGTACGGCGCGAAGGGCACAGGGATGCCGTCCATCAGCACCGTTGAGCGCGAGGCCAGGCGCGGGTTGAGACCGCGAATGCCGAAGTTCAGCGCCATATCGTGGCTGCCGGTGCCGTTATTGTCCGGGGCGTTGACGCCGGGGATGCGGTTGAGCACGTCCTTGGCCTGGGTGGCGCCCTGGCGTTCGAATGCTTCGCGGCGGATCACGTCACGGGCGCCGGGGTGTTCGAAGACATTGGTTTGTGCCGCATCGCCGAGCCAGTCGCCGACCACGCTGGAGGTCGCCAACTCGACAGCCGCCGGCGCCGTTGCCGGTTGCAGGCTGTAGGCGTTGTCGCCTTCGGCGCGGGCTTGCAGGCCGGTACCTTCCAGCAGCTTCTGCAGGCCCTCGGCGGCGCTGTAGCTGCCGGACAAACCACGGCTTTGCATGCCCGCCGTGACTTCGGAACCGAAGGAAATCAACACGCCGGCTTCACGACCAAACTGGTTCAGGGCTGCTTCCAGCGAGCTTGGGGCGATGTGATACGGCTTGGTATCGGCCGCCATCACGCAAGGCAGTACGGTCAGGCTGAGGCTGGCGCCCAGCAGCAGTTGGCGCAAGGTGCGGGCGAGAAGGGTGGGTTGCTGGGGCATGACGGGCGGTCCTGAGAAGGAAGGATCAAGGTGGCTTTCCTTCTCTGTCACGCGAGGTGCGGAAAACGGCTCACGGTGGCTGAAAATAATTTATGCACGTGCCTGGACGCTCACCCAATAACGGGTAAAACGCCGCACCTTGACCGGCAGGCTGACCTCCAGCAGGTCGAGGATGCGTTCGCTGTCGTCCAGCGGGTAGCTGCCGGACAGCAGCAGGTTGGCGACTTGCGCATCGCAATTGAGCTGGCCACGGCGATAGCGACCCAGTTCGGCGAGAAAGTCCTCCAGGCGCATATGCGCGGCCACCAGCATGCCGTCGGCCCAGGCGCCGCTGTTGGCATCGGTAGGTCGCGGGGTGTCCCAGCCTTTACGGGTGAAATTGACCTGGCGCGCCGCGTCGACCGTCAGGGGCAGGCCGCTGTAGGTGTTGGGCATCACCTCGACGCGGCCGTCCAAGACCGCCAGTTGGGTGTGGTCGTTGAACTGGCGCACATTCAGGCGCGCCGCCTGGCTGCTGAGCAGGCCCTGGCCGGTCAACACCTGCAGCGGCGTGCTGCCGGCCATGCCGGTGAGCAGGATCTCGCCTTCGAGCAGGCGAATCAGCCGTTGCCGGCCGTCGAAATGCACATCCACGGCGCTGCCGGTATTGAGCTGCAACTGGCTGCCGTCGGCCAATTGCACCTTGCGCCGTTGGCCGACGGGGCTGCGATAGTCGGCGCTCAACGGCGGCAGGATATGCTGCTGGCGCAGGCTCCAGGCGGCGGCCGAACCGGCGCCGAGGATCAGCAACAACTTCAGCGCCTGGCGCCGGCTGCTGGACTTAGGTGCGTTCAACGCCGCATGGGCCAGGGGCGAGGGCATGCCGCGCAGGCGCTGGTTGACGCGCTGGATATGGTCCCAGGCGCGCTGATGTTCGCTATGGGCATTCAGCCATTGTTGCCAGGCCGCCTGCTGGCGTGGGTTGAGCGCGCCTTGCTGCATTTCCATCAGCCAGCGCACGGCTTGTTCGGCGACCTGGGTCGAGACATTCATAGGGCGAAGTAGCAGCGCAGGGCGGCTTTATGCAGGTGGCGCTTGACGGTGGCGATGGAGATGCCCAGTTCGGCGCCGATCTGCGCATACGTCAGGCCGTCGAGTTGGGCCAGCAGGAACGCGCGCTTGACCAGCGTGGGTAAGCCGTCGAGCAACTGGTCCAGCTCCAGCAGGGTTTGCAGGATGATCGCGCGCTCTTCTTCTGATGGCGCTACCTGCTCAGGCATCTGCGCCAAGGCGTCGAGGTAGGCGCGTTCCAGGTCCTGGCGGCGGTAGAAGTTGAACAACACGCGCTTGGCGACCGTGGTGAGGAACGCGCGGGGCTCGACCAGCGTTGGCGCCTCCCGTGCGGTCAGGACCCGGATGAAGGTGTCCTGCGCCAGGTCTGCCGCACTTTCCGGGCAGCCGAGCTTGCGTCGCAACCAGCCGGTGAGCCAGTGGTGATGGTCGTTGTAGAGCACTTCGACAGGGTTGGACGACTGCAACGCAAACACTCCACAAGCATGGGTATGCTTTAGAGAACAAGAATTGTTCGCATTGTAGGGCGCTGGAAACCGTTCGGCAATGCACGAAGGCAGGTGTTTCATCCGTTCTGTTTTGCTTATGAGAATATTTATCATTAATATTGCGCGCTGATGAACCTGGCGCCTCCCGCATGAAAAGCAAAACCTCACTGCCTGCCTCCTATCGTCTCGCCGTTACGTCGCGCGTGCTGGCTGCTGTCGTCGGCGGTTACCTGATGGCGTCCCTGGCCAGCATCTGCCTGGCGCTGTGGATGCCTGTCTCCCGCGCCGATGCGGTGATCACCGGGATGATGAGTTCGTTCGTGTTCTACCTGTTGGCGGTGCTCTGGTGCTTTGCCTGTCGTACGGCATGGCGCGCCTGGTGTGGCGTGCTGCTGCCGAGCGCGGCGTTCGCTACCTTGGCAGGCCTGGGCTTGTGGATGGCACGCATATGAAAGAGGGCTTTCGCCAGGCCATGGCCTGGCTGCACACCTGGGCAGGGCTGATCTTTGGCTGGCTGCTGTTTGCGATTTTTCTGACGGGCACCCTGGCCTATTTCAAGGATGAGATCACTCACTGGATGCAGCCCGAGGTACAGGCCCACCCCCTGGATGACGCGCGCAGCCTGAGCGTCGCCCAGGACTACCTGCAGAAGGCCGCACCCACGGCCGCACGCTGGTTCATCACCTTGCCGGATAGCCGCGACCCTGGCCTGTCTGTGATGTGGCAAGACAAAGTCGACCCCGGCAAACGCGGCAATTTCATTCAGAAAACCCTCGACCCCGTGAGTGGGCAGGCCGTAGAGGCCCGGGAAAGCATGGGCGGGGAGTTCTTCTATCGCTTCCACTTCCAGCTGCAAATGCCTTACCCGTGGGGCCGCTGGCTGTCGACCATCGCAGCGATGGTGATGTTCGTGGCATTGATCACGGGCATCATCACCCATAAGAAAATCTTCAAGGACTTCTTCACCTTCCGCCCCCGCAAAGGCCAGCGTTCCTGGCTCGACGGGCATAACGCGGTGGGTGTGCTGGTGCTGCCGTTTCACCTGATGATCACCTACAGCAGCCTGGTGATTTTCATGAGCATGGTGATGCCTGCGCCGATCGTGGCCTCCTATGGCAACGACACCCGGGCCTTCTTCAATGACGTGTTCCCCGCCACCAACAACGCGCCGGCGCTGGGCCAGCCAGGCCAATTGCTGTCATTGCTGCCGATGTACGAGCAGGCGAGGGCGCAGTGGGCGGGTGGGCATGTCGGGCGGCTGGCGGTGAACAACCCGAGTGATGTAAACGCTTCGGTCAACGTGTTCCGTGCCAGCTCCGACCGCGTGGTGCATGACTTCGGCAGTACCGTGTCGTTCAACGGCAACACCGGCGAGTTGTTGCGGGTCAGTGCTGAACCATCGCTGCCGGCGGCGATCGGCGGCAGCTTCTATGGCCTGCACATGGGCCATTTCGCCGGTCCGGTGCTGCGCTGGTTGTACTTTATCTGCGGCCTGGCGGGCACGGCGATGATCGGCACGGGGCTGGTGATCTGGCTCGGCAAGCGGCAACTCAAACATGCAAAAAGCGGCGTGATGCCGTTTGAACTGCGGCTGGTGGAAGTGCTGAACATCGCCAGCATGTCCGGGCTGTTGATCGCCATTGCAGCCTTCTTCTGGACCAACCGTTTATTGCCAGTGGGCTTTGCCGAGCGCTCCGATTGGGAAGTGCAGGCCTTCTTTATCACCTGGGGCCTGAGCCTGTTGCACGCGATCCTGCGCCGGGGCCGCCAGGGTTGGGTTGAGCAATTGAGCTTCGCAGCACTGCTGTTTGCCGCAATCCCGTTGCTCAATGCCCTGACCACGTCGCAGCACTTGGGCGCTTCACTGGCGACGGGTGACTGGGCCATGGCCGGCTTCGACCTGACCTGCCTGGCCAGCGGCCTATTCCTCGCCTGGGCAGCCTGGAAGATGCGGCACCGCAAGGCCCCGCAGGCCAAGACCGAACGGGCGCGGCCGCTGCAACTCAAGCAGGAGGCGAACTGAATGCTCCTCGCGCTGCTGATGTGTTACGCCGGGTTTACCGCCTTGTGCCTGTCCACCGACCGTCACCACGGCGAACTGCTGCACAGCAGGCCATCGCCTCGGCGGCGTATTGTTTTGCGCGTCATCGGTTGGCTGCTGCTGACCGTGTCGATCTGGCCCGCCGTGGCTGTCGCCGGTTGGGGCCTGGGCCTGGTGGAGTGGTGCGCGGTGTTGATGCTCAGTGCCCTGTTGCTGGTGCTGTTGCTGCCGTATCGGCCAAGGCTGGCCTTGCTCCTGGCAGGCGTCGGCCTGCTGGCCAGCCCTGTTGCGGCCTTCGCTGTTTTCTGAGCCCCTGCCATGATGATCAGCACCCCACCCGATTCCCAGGACAGCCCCCAGGCTGACGCGGCGGGTGGGCGTGCGCATTTCCTGCAGGTGTTCCTGTCCCAGCGTTCGCAGATGGAAGCGTTGGTGAGCCGCCGTGTCGGGTGCCGCGCCACTGCGGCCGACCTGGTGCAGGACCTGTTCCTGCGGTTTTGGCGTCGGCCATTGGTGCAGGTCGAAGAACTCAGCACCTACCTGTTGCGCTGCGCCGGCAATATCGCCATCGACCACCTGCGCAGCGAAGGCGCGCGGGTGCGCAGCAGTGAAGGCTGGCTGCCGGAACAGCAGGATAACCAGGGCTCCGAGCCCCAGGCGGCGCTCGAGGCGGGCAACGACCTGCGGCATGTCGAAGCCGCCCTGCGCAGCCTGCCGGAGCGCACCCGGCAGATCTTCCTGCTCAACCGCATTCACGGGCGCAAGTACGCGCAAATCGCCAAGGCCATGGGCCTGTCCCAAAGCGCCGTGGAAAAACATATGATGCGTGCCCTCGAAGCCTGCAAAGCCAGCCTTCGCGAACCATCGCCATCGCGCACGCCAGGGAAAGCACCGTGAATCCGACCTCCACGCCAGACCAGGAACAAGCCGCACTGGCCTGGCTGAGCCTGTTGCACGACCAGCCCAGCAGTGGCGACCAGGCCACGTTCAGCCGCTGGCTAAGGGCAGATCCTGCGCACGTCGAAGCCTATGCCCAGGCCCAGGTGCTCTGGGAGTTGAGCGAAGTGCCGGCACGCCAACTGGCGGATGAGGACGCGCTGGCACTGCAGGGCTACCTCAATGCGATGAACACCCCTAGGCGCTCGCGGGTGGTGCGCTGGTCCGGCGCCTTGGCCCTGGCGGCATGCCTGGTATTGATGGTGTCCATGGGCGCCGGTTGGCAGCCTTCGCGCTGGATCGATGACTTCGGCGCCGATTACGTGAGCGCACCGGGAGAAGTGAAGACCGTCACCCTGGCCGATCAATCCCGGGTCACGCTGGATGCGGACAGCGCCATTGCCGTGGACTTCAGCCACGGTGAGCGGCATATCCAATTGCGTCGCGGTGCAGGTTTTTTCAGCGTCACCCACACCGGCGACTCCTTTGTGGTCGAGGCGGGCGGCGGCGAAGCGCGGGTGCTGGGGACGCAGTTCGAAGTGCGCCTGCAACCGGCGGGGGCCGAGGTAACAGTGTTGTCGGGGCGGGTGGGCGTGACCGCGTCGAAACAGGGCCCGCAGCAAATTCTGACGGCGGGCCAGCAAGTGGCCTACGCCGATGGCAGCGCCGATCCCTTGCACGCGGTCGACAGCGAATCCCGCCTGGCCTGGCGGGATGGCTGGCTCAACTACTACAAGGCACCGCTGGCCGATGTGGTCAAGGACTTGGGGCGTTACTACCCTGGCCGCATCCTGCTGCTCAACGAAGCGATGGGCGCCAGGCGCGTCAGCGGCAGCTTCCCGAGCAAGGACCCGCAGGCGGTACTCAACGCCTTGCAAGCGGTGTTGGGGTTCGAGCAGCACAGTCTGTTGGGGCGGGTAATCGTGGTGCGCTGATTACTTCAGCGCGGCCATGATCGCGTCAGGGTTGTAGTCGCGAATCAGCGTGCCGTTCACGTCCACAAACGGAATCCCGCCACCACCCAGCGCCTCATACGCCTTGCGCGCCTGGGCGTCCTTCTCGATATCGACGGCCTGGTACGGAATGCCCTTCTGGTCGAGGAAGCGGCGGATCTGCTTGCAGTAGCCGCACCACTCGGTGGCATACAGCACCACCCGCGCCGAGGCTCGCGTCTGCTCCGGCACCACCTGGGAAGGGTTGAACAGCCGCTCGACCTTGCCCCAGTTCTGGATAACCACCACCACCAGCAATACCAGCAGGACTTTCTTGAGGACCCCGCCCAGCATCAGTTACGGCGCTTGAGCTGGTCGGTCAGTTGGGTCGGCAGGCCCTTGATGATCAAGGTGCCGGCGGCTTCGTCGTACTCGATCTTGTCGCCCAGCAGGTGCGCTTCAAAACTGATGGACAGGCCCTCGGCGCGCCCGGTAAAGCGGCGGAACTGGTTGAGGGTGCGTTTATCCGCCGGGATTTCCGGCGACAGGCCGTAGTCCTTGTTGCGGATATGGTCGTAGAACGCCTTGGGCCGATCTTCATCGATCAACCCCGACAATTCTTCAAGGCCCATGGGTTCGCCGAGTTTGGCCTGGCTGCTGGCGTAATCCACCAGGGTCTTGGTTTTTTCGCGGGCGGATTCGTCCGGCAAGTCTTCGCTTTCGACGAAGTCGCTGAAGGCCTTGAGCAGGGTGCGCGTCTCGCCCGGGCCGTCGACGCCTTCCTGGCAGCCGATGAAGTCGCGGAAGTATTCCGAGACCTTCTTGCCGTTCTTGCCTTTGATAAACGAGATGTACTGCTTGGACTGCTTGTTGTTCTGCCACTCGGACACGTTGATACGCGCTGCCAGGTGCAACTGGCCCAGGTCCAGGTGGCGCGACGGGGTGACGTCCAGCTCGTCGGTCACCGCCACGCCTTCACTGTGGTGCAGCAGGGCGATGGCCAGGTAGTCGGTCATGCCTTGCTGGTAGTGGGCAAACAGCACGTGGCCGCCGGTGGAGAGGTTGGACTCTTCCATCAGTTTTTGCAGATGTTCGACGGCGGTGCGGCTGAACGTGGTGAAATCCTGGCCACCCTCGAAATATTCCTTCAACCAGCCGCTGAACGGGTGCGCGCCGGATTCGGCATGGAAGAAACCCCAGGCCTTGCCTTGTTTGGCGTTGTAGCTCTCGTTGAGGTCGGCAAGCATGTTCTCGATGGCGGCCGACTCGGCGAGCTCGGAGTCGCGGGCGTGGAGAACTGCGGGTGTGCCGTCGGGTTTTTTGTCGATCAGGTGGACGATGCAATGACGGATCGGCATGGGCTTCTCGGCTGGTTGAAGGGGAGCGGTCGGCCTCCCCGAAAAGTCGCCCAGTGTACCGCACCCATTGGTCAAGACACGCGTCGAAGGGCATTTTGGATGCTCTCGGACGAGGCATATGCCTTTTTTTCACGGTTTAGAGCGATAAAGCTGACCAAATGGGTAGGTAGAAGCGGATATTTCCCCGTCTCTGTGCTAGTTTTGCCCCGTCTTACGCCAAGTCTCGGCGATAAGCGTGCATTCAGCATCTGTCAGGTCGAACCAATCCCCGTTTCAAGCATCTATAACCCCGATCTCCGTGGTTATAGCCGGGGGTGCCAGGCCATGACGGTCGGGCTCGACGGCTGACACTGCACTCTGCAATCCATATGAATTTGATAGGGAAGGAACACCACAATGGCTATTACTAAAGACCAACTGATCGCTGACCTGGCTGAAGCAGTAGACGCACCGAAAACCACCGTGCGCGCTCTGCTGGACCAACTGAGCCAAGTTGTTGCTGACCAGCTGGAAAACGGCGGCGAAATCACTCTGCCAGGCGTTGGCAAACTGAAAGTGACCGAGCGTCCTGCCCGTACTGGCCGTAACCCTTCGACTGGCGCTGCCATCGAAATCGCTGCCAAGAAAGTTATCAAGCTGGTTGTGGCCAAAGGCCTGACCGACGCTGTTAACAAGTAAGACGCAGCAAAAAAAACCGTGCTCCGGAGCGATCCGGGCACGGTTTTTTGTTGCCTGGGATTTGTCTCTATCGCACCCAGCGCTGGCGCCAGATCTGCTGTTCGTTCTTGGTCTGGAAGGTCCAGGCCACGAAACGGCTCTGCTTCTGGCCCTGGGACATTTCCACCACCTGGCTTTCCAGCACGCCGGCTTTTTTCAGGGCGGTCTCGATCGCGGGCAAATTTGACGCTTTTGACACCAGGGTGCTGAACCACAACACCTTGTGGGCAAAGTGCGCACTCTCGGCGATCAACTGCGTCACGAAGCGCGCTTCACCGCCTTCACACCACAACTCGGCCGATTGGCCACCGAAGTTGAGCACCGGCAATTTGCGCTTGGGGTCGGCCCGGCCCAGGGCGCGCCACTTGCGCTCGCTGCCCTTGGTGGCTTCGTCCATGGACGCATGGAACGGTGGGTTGCACATGGTCAGGTCAAAACGCTCACCCGGCTCCAGCAGGCCCAGCAGGATGTGCTTGGGGTTTTCCTGCTGGCGCAACTGGATGACCTTGCTCAGGTCGTTGGACTGCACGATGGCCTTGGCGGCGGCCACGGCGATAGGGTCGACCTCCGAGCCGAGGAAGTTCCAGCGGTACTCCATATAGCCAATCAGCGGGTAGACGCAGTTGGCGCCCATGCCGATGTCCAGCACCTTGACGATTGAACCGCGCGGGATCTTGCCCTCGTTGACACTGGCCAGCAGGTCGGCGAGGAAGTGCACGTAGTCGGCACGCCCCGGTACCGGCGGGCACAGGTAATCCGCCGGGATGTCCCAATGCTGGATGCCATAGAAGGCCTTGAGCAACGCCCGGTTGAACACCCGCACCGCGTCCGGGCTGGCGAAGTCGATGCTCTCTTTGCCATAGGGGTTGATGATCACGAATTGCGCCAGTTCCGGCGTGGTCTTGATCAACGCCTGGAAGTCGTAACGACCTGTGTGGCGGTTGCGTGGGTGCAGGGTAGCCTCTTTGCGCGGCGCGACGGGTTTGGCCGTGGCTGCGGTCTTAGGCTTCTTGCGTGGAGGTTTGGGCGTAGTGGGGGCGGTCATGATGATTCTGGTGTTGGCTCAAAGTGGCGGCCATTGTCACACATTCCCGAGGATAACTCGGTCAAATGTGGGAGGAGGCTTGCTCCCGATAGCGGTGGATCAGTCAAGACTAGCCTGGCTGACAGATCGCCATCGGGGGCAAGCCCCCTCCCACATTGACTGTATTGCCAGCAAGGGATTGGGAAACACCAGGCAAAAAAAGAGACCCGAAGGTCTCTTTTTTCACGCGGATTGACCCTTAGAGGCTGGAAATCCGCGCATGTTGCTCCGCCAGCTTGCCCAAAGCCTGTTCGGCCTCGGCCAGCTTGGCGCGTTCCTTGTCGATCACTTCAGCCGGAGCCTTGTCGACGAATGCCGCGTTGGACAGCTTGCCGCCCACCCGCGCCACTTCACCTTGCAGGCGCAGGATTTCCTTGTCGAGACGGGCCAGTTCCGCGCCCTTGTCGATCAAGCCGGCCATCGGCACCAGCACTTCCATCTCGCCGACCAGCGCGGTCGCTGACAGTGGCGCTTCGGCGCCATCCGCCAATACGGTGATCGATTCCAGCTTCGCCAGCTTCTTGAGCAGCGCATCGTTCTCGGTGAGACGACGCTGGTCTTCGGCGTTGGCGTTCTTCACGAATACCGCCAGGGGCTTGCCCGGGCCGATGTTCATTTCGGCGCGGATGTTGCGCGTGCCGAGCATCAGGGTCTTGAGCCATTCGATATCGCTTTCGGCCGCCTCATCGATGCGTGCTTCGTTGGCCACCGGCCAAGGTTGCAGCATGATGGTCTTGCCGTCTTTGCCGGCCAGCGGCGCGAGGCGCTGCCAGATTTCTTCGGTGATGAACGGCATGAACGGATGCGCCAGGCGCAGGGCGACTTCGAGCACGCGTACCAGGGTGTGACGGGTGCCGCGCTGACGTTCGATCGGCGCGTTTTCGTCCCACAGCACGGGCTTGGACAGTTCCAGGTACCAGTCGCAATACTGGTTCCAGATGAACTCGTACAAGGCCTGTGCGGCCAGGTCGAAACGGAACTGGTCGAGTTGACGGGTCACTTCGGCCTCGGTGCGCTGCAACTGCGAGATGATCCAGCGGTCGGCCAGGCTAAGTTCGATGGCCTCGCCGTTCTGGCCGCAGTCTTCGCCCTTGTCCAGCACGTAGCGCGCGGCGTTCCAGATCTTGTTGCAGAAGTTGCGATAGCCTTCGACGCGGCCCATGTCGAACTTGATGTCGCGACCGGTGGACGCCAGCGAGCAGAAGGTGAAGCGCAGCGCATCGGTGCCGTAGCTGGCAATGCCGTCAGCGAATTCGTCGCGGGTCTGCTTCTCGATCTTCTTCGCCAGTTTCGGCTGCATCAGGCCCGAGGTGCGTTTCTGTACCAGGGTTTCCAGGTCGATGCCGTCGATGATGTCCAGCGGGTCGAGGACGTTGCCCTTGGACTTGGACATCTTCTGGCCCTGGCCATCCCGCACCAGGCCGTGCACGTACACGGTCTTGAACGGTACCTGCGGGGTGCCGTCCTCGTTCTTCACCAAGTGCATGGTGAGCATGATCATCCGGGCAACCCAGAAGAAAATGATGTCGAAGCCGGTGACCAGCACGTCGGTGGAGTGGAATTTCTTCAGGAATTCGGTCTGCTGCGGCCAGCCCAGGGTGGAGAAGGTCCACAGGCCCGAGCTGAACCAGGTGTCCAGTACGTCGTTGTCCTGTTGCAGTGCCACGTCGGGACCGAGGTTGTGCTTGGCACGTACTTCGGCTTCGTCGCGGCCCACGTAGACCTTGCCCGACTCGTCGTACCAGGCCGGAATGCGGTGGCCCCACCACAGCTGGCGGCTGATGCACCAATCCTGGATATCGCGCATCCACGAGAAGTACATGTTTTCGTACTGCTTGGGCACGAACTGGATACGCCCGTCCTCCACGGCAGCAATCGCCGGCTCGGCCAGTGGTTTGGTGGACACGTACCACTGGTCGGTCAGCCACGGCTCGATCACGGTGCCGGAACGGTCGCCCTTCGGCACTTTCAGGCCGTGGTCGTCGACGCTGACCAGGAGGCCGGCGGCGTCGAACGCGGCAACGATCTGCTTGCGCGCTTCGAAACGGTCAAGGCCGGCGTATTCGGCCGGGATCTTGCCGTCGATGCTTTCGTTCAGCGTACCGTCGAGGTTGAACACCTGGCAGGCCGGCAGCACGGCGGCATTCTTGTCGAAGATATTCAACAGCGGCAGGTTGTGGCGCTTGCCGACTTCGTAGTCGTTGAAATCGTGGGCCGGGGTGATTTTCACACAGCCGGTGCCGAATTCAGGGTCGCAGTAATCGTCGGCGATGATCGGGATGCGGCGGCCTACCAGCGGCAACTCGACGAACTTGCCGATCAGTGCCTGGTAGCGCTCGTCGTTCGGGTTGACCGCGACGGCGGCGTCGCCAAGCATGGTTTCCGGACGGGTGGTGGCGACGATCAGGTAGTCGTTGCCTTCAGCGGTCCTGGCGCCGTCGGCCAGCGGGTACTTGAGGTTCCACAGGAAACCTTTCTCGTCGTGGTTTTCCACTTCAAGGTCGGAAATCGCCGTGTGCAACTTGGTGTCCCAGTTGACCAGGCGCTTGCCGCGGTAGATCAGGCCGTCTTCATGCAGGCGCACGAAGGCTTCTTTCACCGATTCCGACAGGCCGTCATCCATGGTGAAGCGCTCGCGGCTCCAATCCACGGACGAGCCGAGGCGACGGATCTGACGGCTGATGTTGCCGCCGGACTGGTCTTTCCACTCCCAGATTTTTTCCAGGAATTTCTCGCGACCCAAGTCGTGACGGTTCTGGCCGGTGGCTTCGAGTTGGCGCTCCACCAGCATCTGGGTGGCGATACCAGCGTGGTCGGTACCCGGTTGCCACAGGGTATTGCGGCCCTGCATGCGGCGGAAACGGATCAACGCATCCATGATCGCATTGTTGAAGCCATGGCCCATGTGCAGGCTGCCAGTGACGTTCGGTGGCGGAATCATGATGGTGTAGGACTCGCCCGCGCCTTGCGGAGCGAAATAGTTCTCGGACTCCCAGGTGTTGTACCAGGAAGTTTCAATAGCGTGCGGCTGGTAGGTCTTATCCATGCGCGGCGGGACCCTAGTTGGCATATATTCAGGAAAGCCGGCAAGTATAACGGGGGATAGGGCGCAGGGCGAGGCGAAGGCGGGCTTAAGGTGCAGGCAATCAAATGTGGGAGGAGTTTGCCACCTCCCACAGGGGATCTATGGACGGTTCAAGACTGGTACTGGCTGAGCAGCCGCTCCATCCGCGCATCCATCCGGCGCTTGATCTCGGTTTCGATATGGGGGGCAAAGTCGTCGATCACGTCTTGCATGATCAATTGCGCAGCGGCACGCAGTTCGTTGTCCAGGTGCAGCAGCAGGGCGTCGGGGCCCTTTTCAGCCGCAGCAGGGGCAGCGTCCACCACAACGGGGGCTTCGACAACCGGTTCCGGGGCGACCTGCTTGCCGCCGACCATGTCGAACAACAGCGGAATCTGTACCTCGCCATCGGCCTGTTCGGTCAATAGCGGCGGTTGCAAGTCATCATCACCCAGCAACTGGCGGATCGACTCGAGGTCGTCCAGCAGGTGGTCATCTTTTTTTGTCGGGTTGGGAGTGTCCATCATGTACTCAAAGTCGTTGTAGCCGGTGATCTTGCAAAGGATAGCCCTGTTCGCGGTAGAAACGGAAACTCTCCCGCGCGGCCTGACGAATAGCCGGATCTTCCACCACCACTTCCGCCACACGGGCGAAGGCCTTGGCAAAAGGCGGTACTTTCAGGTCCAGGTTGACCAGCAGGTCCTGGTGATTGCCGCAACTGTCCCCCAAACCCAGGACAACCTGGCCTTCGGGTTCTGATTCTGCGGGGCCGTGGGGCACGAAGCTTTCGCCCTTGAAACGCCACAGGCGGGCGTCGAGCTCGTCGCGTTGGGCGGCATCGCTGCAATGCAGGTAGATGCGGTGGCCCATGCGCCAGGCTTTCTCGGTGAGCTTGCAGGCGAAGTCCAGGCGCGCGAGCGGATCGGCGCTGGGCAATATATAGAAGTCGACTTGGGTCATTGCGGTTCCTGAGGCCGGGGCGGCGAGATCACCACCCCGGCATCTTCAGTGTCAGGCTTTGGCGCGGTCCAGCAGGTATTGGGTCAGCAATGGCACCGGACGGCCGGTGGCGCCCTTGTCCTTGCCGCCGCTGGTCCAGGCCGTGCCGGCGATGTCCAGGTGTGCCCAGTTGAAGTTCTTGGCAAAACGCGACAGGAAGCACGCAGCCGTGATGGTGCCGGCTTTCGGGCCGCCGATGTTGGCGATGTCGGCGAACGGGCTGTCCAGCTGTTCCTGGTACTCATCGAACAGCGGCAGTTGCCAGGCGCGGTCGTCGGCGGCCTTGCCGGCGCTGAGCAGTTGCTCGATCAGCTCGTCGTTATTGCCCAGCAGGCCCGAGGTGTGGGAACCCAGGGCCACGATGCAGGCGCCGGTCAGGGTGGCGATGTCGATCACGGCCTGTGGCTTGAAGCGCTCAGCGTAGGTCAGGGCATCGCATAGGACCAGGCGGCCTTCGGCGTCGGTGTTGAGGATTTCCACGGTCTGGCCGCTGAGGGTGGTGACGATGTCGCCCGGACGGGCTGCGCCGCCGCTCGGCATGTTCTCGGCGCAGGCCAGGATGCACACCAGGTTGATCGGCAGCTTCAGTTCCAGCACGGCGCGCAGGGTGCCGAACACGCTGGCGGCGCCGCCCATGTCGTACTTCATCTCGTCCATGCCCAGGCCCGGCTTGAGGCTGATGCCGCCGGTGTCGAAGGTAATACCTTTGCCGACCAGGGCGTAAGGCTTCTCGGACTTCTTGCCGCCGTTGTATTGCATCACGATCAGGCGTGGCGGCTGGTCGCTGCCCTGGCCCACGGCATAGAACGAGCCCATGCCCAGTTCCTTGATCTTCTTCTCGTCCAGGACTTCGACTTTCAGGCCTTTGAACTCTTTACCCAATGCCTTGGCCTGTTCGCCCAGGTAGGTCGGGTGGCAGATGTTCGGCGGCAGGTTGCCCAGGTCGCGGGTGAACGACATGCCATTGGCGATGGCCTGGGCGTGGGTCACGGCGCGCTCGACTTCAGCCTGGGCGGCCTTGATGGTCAGCAGGGTGATTTTCTTCAGGGCACGGGGTTCGGTTTTCTGGCTCTTGAACTGATCGAAAATGTAGCCGCCGTCCACCAGGGTCTCGGCCAGCAGGCGGGTCTTGCCGTAGCTGTCACGGCCTTTTACGACGATTTCATCGAGTGCCAGTGCCGCATCGCTGCCGCCCAGGCCCTTGAGGGTGTTGAGGATGCCGCTGATGATCTTGCGGAACGGACGGTCGCCCAGTTCAGCGTCCTTGCCCACGCCCACCAGCAATACGCGGTCGGCCTTGAGGTTGGGCAGGCTTTGCAGCAGCAGGCTCTGGCCGACTTTGCCGGCCAGGTCGCCGCGCTTGAGAACCGCGCTGATCGCGCCGCCGCTGAGTTCGTCGAGCTGCCTGGCGGCTACGCCGAGCTTGCGGCCTTCGCCGATGGCGACCACGAGGGTGGCGGTTTTCAACGTTTCGGGGCTAACGCTTTTTACAACCAATTCCATTTTCGGGTCCCTTATATAAGGTCTGAGAGCCTGGCGTCTGTACGCAGGCTTTAAAGCGTGGCGGCTGTGTAAACCACCAGCGACAAAGGCGGCAGTTTGAACCTCGCCGACGGAGCCTGACAACCCTTTGTGCCTGCACATGAGGTTGCGCAGTGACAGGCGCGGTCAATCACAGGATAATGCGCCATCTTTTTAGCCGGTCCGGTGCAAACGGGCTGACTCGGTATGCTTGCTTGTTTGGCCGCCTTAGCCTGACAACCCTGGAGTGTCTGGTTTGATCGTCTTCCGTTATCTGTCCCGCGAAGTCCTGTTGACCCTGAGTGCCGTGAGTGCGGTCCTGCTGGTCATCATCATGAGTGGTCGTTTCGTCAAATACCTGGCCCAGGCTGCCTCCGGCGCCCTGGACCCAGGCTCGCTGTTCCTGATCATGGGCTTTCGCCTGCCGGGATTCTTGCAACTGATCCTGCCGCTGGGCCTGTTCCTCGGCATCCTGCTGGCCTACGGCCGCTTGTACCTTGAAAGTGAAATGACCGTGCTCTCGGCCACCGGCATGAGCCAGCAGCGCCTGCTGGGCATGACCATGATTCCGGCGGCCGGCGTTGCGCTGATCGTGGCCTGGCTGAGCCTGAGCCTGGCTCCCCAGGGCGCGATGCAGTTCCAGCTGGTGCTGAACAAACAGGACGCGATGACCGAGTTCGATACCCTCGAGCCGGGCCGTTTCCAGGCACTCAATGACGGCTCACGGGTGACTTACACGGAAACCTTGACCGACGACCGCGCCAACCTGGGCGGTGTGTTCATCTCCGAGAAACGGTTTGGCCAGGACAAGAAAGACCGGGGCATTTCCGTACTGGTGGCCGATTCGGGCCGCCAGGAAGTGCGTCCTGACGGCAGCCGCTACCTGATCCTGGAAAATGGCTATCGCTATGATGGCAGTCCAGGCATGGCCGACTATCGCGCGATCAAGTACGACACCTATGGCGTGATGTTGGCCCGCCCGGACATCAGCGACGAAGTCACCGACCGCGACGCCATCCCCACGGCGGACCTGATCGGCAGCAAGGAACTGCGTTCCATCGCCGAGCTGCAATGGCGGATTTCCCTGCCGCTGCTGGTGTTTATCGTGACCCTGATGGCCGTGCCGCTGTCGCGCGTCAACCCGCGCCAGGGCCGTTTCCTCAAGCTGTTGCCGGCGATCCTGCTGTACATGGCTTACCTCACCATCCTGATTTCCGCCCGCGGCTCCCTGGAGAAAGGCAAGCTGTCGCCGGTCCTGGGCCTGTGGTGGGTGCACGGCATGTTCCTGGTGATCGGCCTGGGGCTGCTGTATTGGGAGCCTATTCGTTTGAAAATGATGAGCCGTCGTGGCCAGAAGGAGTTGGCTCGTGGCTAAGCTCGATCGCTACATTGGTAGCAGCGTCCTGATCGCCATCCTGGCGGTACTGGGCATTATCCTGGGCCTGGCCTCGTTGTTCGCCTTCATCGATGAAGTCGGTAACGTCAGCGACACCTATACCGTATGGGACGTGCTCAGCTACGTGGCACTGACCGCGCCGCGTCGTCTCTACGACATGATGCCGATGGCCGCGCTGATCGGTTGCCTGATCGGCCTGGGCAGCCTGGCCAGCAACAGCGAACTGACCATCATGCGCGCCGCCGGGGTGTCCATCGGGCGTATCGTCTGGGCGGTCATGAAGCCAATGTTGCTGCTGATGCTGTGCAGCGTGCTGATCGGTGAATACGTCGCGCCGCCGGCCGAAACCACCGCCCAGGCCAATCGAGCCCTGGCCCAGGGCTCGGGCGATGCACAAAGCGCCAAGCATGGCCTGTGGCACCGCCAGGGTGATGAGTTCATCCACATCAACGCCGTGCAACCGGGCGGGCTGTTGATCGGTGTGACGCGCTACACGTTCGACAAGGAACGTCACATGCTGTCGTCCAGTTTCGCCAAACGCGCGCAGTACGGCGACGAAAAGTGGCAACTGACCGACGTCACCACGACTTACTTCCGCAATGTCGGCCAAGGCACCAAGGCCAGCACCGAAGTGATCAATGTGCCGAGTGAAGAGTGGGATATCGCGCTCAAGCCGGAACTGCTCAATACGGTGGTGATGATCCCCGAAAGCCTGCCGATCTCCGGGTTGTGGGGCTATATCCACTACCTGAAGGATCAAGGCTTGAATAACGGTCGTTACTGGCTGGCATTTTGGGTCAAGGTGTTGCAGCCGGTGGTGACCGCCGCACTGGTGCTGATGGCGATCTCGTTCATCTTCGGTCCGTTGCGCTCCGTGACCCTCGGCCAGCGGGTATTCACTGGCGTGCTGGTCGGTTTCACCTTCCGCATCGCCCAGGACCTGCTCGGCCCGTCGAGCCTGGTGTTCGGGTTCTCGCCACTGTTTGCAGTGCTGGTGCCGACGGCCATCTGCGCCCTGGCCGGGTTCTGGCTGCTGCGCCGAGCGGGCTGATAGCGCACCGATGGATAAAAAATGCCCCGCTCGGATGAGCGGGGCATTTTTGTTCTGGTCAGCAAAGATGACGCCCGGCCTGAGCATCAGGTACAATTCCCGGCTATTTTTCAGCGGGCAATCTGCCTGCAGCCTTTTTGAGTGTTGATCCGTGAGTGATTTGAGTCATATCCGCAATTTCTCCATCATCGCCCACATTGACCATGGTAAGTCGACGCTGGCCGATCGATTCATCCAGATGTGCGGCGGCCTTGCCGAGCGTGAAATGGAAGCCCAGGTGCTGGACTCCATGGACCTCGAACGCGAGCGCGGGATCACCATCAAGGCCCACAGCGTTACCCTGTACTACACCGCCAAAGACGGTATCAAGTACCAGCTGAACTTCATTGACACCCCGGGCCACGTGGACTTCACCTATGAAGTCAGCCGCTCCCTGGCGGCCTGCGAAGGTGCGCTGCTGGTGGTGGACGCGGGCCAGGGCGTTGAAGCCCAGTCCGTGGCCAACTGCTACACCGCCATCGAGCAAGGCCTGGAAGTCATGCCGGTGCTGAACAAGATCGACCTGCCACAGGCCGATCCGGACCGGGTAAAGGAAGAAATCGAAAAAATCATCGGCATTGACGCCACCGACGCCGTCGAGTGCAGCGCCAAGACCGGCCTGGGCGTCGACGAAGTGCTCGAGCGCCTGGTCAAGACCATTCCAGCCCCCACCGGCAACTACGAAGATCCGCTGCAGGCGTTGATCATCGACTCCTGGTTCGACAACTACCTGGGGGTTGTCTCCCTGGTACGCGTGCGCCACGGCCGCGTGAAGAAGGGCGACAAGATCCTGGTCAAGTCCACCGGCAAGATCCACCTGGTGGACAGCGTCGGTGTATTCAACCCCAAGCACACCGCGACCACTGATCTGAAAGCCGGTGAAGTAGGCTTCATCATCGCCGGTATCAAGGACATCCACGGTGCGCCGGTGGGTGACACCCTGACCTTGAGCTCCACCCCTGACGTCGACGTGCTGCCGGGCTTCAAGCGCATCCAGCCGCAGGTCTACGCCGGCCTGTTCCCGGTCAGCTCCGACGACTTCGAAGACTTCCGCGAAGCCCTGCAAAAGCTGACCCTCAACGACTCGTCGTTGCAGTACACCCCGGAAAGCTCCGACGCCCTGGGCTTCGGCTTCCGCTGCGGCTTCCTCGGCATGCTGCACATGGAAATCATCCAGGAGCGCCTGGAGCGCGAATACGACCTGGACCTGATCACCACGGCGCCGACGGTTATTTTCGAGCTGCTGCTCAAAAACGGTGAAACGATTTACGTCGACAACCCGTCCAAGCTTCCAGACCTGTCTTCCATCGAAGACATGCGCGAACCGATCGTGCGGGCCAATATCCTTGTGCCGCAGGAACACCTGGGCAACGTCATTACCCTGTGTATCGAAAAGCGTGGCGTGCAGCACGACATGCTGTTCCTCGGTACCCAGGTGCAAGTGACCTACGATTTGCCGATGAACGAAGTGGTCCTGGACTTCTTTGACCGTCTCAAATCCACCAGTCGCGGCTATGCTTCGCTGGATTATCATTTCGACCGTTACCAATCGGCTAATCTGGTGAAACTGGATGTGTTGATCAACGGCGACAAGGTCGATGCCCTGGCACTGATCGTGCACAAGGACAACGCGCACTACAAAGGTCGCCAGTTGACCGAGAAGATGAAAGAACTGATTCCGCGCCAGATGTTCGACGTCGCGATCCAGGCCGCCATTGGCGGGCAGATCATTGCGCGAACCTCCGTCAAGGCACTCAGAAAGAACGTACTGGCCAAATGCTACGGTGGCGACGTCAGCCGTAAGCGCAAGCTGCTTGAGAAGCAAAAGGCCGGTAAAAAACGCATGAAGCAAGTGGGCAACGTGGAAATTCCACAAGAAGCCTTCCTTGCGGTGCTCAGGTTGGATAGTTAGGTCCTATGTCGCTAAATTTCCCGCTGTTGCTGGTCATCGCCGTTGCCGTTTGCGGTCTCCTGGCGTTGCTCGATCTGGTGTTCTTCGCCCCGCGTCGGCGGGCGGCTATCGCGTCCTATCAGGGCAGCGTCAGCCAGCCCGATGGCATGGTGATCGAGAAGCTGAACAAAGAGCCCTTGCTGGTTGAATACGGCAAGTCGTTCTTTCCGGTGTTGTTCATCGTGCTGGTGCTGCGCTCGTTCCTGGTGGAACCGTTTCAGATCCCGTCGGGCTCGATGAAACCTACCCTGGACGTGGGCGACTTCATCCTGGTGAACAAGTTCTCCTACGGGATTCGCCTGCCGGTGATCGACAAGAAGGTCATCGAAGTCGGTGATCCGCAGCGCGGCGATGTGATGGTGTTCCGCTACCCGAGCGACCCGAACGTCAACTACATCAAGCGTGTGGTAGGCCTGCCGGGCGACGTGATTCGCTACACCAGCGACAAGCGCCTGTTTATCAACGGCGAGTCGGTGGCCGAGAAGCTGATCGGTTCCGAACCGAACAGCCTGGGCAGTGCCGAGCTGTACCAGGAAAAACTCGGTGCGGTAGAGCACGAGATCCGCAAGGAAATGAGCCGCTACCGCGCCATGCCTGATGGTGAGTGGAAAGTGCCGGCCGGGCACTATTTCATGATGGGCGACAACCGCGACAACTCCAATGACAGCCGTTACTGGGATGACCCCAGCATTCCCAAGGACCTGCTGGGCATGGTTCCCGACCAGAATATCGTCGGCAAGGCCTTTGCGGTCTGGATGAGCTGGCCGGAACCCAAGCTCAGCCACCTGCCGAACTTCTCGCGGGTCGGGCTGATCAAGTAATACAAGCGGCGCTGTGCACACAGCGCCGACTGCTTTTCTGGGGCCTGGACATTTTCCGTCCCCGTGCAATACCAACAGGATTTGAATTTGAACACTGCGTCAATCGTCGATGGCCGCCGGTGCCACCACACAGATATGGGTAAACCGTGACCGTTTCTCTAAGTCGTCTCGAGCGCCAGCTCGGCTACACCTTCAAGGATCAGGAATTGATGGTCCTTGCCCTCACACACCGCAGCTTTGCAGGGCGTAATAACGAACGCCTGGAATTCCTCGGTGATGCCATCCTCAATTTCGTCGCCGGTGAAGCGCTGTTCGAGCGCTTCCCCCAAGCCCGTGAAGGCCAGTTGTCACGCCTGCGCGCACGCCTGGTAAAAGGCGAGACCCTGGCCGTGCTGGCCCGTGGCTTTGGCCTGGGCGAGTACCTGCGGTTGGGGTCCGGTGAGTTGAAGAGCGGCGGTTTTCGCCGTGAGTCGATCCTGGCCGATGCGCTTGAGGCGTTGATCGGCGCGATCTACCTCGATGCCGGCATGGAAGCGGCCAAGGAGCGCGTCACCGCGTGGCTGACCTCCGAGATCGAAAGCCTCACGCTGGTAGACACCAACAAGGATCCGAAGACCCGCCTGCAGGAATTCCTGCAATCGCGCGGTTGCGACCTGCCACGCTACGAAGTGGTGGATATCCAGGGTGAGCCCCATTGCCGCGTGTTCTTCGTGGAATGTGAAATCACCTTACTGAATGAAAAAAGCCGAGGTCAGGGTGTGAGCCGTCGTATTGCCGAACAGGTAGCGGCCGCTGCAGCACTGATTGCCCTGGGCGTGGAGAATGGCCATGACTGATTCAACCGCAACACGCTGTGGCTATGTTGCCATCGTCGGCCGCCCGAACGTGGGCAAGTCCACGCTGCTGAACCATATCCTCGGCCAGAAGCTTGCAATCACCTCGCGCAAGCCGCAGACCACCCGCCACAACATGCTGGGCATCAAGACCGAAGGCAGCGTGCAAGCGGTCTACGTCGACACCCCGGGCATGCACAAAGGCGGCGAGAAAGCCCTTAACCGCTACATGAACAAGACCGCCTCGGCAGCGTTGAAAGACGTCGACGTGGTGATCTTCGTGGTCGACCGCACCAAGTGGACCGACGAAGACCAGATGGTGCTGGAGCGTGTTCAGTACGTCACCGGCCCGTTGATCGTCGCGTTGAACAAGACCGACCGCATCGAAGACAAAGCCGAGCTGATGCCGCACCTGAGCTGGTTGCAGGAGCAACTGCCGAACGCCCAGATCATGCCGATCTCGGCCCAGCACGGGCACAACCTCGAAGCCCTGGAGCGCGTGATCGCCGGCTACCTGCCGGAGAACGAGCACTTCTTCCCGGAAGACCAGATCACCGACCGCAGCAGCCGTTTCCTCGCCGCCGAACTGGTGCGTGAGAAAATCATGCGCCAGATGGGCGCCGAGCTGCCGTACCAGATCACCGTCGAAATCGAAGAGTTCAAGCAGCAGGGCAAGACCCTGCACATCCATGCGCTGATCCTCGTCGAACGTGACGGCCAGAAGAAAATCATCATCGGCGACAAGGGCGAGCGCATCAAACGCATCGGCACCGAAGCGCGCAAGGACATGGAATTGCTGTTCGATTCCAAGATCATGCTTAACCTGTGGGTGAAGGTTAAGGGTGGTTGGTCCGATGATGAGCGTGCGTTGCGCTCCCTTGGCTACGGCGACCTGTAAGGGCACCGCAGGGCTGAAAATGTGGGAGGGGGCTTGCCCCCGATAGCGGTGGGTCAGTTAATAGATAAGTGACTGAACCACCGCCATCGGGGGCAAGCCCCCTCCCACATTAGGTTTGTGTTGTTTTCAAGATAGAGAACCCATGTCCCAATCCCCGCCCCCCAGCCAACTCGCCTATGTGCTGCACAGCCGCGCCTACCGCGAGACCAGCGCCCTGGTGGATTTCCTCACGCCCCAAGGCCGCCTGCGCGCGGTGTTGCGCAGCGCGCGGGGCAAGGCGGGGACATTGGCGCGGCCCTTCGTGGCGTTGGACGTGGAGTTTCGTGGCAAGGGCGAGCTGAAAAACGTCGGCCGCCTGGAAAGCGTCGGCACATCCGCCTGGCTCAATGGCGATGCATTGTTCAGTGGGCTCTACCTCAATGAGCTGCTGATCCGCCTGCTGCCCGCCGAAGACCCGCACCCGGCGGTCTTCGATCACTACGCCGCCACCTTGCTGGCTCTGGCAGAGGGCCGCCCCCTGGAGCCGCTGTTGCGCGCCTTCGAATGGCGACTGCTCGACGACCTGGGCTACGGCTTCGAACTGAACAACGACCTGCACGGCGACCCCATCGCCGCCGACGGCATGTACCGCCTGCAGGTGGATGCAGGCCTGGAGCGTGTGTACCTGCTGCAACCGGGGCTGTTCCAGGGCACCGAACTGCTGGCCATGAGCGAGGCCGACTGGAGCGCTCCCGGTGCCTTGTCCGCCGCCAAGCGCTTGATGCGCCAGGCCCTGGCCGTGCACTTGGGCGGACGGCCGTTGGTCAGTCGCGAGTTGTTTCGAAAGCCCTGACATCCCCGTGTATGCTGTGCAGCGTTTCTTCCCCTTTTCAGGAGCGCTTCCGTGACCACCAGCAATCGCATTCTTCTTGGCGTCAACATCGACCACGTCGCTACCCTGCGCCAGGCCCGGGGCACCCGTTACCCTGACCCGGTCAAGGCCGCGCTGGACGCCGAAGAAGCGGGTGCCGACGGCATCACCGTGCACCTGCGCGAAGACCGCCGCCACATCCAGGAGCGTGATGTGCTGCTGCTCAAGGACGTGCTGCAAACCCGCATGAACTTCGAGATGGGCGTCACCGAAGAAATGATGGCCTTCGCCGAGCGCATTCGCCCGGCGCACATCTGCCTGGTGCCGGAAACCCGCCAGGAACTGACCACCGAAGGCGGCCTCGACGTGGCCGGCCAGGAAGCGCGGATCAAGGCCGCCGTGGAGCGCCTGTCGAAGATCGGCAGCGAGGTCTCGCTGTTCATCGACGCCGACGAGCGCCAGATCGAAGCGTCCCGCCGTGTCGGCGCGCCGGCCATCGAACTGCACACCGGCTGTTACGCCGACGCCACCACACCGACCGACGTGGCGGATGAGCTGCAGCGCATCATTGACGGTGTGAACTGCGGCCTTAATGAAGGCCTGATCGTCAATGCCGGCCACGGCCTGCACTACCACAACGTCGAAGCCGTGGCCGCGATCAAGGGCATCAACGAGCTGAACATCGGCCACGCGCTGGTGGCCCACGCGCTGTTCGTCGGTTTCAAAGGCGCGGTGGCCGAGATGAAGGCGCTGATCCTGGCGGTCGCCAAGCGCTGACCGCAGATCCGCGGCAATGCGAAGCCTTACTGTTTAGCCAATGCAGGTGTATCGTATCCGCCCTTTGCAGGCCCTGCGCCTGCGGCAGATACGTGAGGTTGTTGTGTCCCGATCCTTTTCCCGTCGACAAATCCTGGGTGGTCTTGCAGGCCTGGCCGTAGTGGGCGTCGGTGCCGGTGGCGCCTACCGCTACTGGCTGGGGAAAGTCGCCGAAGCCGAAGCGGGGCACGATTATGAACTGATCGCCGCGCCGCTCGATGTGGAACTGGTGCCGGGGCACAAGACCGAAGCCTGGGCCTTTGGCCCGTCGGCGCCGGGCACCGAGTTGCGCGTGCGCCAGGGTGAATGGCTGCGCGTGCGCTTTATCAACCACCTGCCGGTCGCCACCACGATCCACTGGCACGGTATCCGCCTGCCGCTGGAAATGGACGGCGTGCCCTACGTCTCGCAATTGCCGGTGCTGCCCGGCGAATACTTCGACTACACATTCCGCGTGCCCGACGCCGGCAGCTACTGGTATCACCCCCATGTGAACAGCAGCGAAGAACTCGGCCGCGGCCTGGTCGGCCCGCTGATCATCGAAGAACGCGAACCCACAGGGTTCAAACACGAACGCACCCTCAGCCTGAAGAGCTGGCACGTGGACGAAGAGGGCGCCTTTGTCGCCTTCAGCATTCCCCGTGAGGCCGCGCGCGGCGGTACGGCCGGGCGGTTGTCGACCATCAATGGCGTATCCCAGGCGGTGATCGACTTGCCCGCCGGGCAGATCACCCGCGTGCGCCTGCTCAACCTCGACAACACCCTGACCTATCGCATCAACATCCCCGACGTCGAAGCGCAGATCTACGCGCTGGACGGCAACCCTGTCGAACCGCGCCCGCTGGGCAAGGAATACTGGCTGGGTCCGGGCATGCGTATCTGCCTGGCGATCAAGGCGCCGCCGGCGGGTGAAGAACTGTCGATCCGCAACGGCCCGGTGCGCCTGGGCACTTTCCGCTCAGTCGCCAACACCGACGCACCGACCGAATGGCCACCGGCATTGCCCGCCAACCCGATTGCCGAGCCGGACCTGGCCAATGCGGAGAAACTCAACTTCAATTTCGAGTGGGTCGGTTCAGTGTCGGTGAATGTCGATAATGGCAAGCCGCCGAGCCTCTGGCAGATCAACGGCCAGGCCTGGGACATCACCGACAAGACCTGCGCCGACCGCCCGATTGCCAAGCTGGAAAAAGGCAAGAGCTACATTTTCGAATTGAAGAACATGACCCAGTACCAGCACCCGATCCACCTGCACGGCATGAGCTTCAAGGTGATCGCCTCGAACCGCCACAAGGTGATCCCGTATTTCACCGACACTTACCTGCTGGGCAAGAACGAACGCGCCCGCGTGGCCTTGGTGGCGGATAACCCCGGGGTGTGGATGTTCCACTGCCACGTGATCGACCATATGGAAACCGGCCTGATGGCCGCCATCGAGGTGGCGTGATGCGCCAGTTTCGCCCCACGGCGATCATCGACCGCAGCCGCGACCAGGATTTCATGCGCGAAGCCCTGGCCCTTGCCGCCCAAGGCGCGGCGCTGGGCGAAGTGCCGGTGGGCGCGGTGCTGGTGCAGGACGGTGACATCATCGGTCGCGGCTTCAACTGCCCGATCAGCGGCAATGACCCCAGTGCCCACGCCGAAATGGTCGCCATCCGCGCCGCCGCGCAGGCTGTCAGCAACTACCGCCTGCCAGGCAGTACGCTGTACGTGACCCTGGAACCGTGCAGCATGTGCGCCGGCCTGATCGTGCATTCGCGGATTGCACGGGTGGTGTATGGCGCGTTGGAGCCGAAAGCGGGGATCGTGCAAAGCCAGGGGCAGTTCTTTACCCAGGGCTTTCTGAACCATCGGGTGTTATTTGAAGGCGGTGTGCTGGCCGAGGAGTGCGGCACGGTGCTGAGCGAATTCTTCAAGGCCCGCCGGGCCAAGCCCCCGCTCTAAAGAACACTTCATTTTTTCAGGGAGCTTGGGGGCTTACTTTTTAGCGATGATGACTGCCCGCATCGGCGCCGGCAGCCCTTCAATCGTCTTGCTGTGATCCTGCGGATCGAGGAAGTCGCTGAGGGACTGATACTTCATCCACGCCGTCCCGCGCTGTTCCTCCACCGTAGTCACGCTCACGTCCACGCACCTCACATCACTGAACCCGGCACGCCGCAGCCACAGCATCAGTGCCGGCACCGACGGCAGGAACCACACGTTACGCATCTGCGCATAACGGTCTTCCGGCACCAGTACCTGTTGCTGGTCGCCTTCCACCACCAGGGTTTCCAGGACCAGCTCGCCGCCCTTGACCAGGGTGTCCTTCAGCGCCAGCAGATGTTCGATCGGCGAGCGGCGGTGATAGAACACCCCCATGGAAAACACCGTGTCGAAGCCTTCCAGGTTCGCCGGCAGGTCTTCAAACGGGAACGGCAGGTGCCAGGCCTTGGGTTCGGACAGGTAACGCTGTACGGCCTGGAACTGGCAGAAGAACAGCCAGTTCGGGTCGACGCCAATCACGCTGTCGGCCCCGGCGCCGAGCATGCGCCACATGTAGTAACCGTTGCCGCAACCGACATCGAGGATGCGTTTGCCTTTGAGGTCCAGGTGCGGGGCCACACGCGACCATTTCCAGTCCGAGCGCCATTCGGTGTCCACATGCACGCCGAACAGGTGGAACGGGCCCTTGCGCCACGGGCTCAAGCCCATCAGCGCGGTGTGCATCTGCGCGCGGGTGGCGTCGTCGCAATCGGTGTCCAGCACCAGGCCATTGAGCAAGTCGACTTCGCTGGGCTGGATCCTTGGCAGCGCGTCCAGGGCACTCTGCCAGCGCTCCAGGTCGCCATGACCCTTTTCCATCTTGCTATCGAGCTGCGCTTGCAGGCCTTGGGCCCATACGGCCAGCGGGGTGCCGACCAGATGGCGGGCGAGGGGGGACAGATCAATCATGGCAAGGCAATCAACGAGGCAAAGTTAAGACACTGGAACCATGGCACGACTTTCGAGAACCCGGCTGCCAGCAGGCGTTCGCGGTGTTCTTCGAGGCTGTCGGGCTTCATGACGTTTTCGATGGCGCTGCGCTTTTGGGCGATTTCCAGTTCGCTGTAGCCGTTGGCGCGTTTGAATGCGATATGCAGGTCGGTGAGCAGCGCATGCTCTTCCAGGTCATTGAAGCGCAGCTTTTCCGAAAGGATCAATGCACCGCCGGGCAGCAATGACTGGCGGATACGCCCGAGCAACGCCAGGCGCTCATCCGGGGCGATGAATTGCAGGGTGAAGTTCAACGCCACCACCGAGGCCGGTTGGAACTGCAACGCGAGGATATCGCCGTCGATCACCTCGACCGGCAGCAGCTCCTGGAACATCGAGTCCTGGCCATTGAGGTATTCGCGGCAGCGCTCGACCATGGCCGCCGAGTTATCCACCGCGATCACGCGGCAACCGTCGGTGCGCACATGACGGCGCAAGGCCTGGGTCACCGCACCCAGGGACGAACCCAGGTCGTAGAGCACACTGTGCGGTTGGGCAAACTGCGCCGCGAGCACGCCGAGGTTTTCGACAATCGTCGGGTAACCGGGCACCGAACGCTTGATCATGTCCGGGAACACCCGCACCACGTCCTCGTTAAAGGCGAAGTCCGGCACCTGGGGCAGGGGCTGGGCGAATAGGCGATCGGGTTCTTTGCTCACGGTTGTTCCGGCGACGAAGGGGAAAGGCCGGCATTTTAGCCAAGTTGGCCCTCGTGTGCGCGGGTTGTCTGATGGAAAGCCGAGGCGGTGATGCCCCACTGTCCCAGCCAGTAGGTGACGATCAACAAATACGGCGCGGCGTCGAATGACAGCACAAACCGGTTGATACCTATCAGCGTGTCGGAAAACACAAACGACACCGCGCCCGCCGCCGCCAGCAGCGCCGAGCGTTTCGGTACATCGCTGCCCACGCGTGCCAGCGCGCGCCAGAGCATGGCGCTGATCACCAGTGCGTAAATCACCACCGGTACCAGCAGTTCGCCAAGACCGTGGGAGATCAGGATGCCCAGCAGGATCGCGCCCACGCCCAGCGCCAATACCAACGGCACCAGCGCCAGACGGCGACAGTCGCTGAAATAGGCTTTGAGATAGGCCAGGTGGGCACACAGGAAAGCGCCGAGGCCGAAGATAAACAGGTCGCCCGGCCAGGCCAGCAATACATCGCCGACCAGGGAGAAAATCAGCCCGAGGCTGATCCAGCGTCGATAGTCGGTCGGCGGCGCATCATGCAGCCAGCCCAGCAGCGCCAGCACCGGCAGCGGCTTGACCAGCAGGCACAGCAACGTGGCATGGGTGCTCAGGCCGTAGATAAAGGTGCCTGCGCCCATCAACGCAAGAATCAGCCATGGCATATCAGTTCACCGTAATGGCGCAATCGAAGGTCTCGGCGGGCTCGGCTTCCGGTTCCCAGGGTTGCTGGGAGGTCAGGCGCAAACGACCCTGGCCGGCCGTGAATGCCTGGAAGCGCCAGGTGGACTGGCCACCGCCGCCGATCACACCGGATTCCGAGCTGCTGTACACCTCGGGGCTCAGCGCACGCAGTACGCCACCGGCGGAATCCTGGATGGCCCAGCGGTAGCCGGTGGTGGGGTTGCTTGGCAGGGTGAGGATCAGGTTTTGCCCGGTCTTGAGTTGCAGCGGGCAAGCGCCCTGTTCTTCCACGGTGACGTTTTGCTTCGGCGCACTGGCGCAGGCGGCGAGCAGGCAAAGGCTCAGGGGGAGAAGCAGGCGGGCAGCGGTCATGGAGGCTCCGTTGTTTGGCGACGAAGATCGAGCATAACCGAAGATAAGACAGGGTGTTACAAGCAGGATACCGGTTGCGGCCACTCACGCCATCGGGGGCAAGCCCCCTCCCACATGTTGATGTGTGAACACATTCAAGTGTGGGAGGGGGCTTGCCCCCGATGAGGCCAGTTCAGGCGCTAGCGCTCTATCAGAACAACACCTTCGCCACATCCGCAAAACGTTTGGCAAAGTGCACGGTCATGCCTTCCTTCAGGTACTCCGGCAACTCTTCAAAACTGCCACGGTTCGGCTCCGGCAGAATCAGCTCGTGGATCTTCTGGCGCCGCGCCGCAATCACCTTCTCGCGCACCCCGCCAATCGGCAGCACATGCCCGGTCAACGTCAGTTCGCCGGTCATGGCCACGCCTTTTTTCGGCGCTTGATTGCGCGCCAGGGACAGCAGCGCGCTGGCCATGGTCACCCCGGCGCTCGGGCCGTCCTTCGGCGTGGCGCCTTCCGGTACGTGCAAGTGCACAAAGGCTTCGTCGAAGAACTTCGGATCGCCGCCAAACGACTTCAGGTTTGAGCTGATGTAGCTGTAGGCGATTTCGGCGGACTCTTTCATCACCTCACCCAACTGCCCTGTGAGCTTGAAGCCGCGATTGAGGGTGTGGATGCGGGTCGCCTCGATCGGCAACGTAGCGCCACCCATGCTGGTCCAGGCCAGGCCGGTGATCACACCGGTACCCGACAACACCTGTTCGTTGCGGAACACCGGCATGCCGAGGGAGCTTTCCAGGTCCTTGTTGCCGATCTTGATCACCGAGTTCGGCGCGTCCAGCAGCTTGACCACCGCCTTGCGCACCAGTTTGCCCAGTTGTTTCTCCAGCTGGCGCACCCCGGCTTCACGGGCATAACCGTCGATCAGTGCGCGCAGGGCACCATCACTGATGCTCAGGCTGTTTTTCGAAACGCCGGCTTTTTCCAGCTGTTTTGGCCACAGGTGGCGTTTGGCGATGGCGACTTTTTCTTCGGTGATATAGCCCGACAGGCGAATCACTTCCATACGGTCCAGCAGCGGGCCGGGGATCGAGTCCAGGGTGTTGGCGGTGCACACGAACAGCACCTTGGACAGGTCCAGGCGCAGGTCGAGGTAGTGGTCGAGGAATTCGACGTTCTGCTCCGGGTCGAGGGTTTCCAGGAGTGCCGAGGCCGGATCGCCCTGGAAGCTCTGGCCCATCTTGTCGATCTCGTCGAGCATGATCACCGGGTTCATCACTTCCACATCCTTGAGCGCCTGCACCAGCTTGCCCGGCAGGGCGCCGATGTAGGTGCGGCGATGGCCCTTGATCTCGGCCTCGTCGCGCATACCGCCGACGCTGAAGCGATAGAACGGCCGCCCGAGGGACTCGGCGATGGACTTGCCCACGCTGGTCTTGCCCACGCCCGGCGGGCCCACCAGCAGCACGATGGAGCCGGCGACCTCGCCTTTATAGGCGCCCACCGCGAGGAACTCGAGGATGCGGCTCTTGATGTCATCCAGGCCGGCATGGTGCTTGTCCAGCACCTTGCGTGCGTGCTTGAGGTCGAGTTTGTCCTCGCCATACACGCCCCAGGGCACCGAGGTGGCCCAGTCCAGGTAATTGCGCGTGACGGCGTATTCCGGCGAGCCGGTTTCGAGGATCGACAGTTTGTTCAGTTCTTCATCGATACGTTTTTTCGCCTGGGCCGGCAGCACCTTGCCTTCCAGGCGTTGCTCGAACTGTTCGACGTCGGCGCTGCGGTCGTCCTTGGTCAAGCCCAGTTCCTGCTGGATGACCTTGAGCTGTTCCTTGAGGAAGAACTCGCGCTGGTGCTCGCCGATCTTGCGATTCACCTCGGCGGAGAGTTCTTTTTGCAGGCGCGCGACTTCCACCTCCTTGCGCAGCATCGGCAGGACTTTTTCCATGCGCTTGAGCATCGGCACGCAGTCCAGCACTTCCTGCAGCTCGTTACCGGTGGCCGAGGTCAGCGCGGCGGCGAAGTCGGTGAGGGGCGACGGGTCGTTGGGGCTGAAGCGGTTGAGGTAGTTCTTCAGCTCTTCGCTGTACAGCGGGTTGAGCGGCAGCAGTTCCTTGATCGCATTGATCAGCGCCATGCCGTAGGCCTTGACCTCGTCGGTCGGCTCGCTGGGCTGGTGCGGGTATTCCACTTCGACCAGGTACGGTGGGCGGTGGTGCTTGAGCCAGGTCTTGATGCGCACGCGGGTCAGGCCCTGGGCGACGAATTGCAGCTTGCCGTTCTCGCGGCTGGCGTGGTGCACCTTCACCAGGGTGCCGTACAGCGGCAGGCTCGAGGTGTCGAAATGGCGCGGGTCTTCGGGCGGCGTGTCCATGAAGAACAAGGCCAGGGAGTGATGGTCGGATTTGCTCACCAGCTCCAGGGTCTCGGCCCACGGCTCTTCGTTGACGATCACCGGCAGCACTTGCGCCGGGAAGAACGGCCGATTGTGGATCGGGATGATGTAGACCTTGTCCGGCAGGTTTTGCCCAGGCAGGGCCAGGCCGGTATTGGACGAAGGGGTTTCAGCGTTTTCGGGGTCGGCGTAATCGTTGAGGTCGTAATCAGGGAATTCTTGCTGGTCGCTCATGGGGCACCTGCATAAGGAAGTATGCAAGTTAGATGGGGCGGGGTCGCAGTGGTTTCAATGGTGGGGGTGAGATAGCAACATATTGCATGAAATTACTGCGGCGACTTGGTCAATGTGGGTCAGCTGATTTTGTGGAGGTAGGCGGGGAGTGGCTGCTCTGGCAGCACCGACAGGACTTTCAAGCGCTGCAACATCCGCTGCCGGGCCCGTTGCAAGTGCTCGCGCAGGTTCAACGCGGCCGCATCGAATGCGCCATGCAGCAGCAACTCCAAAATCAAGCGATGTTCGGCGAGCATCGCCGGATCAGCGCCGATCCCCAACAATCGGTAAAAAATCCGGCTGATGATCATCGGGCTCTGGCCCTGGCGAATCAGCGCGGCAATCTTGCGGTTTTGCAGGCCGGCCAGGCAGCGCTGGTGCAAGTCCTCTTCGATCTGCTCGATGGCTTCCAGGCTGCACTGGGGGCTGTCCTGGGCATCCAGCACACGCTGCAGCATGGCTTCGAGCATGTCGCGGTCGAGGTTCGGGGCACTCTGGCGCAGGGCTTCGGGTTCGAGGCAGGCGCGCAGTTCGTAATCTTCGGTGACTTCCCGCGCGGTCAGGGGCCCCGCCAGCCATTGGGAATAGGGCTCTTTTTCAACCAGGCCGCGGTCGCGCAGGCGCATCAGCGCTTCACGCACCACCGCGCGGCTGACGCCGTAGTGGTCGGCGGCGGCTTGCTCATCCAGGCGGTAATGGCCGAAGGCGATGCAGGTGGACAGCGCCGCGCCGATTTCCTCGACGATGCGCTCGCCCAGGGGCCGGGTGTCCACCAGTTCGGCCTCGCCATTGAGGCCCAGATGCGTATGGCTCAGGGGCAGGCGCAGCGGCTCCATGGCCAGGCCTTCGGGGTTGATCAGGTAACCCCGGCCGTTGAAGCGGCAGATCAAGCCTTCAGCGTGCAGCAGGTCCAGCGCCTTGCGCACCGGCACGCGGCTGGTGCCGAACAGCTCGGCCAGGGGCGCTTCCAGCAATACCAGGCCATGGCGCGCGGTGCCATTGACGATCGCGTCGCGCAACACCTGGTGAATCATCGCGTAACGGGAGGCCGAGGCGGACACTGCTTTCATCGATTTCTCAAAGGCATGTAGGACGATGGCCGGGGATTCTCTCATAAGTTGCGCCTGTCACTCTGCGCCACGTCGGTGGCACTTTTTTGGGGCCTTGAATGTAGGAATGTTACTTTTCTGCACCAAAATGTACTTATTAATAAAAGATACATTATTTCATTGAAGGCGCTTCGCAAGCGTGGCGCACGTTTTTTTTCCATCGATCAACACCATCTATCCAGTAGCTCTGGGTAAGAATGCGTAATCGCGCCAAAAGCGTTACGCAGAGACTGGCACGAAAGCTGCCTTTGTAAAATGTACATTTTATGAATATGTACGTTTTATGAGGTTTCTCCTGATGTCAGACGCCACTTCACTGGCCGAGGATTTCGCCAGCGGTCGCAGCGACCCGGTGCAAGCCCTCGAACAGGCACTCGATCAAGCGAGCCGCTCGACCAGCGTATTTATTGCCCTGACCGCCGAACGCGCCCGCCGTGAAGCCGAAGCGTCCGCCGCCCGTTGGCGTGCCGGCCAGCCCTTGAGTGTGTTCGATGGTGTACCCCTGGCCTGGAAAGACCTGTTCGACGTAGCCGGCAGCATCACCACCGCCGGCGCCGCCTACCGCCGCGCAGCGCCCGCCGCGTTGCTCGATGCCCCCAGCGTGGGCCTGTTGTGCCGTGCCGGGATGGTCAGCGTCGGCAAGACCAACCTCAGCGAACTCGCCTATTCCGGGTTGGGCCTGAACCCGCATTTCGGCACGCCGCACAATCCCCGTGGCACCGACCAGGCGCGCATTCCCGGCGGCTCGTCGTCCGGTTCGGCGGTGGCTGTTGCTGCGGATATCGTGCCGATCGCCATGGGCACCGACACCGCAGGTTCGATCCGCATTCCGGCGGCGCTCAACGGCCTGGTGGGTTACCGCAGCAGCAGCCGACGCTACAGCCGCGACGGTGTGTTTCCCCTGGCCCGTTCCCTCGACAGCCTTGGCCCGTTGACCCGCAGCGTGCGCGATGCCTTGGCCATCGACGACCTGCTCCATGGACGTGCCCGGCAGCACACTGCCCGCCGCCTGAAAGGGCAGCGTTTTGTGTTGGAACAGGGTGTGCTGGCCGACGTGGAGCCTGCGGTGCGCAACAACCTGCTGCGCGCCGTTGAGCGACTGAAGGCCGAAGGTGCGCTGATTGATGAGCGTGAAAGCACCCCGTTCCAGGCCACCCTGGACCTGATCAAGCACCAAGGCTGGCTCGGCGCGTTCGAAGCCTTCGCCCTGCACCAGGCCCTGCTCGACAGCAGTGATGCCGAGCAACTCGACCCCCGTGTGCGCCGCCGCCTTGAAGCCGCGCGCGCATTGCCGGCCAGCCAACTGATCCACCTGACCGACGCGCGCCGCCGCCTGCAACAGCAACTGCTCGACGCGCTTGACGGCGCGATCCTGATCACCCCCACCGTCGCCCATGTCGCCCCGGCATTGGCACCGCTTGAAGCCGACGACGAACTGTTCGTGAAAACCAACCTCGCCACCCTGCGCCTGACCATGCCCGGCAGCTTTCTCGACATGCCGGGCATCAGCTTACCCAGCGGCCGCGATGCCCAGGGCCTGCCCACCGGGCTGCTGCTCAGCGCCCCGAGCGGAGAAGACGCGCGGCTGTTGCGTGCGGCCTTGTCCGTCGAATCCGTCCTCAACCTTTAAGGAGACACACCATGGCTAAAGACATCCTCTGTGCATTTGGCGTCGACGTCGATGCCGTCGCCGGCTGGCTCGGTTCCTACGGCGGCGAAGACTCGCCCGACGACATCTCCCGCGGCCTGTTCGCCGGTGAAATCGGCGCGCCGCGCCTGCTCAAACTGTTCGAACGCTACGGCCTGCGCACCACCTGGTTTATCCCCGGCCACTCGATGGAAACCTTCCCCGAGCAGATGAAGGCCGTAGCCGACGCCGGCCACGAAATCGGTGTGCATGGCTACAGCCACGAAAACCCGATTGCGATGACTGCCGAGCAGGAAGAAATCGTCCTCGATAAGTCCATCGAACTGATCACCCAAGTCACCGGCAAACGCCCCACCGGCTACGTCGCGCCGTGGTGGGAATTCAGCAAGGTCACCAACGAGCTGTTGCTGAAAAAAGGCATCAAGTACGACCACAGCCTGATGCACAACGACTTCCACCCCTACTACGTGCGCAAGGGCGACAGCTGGACCAAGATCGACTACAGCCAGCACCCCGATACCTGGATGAAACCCCTGGTGCGCGGCGAAGAAACCGACCTGGTGGAGATCCCGGCCAACTGGTACCTCGACGACCTGCCGCCGATGATGTTCATCAAGAAAGCCCCCAACAGCCACGGCTTCGTCAACCCGCGCCACCTCGAAGAAATGTGGCGCGACCAGTTCGACTGGGTCTACCGCGAGCACGAACATGCGGTGTTCACCATGACCATCCACCCCGACGTGTCCGGCCGCCCGCAAGTGCTGCTGATGCTCGAGCGCTTGATCGAACACATCCAGAGCCACGCCGGCGTGCGCTTCGTCACCTTCGACGAAATCGCCGACGACTTTATCCGCCGCCAACCGCGTACCTGATCCCAACCCAAGCAGCCCCCACCTCCCGAGGCGCGATTATGTCCATCTACAACAAGCTTGACCTGACTGGCTGGAAACCCCGGCAACTGACGTCCCAGGAAGTGCGCTTCGCCACCTGGATCGCGTTTTTCGCCTGGGTGTTTGCGGTGTATGACTTCATCCTGTTCGGCACCTTGCTGCCGGAGATCGGCCGACACTTCGGCTGGGGTGAAGTGGAGCAGGCTGAAATCGCGACCTGGGTGGCGGTGGGTACCGCCGTTGTCGCCTTGGCCATCGGGCCGATCGTCGACAAGCTGGGGCGGCGCAAAGGGATTATTTTTACCGTGGCCGGTTCCGCACTGTGCTCGGCGCTGACTGCCATTGGCGGGGCGTGGGGCAAGTCGCCGCTGATTCTGATTCGTTCGCTGGGCGGCCTGGGGTATGCCGAAGAAACCGTCAACGCCACCTATCTGACCGAGCTGTATGGCGCCTCGGAAGACCCGCGCCTGACCAAGCGTCGCGGCTTCATCTACAGCCTGGTGCAGGGCGGCTGGCCGGTCGGTGCATTGATCGCCGCCGGTTTGACCGCGCTGTTGCTGCCGGTCATTGGCTGGCAGGGTTGCTTCATCTTCGCCGCGATCCCGGCGGTGGTGATCGCGATCATGGCGCGCAAGCTCAAGGAGAGCCCGCAGTTCCAGATCCACCAGCGCATCAGCCAACTGCGTAAAAGCGGTGCGGTGACCGAAGCGCAAAACGTTGCCGTGACCTACGGCGTGGACTACGACGAACACAGCAAGGCCGGTCTCAAGGCGGCCTTCCGTGGCCCGGCCCGTCGCGCCACCCTGGTGATCGGCGCTGCGTTGCTGCTCAACTGGGCAGCGATCCAGGTGTTCAGTGTGCTCGGCACCTCGGTGATCGTCAGCGTGCACCACATCTCGTTCGAGAACTCGCTGATCATCCTCGTGCTGTCGAACCTGGTGGGTTACTGCGGCTACCTCAGCCACGGCTGGATGGGCGACAAGATCGGCCGCCGCAATGTGATCGGCCTGGGCTGGATGCTCGGCGGCCTGGCGTTTGCCGGCATGCTGTTTGGCCCGAGCAACATGCCGATGGTGGTCGGGTTGTACAGCCTGGGCCTGTTCTTCCTGATCGGGCCGTACTCGGCGGCGCTGTTCTTTATCAGTGAAAGTTTCCCCACCAGCATCCGCGCCACCGGCGGCGCGATCATCCATGCCATGGGCCCGATTGGTGCCGTGGTCGCGGGCTTTGGTGCGACCCAGGTGTTGTCCGCCGGCAGTGACTGGCAGACCGCCGCGCTGTGGTTCGGCGCGCTGCCATGCTTCTTGTCCGGCGCGCTGATGTTTGCCGCCCGCCATGTGCGTCCGGAAACCGTTCAGTAAGGAGAATGTGATGAGCCGTAAAGTTGCCCTGATTACCGGTGCCGCCAGTGGCATCGGCCAAGCCCTCGCCGTGGCCTATGCCCGCAGCGGCGTGGCGGTGGTGGGCGGGTATTACCCGGCCGATCCCCACGACCCGGGCACCACCGTGTCGTTGGTGGAGGACGCGGGGGGCGAGTGCCTGATGTTGCCGCTGGACGTAGGCGATACCGCCTCGGTGGATGCTCTTGCCGAACAGGCGGTACAGCATTTCGGCCGGCTGGATTACGCGGTGGCCAACGCCGGTTTGCTGCGCCGCGCGCCGCTGCTGGAGATGACCGACGAGTTATGGGACGAGATGCTCAATGTCGACCTGACCGGGGTGATGCGCACCTTCCGCGCGGCGACGCGGCATATGAGCGAAGGCGGCGCGCTGGTGGCGATCTCTTCGATTGCCGGCGGCGTGTATGGCTGGCAGGACCACAGCCATTACGCGGCGGCCAAGGCCGGTGTGCCGGGCTTGTGCCGTTCGCTGGCGGTGGAATTGGCGCCCCTGGGCATTCGCTGCAATGCGGTGATCCCGGGGTTGATCGAGACGCCGCAGTCGCTGGATGCGAAGAACTCGCTGGGGCCGGAAGGTCTGGCAAAAGCGGCGCGAGCGATTCCGTTGGGGCGGGTAGGGCGCGCGGATGAAGTGGCGTCGCTGGTGCAGTTCTTGACCAGTGAAGCGTCGAGTTATTTGACCGGGCAGAGCATCGTCATCGACGGCGGCCTCACCGTGCGCTGGCCTGACTGATGTACTTGATCCAAATGGGGGAGGGGGCTTGCCCCCGATGGCAGTGTGTCAGTCACAGGTGTCATAACTGACACAGCGCTATCGGGGGCAAGCCCCCTCCCACATTGGAACTGTGTTTGCTTCAGGAGATTTTCATATGCCTCAATTGAATAACCGCCGCGCCGTGATCACCGGTGCCGGCAGCGGCATCGGTGCCGCCATCGCCCGCGCCTACGCCGTTGAAGGCGCGCGCCTGTTACTGGCCGACCGCAACCCCGCCAGCCTCGCCGAAACCGCGATCGCCTGCCGCAATCTCGGCGCCGAAGTGGTCGAGTGCGTGGCCGATGTCGGCACGGTCGAAGGCGCCCAGGCCGGTGTCGACCGTTGCGTCGAACACTTCGGTGGCATCGATATCCTGGTCAACAATGCCGGGATGCTCACCCAGGCGCGTTGCGTCGACCTGTCCGTCGAGATGTGGAACGACATGCTGCGCGTCGACCTCACCAGTGTGTTCGTCGCCAGCCAACGCGCCTTGCCGCATATGTTGGCGCAGCGTTGGGGACGGATCATCAACGTGGCGTCGCAACTGGGCATCAAGGGCGGCGCCGAACTCACCCACTACGCGGCCGCCAAGGCCGGAGTCATCGGTTTTACCAAGTCCCTGGCCCTGGAAGTGGCCAAGGACAATGTGCTGGTCAACGCCATCGCTCCCGGTCCGATCGAGACGCCGTTAGTGGGGGGTATCAGTGCCGACTGGAAGCGCGCCAAGGCCGCTGAATTGCCCTTGGGACGCTTCGGCCTGGCGGATGAAGTGGCGCCCACCGCCGTGCTGTTGGCCAGCGAGCCGGGCGGCAACCTGTTCGTCGGCCAGACCCTGGGCCCGAACTCCGGCGATGTCATGCCATGAGCGGGGTTTAGCCATGTGCGGACTTTGCGGATTGCTCGGCGAAGACCTGCACTGGAGCGACCCCCTGGGCGATGAACTGCCCCGGCGCCGCGAACGCCTGCGCCGTATCGCTGCGATCAACCAGGTGCTGGCGGTGTTCCGGCTCAAGGTCGAAGACTTCCAGGGCGCGTCCTATCTGCTGGTGGGCGCCACCGGTAAACAGGCACTGGCGAGCGGCTTGGATCAACTGTGGCAGGCAGCTGAAACCATGCTCGGCCGGCCGCTGGATCCCCTTGATCCGCGTCTGCTCGATCACTTGGAGTCAGCGCCATGAGCATGCCCCTGAATGTCATCACCGGCTTTCTCGGCAGCGGCAAAACCACCTTGCTCCAGCGCCTGCTGCAAGGCGAAAGCCTGGGCGACACCGCGTTGCTGATCAACGAATTCGGCGATATCGGCATCGACCATCTGCTGGTGGAAGAAGTCGCGCCGGACACCGTGCTGCTGCCCAGCGGCTGCATTTGCTGCTCCATCCGTGGCGAGCTCAAGGACGCGTTGCTCGGCCTGTTGCAACGCCGCGAGCGTGGCGAAATTCCTGCGTTCAAACGGGTGATCCTCGAGACCACCGGCCTGGCCGACCCGGCCCCGATCCTCGCCACCTTGAACAACGACGTGCAACTGCGCGGGCGTTTTCATATCGGCCTGGTGGTGACGTTGGTCGACGCCAGCCACGCCGCGTTGCAGGAGCGCCTGCACCCGGAATGGCTGGCCCAGGTTGCGGCCGCAGACCGTTTGCTGCTGAGCAAGACTGATCTTGTGGATGACTGCGAACCGCTGCGTGCGCACCTGCAGGCGCTCAACGCCGGTACGCCGATCCTCGATACCCACGCCATCCACAGCGGCGACCAACTCTTGCTCGGCGAAGGCCTGCGCAGTGCCGAGCCCGCCCTGGAAGTCAGCCGCTGGCAATTGCACCAGACCACCAGCGCCACCCACGGTACGGCCCAGGTGTGCAGTATGACCTTCGACCGGCCGCTGGACTGGGTCGGCTTCGGGGTGTGGTTGTCGATGCTGTTAAGATGCCACGGCGAACGAATCCTTCGCGTCAAAGGACTGCTCAACGTGAACGCCAGTAACGCCCCCATCGTCATTCATGGCGTGCAGCATTGCCTGCATGCTCCGGTCCATCTGCCCGCCTGGCCAGGCACCGAGCGGCAATCGCGCCTGGTGTTTATCCTGCGCGGTCTCGACCCAGCGTTGCTGCGGCGTTCCTTTGAGGTGTTCTCACGGCGGTTCGCCGGATGATCACCTTACGGGTGCTCGGCACCTCGGTCACTTTGCTCGAATGCCTGCGCGTGCGCGCCGAACAGGAACTGGGGATTCGCCTGGTGTACCAGGTGCACGATGTGGAGCAGGCCCAGCGCATCGCGGTGATGCAGCCCGACAGCTATGACCTGTACGACCAATGGTTTCACAACGTCGACTTCGTGTGGCCGGCCCGGGCGATCCAGCCCATCGACACGCGGCGCATCGCGCTGTGGCACGAGATCAACGACCTGCCCAAGCGCGGCCGGCTGTCGCCCAACGACCGCCTGGGCAGCGGCAGCGTGCCCAGTGAGCGCCTGTTCGTGCAGCACGACGGCAGCCTCGGCAGCACCGTCACCGAGCGCATCAGCATGCTGCCCTTGACCCACAATGCCGACAGCTTCGCCTACCGCCCCGAGCGCCTGCCCGAGGGTTTTTGCCACGGTAACGAAAGCTGGGGCTGGCTGCTGGACCCGGCCTGGCGCGCCCGCACGGCGTTGCAGAGCGATGCCGCCATCGGCGCCCTGGATGCTGCGCTGGCGGTGCAGGGCGCGGGGCTGGCGCGCTTCAACGACATCGGCAATATGAGCATCGAAGAGATCGACGTGCTCGCCGATATTCTGGTGCGCAAGCAGAAGGAAGGGCATTTCGCCGCCTTCTGGTCCGATGATGAAGAGGCCGCGCAACTGATGCTCAGCCCGAGCATCGATATCCAGAGCCTGTGGTCGCCAACCCTGATGCGCCTGCACCGCGCCGGAGTGAAATACCGCCTGGCGGTCCCCCGCGAAGGCTATCGCGCCTGGTTCGGCGGCTTGTCATTGTCGCGCCATGCCCGGGGCCCGGTGCTGGATGCGGCCTACGCCTACCTCAATTGGTGGCTGTCCGGCTGGCCGGGGGCGGTGATGGCGCGCCAGGGTTACTACATCGGCAACCCGGCGCGCAGCCGTGATCACCTGAGCAGTGCCGAGTGGGATTACTGGTACGCCGGCAAGCCTGCGCGGGAGGAGCTGCTCGGCAGTGATGGGTTGCCGTTGATCGATATCGGCGAGGTGCGCGATGGCGGCTCCTATGAGCAGCGCATGGGGCATATCGCGGTGTGGAACTCGGTCATGGATGAGCACAACTACCTGGTGCGGCGTTGGGGGGACTTCATGCGCGCCCGCAGCTGATCGGCGGGTACGGTCAAGCGGTTGTCGCCAATAAAATGACAGTTAAATCCCCGGTTTTATTCGGTGCGCTTCTGCTCTGCCCCAGCTACTCTGCTAAAACAAAATTTCCAGTCTAAATGGATATTTTTTTGACGACGGGTCTGGGCGCAGGGACTGCACATGACTAAGGGACGCGGCGGCAGAGAGAGGCGAACGCTGCCAGAGGGCACTGCCATGACATGGCGCCATACCTTTCAAACCCGCATTGCCGGGGTGTTGGCGCTGTTGCTGCTGGTGGTGGTCGCCGCCACCTATTTCGCCGTCAAGAGCGCCACCCGCCGTGCCGTGGAGAACCAGGCACAAGTCCAACTGAAAACCGGAACCCAGGTATTCGAGCGTCTGCTGGACCTGCGCGGGCGGCGCCTGCAATACGGGCTCGACTGGCTCGCCGGCGATGGTCCGTTCAAGCAGGCCGTGGCCGGAGCCAAGCCCGCGCCGATCCTGGCGGCACTGCGTCGCCACGGCACCGGCATCCGTTCCAGCGAAGTGTTTGTGCTGGGCCTGGATGGCAAGGTCATGGTCAGCACACTCCCCATCCTCACCCGCGGCCAGCCGTTCCCCTATGACGCCGCCTTGCGTCATGCGCGGCGCAGTGGCCTGCAAATGCTGATCGTGGCCCTGGACGGGCGGCCCTACCTGCTGGTGCAGGATGAAGTGCGCGATCCGTTGCCCATCGCGCGCATCGTGATGGGCTTTGCCATGGACCAACTGTTCGCCTATGAACTGCGCTCCATGAGCAACCTGGAAGTGTCGTTTCTCAGTGTGCAGGACGGCACGCCCGGCCCGCTGTTCAGCACCCAGCCCGACGCGTACCGGGCCACCGCCCTCAGCCTGTTGCACGCCGCACCGTTCGACCCTGAGGCGCAGATCCATGTATTTCACGGTCAGCGCGTGCTCAGCCGAGTGCTGGCGTTGGCCAACACCGGCGACGGCGATGAAGTGCGCGTATTGCTGCAAAGCCCGCTGGACCATGCGCTGGAATCCTTCGCGCCGCTGGACCGGCAGTTTCTCGGAATTGCCCTGGCGGTGCTGCTGGTGTCGCTGGCCGGCGCGTTGTTCCTGGCGCGGCGGGTCTCGCGCCCGCTCAACGCCCTCGTGGAGGCGGCGGGGCGCATCGGCGCCGGTGATTACCGTACGCCGGTGCGGGTACGCAGCCACGATGAGTTCGGTTTGCTGGCCCGCGCCTTCAATGCCATGCAAAGCGGCATCGCCGTGCGCGAACGGCAACTGGCCCATAACGCCCTGCATGATCCGCTCACCGGCCTGCCCAACCGAGCCCTGGCCATGGAGCGCCTGGGCAGTGCGATCAGTGCTCGGCGGCCGGTGGTATTGCTGTACCTGGGCATCGAGAACTACCGGGTGATCAACGAAGGCTTCGGCCCGGAGGGGGTCGAGGACATGCTGCGCGAAGCCAGCCGCTGCCTGTCCATGAGCCTGCTGGCCAGCGACACGGCGGCGCGCATCACCGGCAGCGAATTTTTGCTGTTGCTGGAAAACACCGAGATCGACCGCGCCGTGGCCCGCGCCGACCGCCTCTACGCGCTGCTCACCGAGCCTCAGCGCATCGGCAATGATGAAGTGCGCCACGAAGTCAGCATCGGCATCGCCGCCTACCCCGCCGATGGCCAGCAGGTGGAAGAGTTGATCAGTCGCGCGGCGATCGCCCGCCACGATGCGGCGACGCTGCCGGGCTATCTGCAGATCTACCAGCAGGACCGCGACCTCGCCCACCAGCGCCAGATCACCCTGATCCGCGACCTGCGCCGGGCCGTCGTCGAAGGCGAGCTGTACCTGTGCTACCAGCCCAAGCTCGACCTCAAGCATGGCGAGGTGTGCCAGGCCGAAGCCCTGCTGCGCTGGCAGCATCCCACCCTGGGGCTGGTGTCGCCCGCCGAGTTCATCCCCCTGGCCGAGCGCACCGGCAGCATGGGCGGCCTGACCCTGTGGGTGATCGAAGAAGCCATCCGCCAGATCGGCGAGTGGTCGCAGCGCGGCATGCACATTCAATTGTCGGTGAACATCTCGGTGGATGACCTGGCCGATGACGACCTGGCGATCCGCGTCAGCACCTTGCTGATGCAGTACGGCGTGGCGGCCCGGCAGCTGATTTTCGAAATCACCGAAAGCGCGATCATGCACAACCCGCAGCAAGCCTTGAGCGTGCTGGAGCAACTGCGCGCCTGCGGCATCAGCCTATCGGTGGATGACTTCGGCACCGGCTATTCCTCCCTGGCGCAACTGCAGCGCTTGCCGGTGCAGGAGTTGAAGATCGACCAATCCTTCGTGCGCAACCTCGACAGCACCAGCGGCGACGGCGTGATCGTGCGTTCGACCATCGAAATGAGCCACAACCTGGGGCTCAAGGTGGTGGCCGAAGGTGTGGAATTCGAGCCCAGCCTCAAGCTGCTCAAGCAGTGGAACTGCGATACGGCCCAGGGCTACTTGATCAGCCGTCCGCTCAATGCCATGGCGTTCGAGCTGTGGATGCGGCGCGAGCGGCAGCCGCTTTAAGGCAACAGAAGGCGAGCAGGTGTGTAATATTTTTAACTCTAAAGCGTCCGTCAGTAATTGCGGATTGATATGAAGGGCTGTTATTTCTAACAGGTTATTTTGGTTTTTTTTATGCTTTTATGCGGTTGAGACTGTCGCCTTGGTTGAGCGAGTCAACGTCCTCTGCAGGAGTGTTTATTATGTCGACTTTTGATTATTCATCTCTCCGTAAAATCCCTGATGGAAATGAAAAAAACGTCAAGGGCTCCTTGAAGGGAACTATAAAAAACCTCGATGCCGAAAAAGAATTTCCGCTGGAAGCTCATTATTTTCATAGAACCAACCGTCATCCTATTATTACTATTGGCGGAAAAGATCCAGAACACGCTCATACCAGCGATTATTTTCTACAGATCATAATGGACGATCTTGAACCCGCCACCAGAATCTATGAAGTAGGCGAGCCAGGTTGGAAGGGGTGTATATATTATCGGGACATTATTGAGACGGAGTATTCTGCTGTCAGCGGTTGGCTTAAGCTAAATAACTTTCAGTCGATTAAGAGACTTGAAGGTGAACTTCATGTTTTTGCTAATCTTCATGGGACTGAGAACTATGAAATTCATGTGCATTTTAGCATTCAAGGGGTCAATTCTTAAGGTGACGCCGTCCCAGGAGGAATGATGATTGGAACGTCTGCTTTTTTGTGATCGGCCTGCCTGGCCGACCTGAATGTGCAAATAATCCTGGCCCGTAATGATCGCCTGCTTGGCGGCAATGCGTGGTGAGGTGATCGAAGAATACTGATCCCGGCAAGCAACATTGTTCCAGTGTGGGAGGGGGCTTGCCCTCGATGGCGGTGTGTCTGTGACACTTGTCTTGGCTGACCCCCTACAATCGGGGCAAGCCCCCTCCCACAGTGAACCCTGCTCCACCTATGAAAAAGGCGGCTACCTGTGAGGGTAGCCGCCTTTGTTTTGCCGTCAGTGTTGCTTAATCCGGCAGTTTGAACGCCATCACGTAGTCACCCTGCTTGGTCCCCAGGGAACCATGACCACCCGCCATGACCAGCACGTACTGCTTGCCGTCCTTGCCGGTATAGGTCATCGGGGTGGTTTGCGCGCCGGCGGGCAGGCGGCCTTCCCACAACTGCTTGCCGTTTTTCACGTCATAGGCCCGCAGGTACTGGTCGAGGGTACCGCTGAGGAAGGACACACCACCGGCGGTGGTGAAGGTGCCGCCCAGGCTAGGGACGCCCATGCTCAATGGGATCGGAACCGGCGAGCTGTCACGCACGGTACCGTTCTTGTGCATCCAGATAGTCTGGTGGGTGGTCAGGTCGACCGCGGCCACGTAACCCCACGCCGGTGCCTGGCACGGCAGGCCCAGGGGCGACAGCAGTGCTTCGAGGATCACGCCGTACGGCGCGCCTTTGTTCGGCTGCACGCCCTGGGTTTCGCTGACGCGCGGGCCTTGCTTGGCGATGTCGGCCGCCGGGATCAGCTTGGATTTGAACGCCATGTAGCTCGGGTTCACGAAGGCGATCTGGCGTACCGGGTCGACGGAAATGCCGCCCCAGTCGAACACGCCGAAGTTACCTGGGTAAACGATCGAACCTTGCAGCGATGGCGGGGTGAACGGACCGTCGTAGCGCATGGATTTGAAATCGATGCGGCACAGCATCTGGTCGAACGGCGTCACGCCCCACATGTCACGCTCCTTGAGGGGCGGTGGCATGAAGTTCAGCTCGGACTTCGGCTGGGTCGGGGAAGTACGGTCGCCCGCGACAGCGCCCTGGGGTACGGCCACTTCGTGGATCGGCACCACCGGCTGGCCGGTGGCACGGTCCAGCACGTAGATGCTGCCTTGCTTGGTCGACGCCATCACCGCCTGCTTCACGCCGGCTTCGGTCTTGATGTCGATCAGCGACGGCTGGCCGCCGACGTCCATGTCCCACAGGTCATGGTGAGTGAACTGGAAGGTCCACTTTACGTGGCCGCTGTCGATGTCCAGGGCGGTCAGGCCCGCAGCGTATTTCTCGGAATCGTCGGTACGGTCGCCGCCGTACTGGTCGGGCATCTGGTTGCCCATCGGCAGGTAGAGCATGCCGAGTTTTTCATCCACGGCGAACATGGACCACATGTTCGGCGAGTTGCGGGTGTAGGTCTTGCCTTCGGCCAACGGGGTGGTGTCGTCCGGGTTGCCGCTGTCCCAGTTCCACACCAGCTTGCCGGTGTGTACGTCGAACGCGCGGATCACGCCGCTGGGCTCGTCGGTGGAGACGTTATCGGTGACGTGGCCACCAATCACCACCAGGTTTTTGGTCACGGCCGGTGGCGAAGTGGAGTAGTAACCGCCTGGGGCGAAGCTGCCGATGTTGGCACGCAGGTCGACCTGGCCTTTGTCACCGAAGTCTTCGCACATCTTGCCGGTGTCGGCGTTCAGGGCGATCAGGCGGGTGTCGGCGGTCGGTACGAAGATGCGTTTCGGGCAGGCATTCGGCGCGGCAGCCGGGCTGGCGCTGCCGGTCGGGCTCTGCTCGGAAGCGTAGGCGGCGTCATCGTGATACGACACGCCACGGCAGGTCATGTGTGCCCAACCCTTGAAGTTCTCGGCGCCCTGGCTGCTGATCTTCGGATCGAAACGCCAGATTTCCTTGCCGGTGTCCGGGTCCAGCGCGATCACCTGGCTGTGCGGCGTGCACACGTAGAGCATGCCGTTGACCTTCAACGGGGTGTTTTCCGCGGTGGTCTCGCCTGGATCGTTCGGGCCGGGGATGTCGCCGGTGCGATAGGTCCATGCCGGTACCAGCTTGTGCGCGTTTTCCGGAGTGATCTGCGCCAACGGCGAGTAACGATCACCGTAGGCCGAGCGGCCGTAGGAGTTCCAGTCGCCATCCGCCTGGGACGGTGCAGCGCTGGCCATGCCCGGTACCGCGTCGCGGTCCAGTTGGCCGCTCTTGACCATTTCACCGGGGTTGGTGAATTGGCTGGCCAGGGCGGTTGCACCGGCCAGCACCACGGCCACGCTCAGCGCGCCAGTGCCCAGCGGGGCAGGTTGGCCGCGCAGCAACGGACGGCGAAACCACGGAAGCAGCATGACGATGCCCAGAGCGAACAGCAGCGCCAGGCGCGGCACCAGCTGCCACCAATCCAGGCCGACTTCCCACAGGGCCCATACGGTGCTGGCGAACAGCACCAGCGCGTACAACCCGAGCGCGGCGCGGCGGGTGGCCAGCAGCAGCAGGCCGGTCAGGGTGATGCCGATACCGGCCAGCAGGTAGTACAGCGACCCGCCGAGCAGGCTCAGCTTGACGCCGCCGGCCAGCAAGGCCAGGCCCATGATCAGCAGCAAGATCCCCAGCAGCCTGGGCAGCAGGCGGCTTGGGCTCGAAGCACCATCAGTGCTCATAGTGTGTTTCTCCGTGACGTTGGAATAATTGTGTAACCCCGTGCTTCATTCACTGTAGATGACGATTCGGCGCAGGCTTGGTTCAGCGTTAATTCGGTTTTTCCGGGGAAAGCGGGGGTTATCCACAGGCAGGTGATTTATCCCCAGGCGCAGGTCGATGTAAGACAGCGCTGTCTTGGCGGGCAGGAATAATCAGCAAGATAGGATCGACCGGGGGAGTGAAACGTTTCAGTTTATTGCCGACAAGGATAAAGCGCGGACGCGCCGAGAGAAAGCGCAAATCGCAAGATGCATCATTTCCGATTTGGTAACAGTGACAGATCGTCGCTGCCCAATCAGGGTGGGAGGGGGCAAGCCCCTCCCACAGGGGCATTTCAGTGTGTTTAGAAGGTGGTGCGGATGCCCAATTGCACGCTGCGCCCCGGTGCCGGCGCGATATCGCGCAGGATCGAGCTGGCATAACGCACGGTCTGGTTGGTCAGGTTTTCACCGTTCACAAACGCCAGCCATTGGCTGCCGCCGACATTGAAGCGATAGCCCGCGCTCGCGCCCAGGGTGGTGTAGCCATCGGTACCGCTCTCGTTATCCGGCACACGCCCTTGCCCGGCCGCGTGCTCGACGTCGATGCGCGCCTGCCAGCGATCCAGTTCCCACAGCAGGCCGCTGTTCAAACGCAGCGGCGCGATGCGTGGCAAGGCTTCGCCGGTGTCCAGGTTGGTGGCGCGGGTGTAGTCGCCTGACAGCTCCAGCGCGAACTTACCGTAGGCGCCTTCACCGAGCTTCCAATGATCCTGGGCCTCGAAGCCGGTGAAACGTGCGCGCACACCGGAGTATTCGTACTCGGGGATGCCGCCAGCGTCTTCTTCGCCTTCGTCGTTCAGCGTACGACCGGTGCCCAGCAAACCGATGTAATTGGAGAAGTGGCTGTAGAACACGCCGAAGCTGCCCTTGTGGGTGTCGGTGTCAAAGCGCAGGGCCAGGTCGCTGGACACGGCTTTCTCTTTCTTCAGGTTGGCATCGCCCAACTCATAGGTGCCGGTGGCAACGTGGGCACCGTTGGCGTACAGCTCGTAGAAGGTCGGTGCGCGCTCGGTGTAGCCCAGGGTTGCGGCCACGGACCAGATCGGCGTGAGGGTATACACCGCGCCCGACGACAGGCTGCCGGCGGTGAAGTGGTTGCTCCTGTCGGCGCCGGCGAAGCGTTCGTTGCCCTTGGCGTCGGGGTCGATGCGGGTGTGTTCCAGGCGCCCGCCGAGGCTGAGTTTCAGGCGGTCGGTGGCCTGCATTTCTTCGAGGATAAACAGCGCGCCGGCGTTGGTGTCGGTCTGCGGCACGAAGGCCTCTTCACCGAGGGCCGAGAATTCGTTGCGGGTGACCTGCGCACCGACCACGCCGTCGAACGGGCCGATAGGTTGGTGCCGCGCTTCGACGCGGGCCTCGTAGCCCTTGTTCTTGAAGATCGTGCCGGTCTCGCCGCCTTCGATCTCGCGGTGCTCGTAGTCGGTGTAGCCTGCGTCGACTTTCACCGACGTAAACGGACCTTGCAGGTTGCGGATTTCGGAGGCAAACGCGTAGTGATCCTGCTGCATGCGGATGCGTACAGCCTGTTCGGCGGGGGAGCCATAGTTGCTGTCGTAGTTGCTGTAGGACAGCCCGGCGTAACCGTCGTCCCAGGTGTAGGAGCCGCCTACCGCGCCGCCGTCCTGGCGTCCGTCGCTGTTGCCCAGGCGGCCGTTCTTGCCGGGTGCGTCGTCGCTGTCCGGGGCGTGGCGGCTGCGGGCCTGGCCGGGGATTTTCAGGTCGTTGAATTCCCGCGCGTTGGCATCCAGGTGCAAGGCGAAGGTGCCATTGCCGGCTTCCAGCTTGCCCGCACTGCTGCGTGTGGTGTCGGCGCCGCCGTAGCGCAGTTCACCGGCGCCGTGGATGCCCTCGATGGCTTCGGTTGGGATGCGGTTGTCGAAGGTATTGACCACGCCACCGATGGCGCTGCCGCCATACAACAGCGCTGCCGGGCCGCGTACGATTTCGATGCGTTCGACATTCACCGGGTCCAGCGGCACCGCGTGGTCGTAGGACAGTGACGAGGCATCCAGCGCGCCCACGCCATTGCGCAGGATGCGAATGCGGTCGCCGTCCTGGCCCCGGATGATCGGCCGGCTGGCGCCCGGGCCAAAGTACGAAGACGAAACGCCCGGCTGCTTGTTCAGGGTTTCGCCGAGGCTGCCTTTTTGTTGCAGGGTCAGCTCATCGCCCTCCAGCACGGTGGTCGGCGAGGCGAGTTGCTCGCTGCCCAGCGGGTTGCCGGTGATGACTTGGGGTTGCAGCTCCAGGGCGTGGGCTTCCGAGCTGATCAACAGGGCGGCGGCGAGCGGCGACAAGCGCCACAGGGAGGAGAGGGACATCGGACATTCCTTGGCAAAACGACGAAAAGATTTGAGATGTATAGTTACAATATAACATCTCTTTTTTGCCGGGAGCGGGAACTTTTTTTACCTGCCAGGGCGGAGTGATAAGGTGTACGCCTTCGTGAGCACTTTTTCATAGGCCCGGCATGACCGCGACAAACAACGACCCCCTCCACGGCGTGACCCTGCAACACGTCCTCACCACCCTGGTGGAACACTACGAATGGGCAGGCCTGGCCGAACGCATTGATATCCGTTGCTTCAAGAGCGACCCGAGCATCAAGTCGAGCCTGACGTTCCTGCGCAAGACCCCATGGGCGCGGGAGAAGGTCGAAGGCTTGTACGTCAAGCTGATGCGCACCAAACGCCCGCTGGATTGACCTCATGAAGCGGTATGTGGCGGCAGCGGCGCTGGCCGGTTGGGTGGGCCTGGCGATTCAGCAATACCTGATTTTCTATTCGCGCTGGGAGTCCGGCGCCAGCCTGCTCGGCGGGCTGATCAACTTCTTCAGTTTCTTCACGGTGCTGACCAATACCCTGGCAGCGGTGGTGCTGAGCTATGCGTGGGTGAAGCGCGATTCTGCAGCCAGGCGGTTTTTCCTCGCCCCCGGTGTCAGCAGCGGCATCGCCGTCAGCATCGTGGTGGTCGGCTTGGCCTACAGCCTGTTGCTGCGGCATCTGTGGCAGCCCGAAGGTTTTCAATGGATCGCCGATGAACTGCTGCACGACGTGATGCCGCTGCTGTTCGTGCTGTACTGGTGGCGCTGCGTGCCCAAGGGCCGGTTGCGCTTCAAGCACATTGGCCTGTGGGTCATCTACCCGCTGGTGTACTTCGGCTATGTGCTGCTGCGTGGGGATTTGCTCGGGCAGTACCAGTACCCGTTCATCGATGTCGGCACCCTGGGTTATCCACAAGTGTTTGTGAACGCCGGGGAAATTCTGCTGGGGTTCGTGCTGGTTGCCCTGGCGGCGGTCGGCCTGGACAGGACCTTGAAGTCACCCCGAATTTAACCTGTACAGACATCTCTGGGCAGGGAGCAACTCCCTTCTTCCAGGCGTTAAGCCTCGTCATTCCTCCCGCTGCGCACCGTCCATGGTTTTCCATTGAACGGTGTTTCGCCACGTCGCGCACTTATCAACACGTTAGTTGATGAACTCCAGTAAATGTTGTTATTTTTCGTTGAGTGTAATCCCTCTCTTACAGTGATATCTGAAGACAAGCTTTTGTAACTAAGGCTGATGTAGTCCAATTCTTACGGATAATTTTAAAGTTTTGGCAATTTGCCATGCTTTTCCTATGTATTTAAGTAATGCAAGGCTACGTAATTAGAAGAACTGGCCGACTTATGTTCTTGGAAATCGGTCGGGATAATCGCCTGGCTTCAAATTAGCTGGTTTGCAATACAAGTAATTGGAATAAATCTAGGAATTCTGTGCGCCACGGCGGCGGGATTACTTAAACGACGTTTATTACTAATGTGGGCATCTATAAATGAAAGCTAAAATGAAAACCGCGCTGTTCTCTATCGGGCTGTTGGTGGGGTCGATGTCCGTTGCCCAAGCGGCGGACGGAACTGTCACGTTCTTGGGGTCGGTCCATTCGGGTGCCTGCTCTATCAAGCCTGATTCGGTCGATCAGACCATTCCCCTTGGCGCCATCGCAAAACATCAATTGCAAGCGGGCGGGAAGTCCGAGCCGCGTCGCCTGCTGATTGAACTTGAGGGCTGCGACCTGGCGGGTCTCACCGATAACACCGTAACCACCACCTTCACCGGAGCGCCATCGAGCGTTGTGCCGGGTGCGCTGGGTACCGTCGGGAGCGCGGGCAACGTGGGCATCATGATGACCCATGGCAGCAAACCCGTTGAATTGGGCGTGGCTACCTCGCCGCAAGTGATTGCCGCCGGTGACAACACGCTGGAGTTCGGGGCCTATGTACAAGGCGCTGCCACGGGCGACATCGTGCCGGGCGACTTCAGCGCGGTGACCAACTTCACCTTGGCTTATCAGTAAGCGTTTTCCCCCGCCACCCAGCGTGGCGGGGGGAGGCTGGTGGAGGCACAGGTGAAAACATTCATAAGTCTCGCTATCTCCTCTTCCTTGGCGATGTTTATCAGCCCTGGGGTGGTTGCCCAGGAGCCTGCTCAAGGTGATGGGCTTGTCACGCTGGGAGGAGAGGTCGTCGACTCGGCCTGCGGGCTGGAGTTGGTCAGCGTCGATCAAACCATCGATATGGACCCCGAACCCATTGGCCGGTTCTTGCGGCGCGCCAGGGGCCAGGACCAGTCCTTCCAGTTGCGCCTGGTCAATTGCACCTTGAGTCGTACCGATCCGTCCCGTCCAGGGGTGACGTTGCCTGACTGGCAGCACCTTCGGGTGACGTTTGACGGCCCCACCGACAGAGGCGGTCGTTCTTTTGCGGTCTTTGGTGGCTCCCAAGGCGTCGCGCTCAATATTGAGGATTCTGCTGGCCAACTAAGTGTTCCGGGTCAGCCGATGACTCCACATCCGTTAACGGAAGGCGACATGACGCTGCACTACACGCTTCATTTTGTCGGTAACGGATTGCCCATTGTGGCCGGCGCCCACCGTACTGCCGTGCGGTTCAAGTTGGAATATTTTTGAACGTTGACGGATTGCTTGCATGTTAAATACAGCGAAGGTCAAAAATACGCTGCGCCCAAGCCTTTTTGGCGGGTTGATATCATTGGCAGGCACTGCATGGGCTGCTGGGGATATTGAGTTCAATACTGATGTTCTTGATCTGAGTGATCGCACTAATATTGACTTGTCTCAGTTTGCCCGCAGTGGGTTTATTCTGCCGGGCACCTATTCGATGGTGGTGCAGATTAATGCCCAGCCTATTGCTGAACAGTCGGTGGCTTTCTATCCCCCCGATAATGATCCTAAGGGCAGCCAGGCGTGTTTGTCGGCGGATCTCGTCGGCCAGTTGGGCCTCAAGGCCTCGGACGCTGCCGAACGCAAGTGGTGGAAAAACGGCGAGTGCCTGGATACCGAAAGTTTGCCTGGCATGGAGGTCAGTGGCGACCTGGCCACCTCCACACTGAACATCAACCTGCCTCAGGCCTACCTCGAGTACAGCGCCATCCATTGGGATCCGCCGTCCCGTTGGGATGAGGGTGTGCCGGGGCTGCTGGTTGACTACAACATGACGGCGCAGTCCAGCTATCAAAAGAATGACGGCACCCGCAACAACCTCAGCGGTAACGGAACCCTTGGCGCCAATGCCGGGGCCTGGCGCCTGAGGGCAGACTGGCAGGGGCGGATCGAGAAAGGCGTGGACGGAGCCCCCAGGGATCAACCGCAGCTGGAGTGGAGTCGCTACTACGCCTATCGCGCAGTGCCTGCACTGAAGGCACGCTTGACGGTCGGAGAGGACTACCTGTACTCGGACATCTTCGACAGCTTTCGTTTTACCGGCGCGTCGCTGATCTCGGATCAAAGCCAACTGCCACCCAACCTGCGTGGCTACGCCCCGGAAGTCGTCGGGGTCGCCAAGACCAACGCAAGAATCATCATCAGCCAGAAGGGCCGCGTGCTGTATGAAACGCTGGTCGCCGCCGGCCCTTATCGCATCCAGGACCTCAGCGACGCCGTGAGTGGCGCGCTGGATGTGCGGGTCGAGGAGCAGGATGGTTCGGTTCAGACCTTCCAGATCGATACGGCAGGCGTTCCCTACCTGACGCGTCCTGGGCACGTTCGATACAAGCTGGCGTCCGGGCGCCCGTCCGATCTTCAGTACGGCGCCAACGGCAGCGTTTTCGGTACCGGCGAATTCTCCTGGGGGATCAGCAATGGCTGGTCGCTGTTTGGCGGTGGGATAACGGATAACAACTACCGCGCATTGTCTGTCGGGGTCGGTCGCGACCTGCTGGCGTTCGGCGCCGTATCGCTGGATGCCACCCAGTCCCACGCCAGTGTGTGGAACCAGACACTCTCGGGCAAATCCTACCGTCTGCAATACTCCAAGCACTTCGAGCAGTACGACAGCCAGGTCACGTTTGCCGGTTACCGGTTTTCCGAGAAAAACTACTTGAGCATGAGCGAATACCTGGACGCCCGTCATTACGGGTTGAACGGTGAGCGCGGCGGGATCGAGCGCGGTGAATACATCGAGGGCTGGAAGCCGATTGGCGACAGCAAGGCCCTGTATACGGTGACGCTCAACAAGCAGTTTCGTGACCTTGGGGCGACCGTCTACGCCAGCTACAACAAACAGACTTACTGGGGGCGCCCGGACACTCAGCGCTGGAGCCTGTCGATGTCGCGCTACTTCAATGTGGGAACCGTCAGGAACATGAGCCTGTCCCTGAACATGTTTCGCACCCAGGAGTATGCCTACAAGGATAACGGGATGGCGCTGACGGTCAGCCTGCCGTTGGGGCGCAGCGGCACCCTGTCGCTGGACGCCAACAGGACCTCGGGTAAAGAGAGTTTCTCGACGCGCTACAGCGATCGCCTCGATGAGCGCAACAGCTACCAGCTCAATGCAAGCGACCGCTCCGCCAGCGGCTACCTGAGTCATATCGGCGACCAGGCCGACATCGATCTCAGCGCCAGTACCCAGGAAGGCAATGGCAGGACCCTCAGTGCATCCATTCGCGGCGGTGGCACGCTCACGCCCTACGGTGCGGCGCTGCACCGAACCAATGGCACCGGTGGCACCCGCCTTATGCTCGACACCGGGGGGGTGCCCGATGTGCCTGTGCGTGGTTACGGCACATCGACCCGCACCAACGCGTTCGGCAAGGCAGTGATTTCCGATATCAGCAGCTACCAGCGTACGGCCGCCAGTGTCGACCTGGAGAACCTGCCGAGCAACGTTGAAGCCACTCAATCGGTGACCCAACTGACCCTTACCGAAGGGGCCATTGGTTATCGATCCCTGGACGTGATTGCCGGTGAGAAGGCCATGGCTGTCCTGCGCCTGCCGGATGGCAGCGCACCGCCCTTCGGCGCGACGGTGAAGAACACAAAACAGCAGGACACCGGGATTGTGAACGACGGTGGCGCTGTTTACCTGAGCGGTATTCAGGCCGGTGAGCAAATGATCGTCAGTTGGGGCGGCATCGAACGCTGCCTGCTCACGCTGCCCGTCGCGCTGCCCGCAGACAGCTTGACCGATGCCTTGCAATTGCGCTGCCAGAGCGTAGCCACTGATCAATCCTCACCCGAGCCAGCAGCGCTGACCGGGAAGCGTACCGATACGGAGAACAACGCCTCATGATGCTCAATACGCACCCCACACGCCTGGTCTTCGCACTGCTGGCTCTAGGCCTGACCCAGAGCGCCGGCGCCGCGGTTGGCCTGGACCGAACCCGGGTGATTTTTGACGGTGGCAAGGAGGCGACCAGCGTGAATATCACCAATAACAACACCCAACTGCCGTACCTGGCCCAAGGCTGGATCGAGGACGAGGAGGGCAACAAGATCACCTCGCCCTTGATCGTGCTGCCGCCGGTTCAACGCTTGGAGCCCGGCAAGCAAAGCCAGGTGAAAGTGCAGGCGTTGCCGGCGGCCAAGTCGTTGCCGCAGGATCGCGAGACGGTCTACTACTTCAACCTGCGGGAGATTCCACCGCGCAGCGACAAATCCAACACCCTGCAAATCGCGCTGCAGACCCGGATTAAATTGTTCTACCGACCGCAGGCCATCGCTCCCAGTCAGCAAGACCTGTCCAACCCCTGGCAGGAAAAGCTGACCCTGACCCGCCAGGGCGACCGTTACCAGGTGAACAACCCTACGCCTTACTACGTGTCTCTGGTGGATGCTCGCAGCAGCAGAGACGGCAAGACCGTGCCGGGTTTCGAGCCCGTGATGATCCCGCCTAAAGGCGCGCAAACCCTCGGGCCGACGGCCAAGGCGCTGGGCAATTCACCCTACCTGGCCTACGTGAATGACTACGGCGGGCGTCCATTACTGGCGTTCACCTGCACGGGCGAAACATGCAAGGTGAACTTGCAAGTCTCGACGCCTAATGAGTAGCGGCCTGCAGCGGGAGAGCGTCATGAAGTTGCACAACGTGAAAGTCCTGGGCTGTGTGTTACTGGTCCTGGCAACGCGCGCGGGCGCCGAGGATGACGATGGAATCGATGGCCAGCGTGGCCGGTTGAACGTTTCCGGATCCATGCATGAGTCTCCTTGCACGCTGGAGATGACATCGCTGCATCAAACGGTCGACTTGGGCGCCGTGTCTGCCAGTCAGCTGCAACGACCTGGCGATCAGGCGCCATCGAAGCCGTTTCAACTGCGTTTTCAGGATTGCCAGCGCACCGCAGGCAGTATCCGCAGCGAACGTACCGGGAACCTCGCATGGAGCGCTCACCAACCGGTGTTGTCGGTGACGTTTGTTGCCCCTGCCGATGCCGACGACCCACGGCTGGTCAAAGTGCAAGGCATCACCGGGATGGGGCTGCGGTTGACCGATGCCCTGGGGCGCGATGTACAGCTGGGCTCCAGGGGCGAACCGTTGTTTCTGAGCGAGGGCAGCACGACCCAGACGTGGAATGTTCAACCCACGCGTACCGCCGCGCCGTTGACCAGCGGAGCGTTTCGGGCCGTGGTGGATTTCAGGCTCAGTTATGAGTAAGGGCAAAACAATGGCTAAGTCAGTCGGCTCGCGCGCCATTCTTATCGCGGGGGGCCTGTTGTGGGCGGTCAGTCAAGGCGCGCAGGCCGAGACGAGCCTGATCATCCGCGCGGTCATCATTGCGCCTCCACCCTGCGTCATCAATGGCGGCGGTACGCTCAATGTGCCTTTTGGCAATGACCTTCTTACGTCACGGATCGACGGGGTCAACTACCGTCGCAACGTGCCTTACACCGTCACCTGTGACGCCCCGTTCAGTAACGCGATGACCCTCCAGCTCAGGGGGACCGGGGCTTCGTTCGATGGGCGTGTGCTCTCGACCCGCAACCCGGACCTGGGGGTCAAGCTATCGCTCAATGGCGCGGACTGGCCGCTGAATTCGAGCGTGAATTTTACCTATCCGAACTTTCCCGTGGTGCAGGCGGTGCCTGTCAAGCGCGCGGGTAGCCGGCTGGTGGGAGGCGCATTCGATGCTGCCGCCACCTTCGTGATCGATTACCAGTGATGAGGAGCGCGCAATGACATGCTGGCAGCAGCGAGCTTTGCTCGCTTTGTGTTCCATCGGCCTCTGTAATAGTGCGTCGGCCAACGTAACGTTCAGCGGAACCCTTAACGAGCCCCCGCCCTGCACCATTGATGCGGGCAACAAGATTGAAGTCGACTTTGGGGATGTGGGGGTCAAGCGGGTCGATGGGGTGAAATATCGCCGGGGGGTGGGTTACACCATCAACTGCGGCGTCGACACACTCCCGTGGGTACTCAAGTTGAGTGTCAACGGTATCCCCACGACGTTCGACGGCGCGGCATTGCAGACCAGTGCACCTGACCTGGGTATTCGGATATTCCAGAACAACCTGCCGTTTCGACTCAATACGCCACTGGACATCACCCTGTCTTCCCCGCCGGTATTGGAAGTCGTGCCGGTCAAACAGCCGGGTGCAACGCTCGCCCCCGCCAGGTTTACCGCGGTGGCGACGTTGTTGGCCGAGTACCAGTAGGAGTTGGATATGGGACATGAAACTGTTCATAGGGCCAGGTTGTACGCCGTGCTGGCGTGCCTGCCGGCCCTGGGCCTGATCTGCGAAGCACACGCGGCGGACAACCTGAATTTCAAGGGCAACCTGGTTGAAGAGGCGTGCACCATCCGCCCGGGTGACGAGGCCATCAGCCTGGAACTCTGGGACCTGACCAGCAAGCACCTCTACATCAATACGCGTTCGGTGGGCAAAGGTTTCAAGCTGCACCTGGAGGACTGCGACACCACCATCGGCGACACGGTGACCATCACGTTCGGCGGCGTAGAAAACCGGGAGCTTCCGGGGTTGCTCGCACTCGATGGTGGAAGCGGCGCCTCTGGTATCGGGATCGGGATAGAGACGCTGGGTAACAAGCCCTTGCCGCTGAATAAAACCAGCGCCGAACAGGGACTGAGTAATGGCAGCAATGTCATCGAACTCAAGGCCTACGTGCAGGGGGAGCCGACGGCCATCAGGGACCAGACCATAGGGTACGGCAGCTATACCGCGACCTCTACTTTTACGCTGGATTATCCGTAATTCAAACGCTCAACAACCGGGCGCATACGCATGGGGCTCCAGATCAATCAGGTCTGCACGAACTGATTGTTCGCTGGATGGCGCCTGTGTAGATAAGCAACGAGAGATCAACATGAAACGACTATATGACAGCGCCATTGTGCTTCTCCTGCTGATTGGCGTCAGCACGACCGCGCAGGCCGTAGACTGTCGGGTCAATGGCGGTGAGTGGGCGCGCGTCACTCATCTGACCGTCCCCGTAACGGTACGACTCGATGCGGATCGCACGAGGATCCTGATGGAAGGTGCCCGGCTCGAATGTCGGTTTACGGCTGGAGCAGGCCCGGCTTGGGGGGCGGACTATTGGGAAACCGGCAATGCCTCCGGGACGCCCTGGACATCCGGCCCCAAGTTCGTCGGTGAACAGAGTGGTTTGCGCATCAATGGCGCATTCCTTAATACCCCGGTTCCAGCGGGTATCCGGGTGGCTACCATGCCCAACAACGGGATCGGCTATCCGATCAATATCACCCCCTACATCCTGGTGCGTCACAGTCCCTCCAATCCGATCGATATACGAACAGGAGATACCCTTGGCCTGTTGCGTCTTACCAGCTCGAACAATTACGACGCGACTCGGCCGCAACTCACGGTCACGTATACGGCCGCCAACAACTTCACCATCTCCCCGTCCACCTGCACGATCAACAATAACAACCCGATCGAGATCAACTTCGGCAATGTGCACCAAAGAGCAATAGGTACCGATCCGCTGACCACGACCATCCGCAGCAACCGCCGGCTCACCTATTCATGCCCGGACGGTGGGATTACCACGCCGATCACCATCACCTACAAAGGCACGGCCTCGTCGTTCGACACGCGCCTGCTGCGCATGACCAACCCGGACGTGGGCACGGCCCTGGTTCGTGGCGCAAGCGCGGTTCAAGTCGGTGCTTCATTCCTGACCCAAATCACCAACAGTGTGGGGAGCGACGATGTAACGTTTTCCCTCGTACGGCGTGCCGGTTCACTGCCTGCCGCTGGGGTTGTCAGCGGCAGCGGTGTCCTCGTAATGGGGGTGCCCTGAGGCTTACTCTTCCTCGCTGCCTTCCGCACGCCAGTAACCCACCGCCTTGAGGAACGCCTCATTGACCTTGTGGGTGTCCAGCAGCACCCGGCGTACCTGGCGCGACAGCCTGGTTTCGGTGGCGACAAAGCTGTACAACGAACCGCTCGGCAGCGTCAGTTTTTGCACGGTGTCGAGCAGGTCGTCCTGGCCGCGCACGACCCATTTCACCTCCACATCGGCAGCACTTTCCAGTGCCTGCCGTTCCGCCGCATTGGCGATTTCGATCACCGCCAGCACCTTGCGCCCGGCCGGCAATTCTTCCAGGCGCCGAGCAATGGCCGGGATCGCCGTCTCATCGCCGATCAGCAAATAGCTGTCGAACATATCCGGCACGATCATCGAGCCCCGTGGCCCGCCGATATACAGGTGCTGGCCGACCTTGGCCTGTTCGGCCCAGGTGGAGGCCGGGCCGTCGCCGTGCAGCACGAAGTCGATGTCCAGTTCGCCGATATCCAGGTCGAAGCGCCGTGGCGTGTAGTCGCGCATGGCCGGTTGCGGGCCGTCGCCCTTGATGTTGAAGGTCGGGCTTTCCAGCGCCGCTTGTTCGGCGGCGTTCTGCGGGAACAGCAGCTTGATGTGATCGTCACTGCCCAGGCTGACAAAGCCCGCCAGTTCCGGGCCGCCCAGGGTGATGCGGCGCATGCGCGGGGTGAGGTCGACTACCCGCACGACTTCGAGGCGGCGGCGTTTGATTTCGTGGGTCACGCGGTGGATGGCTTGCGTATTCATTGAGCTGTCCCGTCGGCAATGGCTTGGGCGGCGCCGTTGAGCAGCGCCGCGACACGAACGATTTCTTCCGGGCTCCAGCGCCCGTGGTGCGAATGCAAGGCATGGCGCAGGTTATGCACCGCCTCGTGGATTTCCGCTGGGCGATCATGACCGCGCAGCGAGCGTTTGCTCACGTCCATGCGCAGGCGAATGCCGTCGAGGGCCACTGCCTGTTCGCTTAGGAAGAGACGACCGACCTCGGTGATTGTGTAGCGTTTTTTTCCACCTTCGGCGTCGCCGGCGATCAATTCGCTTTCTTCCAGGAAGGTCAGCGTGGGGTAGATCACCCCGGGACTGGGGCTGTAGGCGCCGTCGAAGAGGGTTTCGATCCGGCGAATAAGGTCATAGCCGTGGCACGGTTGTTCGGCGATCAGGGCCGGCAGCAGCAATTTCAGGTCACCGGGCGCAAAGACGCGCGGGCCACGTCCGCCGCGTTCGCGGCCGGGGCGTTTTTCGAAGCCGTCGCGGTCGTCACCGTGGTCTCGGTGGTGATGAGGGTCTCTCATTGTCGTGTTCTCCTGTCTGATTTAGATACAACTTAAGATATATCTTACAGCTTGCGCAAAAACCTCTGACGAACGGTAGCGGCGTCAGAAGGGGGCCAGGAAAGGGGCTGATGCCTTGAAATAGCGTCTGGCAATACCAGCAATTACTTGACAGGTAAATGGCACTTTTATGAATGAAAGATAAACTGGTTAATTAGGGTATTAGTTCTCGTCAGATTGACAGCCCCTCAATATATGGGTTGTAGCCTATATCCTACGGATAAGTGATTGCTACCAGTAGTACTGGGGCATGTGCGGTGTAATAAATGGATGACAGTTAATATTCATATTATTGAATAATAAGGTTTTTATCTGTCACGTCACGTCGTGATTAATTACGCGTTTAAGCGAAAGCGCTGGCATTGTTAAATGGGTTTTCGAGGGACTATTTACCGGCGTCGCAAGACACGAATTACTCGGGTTTTGCCATGCAGTAGATAACGAATCCTCAACTAACATCTGATGCCACAACAGGTAATTAAAATGCTTAAAAAGACCGCTTTCGTACTGCCATTGATCGCACTGGCTGTCGGCTCTTCCAGCGTGTTCGCCGCCGGTGAAGCCACCAGCGTCATCAACATCAAGGCAACCATCCCAACCAAACAGTTCCACGCCCAGCCGTTGGACCCGGATTTCGGTAAGGACGAAACCATGTCCTACAACACCGTCACCGGTCAGTTGACCCCGATCCGTGCGACCTACGCGGTAAAAAATACCGACGGTTCGATCAAGGCCTACATCGAAGGCGGCCCGGCTTCCCTGAGCAACGGCACCTCCGCCATTCCCCTGACCACTACCTTCAACGGCGTGACCCTGACCGGTTCGCCATTGGAAGTCGTGGATGATGCCAGCTCCACTCCCGGCACCCAGGCTGACCTGGTCGTTGCGGCCGCCAAACCGGCTGACACCGACGCCGGCCTGTTCACCACCAACTACACCGTGGTGTTCGATCACGAGCCACGCGTTACGCCTTGAGCGCGATTTGTTGATCGATAAGCGTCGGCTTATTGCTTAACCCTTACCGATCGACAGGCAGCCTCTGTCGGTTGATCGGTATTCAAGTATTCCCCGAGTGTAATCAGAGTATCCGTTCATGTTCCCGATGATTTTCATCGCGACAGCGCTTGCCTTGTTGTTTTGTACGGGGGCGTTTGCAGCTGACGCGACAACTGGCACAACCCCAAGAAGTTTGCTGTCCCAGGCCAAGGGTTTGCCGGCGGACTTTGAAGAGCACTTTTTTGATGTACCGTTGGCGGTACGGGTCGAACTGGATCAGGAGTTTGTCGCTGAAGCGATGATTGTGCTGACCCGCGACGACCGCCTGACCCTGCTGGATTTCACCGACCACGAAGGCAGCGTGATCAAGGATGTCGAGCGTGATCGCTGGGGTGATTACCTCAAGCAGGGCGTGCCGTTGGGCGCCTGCGAAAGCAGCTGCCCGGCGCAACTGCTGGCGGTCCACTACAACCTGGAAAAATCCCTGGTCACGTTGCTCACCGAAAACGCCGAGCGTGAGGGGCAAGAGTCCAAGTACTACTCCCTGCCCACCGGTGGCAGCACCGGCCTGATCGTGCGTAACCAGTTCAACCTCAGCGGCGGCCAGGGCCAGGACCTCGGCGGACGCCTGGGACTGGACGCCAGCGGCAGCCTGGGCAATTGGAACCAGGTGATGAACATGCAGTTTTCGCGCTTGGGCGGCCCGGACGACGATGCCCTCAACCACGCCGTGTACTCGCTGTACGCCCAGCGTGAGCTGCACGGTGAGTTCCTGCGCCTGGGCTATTTCACCCCCAACGCCGAAGGCCTGACCCGCCAACTGCGCACCTTCGGTGCCAGCCCCGACACCGCCGTGGGCGTGATGTATGGCAGCTCCGACAGCCTGATGATCAGCAACCCCAAGCCGAGCATCTACCCGATTTACGTCACCGCCAATCGCCAGGCCTCGGTGGAGATCTACCGCAACGGCCTGCTGATCAACACCCAGGCCGTCTCCACCGGCCTGCAAAGCCTGGACACGCGGCCCTTGCCCGGCGGCATCTACGAGGTGGAAGTGCGCCTGGTAGAGGACGGCCAGATCACCAGCACCACCCAGGAATTGGTGTACAAGCCCAACAACTGGCGCAACCTCGACAACCGCTGGCGCTACAACGTATTTGCCGGGCAAGAGAGTAAGTTGCTCAGTAACTGGGACGAACAATCCAGCGGCGACCTCACTGCCGGCGTATCTCTCAACTACCTGGCTCACCCGCGGGTGGTGCTGGGCATGTCCGGGCGTCAGGTCAAGGACAGCATGCAATACGGCACGTCGCTGGACTGGAGCCTGGCCAATAACGCCAGCCTGTATGCCAACGTCTACCAGACCGACAACTACGGCACCGGTGTCGACTTCAACAGCCTCTACAACTACGGCTTGGGCAGCGTGGTGTTCAACCATACGCGCAGTTGGCTGGACAATCGTAACACCTATGAAACCCTGCCCGACGGTACCCGCATCCGCCAGCGCGATGTGTTCGTCGGCCAGACCAGCCTCTCGTCGCTGTCCGTCAATCATCGCCTGAGCAACCTGCGTTCCATCAATGCGCGGCTGGCCTACAGCGAAGGCAACAACGAAGGCCTGGGCCTGGACCTGGGCTGGACCGAACGCACTCAATTGTTCGGCAGCGATGCCAACTGGCGCTTGTCGGTGTTCGATCGTCCAGCCAGCTCCAGCACGGGTGACAAACGCAATCGCGGGGTCGACCTGAGCGTCAGCCTGGCGCTCGGCAGCCCCGGCGAGCAGTGGTCCGCCAGCATTGGCACGCGTACCTCCCGCGATGGTCAGCGCGACAACAATGGCTCGCTGAGCTACCGGCGCGACTTGCAGGACCACGTGCTGCAAAGCGTCTCCGGCACGGTGCTGGCCGATACCTACGGCGTGGGCCTTTCGGGCATGGCCAGCTTCCAGAACGACGCGGTCAATGGCGATGGCTTCGTGCAGCGCTCCTCATTCAACAACGACTTGACCGGTGGCCTGAACCTGGACAGTACCTTCGCCTTCGGTGGGCAGAAGATGGTACTTACCAGCCAATACGCCGGCAGCGGCTCGGGGATGATTGTTGACGTCGAAACCGATGTGGACGACATCGTCCTGCGCGCCGATGACCTGAGTGGCGGCAGCACCGTGCTGCGGCCGGGGCGCAACTTCATCCCGATCGCCGCCTACAAGGGCAGTTCGGTCAGCTTCGACTTCGACGGCAACCACGCCCCGGCGGCGAATATCCAGCCACCGCGCACCGCCTACCACCTGAACAAGGGCGGCGTGGACTACCGCAAGGTCAGCGTGATGCGCACCGTCACCGTGCTCGGGCGCCTGGTGGATCCCCAGGGCAAACCGCTCAAGGGCCATCACATCCTCAACCACGCCAGCCGTGGGGTGAGCGAGGTCGACGGGTTCTTCTCCCTGGAAATGAACGCCAGCTCGCCCACCCTCGAAGTGCGCCGCAATAACCAGTTGCTGTGCCAGTTCCGCCTGGATACCGCGAATGCGCGCAATGAAAACGATGTGCTGATGATCGGCGATCTGCGTTGTACGCCGGACACGCTGGCCGATTCCACCTTTAAGTCTGAGACGGCGGGTTAAATGATCACCATGAAAAAGGTTTCAGAAGTAAATATTTTCAGGGCTTTCAGACGCCGTCTCTCACGTTGCGCGATACCCGCGATAGTGCTGGCGTTTTCCCTCGACGCTCATGCCGGGAGGGTCGAGATAACGGCGGATTTCCGGCCTGATCCGGCGAACCCGATGGTCAACAAGTTCACGAACACAACACCTGACTTCGGTTACTGCCAGAACTGGCCACCGTATTGCCGAGAGCGCAATATCTTCAGTCTTAACCTGCCGATGGGGGCTTTTCCGCAAACGGTAGGTGGCCCGATTGCTGCCAACCACAGCGACCCGCGCGAGGGTGCCTTTTGGCGGGTGCCTTCGCAGTGGCGAACCCTGACGGTGACGAATCAGAAGGGGGATACCGAGCAACTCGAAATTCGAGTCTCCGGGATCGGTGGCCGTGCCGACCTGGGGGAGGACGCAAGGATCATTACTGGCGAGCCTGATATCTATAAAGCTGTCACCGTTTTATGGTCATCGGGCCGCTGGAACTTTGCCCCGTTGCCGTGCATTTCCCCTGGAGGGCTCAATGGCAACGTCGACCATGTGATCTGGATGTGGTTGATACCCGAAGGGGCCACCCAATGCAGCACCACGGCGCGTTTCGATATCCCCAACTTCTTCTACCGTTACGTCCAATTCGCTTATGAACTGCGAACCCCCAACCCGCTGGGGATGCCGACTGGCGTCTACCGTGGAAGCCTGACCTACACCATTGGTCCGGGCATGGACTTTGACTTCGGCAATCGCGTATTGCCCAACGACAGTATTGCCCAGCTCGATTTTGTTCTGAATGTCGAGCACACCCTTCGGGTGGAAGTCCCCCCCGGTGGCAACCGGGTCGAACTGATCCCTCAGGGCGGCTGGCAGGCCTGGTTGAACCAGGGACGCAAGCCGGCGCGGCTGTTTCGTGACCAGACTTTCAATATCTCTGCTTCGTCGCGCTTCAAGATGCAGATGGCCTGCGAGCGAGTCATCGGTGACACCTGTGCATTGAAAAACAACACTGACGGTCATGAAGTACCCCTGGATATCAGCGTCAGCCTGCCCCATGGCTTGAATGGTCAGGATGGTGCAGCCGTGAACCGTCTGCCGCTGCTGTTGAGCGGTGCCGGTACCGAGTTGTTCCAGCCGGGGTTCTACGTGGATCGACGGCCTGGCACGTTGCACTTCGAGGTCACGAAAGAATCCACCGACCAGATGCTCAGTCGGGGCGGGTCCACCTACTCGGGCCAGGTTTCGGTGGTCTGGGATTCAGAACTATGAGGTGTCGTCAGATAGACGCTGTCAGGGATGCACACATTAAGGTATCGAAGTGGGTAGGGCAGGGTTCGCAGGTTGTGGCCAGTCTGTTATTGGCGTCGTTGGCCATGCCAGCAATGGGCGTGGAGATGAATATCCATGCCGAGTTTCGGCCGGACCCTGCACAGCCGCACTTGAATAAGTTCGAGAACAAAACGCCGAGCGTTGGTTATTGTGTGGCTTTTCCCGCGCAATGTACCTCCTTGAACATATTCAGTCTGCGGGCGGCCATTACGGCTGATTCCGTTGCGCAGATCTCTGCGTTCCATACGGACCCACGGCAAGGCGCAATGTTTAAAGTTCCAACGGAGTGGCAGGACCTGACCGTGGTCCATCGACAGACTCAGGAGACCGAGACGTTAAGGGTACGGATCATGGGTGTCGGTTCGACGTATATCGTCCCCAATCTGGTCGACCTGGTTGGAGGCGGCGTTACCCCTTTGCAGGCTCATCAACGAATGTGGACCGGCTCCAGTTGGGTGTACCCGCCAAGCTCTTGTCTGGGGACCGGGGTAAGCCTTTATTGGCCGTCACTGTCAATGTATGGGTTTTTCTGGCGCACACCCGTCGGCTCTTTATGTGCCAAACAGGCCAGGTTCGATATTCCCACCATGCGCTTAAGCACTCTGGAGTTTGCGTATGAACTCGCTACGCCCAACCCGCTGGGGATGTCCTCAGGTGAGTACGTTGGCAGTCATCAATACACCGTAGGGCCCGGGAGGGACTTCGATTTGGGCGACGTGATGTTACCCAGCAGTCCTACCTTGACCCTGAACTTCACCCTGGCTGTGCAACATGACCTCAAAGTCGAAGTGCCTCCCAACGGTAACCGTATCGAGCTGGTGCCCCAAGGCGGTTGGCAAGCGTGGCTGAATCAGGGCCGCAAACCCGCGCGTCTGTTCCGCGACCAGACCTTCAGCATTTCTGCCTCGTCGCGTTTCAAGATGCAAATGAGCTGCGAGCGGTCTATCGGCGACACCTGCGCCTTGAAGAACACCACCGACGGCCACGAGGTGCCGCTGGACGTCAGCGTGAGCCTGCCCCATGGCCTGAATCGACCGGACGGCAGCGCCGTGCAGCGCCAACCGCTGTTGCTCAGCGGCGCCGGCACCGAGCAGTTCCTGCCGGGTTTCTATGTCAACCGGCGGCCCGGCACGTTGCACTTCGAGGTCAAGAAGGGCTACGCCGACCAGATGCTGGAACGCGGTGACACGACTTACACGGGCCAGGTCACGGTGGTCTGGGATTCGGAACTCTGAATGAGGTTTATGGCGATGAAACATCTACTGGCGCTGTGTGCGCTGTGCTGGTTGCCGCTGTCGGCGCCGGCGGCCCCCAACATCAATGTGGGGGTGTTCTATGACTACCTGGACGGCGACAAAAGCACCTACCTGAAACGGGTCTTCAACGGCGGCGACAGCACGGCGTTCATCAAGGTGTCGGTGATGGAAATCCTCTACAACGCCGACGGCAGCTCCGAGGAAGTCGAGCTCCAGGGTAACGCCGAAAACACCGCTCGCGATGGCTTGATGGCCACGCCGGCGCGCCTGATCGTCCCCTCCAATGGCATGCAGGGCACACGCTTGCTGTACCTGGGCGCGCGGGAAAAAGAGCGCTATTTCCGCCTGCGCTTCGTGCCGGTGATGCCGGAGCCGGAGGATGACTTTGCCGTGTCCAGTGAGGAGCGTGAATCTTACAAAGACAGTCTCTCGGCCGGGGTCACGGTGCTGGCCGGGTTCGGCACGGTGTTCTTCGTGCGCCCCAAAGACACTCGCTTTGCCACCCGTATCGATGAGCAACCTTTGCAGTACGCGCTGCATAACGAGGGCAACAGCGTGGTGGTGGTGGATCAGTTCAAGGACTGCGTCAGTGGCGATGCCCAGGACTGCCTGCCCGTCACCAAGAACCACATCCTGCCCGGCCGTGCTTTCAGCTTTCCCAAGCAGGCCGGGCGTACCTACCGCTTCACCCTGGTCGAGGGCAGCGAGAAAAAAACCTATGAGGTCAAAGGCTGATGGTCAGAGAAAGAGCCTACCGAGCCGGGTATCGGCCGGGCAAAGTCGTCATGACGCTGTTGCTGCTATTGGTCGGTGTGCTGCTCAGTAGCCGGGCCCTGGCGATTCGTGAAGAGCAGGTGTTCGATGTGTCGGTCACCATCCCTACCGCCGATTTTTATGTGCTGCCCATCAACCCGGTGTTTCTGGAGCGCGAGCAGGAGATGGCCTGGAACCTGGTGAGTCGCACGCTCAAGCCCTTGCGTGAGCACTTTGACGTGAAGAACAGCGGCGGCGGCATCGTTGCGCGCCTGGGGGAGTTGCCGGTGCTGTCCAACGGCCGGCGCCTGATCCCGTTGAATGTCAACTTCAACGGTGAATGGCTGGACTTGACCGACACCCTGGTGGTGCCTGCCGAGGAAGCGCGGGCCGGCAAGCGGGTATTGCTGGAAATCGCCGCCGTCGAGCCCGAGGGCGGTTATACGCCGGGCGACTATTTCGGCAGCGTTCATCTGATCTTCGACGCGTTGCGACCGTGATAACGAGGTGCTTATGAAATACGTTTATGCAGTACTGGGCCTGTGCCTGTGGTCCTTCAACGTCCAGGCCGGGCCGGCCATCAACGTCGGCGATTTTTACGACTATATGAATGGCGACAAGAACACCTACCTCAAGCGCGTGTTCAACGGTGGCAGCAGCACGGCGTTCGTCAAGATCAATGTCACGGAGATGCTCTACAAACCCGATGGCAGCTACGACGAAGTGCCCCTCAAAAGCCAGGCCGACGGCATCGTACGCGACGGCCTCATGGCCAGCCCGGCACGCCTGATCGTGCCGGCCAATGCGATGCAAAGCACGCGCTTCCTGTTCATGGGCGAGCGCGATCGGGAACGTTATTTCCGGGTGCGCTACCTGCCGGTGGCACCGGAAAAGGATGATGACTTCGGCATCAATGACGAAGACCGCGCCTCCTATGAAGCATCCCTGGCGGCGGGTGTGCGGGTGATGTCCGGATACGGCACGGTGTTTTTCGTGCGGCCCGAGCAAAGCCGCTTTGATACCCGCGTCGAGAATGGCGGGCGCACCTACACCCTGCGCAATGCCGGTAACACCGTCGTGGTGGTGGATGAGTTCAAGGACTGTGCGGTCGCCGACCGTATGGACTGCGCGCCGATCACCAAGAACCATATCTTCCCTGGTCGAGTGTTCAGCTTTGAAAAACAGACCGGGCGGGTCTACCGGTTCTTCCTGGTAGAAGGCAGTTCCGAGAAAGTCGTCGAGATCAGCGGCTGAGGCACGCTGCACAAGGTATGGCCACCCGGTTGCAGATACGGCATCAGCACCGGCGCCATGCCCTTGAGCACCTGCACCGGCAGCGCCGAGGTAAAGGTGAAGTTCTGCGCGCCGCTGCCGGGGACGAACGCGGTGAGGGTACCGAAATGCCGGTCGCCGATATAGAACACAAAGGTCGCCGTGCGGTTGATCGACTTGGAGCTGAGGACGCGCCCACCGGCGCCAATTGCTTCGATGCGGTTGTCCCCGGTACCGGTCTTGCCGCCCATGGCCAGCGGTGTACCGTCGGCCAGCTTGAAGCTGCCGGACACGCGTTTCGCCGTGCCCGCATCCACCACTTGGGACAACGCGCCGCGCAAGGCGGTGGCGACTTCGCTGGGCATCACCCGCTTGCCTTTGTCGGGGTTGTTGACCAGGCGGGTTTCATAGGGTGTGTCGGCGGCAAAATGCAGGCTGTCGATGCGCAGCGTCGGCTCGCGTATGCCGTCGTTAAGGATCGTCCCCACCAGTTCCGCCAACGCCGCCGGGCGGTCCCCCGAGCTGCCGATGGCGGTGGCCAGGGAAGGCACCAAATGGTCGAACGGGTAGCCGACCGCCTGCCAGCGTTGATGAATATCCAGGAACGCCTCGATCTCCAGCATGGTGCGGATGCGACTGTCGCGCGCGCTCTTGTGGCGGCTCTTGAACAGCCAGCCATAAACCTCCTGGCGCTCGTGCTCGCTGGCGGCGACGGCCTGGGTGAAGGTGGACTCGGGGTGGTTCAGCAGGTAACCGAGCAGCCACAGGTCCAGGGGGTGGACCTTGGCGATATAGCCTTGGTCCGGTAGGTCGTAGGCACCTGGGCCGTAGTCTGTGTAGAGCTTGGCCAGGCGTTCGTCGGTGAGTTTTTCTGCGGTTTTGCTGCCGGTCAGGTGGGAGCGCACGAAGCTGTTGAAACTCGCCTGGCTGGCCTGGGGCAACAGGTAGCGGTGCACGGCGGCCAGGCGGATGGCGGTAGGGTGCAGGCCGTCCAGAAAGGTCGCGAGCCGGGCCTGGGTGTCCTTGTTGCGGTACTTTTTCCAGAAGCGCAGCAGGAAGGTCGTGCCTTCGCGGTCGGCGAACTGGGCCAGGTATTCCTGGCGCCGGGGGTCGCTGTCGTCCTTGAGCAACTCGGCACTGTTGTTGTCACCGTGATAGGTGCTGTAGCGCACCAGGTCGCGCATCAGGCGAATGAACGGCAGGTTGATCGACTCGCGCAGGGCGTCGCGCAAGGTCGGGTTGCGGCCGTTGTCTTCATTGCGAAAGTTATGGAAGCGATGCAGGCCACCACCGGTAAAAAAGCTTTCGCCGGGGCTGGCGGAATATTGCCGGTCGAGGGCGGCGTCGAGCATTTTCGACAGGCTCTGGTCGCGGTTTTGCGCCAGGTAATCCACGGCCCAGCGCGACAAGCGGTCCTGCTCGTCAATCTCGACTTTCTTCAACCCGGCGGGCGTCTGGCCGGCATAGCGCTGGTGCAACTCGCTGATGATTTGCAGGTAGGTGGTGAGCACCCGCAGCTTGGCGGTGGAGCCCAGTTCGAGCTTGCTGCTCTCATTGATATCGAAAGGTTGGTCGGTGTTGTCGGTCTGCACCCGCACCCGCGCGCCGTCGCCGGTCATCTCGTAGAGCGTGAAGCTGTAGCGCACCTGAGTCGTGCTCGCGGGTGTCAGCAGGCGCGGGCCGAGCAGGCCGAGTTGCCCGGCGAAGGCCGGATCGGCCAGGTGCTTGAGGTAGGCGGTGGCCTGGGTTTGCAGGTCATTTTGCAAGGTGCTGGTGGCGGACAGGTCGAGGCGATCAAGGTCATACAACGGGCGGTTGAGCAGGGTGGCGAGACGGCTGCGGGCCACGCTGATGCCTTTGTTGGTTTCAATCGGTTGGATCGTCGGTTGCTGCTGCCAGTCGCGGTAACTGACCTTGCTGGCCAGGGCCGCCTTGGCCAGGGCTGGGTCGATGACGCTGTTTTGTTCCAGCAGGCGGATATGGCTGTCGGTCAGGGTCGCCAGCTCTGCGTGGCCTCTGGACAGGTAATGGGAAGGCCGGCGCTGGGCGATCATCAACGACAACACTTCGCGCAGGGCCAGGCCTTTTTGCGCGAGGTTCTGTGGGCTGTTGTCGGCGAGCAGCGCGTTGGTGCGGTTGAAGTCGGCGCCGTACCACACCCGCAGACCTTCGGCCATGCCATGCACTTCGCCGTGACCGGGCACTGCAGACAACGGCACGCTATTGAGGTAGTCGCGCACGATGTTCTGGCGCGCCTGCAAGGTCTGCGGGCCGTCCTGATAGGCGCGCACGCTGGCGGAAAACATCTGGCGCAGTTTCTCGCCGCCCGACAGCGTCAATCCGTCAGGGGAGTGGCGGTATTTTTCCAGCTGGGTGGCCAGGGTGCTGCCGCCGGCGCTTTGCCCCGGCAAGTGCAACAGCCTGGCCACTTGCGACCAGGCCGCCTTGGCGAAGCGCGGCCAGTCCACCGCCGGGTTGGCTTGGGGCTGGGCCGGGTCGAGCAATTCGCGGTTCTCGATGAACAACAGGCTGTTGACCACCACCGGCGGGATCGCGCTGAAATCCTGGTACGCATGCTGCGGGTAGGTGAACTGGTACAACGGCTCGGCGCGGCAGTCGTAGATCGACAAGCCGGCCTGGATCTTCTCCGCATAGGGCACGAACAGGCCGCGCTCGACATAGCTCATGAGCGGTGCCGAAAAGCGCACCTGGCGCTGGATCAGATAATTGCGCTTGAGCAGGCGCGGCAGGAATTGATCGAGGTCGCTATAGCCCAGGCGTTTGTCGAAAGGCCCGTCGCCGGGATACACGATGGCATCGCTGGCACCGGGCTCCAGGGTGTAGTGCAAGGTGGCGGCCAGGCGGCTCAGTTCGCGGGCTTGCCACTGCGCGGTGCGCATTTCGCGCTGGGCGGCAAACCCCGCGGCGATCAGTGCGATCACCAGCAGCAGCCACACCATGCGCCACCGGTACAAGCGTTTGCGGGGGCGTGGTGGCAATGGCTGTTCATCCGCGCTATCGGTGGGAACCGCAGCCTTGGTTGAATCGGTTTGCCATAAAGCGCCCATAGTCGATTGATCCCATCCCGGCAGATTGATCGGACTTGAATAGAGCTTAGACGGTGATTGACGCCGTTGAGGAATTTGTCTGCGTGGGGGCACTCGGTTACCGCAGATGAACGCGCTACTTCCTTACCGTTCAGGACTTACCGGACCGAATCCAGCGTCCGTCACAAGGAAGTCCAACCCATGCCTGCAACCCCCTCGTCGCGGCGTAGCCATATCGAGCAAATCCTCAGCCTGTTTTCCTCCCCACCGACCCTGCGCGAAGCCGCGATCAAGCAGGCGCAAGCCACGCTGGATCGGCGCTTCCCCAGCCTCGGCCTGCGTGCGGAACACGTCGCCATCGGCACCCCGATGCCGGCCGACCAGACCCACTACAGCGCCCTCGCCGATGAAGTGGTGACGCGCCTGGCCAGCGCGCAGCCGACGCGCTATGTAGAGGATTACCATCAGGTGTTCGTGCATCAACGGGAAATCCATGTGCCCGGTGACCCGCCGCTGCTGGATGTTGAAGAGGTGGTCAACCAACTCGGGGCGGACCTGCTCGATGCCTGGCTTGAACAACTGCTGGACTGGTGGCGGGCTTTGGTGCCGGTGAACACCACGCGCTGGGCCTACCTGTCCGATGATTGGCTGGCGTTGCTGTACGACAGCCCGCAGCCGCCGGGCATGGACGCGGCGCAGTTCACTCGTTTGTTCCCACGCGCGTCGCTGCGGGCCGGTCGCCCTGATCGCCAGTGGACCCTGGACGCGGCAGCGTTGCCGGTGCACACCGTTCATGTCAGGCCCCAAGGCAGCGCGCAGACCCCGGAGATGCTGCCGCTGTTGATTCTCGACCAGTGGCTGTTCAGCCCCGCGACCGGCCTGCACCCGCTCAAGCGCCTGGACGATATCGAAGTCTTGATTCCCGACTACCTGAGCGCGCGCCTGGCCGACCAGGCGCTTGAGTGGTTTGTGCAGGAGCCGTGGGGCGATCCGTTCGATGCGCTGGCCGCCAGCTATGCCGAACGCCAACGCGCGGATGTGTTGGCCATCGACCGTTCGGTACCGCGTTCGTCCGCACAGTTTCAAGCCATGCTCGATTATGTGACCGACCCCTCGCGCTGGTTCGAGTCGGTGCTGACCCCGTATCAACTGCGCCTGCAGGACCAACTGCCACTGTGGCTGATCCATGCCTCGGCGGCCGACAGCCTGGCCTACGCCCATGCATTGCAGGCCCTGGTGGTGGCGGGCGCGGGTACGTTTCTTGACGGTATCGCGCCGATCCGGACCTTTGCCGACCAGGCCCTGAAGGACTGCCTGCGCAAGGATCGCCGCGCCAGTAGCATCGAGCCGCAGGATATCGAGCTGACTTACCACATCGTCACGGCGGCCATGACTGCCGGCGGCTTTGCCACCGGCGATGTACATCCGCTGACGTTGACACTGACGGACCTGGCCCTGGAGAACCTCGGCGGTTTCCCGCACTTGCCCTCGGCGATCAAACTCAAGGGCAGTCCCGCGCCAGACTGGCTCACGGCGACCTTGCTGCTGGGCTGTGTCAGCGAGGTGGATATCGGCCAGGCGTACCCGGCGCTGCTCAAGCAAACACTGCTGGACGACCCGGCCGAGCGGCAACGCCGTGAAGCGCTGTTTACCCGACAGGTGCGGGCGCAACTGCCGCTGCTGGCGTTGCAGATGAAGCTCAAGGGCGAGCACGGCCTGACCGACGCCGGCTATCGCTTGGTGCAGGCGGCCCTGATGCAACCGCCGCAGGCGGCGTTATGGCCGCTGGCATTCAAGGCCACGCCCACGTCTTCCCCAGACACGGTGCTCAATCTGTATGTGATTGGCCCAAGGGATGCCGACGACGGGCCACATCTGCTCTACCAGCCACTGTTCAGCCCCAGCCTGCAGGAGTTTTCGTCCGCCCAGGCGTTGTTCGAGGCGATCAAGGCGGCCGGTCCGTTGCAGGACACGGTGCTCGCCTGGCTGCCGCCAACGCGCCAGGCGCTGTATGCCAATGGCGGTTTCGAAGAACCCCATGTACGGCATTTTCTCGCTGGCGATGAGTTCAGTGTGCCCGAGCGTCCGGCGTCGGTTCGCTTGAGCAAACAGTTGATTGCGCAAGACCCGTTGCCTCGGGTGTTCGCCTCCACGGTGCAGGCGCTGGTCAGCCTGGCAGAGCGCCAATCGGTGTCCAACGCCGAGCAGCGCTGGGCGACGTTGAAAGAAGGTGGCTGGCTGCTGTTCAACAGCCTGTTGCCGTTTCTGCGAGGCCCGGTGGCGCTGGCGGGATGGATGGTGCAGGTGATGGACAGCGTGCACCGTGATGTGCAGGCCGTCAGCGGCACCGACCCGGCCGCCCAGGCCCAGGGCGTGATGGACCTGTTGAGCAACCTGGTGCTGATCCTCGCGCATCGGGCTTCGCCCCACGAGGTGCCGTCGACCCTGGATCTGCGCGATCCGGCGTTCGCACCAAGCCCGCCAAGGCTGGCGCCGCCGACCCTGACGCGCGGCCCGCTGAACATGCCGTTGCGTGCCCCCGGTGGTTGGAGCAATGCCCGTGACACCCTGACGCCGCCTCTGCAGGCCCGGCTCGAACGCCTCAGCCTTAAGGCGTTCGCTCAGCCCTGGCCGGCGCGTTTGCCGGGTGCGCAGGTAGGCGGACGGCTCGACGGGGTGTTGTTCAACGCCGCCGCACAGCCGCCGCAGTGGCAGGTGCTGGTGCGCGGCCATGTCTATCGGGCCAGGGTCACGGATGACAGTGTGCGGGTGATCAGTGCCGATGGTCGTGAGATGGGGCCTTGGCTGAAGCTGTTGGACACTGGCCGTTGGGAGGTGGACTTGCGCCTGCGCCTGCTGGGTGGTCAGGCCGATACAGTGGTGGTGACCAACCCCGAGTCGCGCCGCCAGCAACTGGAGCAGGATTATCGCCAATACGGCCAGCGGCGCGAGGCGGCCAATCGGGCCGTGGTGGTGGCTTACCACCTGCTGACCAGTGAGGTTGCCAATCTCACCGACGAGCAGCGCGCCCGGGCGGGAATCCGCTATACCCAGGAACTGCAGAATAAGCTGGATGCGGCGCTGTTGGAGTTGGATTGCCTCAAGGACCTGCAGGCACTCAAGCACCGGCCGGGTTACGAACGTGAACTGTCGACGGCGCTCGAAGGGATAATCCTCAACCTTCAGCAACTGTTGGCGCAGGCCCGCGTAACGACCATCGCCATCAATACCCGGTTGGTTCCGGTGCTGGACCAGGTGCAGTCGTTGAATGAGCAGGAGAGCAGCCGGGATATCAATCAACAGGCGCACCAGGCGTTGATGGACGGCCTGCGGCAGTTGGCTGACAGCAACGAGCACGCCATCCGCTGGCGCATCCAGGAAGTCAGCTTCCTGCACGCGCTGGAAGGCGTTCCCAAGTACGGCAGGGACCGCGCCCAGAGCTTGCGGATGGGCCAGGCGGCATCGCCGTCGGTGTTGGATCTGCAGTCGTTGCAAGTCACGGCGTTGTGGGCGGTGGCGCTTAAGACCGAGGGGCCGCGGCTGGACGAGGATTTTTTCCAAAGCCTGGACGACACTATCAACCGTGCACGTTGGGCCAGCCGGTCCCAGGCGCAACTGCATGAGTTGGCGCCCCTGAGCGCGCAATTGCGTATCGAGTTGCTGGATAGCCTCAACCATGTCTACGCCCAGACCAATGACCGCATCGAGTTCTGGCGAGCGATGGAGCCGGACAAATTCCACCTCGATTACCTGGATAAGTTGCAGCAACTGTGTGGCCAATTGCACGCGGAGGTCGAGCGCGAACTGTCTGTGGCCCTGACCCCTGTGAGCCCCGCACCGCGTGCTGCGCCGACACCGCGCGTGGCGCTGAAAAACATCATCCGCACGCGCAACCAGGATCTGTATGTGGCCCAGGTCAAGATGACCACCGGTGAGCAGCCGGTCGAGGTGGCTGAGGTGGTGGACGCCCAGAACACCGTGATTGCCTCGTTTACCCACGCCGCCGACGGGGTGTGGGAGCCGGTCAAGAAGCCGGTTCCCCGGCGCGCCGCTGCGCTGCCTAATCTCAATCGTTTGATTGAGCAGGGCGAGGCGTTGCAGGCGTCGGTCGCTCCGGCCATTGCCGAGGTGCTCAAAATGGCGCAGAAGGCCAATGAACCGCAGTCGTTGCAGGACCTTCTGGATCAGCACGCCGCCAAGTTGCGCCAGTGTGGCGACGCCATCCACCGTCACTTGCAGCACAGCGAACCGGGTCGCCTTGCCGCCACGCAACAGGCGCGGGCCAGGACCGTAGCCGACGAGTTGCGCGCTGCGGCCAGCCGCTTATCCGAGCAGGGCCTGCAGGTGCGCTTGAGTGCCATCAAGGCGCGCCTACCCACCCAGTCCAGCGTGGACGTGCTGGTCAGCCATCATGAAGCGCGTATTTTTCGCCAAGGCGAGCGGGTTGCCCTGGCCGCCAGCCCCCATGATTGGCTGCAGACCTATGTGGTCATGGATGTGCATACCCGCCGGCCGTTGTGGTACGCGCATTTCCACTATGAGCGCCAGGCCGGGCCGGACGATCATTTCACCGCCGCGCACCTCAAGACCCTGGAGCAGCACCGCATGGGTAAGCAGTCCCAGGCCCAGGCGCAGGCCCAGGCATTTGCCAGTATCCAGGCCGGGCAGACCGGCCGCGTGCGGCAGACCCTGGAGATCCATCGCGGTGAAATCTACCTGCGCATGGCGCGCAGATTGTTCTTCGAAGCGCCGATGTGGACGCCAGACTGGCAGGTCCAGGCTTGAAGTGCTGCACCATTGCCGTGCGATACTCCAACCGCGCAATCGGAATTTTCCGGGAATTCCCGCTGAATATTTCCGTTTATAGAGTGAAAATCACTGGGTTGAGCTTTTTATACTGCACCCCCCTGATCTGGCCCGGCCAGACCGGTTGACCCAAAAGGCCAGCCGGAGACGGTACCCCATGGCTGACCCGCCGTGGCGTGCCGGACTCGGAGGCTCATATCCAATAACAAGACGAGGTTGTATCCCTATGCCAGTCGGCAACCACCTGCCCCATGGCGAGACCGCTTCGGGCGGCCCGCTCAAACGCGAACTGGGCGAACGGCATATCCGCCTGATGGCGCTCGGCGCCTGTATCGGTGTCGGCCTGTTCCTCGGCTCGGCCAAGGCCATCGAAATGGCCGGTCCGGCCATCATGCTCTCCTACATTATCGGTGGCCTGGCCATCCTGGTGATCATGCGCGCCCTCGGCGAGATGGCCGTGCATAACCCGGTGGCCGGCTCGTTCAGCCGCTATGCCCAGGACTACCTCGGCCCGTTGGCGGGTTTTTTGACCGGCTGGAACTACTGGTTCCTGTGGCTGGTGACCTGCGTGGCGGAGATTACCGCCGTGGCGGTGTACATGGGCGTGTGGTTCCCCGACACACCGCGCTGGATCTGGGCCCTGGCAGCCCTGATCAGCATGGGCACCATCAACCTGATCGCGGTGAAGGCCTTCGGTGAATTCGAATTCTGGTTCGCGCTGATCAAGATCGTCACCATCATTGCCATGGTGATCGGCGGCGTCGGCATCATTGCCTTCGGCTTCGGCAACGACGGCGTGGCCCTGGGCATTTCCAACCTGTGGAGCCACGGCGGCTTCATGCCCAATGGCGTCCAGGGCGTGTTGATGTCCCTGCAAATGGTGATGTTCGCCTACCTGGGCGTGGAGATGATCGGCCTCACCGCCGGTGAAGCGAAGAACCCGCAGAAGACCATTCCCCGCGCCATCGGCTCGGTGTTCTGGCGCATCCTGCTGTTCTACGTGGGCGCGTTGTTCGTGATCCTGTCGATCTACCCGTGGAATGAGATCGGCACCCAGGGCAGCCCGTTCGTGATGACCTTCGAGCGCCTGGGCATCAAGACCGCCGCCGGCATCATCAACTTCGTGGTGATCACTGCGGCACTGTCGTCGTGTAACGGCGGCATCTTCAGCACCGGGCGCATGCTCTACAGCCTGGCGCAGAACGGCCAGGCCCCCGCGACTTTTGGCACCACCTCCCGTAACGGCGTGCCCCGCAAGGCGCTGTTGCTGTCGATTTTCGCGTTGCTGCTGGGCGTGTTGCTCAACTATCTGGTACCGGAGAAAGTCTTCGTCTGGGTCACGTCCATCGCCACCTTCGGCGCGATCTGGACGTGGGTCATGATCCTGCTGGCCCAGCTCAAGTTCCGCAGGAGCCTGAGCCCGGCCGAACAGAAAGCCCTCAAGTACCGCATGTGGCTGTACCCGGTCAGTTCGTACCTGGCCCTGGCGTTCCTGGTGTTGGTGGTGGGCCTGATGGCGTACTTCCCGGATACCCGCGTGGCACTGTATGTGGGGCCGGCGTTCCTGGTCCTGCTGACCGTGTTGTTCTACGTGTTCAAGCTGCAGCCGACCCAGGTTGCCGTGGGTTCACAGCGCTCGGCATGATCCCTTGATGCGGGCCGGCCTGTGTCACGACAGGTCGGCCCGTACCGAATCAGACGCGCTGCAACGTGCGTTGCGTGCCCTCGGTCAACTGCCGCACCAGGCGGTTGTGTTCGTTGGTTTCCTCGTCGGCCAGTTGCTGGCGACGTTCCAGGTATTCATCCGAACGCCTGTCCGTTAACTCCTGATCGAGCACGCTGACTTTGTAGGTGATGGTGTCCTTGACGGTGAAAAAGGCCTCCGGCTCGCTGCTGGCCAGGTACTCGACCCAGAACTCGGTGGCCAGGATCGCCTCCTGCAACGCCGGTGACTGGCCGAGCCTGCGCAGGGTCCGGCGCGCGTCGTCGATCACCGCCGGTGTCACATAGTCATCCACGCTGTACAGCAGCTCCAATGGATAAAACGGCAAGTTGAATTCCCGCGCCAGTTTACTGCGCAGGTAGATGGTCACCTCGGCGGGATCGACATCCAGGTCGGCCCGCTCACGCGCAAGCACGAACTGGTCGGCAAAGTGATCGAGCTGATTGAGGTAGAAGCAACTCTTGGCCAGTTCCAGTAAGGCCCGGTCGGCCAGGTAGCTCCTGGGTTGCAGCTTGGCCTGGTGGATACGGTGATGCAGCTCCATGTTGGTAAAGGCCAGCAGTACGCTGTCGCCGCAATTGCCTGAACCGTAGGTATTGAGGCAGATCGTGTTGCGCAGTTGGGTCGATTCGCCCATCGCGATCAACAGGCTCCAGACCCGCTCGGTCAACCGCGTCCTTGACGCGGTGCTGCGGTAGGCGTGGGTCCTCTTCAGGTCGCGCAGGACCCGGAACACATCATCGGCACTCGCCGTTTCATTCGCCTGCAGTTGCTCCCACAGTTGTCGGCGGGCCGCCACGTCCTGCGCCGCAACGCCGGTCAGCCAGGTATCGAGGTCATTCGACGCCACGGGGGCATGGGCCGGTGTGCGCAGTTGACCACCCAGGCGGATACCCGTGGCGATACGGTAGGCGTCGATGCTTGCCAGGGTCTCGGCGGACAGCGGGTTTTCGTGCAGCAGGGTGTTGCGATTGGCCATTTGCAGCCAGGGGTTACTGAAGACTTCGTCGGGAATGGTGCTGATCCCGTTGGCCTGCAAGTGCAGCTCGGTCAGCACCGGCAGCGCGCTGGCGCCGATGGGCCATTGGGTGATGCCGGTGTTGGCCAGGCGCAGGGTATTGAGCTGCAGCATCCGGCTGACATCCGGAGTGAGGGTCAGGTCCGGGTTGTCGTTCAGGTCGAGTTTCTGCAGGTTGACCATAGTGGCCAGGCGTTGTACCGACTCTTCGGTCAAACGCAGGTCGTTGTCGTTAAGGTCAAGGTGGGTGAGCCAGGTCATGTCGGTGATCGCGCTGGGCAAGTCGGTGAGGCGACAGTCGATGCGCAAGGCCTTGAGCTGGGTGAATTTGCCCAGGAACTCTGCCCCCGTGGCGGGGAAGGCGTTACCGGAAATTCGCAGGTATTCAATGTGGCTGAAGCCGCTGGTGCCGGTCAGGAACGACCCCGGCGGCAGGCCTTCGTCGTCCAGCTGCAACTCCAGTGACGGCACGTTGAACAGACCGGCGATATAGAACGTCGCGTTTTCGCGCCGCCATGCGCCCCGCAGTTGGTAGGCGATATGGCGACGCCGGCCACGGTTCATGCCCAGTGGGTCATTGAGTTCGTTGTCGGCCGGCAGCAGGGTTTCGCTCCAGCGTGACAGCTCCACATCCATGGCCTGGTACTCGGCCTGGCGGCGCTCCAGCTCGATGAGTTTTTCCGGGTCGGTCATGTTCAATGACTGGAGCAATCGTCGTGCATCGTCATTGTTGAAGTGCGGGTAAAGCTCCTGGACCTTGGCTACCAGGTCCGGTGGCCGGTGGCCACGGAAAGGCCAGATGCGCTGCCACAACGGATACACCAGAAACGAACGATCAACCCCCATGGCCGGTTGCATCCAATGTTGCAGGTGCGGGATATCCAGCAGGCCCTTGATTTCCACGCGGCGTGCGAAGGCCAGTTCGGCCAACTGGTTGCGCAGCTGCGCGATGCCGCTTTCGCTGTCCGCCTCAAGCAGGGCCTGCTCGTCAGGGGACAACGTGCTGAGAATAACCCGCAGCAATCTGTTCGAAGGCTGACCCAACGGCTCACCCTGCTGGTTGTAGGCCTGGTAACCCCGGTTGGTCTTGGCGACGGTCTTGCGTGACGAACCCTGCAGATGCCCCGCGGTTTCCAGCAGGCGCCCCTGATTGTCCCGTTCACGAACATCGATGCGCAGGGTCTTCGGCCAGGCGGGCAGGTTGCGCAGCAGGTACAGGGTGATCCGGTCGCTGTCGGCGTTGATGCAGGCATCCACATACAGGCCCTCGAACGCACGGTTCAAGCGTAATTCGTGGCCGCTCAGGCGCGCTTGTTCGGCCAGGCGCAGGCTCAGTTGATCGTGTTCATGCAGCTGTTTGAGTTCGCGCTTGGAGGCCTGGCCGAGAATCGCCTTGACCGTGCTGGTGGACAGGTCCGGATGCTTGGTCTTGAAGCGGCGCTCCCGTTCGGTGCCTGCGGACTCGCTGCGCCGGTACAGGGATTCGAGGATTTGCGGCCTCTCCCGGTCGGTATATTCAACGATCCTGGTGATCAGCTGGAACAGGCGCTGTTCCTGAGTCTTGGGCAGCGCGCCGAGCAGCGCCAGGGCCAGATCGTCGTCAGCGATGAATTTTTCCAGCAGCCCTGACGTCTCGAGGTCCTTATCGGTGGCGCTCACCACCTTGGCGTCGGGCCGATGACGGGCGGGGTATCTGAGCGGGGCGTCCCGGTCGACAATCTCCAGCACGTGGCTGTCGGGCCAGCCGGGCAGGCTGGAGACCACCAGCAGTTGCAGGTCCGGGTCTGGAGCGGTGGCGGAAGTGTTGGGGAGTTCATACATCGACTCGATGAAATGGTCGATTTCCTGATCGATGCGCAAGCGCTTGCAGGTATCGGCCAACAACGGAGGCGACGCTCGGCCGCTTCGGTGTATCTGGCGCAGCACGTGGGGCGGGGTGTCGGTCAGGGCGAGAATGGCGCTGGCGGTGTCCTGGGGGAATGTGTAGTGATCACCCCCAAGGCGGTACAGCAGGCTGTGGTCATCCCAGCCCATGGGGTTTTCGCTGGACAGGCGCCAGGCGCCGTCGCTGTTGTGCTCCAACGTTGGCGTGTCGACACCGATCTTTTGCGGATGTTTGAGCCGCCACTTGAAGATCCGCTTGTCATGGACAATTCGGTACCAGGAACCGAACAGGGGCAGATAGTGGTCGCCGTGGTGGGGGAAAATGCCCAAGGCATCGGGCCGCAGGTTGGTCGGCAGCGACAAGGTATGCTCGTACTGCGCCAGCGAACCATCGGCCAATCTTACAAAACCTTCCGGGCCGCGCTGCCTGCTCATGTAGTCGCCCAACGTCGTGCGCAGGCCCATGGCGTCGGTGGCACCGCGCATGCCCAATTGTTGCCGTTCATGGGGTTGCAGCACCGAACCAATGGCCAAGTAGAAGCTGTCCACCGCCGGCGACACCGCAATCGTGCCGGCATTGCGCATGTCGTAAGCTTCATAGACGCCTTTGCCATAGTGGCGCAGTTCCACGGTGAGGTCGTCGGGACCGCTGGAGGCATACGGCGTTGCGCTACGCCCCGCGACCACTTCGGTGATGACGAAATCGCGCTTGAGGCTGCGGCGTATCAGCGCCGAGGCAAATTCCCTGGCCCATTGATCGGCATCATTGTTGAACTGGCGCGGGTGATACAGCGCGTCGATGGCGGCGTCTATACGCAGGGCGGTGCGATGGTTATCCAACAGTTCGGCAAAGGCCGTCGGCAGCCCGCCTTCGCGTAGATAGGTCTGCTGCTGGCGTGGGGTAAGGGGATGCTGTGCCAGCAGACGCTCCAGCAAGGCCGGTGATAGCGGGCTGTTGAGGTCGCGCAGTTTTTTCAGCAACGGCGTAACCGCCACCAATGGCATCGATGCCTTGACCGGCAGGAAACGCCGCACATTGGCGGGGGGCAATAGCTCATGTTTTTCATAACCGGCGTAACTCACCAGGGCCGCGAACAGTGCCAGGCGTTCGCGACGCGCCAGGGCGGCAACGTCGCGACGTACTGTCATGATCCGCTGCTCGGGTGTGGCGGCGCTTCGATTTGTGAGGCCCAGTTGCGAGGTGGCCGGTTGCAGGTTGATGACCAGGCTCAACAAGGGGTCTGCCCGATAAGGCGGCAAGCCGCGGTCTCCTTCGGCCTGGTAGCTGCCTTCTGCGCTGCGGATGATTGTAATCGTCGTCGGGTCGGGCACCGGCTGCTCGGTATTGCTGTAGGTTTCGATCAAGCCGTGTTGCGGATCGTTGATGCTCAACAGGACAGCGGCGGGCCATTCGGGGAGTTGGGTCAGCAGCGACAGGACCACGCTGTCACCATAGGGGGGCAGGTAACCGGCTTCGTGAAAGTGATCGATGATGTGCTCGATCACCTGGTCGGCTTGCAGGCGCCGCACGCCTTCGATCAGGTTCAGCGGTGCCGGTTCGCCACGCCACACATCCTCCAAGGTGGCGCGAGAGGTGGCCGTGCTGCGCAGCATCTGTTCCAGGTCGGCCTGGGCGATGACCGACGAACCATTGGGCAGCATCTGTTGCAGCAACTGGGTATCCGACAGGGCTTGGGTGTTGTGCAGGTCGAAGGTCCAGGCTTGCAGCGCCGGGTTGAAGATAATCGGTGGCTTGTAGCCGCTGCTGTTCTTGAGTACGTAGCGCTGAGTGGCCTGGTCGTGGGCGACCTCTGCCACGAGGGTCTGGTTGTCATGGTGCAGCTTGACGTATTGCCGGCCTTGTACGGTGAACACACCCAGCGTGTCGGCGCGTTTACCCTCAAGCAGGTATTGCTGGCTGTGGGCGTAGGGGCGAGCATCGGGCTTCCACAGCTCCTCCACACCGTCGGGGCGCGTGACTTTGCGCGGGTTGCCCAATCGTTGCAAGTGTTCGAGCATGCGCTGGCGATGGACCCTGCCGGCGACGCTGATCAGGCGCCCACTGATGGCCATGTCGGCGACGTCGGTAAGGGTCGAGGCGAAGTTGCTGGCATCGCCCTTGACGGCTTCGCTCAGACCCACGCTGACGCTATAAGTCATGCTGCCCAGTACCGCCAGTTGCATGACGCGGTTCATCCCCGTGACCCCGCCGGGCAGTGGCGTGAGCAGTAATTGCAAGACTTCTGAGGCGATCGCCGCCGCCGCATCCTTGAGGGCTTGCCAGTCGGCCTCGGAACGGGTACTGGCCAGGGTGTCCATATCGGCCTGGCAGCGTTGGATCTGTCGGTAAGACAAGGCTTGCACCAGGGTGACGGCGGGGCCAGTGTGCGGGTCTGTGGAGAAGCGGATATCGTTGAGCGTGCGCTCCGGAAAGGCTTTGTGAAAGCCGTCATACAGATGCCCGGCCAGCCAGTTCATGCCCTCGGGGCGTTTCTCCTGGGTCAGTAATGGTTTGAACACGGACATGCCCACCAGCGGTAGCTGCCGGGAAAACCAGCCAAGGTCATTTTTTCTGTGGCTCTCCAGCAGTTGCTGGCGGAAATCGGCCTCTGCCGTTTGGGCATCACGGTGATAGCGAAATGCACCGCCGGGACGGAAAGGAAAATAAGACAGTACCCCCAGGCTTGCGACCTTGATCAGCATCAAGGGCACCGGGATTGAGCTGTCCCAGGGCACAAAGGGCACCGCGATGATGGGGGTCACCCCCGAGGTCAGGCTCAGACTTTCGACGGGCAGTTGTGGCCCGCTGCCGTCGATCGATGCCGTGAGACTGTCGTACGTCGCGCGGGTCAGACCATTGTGGGCGCGGTTGCGCCACGCATCCAACACATCGAACTGCAACAGCGCCAGCGCCGCGTCGCCCATCAACCGGCGCAGTGTGCCGCCTTCACCAAGGGTGGCCTGGATCTGCTCTTGCAGTTGATGGCCCAGGTCCAGATCGCGGGCGATGGCGATGAACTCCCGGGCGCTCAGGCTGCGATCGCCGTCGGGGCCCACCACTTTGCTCGCGTCGACCAGGCTATAGCCGGAAGTCTGGCGAAAGGAGGTGGTAAAGCCGAAGTTCACGCAGGCGGCCTCCCACAACGACATGCTTTTGACATGTATGATTTCGCGATAATCGATATCGGAGCGGCGGGGAAGTCGGAGGTGGCTGCCCGGTTGTCGCTCCCATGGCAGTGGTTGCTCTATCCTTTCTATATAAGTGGTGTCGAAGCGATACTGCTCCGGATCGCGCCCACCGATTCGGCCACGCAACTGCGCCAGGCCGTCTGCCTTGAAGCTGCGGACCACCCGCTCCTTTTCGGTCTCAACCGCGGCCAGGGCCGCCAGGGCATTGCGTTGCAAGCGCAGGAAACGTAGTTTTTCCTCGGCGTCCAGGCCCTCCAGGGCTTGCAGGACATTACGCTGGATCAGCTCCAGAGCCTGTTGCTGGGACCAGGCGGTACTCGATTGCAGATTGCCGGACAGGCCGTTGAGTAATTGATGAGTCGGCATGCGCTCTACCTTTCACGATAAGTGGAAGGCAGATGGAATCACCGCGCATGCCGGCGCAGGGGCTATCTATTTAAAGGCCGGCGCCTCGCCGCGCAGCGCCCGGTCCAGGTGCTTGTTGAACTCCAGCCACGCCGCCAGCCCGGCCATCAGCGCCAGCCCCAGCAACGCGCTGAAAATCTGCATTGGCCAGGCATCCTCGGCCAGGGCGTTGAGCATGTCCGCCAGCGGTGCCAGCAGCACGCCGAGGCAGAACACCTCCAGGGAGTAGCGACCCATGCGGCAGCTTTGCTCGGCCAGCCAGTTTTGCGTCCAGCCGCGACCGGGCAACAGCCTGGCGGTGACATAGGCCAGGGCCAGGAAGTGCAGCAGGCGCAGCGGTGACAGGTCGGTCTTGCTGATGGGGTAGATCAGGTCGCTGAGCCAGGACGGCATCAACGCGTCATGCACCTCGGGCCAGCGCCATGACAGGGTCAGCACACACGCCACCACGGTGTACACCGCCGCCGCCAGGAACAACGGCTGGCGCTTGAGCGCACGCTGTTCCGGCGGGCGCGCCTGACTGGCCCGCAGCGCCGCCGCGCCACCGAGGATAAACAGGAACTGCCAGGTCACCGGGTTGAAGTACCACACGCCGTCGGCAATCGCCCGCAGGTTCCAGCCCATCCACGGCGCCAGCAGATACACCGTCGCCGACGCAGCCACCACCAGCCAGGTGTGGCGCAGCAGCAGCGGCAACACCAGCGGCAACCCTGCCAGCAGCACGATATATAGCGGCAGCGGGTCCATCAGGTTGGGCTTGAAGCGCAGCAGCAGCTCGTCGGTGAGGGCCTGTTGCGGGTGGGTGACGAAGTGCGTCAGGCCCATCTCTTCGACCAGGTCGCGGGTTTCCACATGGCTGTTGGCGAAGAACACGATGCCCATCAGCATCGCCAGCAAAAAGATATGCACCACGTACAACACCCAGGCGCGGCGCAGGATTTTCAGCGAGGCAATCCAGTAGCCGTCGCGTTGCAGGATCTTGCCGTAGGCCAGCACTGCGGCGTAACCGGCGAGGAATACAAAGACCTCGGCCGCATCGCTGAAACCAAAGTTGCGCAGGGTGATCTGGCCGAGAGGATTGTGGGGGACGTGATCCCAGAAAATGAAGATCAACGCCAGGCCCCGAAAAAAATCGATGCGTGGGTCGCGTCCGTTCAGCATGGCAGCGGGCTCTTGAACAAAAGGTTTAGTAGTGACCGGCGAGCGCGCAGGTTGTCGTACGCCGCACGTCGGGCGGGCGCAGGTTGGCGGTATTTGTAAGCAATTGCAAAGGATGGGTATTACTGAATGTCTCAACTTGCGGCGCTGTGTACCTGTTAATTCCGACAGTAGACGAGCAATGGGGGGGCGTGGCTTGCTGGAGGCAGGCGAAACGGGGCGATGGCATGGCCAGACTGTGGAAGGGATTCTCCAGCTACACGCTGATTGGGGGCGTCAATACGTTGATCCACTGGCAGCTGTTTTACGTGTTCAGCACGGCGCTGGACTTTAGCCAGGCAGTGAGCAACTTCCTCGCCTTTTGCGTGGCGGTGTCCTTCTCGTTTTATGTCAACGCGACCTGCACCTTTGCCATGTCTGCATCGTTGGCCCGCTACCTGGCGTTCGTTGCGTGCATGGGCGCTTTGAGCCTGGGCGTGGGATGGCTGGCGGATCGCTGGGGTGTGCCGGGGATTGTCACAGTGATGGTGTTTTCCGTGGTCAGTCTGGTGTGCGGTTTTTTGTTGTCGCGCTGGGTGGTGTTCCGCGAGCGTGGGCAATGAGGGTTTCGCTGATCGTGCCTGTGTTCAACGAAGAACAGGCGATCGAGCCGTTCTACCGTGCCGTGCGTGAGGCGCCTGGTTTGCACGCCCATGGAGTCGAAATAGTGCTTATCAACGATGGCAGCACCGACCGTACGGCCGAGCGTGCCCGGGTACTGGCCATGACCGGCAGCGATGTGATGCTGATCAATCTATCGCGCAACTTCGGCAAGGAGGCCGCGCTGTTCGCCGGGCTTGAATACGCCACGGGGGACGCCGTGGTGCCCATGGATGTGGATTTGCAGGATCCGGTCGACGTGATTCCGCGCTTGATCCACGAATGGCAGAGCGGCGCCGACGTGGTGCTGGCCAAACGTCGGGACCGCTCCAGTGACGGCTACTTCAAACGTCGCAGTGCGGCGTTGTTCTACCGTCTGCTCAATCGCATGTCCTATACGCATATCGAAGAGAACGTCGGTGACTTCCGGCTGATGGACCGCAAGGTGGTGGACGTGATCAAGGCCCTGCCCGAACAGCAGTTGTTCATGAAAGGCGTGTTGTCCTGGGCCGGCTTCACCGTGGCCATCGTCGAATACGACCGTGCCCCTCGCACAGTCGGCCAGAGCAAGTTCAACGCCTGGAAACTCTGGAACCTGGCATTGGATGGCATTACCTCGTTCAGCACTTTGCCGCTGCGATTGTGGAGTTACATCGGTGGCGGTATTTCGCTGATCGCGTTGGTGTACGCCGGGTACCTGGTGGTGGACAAGGTGATGTTTGGCAATGACGTGCCGGGGTATCCATCCTTGATGACGGCGATCTTGTTCCTGGGCGGGGTGCAGCTGATTGGGATCGGGATACTCGGGGAATATGTGGGGCGCATCTATATGGAAACCAAACACCGGCCGCGCTATGTGGTTAAAGGCGTTGTGCGTCGGGAGAGCAAGAGGGATCTTGAGGGAGGTAGCGCAAAGTGAGTACGCATGAATGGTCCAGGAAGGAAGGTTTTATATTCTTTTTGCTGGCTATTTTGGTCTATGTGTATCCATTGATTCTGGCGGACTATTTTTACGTTGAAGATAGCTTTCGGGCGGTCTATGGGTATGCGTCGTGGCGTGCTGAAGGGCGTTTTTTGATTGATGGTTTTTATCATTTGTTATCCCTGTCCAATGGCGCTCCAGACGCTTTTCCACTGGGCCTGCTGGTCGCGTGTGTGGTCATGGCAATGGCGTTGACGCGCCTGGCGTTTCATTACTTTTGTCCTGTGAGTGTTTTGTCGGCGGCGGTGGTATTGCCGATGTTTTTCAGTCCCTTGTTTCTCAGTGATCTGGTTTATAAGTACGACGGCCCGGTGATTACCGTCGGCGTGGCGATGATCGTGTTTGCGATCACCTTGAAGTCTGAAAGGAAATGGGTCGAGTGGTGGGGCGGCAGCGTGTTGGTTGGCGGTGCGCTGTGTATTTATCAGCCACTTATGAATAGCTTTCTCGGCTTGTGCTGCATCGAACTGTACAGAGCGATCAACGATAAAAAAGTCACCCGTGAATGGATGATGCTGGGCTTTGAAAAGGCCACCCAGGCGGGCGTCGCCTCGCTTTTTTATGTGTGTGCGATCGTCCCGTTTGTGGGCGGGGAGCGTCAGCGGCTGCTTGCTTTGGATGAGCATTGGCCAGTTGTCATATTGCAGCGCTTAAAAAACGCTGAAGAAAGAATCCGGCCCTTATACACGGGCGATAGTGCATGGCTTTTCGGGGTGATGGCGATTCTGTTCGGGATGGGTTATGCCTGGGCGTGGTGTTCTGCGTTGCGTGAACGGCCACGGTGGGTGAGTAAAGTCCTGGTGAGTTTGGCTTTTGGGGCGATAGTGCCGTTGATGATCATGTTTGTGCCAGGAATCATGCTGGTTTTTTTCTATGAAAATAGTGATTCAAGGGCGATGCTGGGGGCCGGGCCTTTGCTGGTTTTTTTACTGCTGGTGATCTACCAGTGGTTAAACGCTGTACAGCGCAAGTTGACGGTGTTTGTGCTGCTGCCAATAATTTTGCTGTTGTCCATTTCTTATAGTTATGGGCGCGTCTTGAGTTTGAAGAAGACGTTGGAAACTGCCGTGATGAGCAGTTTGGCTTATTCGATAAGCGCTAATGCAACGCTGGCATCGGTTAAGGTTTTTTACTTTGATGGCGGTGCTCAGGATTATTGGTTGCCGGCCTCTGCCGGAACTGTTTCGGGCATGCCGGTCATGCCGTATCTGGTGAATGCTGGCTTTTTGTTTTTACCCGCGGCAATGGCCAGGGTGGGGATCACGAATGTGGTACAGGCCAGCCGCGAACATTCGGGCGACGCACGATTGACACGCGACGCCCACCCCATCGTCGATAATTTGTTTTACTCCATTTATCTTGAGGATGGGGACGGTTATATCGTCATGAAAAAACAGCCACGTGTTAACCCGTGATTGCGGTTGTTTCATACCGCCTCAACTAGATATCAATGATCACCAGGGTGCCCTGGCTATCTGGAAGTACGGCATGAGCGGTGCCCGCTTCCACGAGGTACATCTGGCCGGTCTCTACGTGGATCTCTTCATCAGCGATGCTCAGGCGCAAATGGCCGCTGATCACCAGTAGCCCTTCGTTGTAGTCGTGCACTTCTTCTTCGTAAGCCTGCTCATCCATGCGCAACACCTTGATCCGCGCCGGGCCGACCTGGCCCAGGCGTATCGATTTCCAGCTGTCAGGCAGTTGCCCGGCGAGTGCAGCGAAGTCCAGTAACGGCATGTGAATCTCCTTGTTTCTACGATGCCGTCGGTGGTCCGGTTCAGCAGGAAAGGGTGTTTACAGGTTATGCAGCCACCACCTCATGGGGCTCAAAACTGTCCGCCCGCGCCATCTGCCACATGCGCGAATAGAACTCGCCATTCACTTCGCCACTGAGCAGCTCGCCAGGCTTGAGGAATACATGCAACTGCGAAAACAGCTTGATCTCGGTGGCCGACATGCGTCGTACCAGATGCTTGGCCGACAGCTGCGACGGGTGATCCAGGCCTGCCGCCGCGAGCATTTCGGCCAGGGCCTTGAGGGTGTTGCGGTGGAAGTTGAACACGCGCTGGGCTTTGTCCGGTACCACCAGGGCGCGTTGGCGCAACGGGTCCTGGGTTGCGACGCCGGTCGGGCACTTATTGGTGTGGCAGCTTTGGGACTGGATGCAGCCGATGGCGAACATGAAGCCACGCGCCGAGTTGGCCCAGTCGGCGCCGATAGCCAGCACGCTGGCGATGTCGAAGGCGCTGACGATCTTGCCGCTGGCACCGAGCTTGATCTTGTCGCGCAGGTTCAGGCCCACCAGGGTGTTGTGCACGAACAGCAGGCCTTCGCGCAGCGGCACGCCGATATGGTCGGTGAACTCCACGGGCGCGGCGCCGGTGCCGCCTTCCTTGCCGTCGACGACGATAAAGTCCGGGAGGATGCCGGTTTCGAGCATGGCCTTGGCGATGCCCATGAATTCCCACGGGTGGCCCAGGCAGAACTTGAAGCCCACCGGCTTGCCGCCGGACAGTTCACGCAATTGGGCGATGAATTGCATCAGCTCGATAGGGGTGGAGAAGGCGCTGTGGCGCGACGGCGAGATGCAGTCTTCGCCCATCATGATGCCGCGCGTTTCGGCGATCTCTTTAGTCACCTTGTGCTTGGGCAGGATGCCGCCGTGGCCGGGTTTGGCGCCCTGGCTCATCTTGATTTCGATCATGCGCACCTGCGGGTTTTGCGCCTGCACCGCAAAGCGCTCCGGGTCGAAGCGGCCGTCGCTGGTGCGGCAGCCGAAGTAGCCGCTGCCCAACTCCCAGGTCAGGTCGCCGCCGTTTTCGCGGTGATAGGGGCTGATGCTGCCTTCGCCGGTGTCATGGGCAAAATTGCCAAGCTTGGCGCCCTGGTTGAGCGCGCGGATCGCATTGGCGCTCAACGAGCCAAAGCTCATCGCCGAGATATTGAACACCGACGCCGAATACGGCTGGGTGCATTGCGGGCCGCCGACCATCACGCGAAAGGCGCTGGGGTCGCTCAGGGGCGCGGGGCGCATGGAGTGGCCGATGAATTCGAAACCCAGCTGGTACACATCGATCAGGGTGCCGAAGGGCTTGTCGGCGGTTTCGTTCTTGGCCCGCGAGTAAACCAGCGAGCGTTGCGAGCGCGAGAAGGGCAGGGCGTCGCTGTCGGACTCCAGCAGGTACTGGCGGATTTCCGGGCGGATGGCTTCCACCAGGTAACGGATATTGCCCAGGATCGGGTAGTTGCGGCGCACCGCGTGGGGGCTTTGCAACAGGTCGAAAATACCGATCAGGCTCAACACGCCGGTGACCAGGGTGATGGGCCACAGCCATTCGTGTTGGATAAAGGGCAGGCTGGCGAGGGTGAAAATGACGCACACGGCAAAGAAGGCGTAACGGCTTAGCAAGGACAGGCTCATACGGTTTCCTTGGGTTCGGACTCTCAGGTCGATCCGGCATTCTGCGCCAGTAATGAAACGCCAGACAACCTGCAGGTGTACTCAGTTTGATCCCGGTGATGGGACGGACTGGCCCGAGATAGACAAGGCGCGGCCATCGGTCAGTTCAAACCGGGCCTGGTTTTCGGTGGTCGAATCTGCCCCGACGAAGACGGTGAACGTACCGGCCTCAATCACCGGCGAAAAGTCGCTGTCGAGCAGGGCAAAGTCCGCCTGGTCAAGGGTGAAGGTCAGCTCCCGCGCCTCGCCGGGCGCCAGCTGCACTTTGCGGAAACCGCGTAGTTGGCGAACCGGGCGGGTCACGCTGGCGACATCATCGCGCAGGTATAACTGCACGATTTCTTCGCCTGGGCGCGCTCCGGTATTGGTGACGGTGATCGCCACGCTCAGCACTTGGGTGGACGCCAGCCGCTGTGTGCTGAGCCGCGGTGCGGAGTAACTGAACGAGGTATAGCTCAGGCCGAAGCCGAAGGGATACAGCGGCGTCCAGTGTTCATCGATGTAGCCGGAGGTATACCTTTCATCGCCGCTGGGCGGACGCCCGGTGCTTTTGTGCGCGTAGTAGAGGGGGATCTGCCCCACGTTGCGCGGGAACGTGATCGGCAGTTTGCCGCTGGGGTTGACATCGCCAAACAGGATATCGGCCACGGCATGGCCCATCTCACTGCCCAGGAACCAGGTTTCCAGCAGCGCCGGCGCCTGGCGCACGTTCTGCGAGAGCACCAGCGGGCGGCCATTCATCAACAGGATGACCATGGGTTTGCCGCTGTCCAGCAGGGCACGCAACAGCGCTTCCTGGGCACCCGGCAGTCCGAGGTCCGCGCGACTGCGGGCTTCGCCGCTCTGATCGGCGTGCTCGCCGAGTACGGCGATCACTACCTCGGCACGGCGGGCGGCCTGCCGGACCTCGTTGAGGTTCTGAGTCTCGTTGCTGATAGGCGAAGCGCCGGGCAGGTAAACCACCTCGGTGCCAGGGGCGACGGCGCGGCGTATGCCCTGCAAGACCGTGATCGAGTCTTCCGGATGAGCCGCCAAGGTCCAGGGGCCGAGCGTGGCCTCGGCATCCGTGGCCAGGCTGCCGACCACCAGCACGTTGCGCAGGTGCTTGGACAGCGGCAGCAGGGCGTCGGTGTTTTTCAACAATACGATGGACTTCTGCGCGGCCTCGCGTGCCAGTGCCCGGTGCTGCGGGGTCAGGACATTGGCCCGTTGCCGCGCCTCGTCGCTGTAGCGGTAGGGATCGTCAAGCAGTCCCAGGCGCTGCTTGGCCTGGAGTACACGGCGCACCGCATTATCCACGGCGGTCAGGGAAACCTGGCCAGTGCGCACCAGGGTGGGCAGGTATTGGCGGTACGTCTGGCTGACCATGTCGATGTCCACCCCGGCGTTGAACGCCAGCCGTGCCCGGTCGGCCGGGCTGCCGGCGATGCCGTGCTGGCTCAGTTCCCAGAGGGCGTTGAAGTCACTGACAATGAGGCCACGGAACCGCCACTGATTGCGCAGCACACCGGTCAACAGCGCGGTGTTGCTGTGCAGGGGCGTCCCGGCCAGTTCGTTGAACGACGGCATGATCCCATCGACGCCAGCCGCCACGGCCGCCTGGAAAGGCGGCAAGTACACTTCCCGCAACGTGCGTTCCGACACGTCGGCGACGTTGTAGTCGCGCCCGCCTTCGGCGGCGCCGTAGGTCACGAAGTGTTTTGCGGTCGCCAGCATATATGACGGGTCGGCAGGCCCGGCGCCGTGGAACCCCCGCACCTTGGCGCTGGCCAGCGCTGCGCCCAGGAACGGATCTTCGCCGGTGCCTTCCACCACACGGCCCCAACGCGGGTCGCGGGCAATGTCGATCATGGGCGCGAAGGTCCAGTGTATGCCGCTGGCCGTCGCTTCAACGGCCGCCGCGCGAGCGGTCCGTTGTGCCAGGTCAGGGTCCCAGGCCGCAGCTTCTGCCAACGGCACGGGAAATACGGTGCGAAACCCGTGGATCACATCAAAGGCAAACAACAACGGTATAGGCAGGCGCGAACGGGTGACGACGTGTTCCTGCAACCGGCGGGTCTGTTCGACGCCGTAGGCACCAAGGACCGAGCCCACGGTGCTCATGGGCAGTTGCGCCAGCTCGCCTGGGTCAATGACCGGGCCGGTAGGTGTGTCCTGGACGCCGAGCTGGTTGAGTTGAGCGACTTTTTCTTCCAGCGTCATCTGCTGCAACAAGGCCTCTACGGGGTCCTGCTCGCCGGCGTGGAGAGCGTTGCCGCTGACATTGAGCGCCAGGCAGAGCAGCGCCCATTGGCTGCCGAGCCTCATGGGCTATTGCCGGTGTCAGCCGTTGAAGGGGTACCGATTGCCGTCGATTCCGAATGGAAGGGGTGGTACTGATACAGCCAGGTCTCTGACAGCGGCTGGCCGTCAAGGCGCAGGAACAGGCGCAATTCCACCGGGTCCTTGCCGTCGACGCTCACGTCGAACTGTGCGCGCCAATGGCCGGCGACGCCGTCCGGCACCGCTTCGGTAAAGACCCGGCTGAGCTCGCCCCTGGAGCAACTGATCACGGCCTCGGGCTTGATTCCCGGTGCGAGTTTTTCCAAGGGGACGCCCTGGAATTCCACCACGAATTTACGCACCCCCAGCGGGCGCGGCTCGCCCGGTGAGCCGCCTTTGCCCAGGCGAGTGGCCACGCACACCGCCAGTGGCGAAACGTAGGGTTCCCGGGCCAGCCAGTGCAGGCGATACCGCAGCGCATAGCGGTTGCCCGCTTCCGCCGGGGCCGAGGGCACCCACATCGCGACGATGTTGTCGTGGATCTCGTCGTCGGTGCCGTTTTCCATCAGTTGCACGCTGCCTTCGCCCCAATCGCCCAACGGTTCGACCCACAGGCTGGGGCGCCGTTGGTAATTCACCCCATCGAGGTAGTGGTCAAAATTACGGTCGCGCTGTAGCAGGCCGAAGCCCTTCGGTTGCCGATCGCTGAACGCCGAAACCAGGGTGCGTGGCGGGTTGTTCAAGGGCCGCCAGATACGTTCTCCGTTGCCGGTCCACAGCGCCAGGCCGTCACTGTCGTGGACCTCGGGGCGCCAGTCGGCGGCGGTGCGCTTGGCGGTTTCACTGAACCAGAACATCGAGGTCAGCGGCGCAATGCCCAGCCGGCTGACGTTCTTGCGCAGGAAAAACGTGCAGTCGATGTCCATGACCACGCCCTGTGTGCGGTGGATCACGAAACGGTAGGCGCCGCAGATACTGGGGCCGTCGAGCCGCGCGTAGAGGGTCATGGCGTTTGTGTGCTGGTTCTTTGGCGGCTCGAACCAGATGTGGGTGAAGTTGGGGAATTCTTCGGCCTTGCCGGCTTGTGCCACATCCAGGGCAATCGCCCGTGCCGACAGACCGTACTGGTACAACTCGCCGATGGCCCGGAAGTACGACGCGCCAAGAAAGGCCACCCAGTCGTTTTGTTGCCACGCCAGCCTGGCCTGGTCGCCCAGGCGGCTTTCCTGGATACGAAAGCCGGCGAATCCACTGTTACGCGGCAGGGCATGGGCCGGGCTGTCGCCCGGCATATCGAAGTGCGCCGGGTCGTAGACGATCTCGCGGGCGATGCCGTTGTCCAGCACATACAGCCTGACGGGCGTGCGAAAAAACGACCCCAAGTGAAAGAATGTGACAGGGAACTTGCCGGGGCCTTTGGCGAACAGGGCGTGCTCGGGTTTGAAGCGGATCTGGCCATGAGCGGCGTAGTCGAGTCGCGCCAGCAGCGCGGCCGATGCGGTGCTGGGGTAGGTGTAGGGTTTCAAGGCATCGGCTTGTGCCTGTTCGATCAAGCCTTCGAAGGAAAAAGTACTGGACGGGTCGGCTGTATCGGCCGCCGGGGCGTCCCTGCCCAGTGGCATGAGCAAGGCGCCCAGTGACGCGTATGTGAGGAACTCGCGGCGCGTAGACATGGTGTCATTTCCTTCGACGATGAGAGCCCAGGCCTCACGTTCAGCACGCCACCGGCATGCAATCGTGTTGCTTGTGTGGAGTCTCGAGTCGGGAAAAGGGTCTGTCTACTGTCAGAAATAACAGGTTGCGCAGGGGCGGATGATTCGGCGGCGTGTCCTACGCCGCCGTCTGCCGAATCGGCAATACCACGCGAAACTTAGTGCCCTTGCCCAGTTCGCTGCTGACAGAGATATCGCCATGGTGTTTCTTGACGATGCCGTAGGAGAGTGACAGTCCTAACCCAGTGCCTTCCCCCACCGGCTTGGTGGTGAAAAACGGGTCGAAGATTTTCTGCACCGCCTCGGGGGCAATCCCGCAGCCGTTGTCCGCCACTTCCAGCCACACGTTCTCGCCTTCCACACCGTTGCTGATGGTGATGATGCCGCGCTCCGGCCCCATGGCCTGCGCGGCATTGATCACCAGGTTCATCACCACCTGGTTGAGCTGGGAGGCCAGGCATTCGATCTCTGGCAGCGGTGCGTAGTGCTTGACCACATCGGCCTTGTACTTGAGTTCGCTGGCAACGATGTTCAGGGTCGAATCGATGCCCTGTTGCAGGTTTGCGAATTGCCAGGTCTGGTCGTTGTCCACCCGCGAGAAGTTTTTCAGGTCCTTGACGATCTGCACCACGCGGCCGATGCCCTCCTTGGACTCGTGGATCAACACCGGAATGTCTTCCTGTAGAAACTCCAGTTCCAGGCGGGTGCGCAAGGCCTTGAGCTGCTCGTGCTGTTCACCCGTGGCGAGGCTTTCTTCGGCCTGCCGGTAAGCCTCCAGCATCTGTTGCAACTGGGCGAAGTAGCCGTCGAGGGTGCTGAGGTTGGACGAGATAAAGCCTACCGGGTTATTGATCTCATGGGCCACACCCGCAGCGAGTTGCCCCAGGGAGGCGAGTTTTTCCGACTGCACCAGTTGGCTTTCCAGGTGCTTGCGCTCTTCGATTTCCAGCTGCAGCGCGTGGGTGCGTTGTTCCACCAGCCGTTCCAGATGAGTGGTTTGCAGGGTGGCGCGACGGGCCATGTCCCATTTATTGGCCAGGGTGTTGGCCATCTGCTGGACTTCGATGTTATCGAACGGTTTTTTCAGGATCAGCAGGCGATCATGGCCTTGCAGGCGGTCGAGCAGGTCCTCCCAGGAATAGTCCGAATACGCGGTGCACACCACCACTTGCAGGTCGGGGGCGACTTTCCAGAGCTCTTCTATGGTCCTCGCGCCGTCCCAGCCCTGGGGCATGCGCATGTCGACAAACGCCAGGGCATAGGGCTGCTGGTGCGCCATGGCGGTGATGAGCAACTGCAGGCCTTCTTCGCCGCCATAGGCCGAGTGCAGGTCGAAAGGGGGGGCCGTGGGTTTGCTGGTTTCGCCGAACAGTGCCGACTCCATGTCATCCAGCTCCTGGTTGGATTCAGTGGGCGGCATCAGGATCTTGCGGAAATCCTCATGAATCGACGGCGTGTCGTCAATCAACAGGATGCGCCGGTTGGGAGGCTGGTTCATACGAGGCTTCCGGCAGGAATGAGGGGGATCGTCAGGGTGAATAGCGCGCCCAGGCCCGGCCCGTCGCTGTGGGCGCTGAGGTGGCCGTCCATTTCGACGGCGGCCAGGGCGCAGCTGTGCAGGCCGAAGCCGTGGCCTTCCTTGCGGGTGGTAAAACCGTGGGTAAATATCCGCGTCATGTTCTCGGCCGGTATGCCTTCGCCTTCGTCCTTCACGCTGATTTGCAACCTGTTGTCCTCCAGCGACTGGACCGTAAGGGTCATCTGCCGTGGCCGGTCGGTGAGGTTGGACATGGCGTACTTGGCGTTGCTGATCAGGTTGACCATGATCAGCAGCAAGCGGTGTTTGTCCGCGAGGACTTCCGGCACCTGCCCGTAGTGCTTGACCACTGTGACATTGTGCCGGCTCAGGGCCCCCGCGTTCATGCGCAGGGCGTCTTCCATCAAGGTGCTGATCTGCACCGGTTCCTTGAGCGAGGGCGCGCCCGCATAGGATTGTTGGGTGGAGACGATGTCCTTGATATGGTCCACGCTCTTGCTCAGTTGCCCCAGCTCCTCGATCAGGCCTTGCTGCTCGACGGCAATGGCGTCCACCAATTGGTTCAAGTAGCCGGGCAGCAGCTTGCCCTTCTCATCCTCGGTGATAAAAGTGCCCAGGTCGCCCTGGCGTTCGTTGATCAACTGCATGGCCTTGCCCAGCCCCATTGCCTTGCTGCTGCGCAGTTTGCGGGTGACCAGGTCGGCGGAAATGTTCACGCTGTTAAGCACGTTGCCGACGTTGTGCAGCACGTTGGTGGCGATCTCCGCCATGCCGGCCTGGCGTGCACTGTCCATCAGCTCGCTCTGGGCATCCTTGAGCTGTCGGGTGCGCCGTTCCACGCGCTGTTCGAGGGTTTCGTTCACCGCCTGCAAGGCGCGGTTGACACGGTTGATCTCGGCGAAACTGCGCAGCAGGCGAACCGTCAGGAACAGCAGCAGGGCGACCAGCAGTGTGGAGAACACCAGCAGGTAACGGTGGTATTGCTGCTCGACCAGGTCGAGGGCCTGTTGGTCCTGGTTGAGGTGGGTGGTCAGGTCATCCAGGCGTTCGGCTACCGGAATGGCGGCGATCTGTTCGAGCAACGTGTTCACCACCGGCTGCTCGCGCAGGATCAGTTCGATGTGATTGCTCAGGATCTCCACCGGGCCGCGGAATTCGCTGGGCAGCAGTTCCTTGTTGACGGCCAGCTTGCCCAGGCCGACGAGAATGTCGGCGGCGCGCTCGTCGCTGGTGACCTGGGCGAACTCAAGGCTGCTGAGCAGCAGGTCGTAGGTGTCGGTGGCCACGCTTTGCAGTTGCGCTTTTGTATCGTCGTTCACCTGGTTGAACTGCGCCTGGATATCGTCTTCGGCGGTCGGCAGGAAAGCCAGGGAGTTGCGCAATACCGCGTTATGGGACTTGAACTGGTCGACGCGCCGGGCCTTTTCCTGGATGGCCGCCTGATAAGCCTGCTGGCTGGCTTGCCAGGCGGGCAGGTCTTGCGGGCTGTGGTGCGAGCCGCGTGCTTCCAGCTCGGCCCACAACCGGGTCATTTCCGTCAGGGGCGTCACCAGGGGGTCGTAGTTGTGGGTGATGGCGATCCTGGCCTTGAGGACTTCGCTGTCCCACTGGGCGTTGAGTTGCTGCAATTGCCGGATCAGGTCCCGGGAGTGGGTGTAGGAAGACGCCTGGTCGCTGGAGGACTTGATGTACAGAAAGATCAGGGTCGAGGCCAGCAACAGGGTGATCAACCCCAAGGCCAACTGGCTGGTGCGGCGGCGAGAAAGGGTCATGACGGTCTGCTCATAAAGGCTTGCCTTTCCATTCGCCGGTCAGGGTCTTGAGAAACTGGATGATCAGGTCTTTATCCTCCTGCGAAGGGTTGCGCCCCAGTTGGAACTTGAACATCACGTCGACCGCTTCTTCCAGGGTCTTGGCCGAGGCATCGTGAAAATACGGGGCCGTGACCGCGACGTTACGCAGGCTGGGGACCTTGAACACGTGCCGGTCTTCCTCATCCTTGGTCAGCAGGTAGCGCCCCAGGTCCGACTCGACGGGGTTGCCGCGCACCTTGAAGTAGTCGCCCATCACGCCGAATTTCTGGAACATGTTGCCGCCGATGTTGATGCCCTGGTGACAGGCGATGCAACCGTAATCCTTGAAGCGCTGGTAGCCGTACTTTTCCTGGATCGTGAGGATGTCCGTGTTGCCCAGCAGGTACTGGTCAAACCGTGAGTTGGGCGTCAGCAGCGTGCGTTCATAGGTGGCCAGGGCGTTTTGCACATTGGCGGCGGTGACGCCATCGGGGTAGGCCTGTTTGAACGCTGCCTGGTAGTCGGGCAGGGCGGTCAGGTTCTGCACCACGGTGTTCCAGTCGCTGCCCATTTCCACCGGGCTGATGACCACTTGCTCGACCTGCGCTTCCAGGGTGTCCACACGGCCATTCCAGAACTGTTTGAAGTTCAGGCTGGCGTTGAAGACCGTCGGCGTATTGATCTCCACGGGCTTGCCGTCGAAACCCAGGGAGAAGGGCCTGGTGTCGGCGCCCCCGGCTTCGAGGTGATGGCAACTGGCGCACGACAGCGTGTTGTTCACTGACAGGCGCGGCTCATTGAACAACTGGCGGCCCAGCTCGACCTTGGCCGCATCCAGGTGCGGCGCCGGCGGCAGGGGCTTGAGCGCTTCGTCCAGCGGCGCGGCCGTCACGGTCGTCCCCAGGCACAGCCCTAACGCGAGGATGGAGCCGAAACGGTAGGTTGAAACATCGCTCAAGCGAGCACTCCTTGCAGGCATAGGGCTATTGGTCGGGCATCAGTGTGGGGCTGCCCACCTGCAGCAACTGGGCGAAATCCTTCGCAGGCACGGCCTTGCTGAACAGAAAGCCCTGGCCTTCTTCACAGTGCTGGGCTCTCAGGAAGTCCAGCTGTTCGACGGTCTCTACCCCTTCGGCGATGATGTTCAGCTCCAGGCTCTTGCCCATGCCGATGATAGCGCTGATCAGCTGCGCGTCCTGGCTATTTTCGTGCAGCCCGCGCACGAATGATTGGTCGATCTTCAGCACATCGATGGGAAAGCGTCGCAGGTAGCTGAGGCTGGAGTAGCCGGTGCCGAAATCATCCAGGGCCAGGCGCACGCCCATGGCCTTGATCCGGTTGAGGATATCGACCGTATCGTCGACATTCTGCATCAGCACGCTTTCGGTGATTTCCAGCTCCAGCTGGTTGGGCGGCAGGCCGGTCTGCTTGAGGATGGCGGCCAGGTTGTCGACAAACTCCCGCTGGCGGAAGTCGATGGCCGAGATGTTCACCGAGATGCGCAGCGGCGCCAGGCCCATGGCGCGCCAGGCCTGTGCCTGTTCGCAGGCGTGGCGCAGCACCCATTGGGTCAAGGGGACGATCAGCCCGCTGTCTTCGGCCACCGGAATGAAATCGGCCGGGTGGACCCAGCCCGAGCGCGGTTGAAACCAGCGGATCAGCGCCTCTGCGCCGAGGATCCGCCCGGTTTTCAGGTCCAGCTTGGGCTGGTAGTGCAGTGCAAACTCATCGTGCTCCAGGGCCTGGCGGATCGCGCTTTCCAGGTTCTGCTGGTGCCGGGCGCGCAGGTTCATGTCTTCGGTGTAGAAACTCAGGTCGTCCGGGCCACGCTCCTTGGTGGTGTGCATGGCGGTTTCGGCGTGCTTGATCAGTTCCACCGCAGTGCTGCTGTCATTCGGGTAGATGCTGATGCCGAGGCTGGCGGTGACGCTCAGGTCGTGCCCCGCGACATGCCGGGTAACGCTGATGGCCTGGAGTACCTTCTGGGCGATGTGCTGGGTTTGCTGGGGGTGCTGGACATCATTGAGCAGGATCACAAACTCGTCCGAACCATAGCGAAACACCGAGTCCGACTCACGCACGGCCGCCACCAGGCTTTGGCTGACCTGCTGGAGCACCTCATCCCCCACCGGATAACCCAGGGCGTTGTTGATGCGCTTGAAGCGGTCGAGGCCGATAAACATCACCGCCAGTTGCGTGTCATGGCGCCGGCCCAGGGCAATGGCCTGGGTCAGGCGGTCGCCCAGCAGCGTGCTGTTGGGCAACTCCGTGAGCGCGTCGTATTGCAGCAGGTGCGAGACTTTCAGCAACTCCTGCACGCGCTCCTCAATCGTGCGTTCGAGCCCGATCACCTTGAGGGCGGCATCCTGGGCGAGCTGCCATTTCCACGTAAGGGCGCTGGCCATCTGGCGGATTTCCAGGTGGTCGAAGGGCTTCTTCAGGATCAGCAACTGGTCGTTGTACTTCAATCGCGCTTCGATCGCTTCAAAGGAATAGTCGGAATAGGCGGTGCACAGGGCTATCTGCAGGTTGGGATCGACGTTCCACAACTGCTCGATGGTTTGCAGGCCGTCCCAGCCAGGCGGCATGCGCATGTCGATGAACGCCATGGCGTAGGGGGTGTTGGTTGCCAGGGCCCGACTCACCAGATCCAAGGCTTCCTGACCCTGGTAGGCGGAATCGAGGATAAACGCCTGGCGAGCAACGGTCGTTGTGCCGAACAGGGTCTGCTCAAGGGTATCCAGGGAGGGCTCGGCGTCGGCATCGGCGCAGAGGATCTTGCGAAAGTCCAGGTGGATGGACGTGGCGTCATCGACGATCAGGATACGACGGTTGGCCCGCCCTGAGTTCGGGATCATAGTGTGCGCCTTATCTGCAAACGGTTCGACGGCATAACCATTCCTTCCTTGGTTCCATGGCTGAGCGGGGCGCAGACCTGCCGTGACAGTGTAGTCGAGGTCCCTTGAATTCGGCGGCCAGTTGGCGTCAAATCAACCCCGCGCCTTAAGCGAGGGAAGACGGCTTGGCACAGGGGTTCAAATCAGCTCAATTCAGTTCAATGTGAAGGCGCAACAGGCATGGATGAACAACTTGCGACGAAACCCACTATTTTGCTGGTCGACGATGAAGAGTCGATCCTCAACAGCTTGCGCCGCCTGTTACGCGGCCAACCCTTCGATGTCGTGCTCGCGGGCGGCGGCGCCGAGGCCCTGGAGATCATGGCGGCCCGGCCCATCGACCTGGTGATGAGCGATGCGCGCATGCCCGGCATGGACGGCGCGCAATTGCTGGCCGAGGTTCATCGCCTTTATCCCGCCACCAGTCGCATCCTGCTCACCGGCTACGCCGACCTGCCGACGATCATCAAGGCGATCAACGAAGGGGCGATCCACCGCTATATCGGCAAACCCTGGAACGACGACGAACTGAAGCTGATCCTGCAGCAGGCCCTGGAATTTCAGCGGCTGGAGCGCCTGGCCCATCAGCAGAACGATCAGCTCAAGCTGTTGAACGCGACCCTGGAAAAGCGCGTGGCAGCACGCACCAGTGAGTTGCAACAGACCGCCGACATGCTCGACCTGGCCTACGACGAGCTCAAGCGCAGCTACGTGACCGGCACCGAAGTGTTTTCGTTGCTGGCCAACCTGCGCCTGCCCAAGAACAAACAGACCAACCGTGCACTGATCGAGCTGGTGCGGGTGTACTGCACCGCCCAGTCCATAGACGAAGCCAGCGCCCGCGACATGGCCATGGCCGCCGCGTTGTACAACATCGGCAAGCTGAGCTGGAGCGACAGCATGTTGATCGAGCCGGCTGACAAGCTGCACAGCACCGATCGCGAGCGCTACCGTGGCTATCCGGCCCAGAGCGAATCGCTGCTGATGACCCTGGAGCCGATGAAGGATGCGGCGCGGATCATCCGTCATCACCAGGAACGCTGGGACGGCAGTGGTTTTCCCGACCACCTCAAGGGCGATGCGATTCCGTTCGGTTCACGCCTGCTGAAACTGGCGGTGGACTTCATCGAGTTGCAGAAAGGCCTGATCCTTGAGCGGCACCTGAACAGCGATGAAGCGCTGTTGTATATCCGCAAGTATGCCGGGCGTCTCTACGATCCGGACCTGGTCGAGGGCTTCATCCTGGCGTGCGCTGCGTTTCTCAGTGACGTGACCCTGGGCGATCCGACCGTCAAGGTGCTCACCACCCGTGAGCTGGAGGACGGCATGGTCCTGGCGCGTAACCTCAACGCCGATAACGGCATGTTGCTGCTTAACGCCGGCAAGGTGCTGAACCTGCCGTTGGTGGACAAGCTGATTGCGTTCGAGGCGATGGAAGGCGCCAAGTACAGCGTGTTCATCAAGGAACCGGACGAGAGCGAAGGGGTGCTCCATTAATTTTCATTGTTTGAGTTCAAGGTTTTCAGTTCATGCCTAGCACTATCCGTATCGCCGCTGCCCTGCTGATCGGCAGCGATGGCCACACCCTGCTGGTGCGCAAGCGCGGCACCCAGGCCTTTATGCAACCCGGTGGCAAGATCGACGCCGGTGAGCAGCCCGCCGAGGCCCTGGCCCGCGAGCTGTACGAAGAGCTGAACCTGCGCATCGAGCCCGGCGACGCGGTCTACCTGGGTCACTTCTCGGCCCCCGCGGCCAACGAACCGGGGTTTACCGTGGACGCTGAATTGTTCCAGGTGCAGATCGATGTTCCGGTAAGTCCGGCCGCTGAAATCGAAGAGGTGCGCTGGATCGACCCGGCCGGTGATGGCGGCCTGGTGCTGGCGCCCTTGACCCGCGACCTGATCCTGCCGTTTTACCGCGCTTCACTGACCACGCCGGCCTGATGCGAATGAGCGTGCGTGCGCTGGGGGCCAACGATGCCGAGGTTTATCGGGCGTTGATGCTGGAAGCTTACGGCGCCTATCCCCAGGCGTTCACTTCCAGTGTGGCCGAGCGTGGGGCGATGCCGTTGAGCTGGTGGGAAAAACGCCTGGAGAGTCCGCTGGATCGTTTGCTCGGCGCGTACGTCGACGGGGAGCTGGCCGGCATCGTTGGCCTGGCCTTCGAGCCTCGGGAGAAGGCGCGGCACAAAGTGACCCTGTTCGGCATGTACGTGACCCGGGCGCACCAGCACAAAGGCCTGGGCCGGCGATTGGTCGAGGCCGCGCTGGATGAGGCACGCCAGCATCCGCGCCTGAAAGTGATCCAACTGACCGTCACCGCCGGCAACGACGCGGCGTTTGCGCTGTACCGACGCTGCGGGTTTATCCAGTACGGCCTGGAACCGTTGGCGGTGCGGGTGGGGGTGGACTACTTCGACAAAATCCACATGTGGCGCGAACTCAACGCTGACTGAGAGCCAATGTGGGAGGTGGCAAGCACCCCACATTTGGAATTGTATTGTTTCAGCGCACCGCGCTCACGCCATCCAGCGTTGAAAACGACGTGTCCTTGGCCGTCAGCAAAAAATCGCGCATATACGGCGCATCCAGCATGTCCGCACGAATCCCCGCATACAGCGTCGCAAACAAGCCTTTCTCGCCCAGGCGCTTGGCCTTCACGTAGCCGCGCGAGCTGTATTCATGCAGCGCCCAATGGGGCATGCCGCACACGCCGCGGCCGCTGGCGACCAGTTGCATCATCATCACCGTCAGTTCCGAGGTGCGCACCTGGGCCGGTTCCACATCGGCCGGTTCCAGGAAGCGGGTGAAGATGTCCAGGCGGTCACGCTCCACCGGGTAGGTGATCAGGGTTTCGCTCAGCAGGTCTTCGGGCACGATGTACGCCTTGTTCGCCAGCGCGTGCTGGTTGGCCACGGCGAGCATGGCTTCGTAAGTGAACAGCGGCACATAGGTGATGCCCGGCAGCTCCAGCGGGTCGGACGTCACCACCAGGTCCAGGTCGCCACGGGCCAGGGCCGGCAGCGGCGCGAACGCAAAGCCCGAGGCCAGGTCCAGCTCGACTTCCGGCCAGGCATCGCGGAACTGGTCGATGGTCGGCATCAGCCACTGGAAACAACTGTGGCACTCGATCGCCATGTGCAGGCGTCCGGCGGTGCCACCGGCCAGGCGCGCGATATCGCGCTCGGCACCACGCAGCAGGGGCAGGGTGGCGTCGGCCAGTTGCAGCAGGCGCAGGCCGGCGCTGGTGAAGCGCACGGGTTTGGTCTTGCGCACGAACAGCGGCATGCCCAGGCGCTCTTCCAGCTCCTTGAACTGGTGGGACAGTGCCGATTGCGTCAGGTGCAGGCGCTCGGCGGCCTCCACCAGGCTGTCGGCCTCGCGCAAGGCGTGCAGGGTCTTGAGGTGACGGATCTCGAGCACGGGCTCTCCATGAAGACAATTTGTGACGAAGCGGGATAGCGTGAGTTTGTCTCATGTTGCAAGCCGTGTCGACCATGACCACCGGGCACTCTTCATCAAACTGTCATGGAAGTGTGGCAGCGCCCTTGAACAAACTTCATCAGACTCGCGCTCTACTGGGGTTCTGCGTTTCGGTGTTTTTCATGCGCGTGTTGCTTTTACTGGCCGCTCTACTGTTCGGCCTGCCGTCTTTTGCGGCGTCTCGATGTGATGTCAATGTCCCGACCCAAACGGTCGACCTGGCCCAGGTGAGCATCGCCTACCAGAGTATCGGCCGTGCGTCCGACCCGGCCTTGCTGCTGGTGATGGGCTTGGGCGGGCAACTGATCCACTGGCCCGACGAAGTCGTCGTTGCCCTGTGCCAGCAGGGTTTCCGGGTGATCCGCTACGACAACCGCGATGTCGGCCTCTCCACCTGGCGCCAGGCGCCGGCGAACGCCAACCTGACCTTTGAAGTGCTGCGCTACAAGCTCGGCCTGCCGGTATCGGCGCCTTACACGCTGACGGACATGGCCGATGACGCCCTGGGCCTGATGGACGCCTTGCAGATCCAGCAGTTCCATGTACTGGGCGCAAGCATGGGCGGTATGATCGCCCAGCACCTGGCGGCGATGGCGCCCCAGCGCGTGGAAAGCCTGACCCTGGTCATGACCAGCTCCGGCGCCGAAGGCTTGCCGGCCCCGAATGCGGCGCTGGTGCAGTTGTTGTCGCGACGCAGTGCGCCGAATCGTGAAGTGGCGCTGGAGCAGCAGGCCGATTTGCTCGCGGCGCTGGGCAGCCCGACGGTGAAGGACGATCGCCAGGTGTTGCTGCACCAGGCGGCGCTGTCCTATGACCGCGCCTTCAACCCGGACGGCGTGAAGCGCCAGATCATGGCGATCCTCGCCGAACCCAGCCGTGTGCCGCTGCTCAACCAGCTGCGCGTGCCGACACTGGTGGTCCACGGCACCGCCGACCCTTTGCTGCCGGTGATGCACGGCGTGCACCTGGCGGCGCATATCCAGGGCAGCCAGTTGAAGTTGATTCCCGGCATGGCCCATCGTTTCCAGGAAGCGTTCAAGGCGCCGCTGCTGACGGCGGTGCTGCCGTACCTGCAGGCGCATCGTGAAGATGCCGCCCATTGGGCGCAGATCGATCCGGTCGGGCCTTCGAAGCTGCTGTGACATTGGTGTATCGTGCACCCTTTACGGCGTATTGAAGCCTGCGAGGTTGCCTGTCATGAGTACTCCCCTGAAAATCGATTTCGTCAGCGACGTGTCCTGCCCCTGGTGCATCATCGGCCTGCGCGGCCTGACCGAAGCCCTCGACCAGCTTGGCACCGAGGTGCAGGCCGAGATCCATTTCCAGCCGTTCGAACTGAACCCGAACATGCCCGCCGAAGGGCAAAATATCGTCGAACATATCACCGAGAAATACGGCTCCAGCGCCGAAGAATCCCAGGCCAATCGTGCGCGTATCCGCGACATGGGCGCCGAGCTGGGCTTTGCCTTCCGCACCGACGGCCAGAGCCGTATCTACAACACCTTCGACGCACACCGCCTGCTGCATTGGGCCGGGCTCGAGGGCTTGCAGTACAACCTCAAGGAGGCGTTGTTCAAGGCCTACTTCAGCGATGGCCAGGACCCTTCCGATCACGCCACCCTGGCGATCATCGCCGAAAGCGTCGGCCTGGATATCCAGCGCGCCGCCGAGATTCTCGCCAGCGATGAATACGCCGCCGAAGTCCGCGAGCAAGAGCAGTTGTGGATATCCCGTGGGGTGACGTCGGTGCCGACCATCGTGTTCAACGACCAGTACGCCGTCAGCGGTGGCCAGCCGGCGGAAGCCTTTGTGGGCGCGATTCGCCAGATCATCAGCGAAGCTAAAAACTAAAATCGGACACTGATCCAAATGTGGGAGGGGGCTTGCCCCCTCCCACATTTGTTTCTCACTGTCCTTGAGGTAAGCGCTGGCCCGCCCCTTGCATCGCCCCCCTAAAGCCATAGGGGAAACATGACCTTGAACATTCTCGACCTCGACCACAGCCTCACCGGTCAGGCACCGATTGCCCGGCGTCTGGCCAATGGCCGTGCCACGCGTATCGACCTGCTGGACCTGGGCCCGAAGCTGCGCCTGTGGTCCACCGAAAAAACCTGGAAGCGCTTCGCCGAACGCCTGGCCCGGCGGCCTCGGCCCACGGACGCGCGCCCGGAGATCCTGTTCGTCGGCTCCGGCGATTATCACCACCTGACGCCGGCGTTTCTGGCCGACCTGAAAGAACCCATCAGCCTGATCCACTTCGACAACCACCCAGACTGGGTGCGCTTTGCGCCCAAGCGTCACTGTGGCTCGTGGGTCAACCGCGCATTGAACATGCCGGCGATCAAACGCATCGTCACCCTCGGCCCATGCAGCGATGACCTGCATAACCCGCAACTGCGTGGCGGCAACCTCGGAGCCCTCAAGCGCGGGCGCCTGCAACTGTTCCCCTGGCAGCACCCGCCGTCAAAAGTCTGGGGCCGGGTCGGCGATGGCGCCGGCCACCAGCAGCAGGAAAACCACCTGCACTGGCGCAACCTGGCGGAGCTGGACTGGGCTGCGTTTCTCGAGCAGATGATCGGCAGCCTGCCCACCGAAGCGATCTGGATCACCATCGACAAAGACGTGCTCGCCAGTGAAGACGCCGCCACCAACTGGGACCAGGGCGGCATGCGCCTGACCCACCTGCTGCAAGCCCTGCGGGCGTTGGCGGCGCGTAAGCGCATCATCGGCATCGACGTGTGCGGCGAGTTCGCCACGCCGGCGTTCAGCAACGCGTTCAAGCGTTGGGAAGCCAAGTCCGACCAGCCGCCCGCGGAGCGCTGGAGCCCGGAGGATCTGCAGCGCAACGCCGCCACCAATGAAGCCCTGATCGACCTGTTTGAGGAGCTGTTCCCGTGACCTTGACTGTGGTGTTGCTGGTGGCCTTTTCCATCGTGCTCGATGTGATCGGTCAACTGTGTTTCAAGCTCGGCCTGGACCGCTTGCCGGAGCTGGAGGGCGGCTTTCGCCTGAAGGCGTTCTGGGGCCAGGTGTTCAATGCGCCGTTGCTGTGGGCGGGGATCGGTGCCTATGTAATCGAGTTTTTCGTGTGGCTCGAAGCGCTGTCTCGTGCGCCGTTGAGCCTGTTATTCCCGGCGGCGGCCCTGGCTTATTGCGGGGTGGTGCTGGCCGGCAAGGTGATACTCGGCGAAACCGTCAGCCGCCGTCGTTGGCTGGGCACGCTGGTGATTACCTTGGGTGTGATGCTGGTAGCGATTGCTGGGAGTCAGGCATGAGTACGCAAACGATGCATACCGGTTGGTTGCATGGGCGCCTCGGCACTGTGGTGCTATGGGCCTTGCTGATCTGCACCGAGAGTGCCGGGCAGCTGTTTACCAAAGTTGCAGGGGACCAGCTGGGGCAGATGGATTTCAACTGGCAGTGGTTGTCCGAGGTGGCACGCAACCCGGGGATCCTGGCGGCGATCGCCAGTTACATCGGCGCGTTTTTCGTGTGGATGCTGATCCTGCGGCGCAGCAGCCTGTCCCTGGCGTTTCCCCTGAGTTCACTGGTGTTTGTGGTGGTGTTGCTCGGTTCGTGGCTGGGGCTGGGGGAACATATCAGCCCGCTGCATTGGGTGGGGGTGGCGGTGATTATCGGCGGAATCGCGCTGCTGGCCGAGGGCGAGGAAAACTGAAACACGGACCCATGTGGGAGGGGGCTTGCTCCCACATATTGTCCGAAGTGATCAATCGAACGTGTAGCTGATCGCCGTCTGCACCTGGCCCTGGTTCACGTCGCCCGTCTCCTTGACGATGCTGCTGTTGGCCGCCGAGCCCACCAGGTGGATCCAGCTGGCGCTGGTCAGCAGCGACCAGTGGGAGGCCAGGGGGAATTCGAAGCTCTGGGTCAGCGTGAGGTTCTGGAATCCGCCGCTGGCGTTGTAGGGGCGAATGCCGGAGGCCACGGATTCATTGGCGTCTACCCCGAAATAGGTTTGAGTCTGGCGCGCATCGGCGAAATTCGCCGCCAGGCCGCTGCTGCCGATAATCCCGCCACCGAGTGGATAGCCCAGCTCGCCGCCGACCTTGCCCAGCGCGCCGCTCTGCGAATGCCCGCCGCCCACGGCCTGGCCCATCCGGGCGTACACGCGCCAGAAGTCGGCCGGCGCGTATTGGATGAAACCGCCCACTTCCGCCATGTCCGACACATTGCGCAGGCCTTGCAGCTCGCCGTTGGAGGTACGCCCCTGCAGGTAGTTGATATAGGGGCCGGCGGTAAAACCGTTGCTGTTCAGGGCGCTCCAGGTCAGGCCGTCATCGGTGCTCAGGCTGACAGGGCCCCAGTCCAGGTCCAGGTAGGGCACGGGGCGGGTTTCGTAGCGGCTGCCGGTCGGATCATGGGGTTGATAACTGAGGCCCGCGCCGACTTCACCGGTGATCGGGGCTGCCAGGGCGGTGTCGGCAATGCCCCACAGCCCGAGTAAACCGGCGAATGCAGCAGCAGTGAGTTTGAGCATGGAGCGGTTTCCTTATCTGGGCATGCGCGCATGAACGCGCGAAGGGCATCCCTTGCGCAAGCACTCATCTTGTTTGTAGCAAGCTACAAAAATTGTAGCTGCCGTGACTCCTGTCCCCGCGTGCACCCAGCCCGGCTGGGCTTCAGCCAGTTGGCACACTCCCTGCTCTACCCCTTGGGCAAGCGCACACAGCGCGCTCCTCAAGGTAAACGCAGATGATCCACTGGCATATCGTGTGTGACTTCGACGGGACCATTACCCCCACCGATGTCATCGACAACGTCCTCCAACGCTTCGCCGGCCCCGAGTGGGAAACCATCGAACAGGAATGGCTGGATGGGCATATCGGTTCCCGCGAATGCCTGAGCCGTCAACTGGCGCTGATCAAGGCCACCCCAAGTGAACTGCTGGCGTATTTCGACAGTGTCGAGATCGACCCGGATTTCCCCGACTTCGTCGATCACGTGCTTGGCCTGGGCGCTTCCCTCGAAGTGGTCAGCGACGGCATCGAGCAAGGTATCGCGCGGATCCTGTCGCGCAACTACGTGACCTTGCTGCCGATCCTTGCCAACCGCCTGCGCCAGGTCGACCAGAACAGCTGGCGCATCGACTTCCCGTATGCCAGCGATGCCTGCCGCGCCGCGTCCGGCAACTGCAAGTGCAAATCCACCCCGCGCAACAAGCGCGTGCTGGTGATCGGCGACGGCAAGTCGGACATGTGCGTGGCCTCCACCGCCGACTTCGTGTTCGCCAAAGGCAGCCTCGCCCAGTACTGCGCGGCCAACAACATCCCTCACGCGCGCTTCGACACCTTCGCCGAAGTGCCTGCGTTGCTGGCCCGCCTGCCTCAGGGCATCGCCGCCAACGCCACCACCTTCAATACCTCTTCTGACAATCAGGAACTCTTCCACCATGTCTGATATCCGCATCGCCACCGCCGAAGACCAGATCCTTCTGGATAAAGAAGCCAAGTATTGTTCCTACGGCGACACCGTTCACTACATCGAGCCACCGCGTATTTTCAGCCGTTGCGAAGGCTCCTATGTGTGGGACACCGAGGACCAGGCCTACCTCGACCTGCAAATGTGGTACTCGGCCGTCAACTTCGGCTACGCCAACCCGCGCCTGAACAATGCGCTGAAACAGCAGATCGACACCCTGCCGCAAATCGCCAGCCAGTACCTGCACAAAGGCAAGATCGAGCTGTCGGAAATGATCGCGGTGGACGCCAAGAAGAAATTCGGCCTCGACGGTCGCGTGCACTTCAACGTCGGCGGTTCGCAGTCGATCGAAGACTCCCTGAAGGTGGTGCGTAACGCCACCAACGGCAAAAGCCTGATGTTCGCCTTCGAAGGCGGCTATCACGGCCGGACCCTCGGCGCGTCGTCGATCACCTCTAGCTACCGCTACCGTCGCCGCTACGGCCACTTCGGCGAGCGTGCGCAGTTCATCCCGTTCCCGTACCACTTCCGCGGTCCCAAGGGCATGACCAAGGAAGAGTACGGCAGCCACTGCGTGCAGCAATTCGCGCGCCTGTTCGAGACCGAATACAACGGCGTGTGGGACCCGAAAGTCGGCCAGAGTGAATACGCTGCGTTCTACGTCGAGCCGATCCAGGGCACCGGCGGCTACGTGATCCCGCCGATGAACTTCTATCGCGAACTCAAGCAGGTACTGGACCAGCACGGCATCCTGATGGTGTCCGACGAAATCCAGATGGGCTTCTACCGCACCGGCAAACTCTGGTCCATCGAGCACTTCGACGTCCAGCCGGACGTGATCGTCTTCGGCAAGGCGCTGACCAACGGCCTCAACCCACTGGGCGGCATCTGGGCCCGTGAAGAGTTGATCAACCCGAAGATCTTCCCGCCAGGTTCGACCCACTCCACGTTCGCCTCCAACCCATTGGGCACGGCGGTGGGCCTGGAAATGTTCAAGATGACCAACGAAGTCGACTACGGCGCAATGGTCATGGCCAAGGGCAAATTTTTCCTTGAAGGCCTGCAGGACCTGCAGAAACGTTTCCCGATCATCGGCGACGTCGATGGCCTGGGCCTGGCCCTGCGCTGCGAAATCTGCGGCCCGGACGGCTTCACGCCGGACAAGGCGACCCTGGACTACATGGTCGAAGAAGGCATGAAAGGCGACATGGTCGTCGATGGCCGCAAACTCGGCCTGATCCTCGACGTGGGCGGCTACTACAAAAACGTGATCACCCTGGCACCGTCCCTGGAAATCAGCTACCCGGAAATCGAACTGGGCCTGAAGCTGCTCGAGCAACTGCTGGTACGGGCGACCCAACGGTGAGCGCCGCCGGGATCGACCTCGGTGAAGGCAGCGCCGGTTTCGTTCTCGGTGAAGGTCCGGTCGGGATCCTGTTGATCCACGGCCTGACCGGCACTCCGACGGAATTGCGCCAGGTCGCCAAGGGCCTGGCCAAGGCGGGTAACTGCACGGTGTACGTGCCCACCCTGGCCGGGCACTGCGGTGACAACAGCGACCTGCAGGCCACCGGCTGGCTGGACTGGTACGAGGGCGTGCGCAAGACCTTCGTGCAGGTCAGGCAACGCCACGAGCAGGTGTTTGTCGGTGGCTTGTCCATGGGCGCGGTGATGTCGATGTACGTGGCCGCCGAGCACCCTGGGCAAGTTGCCGGGCTGTTGATGTATTCCACCACCCTCAAGTACGACGGCTGGAGCATCAACAAGCTGGCATTCCTCACGCCGTTGCTGATGAAAATTCCGTTCGGCGTGCATATATGCCGCTTCGAAGAGAAGCCGCCCTACGGCATCAAGAACGAACGCCTGCGGGCAATCGTCGAGCGGCAGATGAAGGAAGGGCAGAGCAGCGAAGCAGGTTTGCTGACCATGGAAGGCATCACGGTGCGCGAATTGCACCGCATGAACGCCGTGGTCAGGAAACGCATGCCCAAGGTCAAGGTGCCGGCCCTGGTGCTGCACTCCCTCGAGGACGACATCACCAGCCGCTGGAACGCCGATTACGTGGAGCGTCACCTGGGCGGCCCGGTGACCAAGATCCTGCTGGACAACTGCTACCACATGATCACCGTCGACCTGCAATACCGCCGGGTGATCGAGTTGAGTGCCGGCTTTGTCGAGCAGCACACCGCGTTTGTGGACGCCGGCTTACTGGGTGGTGAGCGGGCTTGCCCCGCGCCGGGCGGCGAAGCCGCCCCATCACTGACACTGCATGCGTCCAGTTAGAACTGAGGTGCCTGGGTTTGGGGCTGCTTCGCAGCCCAGCGCGGGGCAAGCCCGCTCACCACAGCAAGCCAGCTCACCACAATGAGCCGCTCACCACAGCAAGCTCGCCAGCCATAACAAGGGAAACGATGTGATCACCACCCAAGCCTTCCCGACCATCCGGGCCCTCCAGCGTAGCGCCTGGAACGACTGTTTTCCCGGTGCCCTGGAAGACTGGGACTATTACGTCGCCGTGGAAAATGCCGCCATCGATGACTTCCAATGGCGCTACCTGGCGGTTTATGACAACGGAACGCTGGTGGCCGTGGCCGCCGCGTTCATCACCCATTATCGCCTCGACACCACGGTGTCGGGCGCTGGCAAGCGTTTGGCCGAACGTGTGGAGCGGCTGTGGCCGGGTGTTTTGCAATTGGGCCTGTATGCCATTGGCTCCCCGGTGGCCGAGCGTTGCGACGCCGGGGTGGCCAGTGGCGTGCCCGAGTCGCGTCGCCCGTTGTTGCTCAAACACTTGCTGGAGGCCGCGCGCCAGGATGCCGATGATTTCGGTATCGGCCTGCTGGCGGTCAAGGATGCACCCAGCCAGGATCCCCATTGGCTCGACAGTTGCCGGGTGGCGGGTTTTCAACGCATGCCGGGCTTGCCCACCGGTGTGTTGCCGCTGCCGTACGGCTCGGTGGACGCCTACCTCGTTTCGCTGGGCAAATCCACCCGCAAGGACTTGCGCCGCAAGCTGCGTGCGCCGGGACCACGGGTGGAGTGGCGCAGTAATATCGACGACGTGCTGCCCGAGATCATGGGCCTGTATGAAGCCACGCTGACGCGCGCCGAGTTGCAGTTCGAACGCCTGCCTGCCGGCTATTTCACCGGCGTGCTGGAACGTCTTGGCGATCGCGCCGTCTGTGTTCTTTACTGGGTCGACGAGCAGTTGGTGGCGTTCAACCTGCTGCTGCTGGACGAGCACCGGCTGGTGGACAAGTTTTTCGCCCATGACGTTGCGTTCACCCGTGACTACAACCTGTACTTCCGCAGTTGGCTGACCAACGTCGACTACTGTATTCAACACAATATTGCGGTGTATGAGTGCGGCCAGGCCGGCTATGCCAGTAAGCTGCGCCTGGGTTGCGAGTTCCAGGGCAACAGTGTGTTTTTTCGCCACCGCAACCGGCTGGTCAACGGCCTGCTCACGCTTGTAAAACTGTTTATTCGACCGGATCGTTCCGACCCTGCCATGGCTGCTGCGATAAGCGAAACCTGATGATCACCAAGACCCGCCAGAAAGCCCGCCCCTTTGCCATTTCGCGCTGGAGCGTCCAGCGCAAGCTGGTGCTGGCGTTCTGGCTGGTCAGCGTGATTCCCACCATGATCGCGGCGGAGCTGGCGGCGACCACGCTGTCGCAGATTTTTGACAGCAACGTGCGCATCTGGCTGCAGGAATCGACCAAGATCGTCAAGGACGAGATCGGCGACATCCTTCACGACAACGCGCGCATGGCTAAGCTGTTCCTGCGCTACACCAGCCCGCCCTCGAGCCGGCAGGCGGCCAAGCATGACCGGCTGACCGCGGACATCGCCGATGCCACCGACATCGACGTGGTGGCGCTGATCCGCACCAGCGATCAAAAAGTGGTGTTCAGCACGGCCTCCGATGACATCGTCAAACAGATCAGCCTGACCAGCAACGCGGTGCTGCAGACCGTGCAAGTGGCGGGGGTGAGTACCGGGATTGTGGTCTCGACCTTCGAAACCAGCCAGGACGGCGTCGACTACCGCCTGTTGGTGGCGACCTACCTGGACAGCAGCTTTCTCACCAGCGTGGCCGATGTGCATTCTCTCGACCTGCGCCTGTACCTGGCCAACCCCGAGGGGTTCTCGGAGATATTTTCGACCCAGCGCTTCGTGGATCACCCTTCGCGCATTCCGAAAAGTGTCGAGACCGCGATGCGCAGTACCAAGCAGCCCAGCGAGCAGTTCACCAACAGCTACAGCGGGTTGTACTGGCCGATTTTCAACGACGCCGGTGACCTTCAAGGCGTGATTTTCAGCGGCCTGCTGCGCCATACCAGCCTGGTGGGGCTGGTGAACCAGAGCAATCTGTTCGTGCTGATTTTCCTGCTCAGCTCGGCGCTGTCCCTGGCGGCGGGGGTGCTGGTGTCACGGCGCCTGACCAAGCCGTTGCGGGACTTGTCCGAAGGTGTGGGTGCGGTGATCTCAGGCAACTACACGCACCGCGTGCTGGTCAGTGGCGGCGACGAACTGGCGCAATTGAGCAGCACCTTCAACCATATGACCGAGCGCCTGGGCGAGCTGCACCACCTCGAAGCCCAACTGCGCCGGCGTGATCGCCTGCATGCCCTGGGCGAAGTCGCCATGGGCCTGGCCCATGAGATCCGTAACCCGTTGGGCATCATCAAGACGGCCACCCAGTTGTTGCACCGCCGCGCAGACTTGCCGGACGCCGACAAGCGTCACCTGGAATATGTGATCAGCGAAGTCAGCCGCATCAATGACTTGATCACCGAGTTCCTCGACTTTGCCAAACCCAACCCACCGTTGCGCGTGCTGCAGCCGGCCCGTCCGCTGGTGGAGGAGATCCTGGGCTTCTGCGCGCCGGAACTGGCCAGCCATAACATCGACGCGCAGATCGACGACCAGGCGCCGGGGGCGACGATCTACGCCGATGCCAAGCAACTCAAGCAGGCCTGCCTCAACCTGATTCTCAACGCCATCGATGCCATGCCTGAAGGCGGGCGCCTGACCCTGGGCATCCGCAGCGAGGGCGACAACACCGTCATCGCCATCGCCGACACCGGCCAGGGCATCGCACCGGAGATGATCGAGCGCATCTTTACGCCATTCGTCACCACCAAGGCCTCGGGCACGGGCCTGGGCCTGGCCAAAGTCTATTCGATCATGGAAAGTCACGACGGCAGCATCGAATGTGCCAGCGAAAACGATGCCGGCGCCACCTTCAGCCTGTACATTCCAGCGACAGGCGAAGACGACGAGGACAGTCATGACGCATAACATTCTGGTAGTCGACGACGAACCCAAGCTCTGCGACCTGCTGGCGTCGGCCCTGGGCCAGAACAGCGTGCAGGTGTTCATTGCGGGCAACGGCCTGCATGCGCTCAAGGTGCTGGAACAGGAAGACATCGACCTGGTGATCAGTGATTGGCGCATGCCGGGCATGGACGGGCCGGCCTTGCTGGCCGAGATCAAGGTGCGTTATCCCCACGTGCCGGTGATCGTGATGACCGCCTACAGCACGGTGAAAAACGCCGTGCAGTCGATGCGCAACGGTGCCTACGACTACATTGCCAAACCGTTCGATATCGACGAGCTGGACATCACCGTGGCCAAGGCCCTGCAGTTTCGCGACATCATGCGCGACAACGCGCGCCTGCGCGCCGAGCTGGATGAGCAGGCGCAGTTCGACAGCCTGGTGGGCGACAGCCCGGCGTTTCGCAAAGTGCTGCAGGCGGTGGATTCGGTGCGCGACAGCAGTACCACCATCCTGCTGACCGGCGAAAGCGGCACCGGCAAGGAAATGGTCGCCCGCGCCATCCACAAGCACGGCAGCCGTGCCGACAAGCCGTTTGTGGCGGTCAACTGCGCGGCGATCCCCGAAGGGCTGCTGGAAAGCGAAATGTTCGGTCATCGCAAGGGCGCGTTTACCGGCGCCGTGTCTGACCGGGTCGGGCGCTTCCAGCAGGCCGACAAGGGCACGCTGTTTCTCGATGAAGTGGGCGATATGCCCCTGGCACTGCAGGCCAAGATCCTGCGCGCCTTGCAGGAGCGGGTGATCGAGCCGGTGGGCGACCCCCGCGAGCGCAAGGTGGATGTGCGGGTGATCGCCGCCACCAACAAGAACCTGCTGGAGGCGGTGGCCAACAAGGAGTTTCGCGAAGACTTGTATTACCGCCTCAATGTGTTCCCGATCCCGCTGCCGGCCCTGCGTGAACGCGTGGAAGACATCGCGCCCCTGGCCCGTCACTTTGCCCGGACCCTCAGCGCCACGGCCGGCAAGCGGATTACCGGCTTCAGCCCTGAGGCATTGCAGGCCATGGCCGCGTATCACTGGCCGGGCAATATCCGTGAGCTGCAAAACTGTGTGGAGCGCGCGACCATCGTGGCAGCCACGCCCGTGATCGAAGACATTGATTTGCCGGGCTATCTGTTTGCTTCCAAACCCAGCGAAGGCGACGTGGCCGCGATCCTCAGCGACGGGCCGGGGATTCCCCAGGACCTGGATGCGGCGCTGGCGGAGGTGGAGAAGGCCTACATCCTGGCCGCCTTGCAGGAGAGCAACGGCGTGCAGGCTGCGGCGGCGGCGAAGATCGGGATTTCCGAGAGAAGCTTCTGGTATCGGTTGAAGAAGCTGGGCATCCAGGTCGACAAAATAGTCCGCTGACACGCCTCGATTAAAAGTGTGGGAGGGGGCAAGTCCCCTCCCACATTGTTTGACCGAGTCGGGTCAGGCATGGATGCGTACCCAGATACTCACCAGGATCGTCGCGGCCATCAGCCACGCTACCGCTGCTACGGCTAAAGAGGCCTCCAGCCGCATCCGATCTACCATCACATACAACGTCGCCAAATACACGAAGTAGGGAATGATCGACCACATCCCGAACAGGATCGTGGTCTTCAAATCGTCCAGCGCGCGGCCCTTGCCGACGATGTAGTGGGCGATCAACGCAAAGGTCGGAAACAGCGGCACCAGCCCGGCGATGTAGTAGTTTTTGGTCTTGGCCAGCGCCGCCAGGATCAGCACCACCGCCGCACCCAGGGCGGCTTTCAAAAAAAGATCCATCAGTGGCTCAACCCGTATTTCTTGACCTTGTCGAACAAGGTGGTCTTGGCCATGCCCAGTTCCTGGCTGGCCTGGGTCAGGTTGCCGCCGCTGCGTTGCAGGGCATCGCTGAGCAGGTTGCGTTCAAAGGCTTCCACCGCTTCGGTGAACGCCAGGCCTTGGCTGCCGCTGCTGGCACCACTTTTCTTGAAAGCGGGCAGGCCGAGGGCGAAGCGTTCGGCGACGTTGCGCAGTTCGCGTACGTTACCGGGCCAGTCGTGGCTCATCAGGCTGGACAGGGTCTGGTTGTCCAGTTCCGGCGCGGTGCGGTCAAAACGCAGCGACGACTGCTGCAGGAAGTGTTCGAACAGCTGCAGGATGTCTTCGCGGCGCTCGCGCAGGGGCGGCAGTTCCAGAGTCACCACGTTGAGGCGGTAGTACAGGTCGCTGCGGAACTGGCTGGCGCGGCTCAGTTCGTCGAGGTCGGACTTGGTGGCGGCGATCACCCGGCAATCCACGGCCACGCTCTGGTTCGAGCCCAGGCGTTCCAGGGTGCGCTCCTGCAGCACTCGCAGCAATTTGATCTGCAGGTTGATCGGCATGCTTTCCACTTCATCGAGGAACAGCGTGCCTTCATGGGCGTGTTCGATCTTGCCGATACGGCGCTTGCCTGCGCCGGTAAAGGCGTTGGCTTCGTGGCCGAAAATCTCGCTTTCGAACAGGTTCTCCGGCAGGCCGCCGCAGTTGAGGGCGACGAACTGGTGGGCGTGCCGGCGGCTGAAATCATGCAGGCAACGCGCGACCAGCTCCTTGCCGGTACCGGTCTCGCCTTCGATCAGCACGTTGGCCGAGGTGTCGGCGACGTTGGCGATCAGCTCGCGCAGGTTCTGCATGGCCGGCGAGCGACCGATGATGCGGCCTTCCAGCGAATCCCGCTCAGCCAACTGGCGGCGCAGCGACCAGACTTCCCGCGCCAGCCCGCGTTGTTCCAGGGCGCGGCGGGCGACGTCGACCAGGCGCTCGGGGGAGAAGGGTTTCTCCATGAAGTCGTAGGCGCCATTGCGCATGGCGCCGACGGCCATGGAGATGTCGCCATGCCCGGTGATCAGCACCACCGGCAGGCTTTTATCCAGGGCCTTGAGACGGGTGAGCAGTTCCAGGCCGTCGATGCCCGGCAGGCGAATGTCGCTGATCACAATGCCGGCGAAGTTCTCGCCGATGCGTTTCAACGCTTCTTCGGCACTGCCCACGCCCACGCTGGGGATATCTTCCAGCGCCAGGGCCTGTTGGCAGCCGAGCAGCACATGGGGGTCGTCTTCAACGATCAGCACGGTGAGGTCTTGAGGATCAATATTCATGTCGACTCAGCTTGTTGAGCGCCCACCAGCGGCAGGCTCAGGACAAAGGCAGTGCCACCGCCGGCCGGGTGCTCCACGGCGAGGGTGCCGCCGGTGGCCGCCGCGAGGCTGGCGGAGAGGGTCAGGCCCAGGCCCAGGCCTTGCTCGCCGGGTTTGGTGGTAAAGAAGGGTTCGAACAGATGCTTGCGCGCCTCGGCGTCGATGCCGTGGCCGTTGTCGCGCACCAGCAGGCGGTATTTGCCCTCGGCGGCGCTGCCTTCCAGCCACAACTCGGGAGCCGGTTGTGCCTGCATGGCGTCGAGGGCGTTGCCGATCAGGTTGACCAGGATCTGTTCCAGGCGCGTCTGGTCGATCTGCAATTGGGCCGGGGCAAAGTTGCGGTGCAGGCTCAGCGGCAGGCTGTCCAGGCGTGGGCCGAGGACCTGGAACGCGGCGTCCACGGCCTTGGCCAGGCTGGCTTCGCCCTGGTCATCGCCGCGTCGGGCAAAGGAGCGCAGGCTGGCGGTGATGCGGCCCATGCGGTCGATCAGCTCGTTGATGGTCTTGAGGTTGGCGCTGGCGGTGTCCAGCGCGCCGCGTTCGAGGAAGCGCACGGTGTTGCCGGACAAGGTGCGCAACGCAGCCAACGGCTGGTTCAGTTCATGGGCGATGCTGGTGGACATCTGGCCGATGGCCGCAAGCTTGCCGGCCTGTACCAGTTCATCCTGGGCGCGGCGCAGGGTTTCCTCGGCCTGGCGCCGTTCGCGGATCTGGCCCTTGAGCCGCTCGTTGCTGGCGCGCAGGTCGGCGGTGCGTTCGGCGATCCGCCGTTCCAGCTGGCTGTTGGCTTCCTGCAAGGCTTCCCGCGCAGCGAGGCGGGTGGCGATGACTTTGCGCCGCTCGTTCCAGGCAATCAGCAAAAACGCGACGAGGCCAAACGCGACAGCCACCAGGATGCCCTGGTTGATCGCCGCGCGGCGCAGGTCGTTGAGCGGGGTGAGCAGGGTGAAATTCCACGGTGTGTCATTGAGTGTACGGGTTTGCGCCAGGTAGCTGACTTCGTGCTCGTCGTTGACCACTTCAGTATTGGCCGGGAAGGTCAGCTTCTCGCTGCGTTCATTCAAGCGCTCACGGGCCAGGGGTTCCAGTTCGTTGAGCGTGGCCCAGTAATATTGCAGGCTGTGGGCCAGGCGATCCTTGGTCTCGTCGCTCAGCGGTCGCACCGCCTTGAGGCGTCGAGCCGGGTCGCTGGAGAGAATGATGATGCCGTTCTCGTCGCTCACAAAGGCTTCGAGGCGCGCGCGTTGCCAGCGCTCTTCCAGGGCTTCGAGGCGCACTTTTACCACCGCCACGCCGATGATCTTGCCGTGTTCCTCCAGGCCATGGGCCAGGTAGTAGCCGGGTTCGCCGTTGGTGCTGCCGATGCCGTAGAAACGCCCGGGCTGGCCGCGCACGGCATTCTGGAAATAGGCGCGAAAGGACAGGTCTTCACCCTGGTAACTGTCGGCATCGCGCCAGTTACTGGTGGCCAGCACGCGGCCGGTGGTGTCCATCACGTAGATGGCCCGACTGCGACTGCGTCGGTTCAGGCCTTCGAGGTAGTCGTTGACCGTCTTGCGGGTTTCCTGGTTCGGCTCGGCCAGCAGCTTGGAGACGCTCGACTCCAGCTCCAGCAGGCTGGGCAGGTAGGTGTATTTGCTGATTTCACTTTCGACGGTGCGGGCATGCAGCTCCAGCTGGCGTTCGCCGTTGTCGCTGAGGGTGCGGATGCCGTAGTACTCACTGATCCAGAAGCCGATATAACCCAGGCCGATCATCAGGGCGATGATCAACGGCGGCAGGAACAGTTGGCGAATCAGACGAGGTTTCACGGCAAGTGATGGCGGTGCGGCGCGATAGAGGTTGGGGTCGCATTTCATCACAGATGCCTTGGGTCAACCAGTTGTGGCGAAGGGGGTGGCCCCTTCACCACAGCTGGGTGGTACTTAGTGCTGCAGGATTTTCTCAAGGAAGTGCTGCGCGCGCTCGGAGCGGGCGCTGATGTCGCCGAAGAACTCTTCCTTCGGGCAGTCTTCGATGATCTTGCCGGCGTCCATGAAGATCACGCGGTCGGCCACTTTGCGGGCAAAGCCCATTTCGTGGGTGACGCACATCATGGTCATGCCTTCCTGGGCCAGTTGCACCATCACGTCCAGTACTTCGTTGACCATTTCCGGGTCGAGGGCCGAGGTCGGTTCGTCGAACAGCATGACGATCGGGTCCATGGCCAGGGCGCGGGCGATCGCCACACGTTGCTGCTGGCCACCGGAGAGCTGGCCAGGGTGCTTATGGGCGTGCGCCGACAGGCCGACGCGCTCAAGCAGTTGCAGGCCTTTCTTGGTGGCTTCTTCCTTGCTGCGGCCGAGCACCTTGATCTGTGCGATGGTCAGGTTTTCGGTGATGGTCAGGTGCGGGAACAGCTCGAAGTGCTGGAACACCATGCCCACGCGCGAACGCAGTTGCGGCAGGTTGGTCTTCGGGTCGGCGATGGAGGTGCCGTCGACGATCACGTCGCCTTTCTGGAACGGTTCCAGCGCGTTGACGCACTTGATCAGGGTGGACTTGCCCGAGCCCGATGGCCCGCACACCACGATCACTTCGCCTTTTTTAACCTCGGTGCTGCAATCGGTCAGCACCTGGAAGTCGCCATACCACTTGTTGATGTTCTTGATCGAGATCATACGGCAAACCTTTTTTGCAGACGCTTGACCAGCAGCGAGGCGGAAAAGCTGATGATGAAGTAGACGACACCGGCGAAGATCAGGAACTCATTGGAGCGCCCGATGATGTCGCCGTTGGAGCGGGCGGAGTTGAGGAAGTCCACCAGGCCCACGGTGTAGACCAGCGAGGTGTCCTGGAACAGGATGATCGACTGCTGCAGCAGCAACGGGGTCATCTTGCGGAACGCCTGGGGCAGGATGATCAGGCGCATGGTCTGGCCATAGGTCATGCCCATTGCCTGTGCCGCCGCCATCTGGCCCTTGGGGATCGACTGCACGCCGGCCCGCACGATCTCGCAGAAGTACGCGGCTTCGAACATCATGAACGCCACGACGCAGGAGGTGAACGCGCCGATCGGGGTGTCTTCGCCGGTGATCCAGCGCAACACGAACGGCACCGCCAGGTAGAACCAGGTGATCACCAGCAGCAGCGGGATCGAGCGGAAGTAGTTCACATAGGCGCCGGCCACCCGGGACAGCAGTTTGCTGGACGACAGGCGCATCAGTGCGAGGATCGTACCCAGCGCGATACCGCCGATCACGCCCATGACCATCAGCTTCAAGGTCATGACCATGCCGTTCCACAGGCCCGGGATGGCGGGGATGATGCCGCTGAAATCGAGTTCCATTATTTACCCCCCACGGAGATCAGGCCGGGCACGGCGACTTTCTTCTCGACCACGCGCATCAGCAGCATCAGGCTCATGTTCAGGGTGAAGTAGATCAGCGTGGCCAGGGTGAAGGCTTCAAACAGGTTGGCCGAGAACTCGGCGGTCTGTTTGGTTTGCGCCAGCAGTTCCATCAGGCCGATCAAGGACGCCACGGAGGAGTTCTTGAAGACGTTGAGGAATTCCGAGGTAAGCGGCGGAATGATGATCCGGTAGGCCTGGGGCAGCAGCACGTTCCAGTAGATCTGCGGCAACTTGAAGCCCATGGCACGTGCAGCGGCCTCTTGGCCACGTGGCAGCGCCTGGATACCGGTACGCACTTGCTCGCACACACGGGCAGCGGTGAACAGGCCCAGGCACACGACAACGCTCAGGTAGGCCGAGGTGGTCGGGTTGAGGTCCTGTTTGTACCAGTCCTGCAGGTTCTGCGGCAGCAGGTCGGGTATCAGGAAGTACCAGATGAACAGCTGCACCAGCAGCGGCACGTTACGAAACAGTTCCACGTAGCAGGTCGCGATGCCCGATACGAGGCGGTTTGGCACGGTGCGCATGACCCCCAGAATGGAGCCCAGCAGCAAGGCGATAATCCATGCCACGACAGCGATGGCGATGGTCCAGCCCAGGCCGGCGATGTACCAGTCGAGATAAGTCTCGCTGCCCACGCCGGTGGACTTGAAGAACACGCCCCAGTCCCAGTTGTAATTCATTAGGGTCTCCCCTCGAGATCGATCGATGTACAAGCACCCGCTTGGGGAAAGTCCATTCCCGCCTGGCGATGAACGCCAGGCACACGCGATCGGCTCGAAAACCGCCCGGTCGAGTGTTCCAAAGTATAGCCAGCAGGTAGTAACAGACGCCTGAGGGAGCGTGGCTCCCTCAGGCGATAAGGTTAGTCAGGAATCAGATTTTTACTTCAGGCGCCGGCTTGTCGGTCGGGTTCTTGATCAGTTCCTTAACCTTGTCGCTCATTGGGAAGTTCAGGTTCAGGTTTTTTGGTGGGATCGGGCTTTCGAACCACTTGGCGTAGATCTTGTTGATTTCGCCGGACTTGTACAGGCCAACGATGGCGTCATCCACCGCTTTCTTGAAGGCAGGGTCTTCTTTGCGAACCATGCACGCGTAGGCTTCGAAGGACTGTGGAGTACCGGTGATGACCCAGTCATCCGGCTTCTTGGCCTTGGCTTCTTCACCGGCCAGCAGGGCGTCGTCCATCATGAAGGCTACGGCACGGCCGCTTTCCAGCATCTGGAAGGACTCGCCATGGTCTTTGGCGGAGATGACGTTCATGCCCATCTGCTTGTCAGCGTTCATCGCCTTGATGATGCGCTCGGACGTGGTGCCGGCGGTGGTCACGACGTTCTTGCCTTTCAGGTCGGCGAAGTCGGCGTAGCTAGGCTTGCCTTCCTTGTCTTTCTTGACCAGCAGGCGAGTGCCGATTTCGAAGATGTTGGTGGTGAAGGCGACTTGCTGGGCGCGTTCGGCGTTGTTGGTGGTGGAACCGCACTCGATGTCGACGGTGCCATTCTGAACCAGCGGAATACGGGTCTGCGAGGTGACCAGGTTGTACTTGGCCTGCAGGTCGGGTTTGTTCAGGTCTTTTTTCAGGGCTTCGACGATGGCCAGCTGAATGTCGTGGGAGTAGCCCACAGGTTTGCCCGAACCATCCGCAATGTAGGAAAACGGAATGGAGCTGTCGCGGTGCCCGAGGGTGATGGTGCCGGAGTCGTTGATTTTCTTCAGTGTGCCGGTGAGTTCGGCGGCAAAAACTGGAGTGCTGATCAGAGCAGCAGCGATAGCTGCGCCCAGGATATGGGGAACGATGCGCATCAATACTTCCTCGACATTTGTTTTTTTTATGAAGCCGGCTAGACGGCTCTCTTGTACAGCGAATGCCCGTAACGGCTCCTGAAGCGTCCCAGGCAATCGTCTAGGAGTGTAGAGCATGAGTCGTGCCAGACCGGAAATAAAAGCTTAACAAGTTGATTTTAATGAGGATTAATTTTGTATGACGACAAATATGTAACCGTTGGATCCGGTAAACCGAATAGGATTACGTGTGGCGTTCGGAAAACCGAATGCCTGGCGCTATAAAAAAGCCCCCGGGCCTTACGGCGCAGGGGCTTTTGTACGACGGGCCTGTCAGGCCGCTTCGATCTTGCTGCGGGTCTGCTCAACCTTGGACAGGTAGCGTTGCACGTTGTCCTGTTCCTGTGGGGTGGTGAACAGGCCGAGTTTGGTCCGGCGCCAGAGCACGTCCTGGGGCTGGGTTACCCATTCCTCGGCACACAGGTAATCGACCTCGCGGGTGTACAGGCCGCCTCCCAAATGTTCACCCAGGTCAGCCAGCGACTGCACGCCTTCGAGCAGGCGCCAGGTGCGGCTGCCATAGGTGGTGGACCAGCGGCGCGCGATTTCGCTCGGCAACCAGTCGAACTTGCTGCCAATGGCCTCGGCCAGGGCTTGCGGCGTGGTCATGTCCTCGCCGCCGGGCAGGCTGGCGGTGGCGGTCCAGCTGGGACGCATCTGCGTGAAGTACGGGGCCAGTTGCGCCATCGCCGATTCGGCGAGCTTGCGGTAGGTGGTCAGCTTGCCGCCGAACACCGACAGGATCGGCGCCTCGCCCGTACCACCGGACAGCGACAGGGTGTAGTCACGGGTGATGGCCGACGGGTTGTCCGACTCGTCGTTGCACAGTGGGCGCACACCCGAGTAGGTGTGGACGATGTCGTCGCGGCTCAGCTGTTTCTTGAAGTGCGCGTTGACCACCTTGAGCATGTAGTCGGTTTCACCTTCGGTGATCGCCACTTTCGCCGGGTCGCCGGTGTATTCGCGGTCGGTGGTGCCGATGATGGTCAGGTGGTTCAGGTACGGAATGGTGAAGACGATGCGCTGGTCTTCGTTCTGCAGGATGTGCGCGTGGGCGCCTTCATACAGTTTCGGCACGATCAGGTGGCTGCCCTGGATCAGGCGGATACCGTAGGGCGAGTCCAGCTTCAGGTCGTCCTTGATGAACTTGGCGACCCACGGGCCTGCGGCGTTCACCAGGGCGCGGGCACGGATCGAGAACAGGCTGCCATCGGCGCGTTCCATGTTCATGTCCCACATGCCATTGCTGCGATGGGCACTGATACAGCGGGTCTGGGTATGGATATGCGCACCCTTTTCACGGGCCGCCATGGCGTTGAGGACGACCAGGCGGGCGTCGTCGACCCAGCAGTCGGAGTATTCGAAGCCTTTGGTGATTTCGCTTTTCAGCGGGCTGTCAGGGCCGAACTTGAGGCTCTTGGAGCCGGCGAGTTTCTCGCGCTTGCCCAGGTGGTCATAGAGGAACAGGCCGGCACGGATCATCCACGCCGGGCGCAGGTGGGGGCGGTGTGGCAGGACGAAGCGCATCTGCTTGACGATGTGCGGGGCCTTGGCCAGCAGCACTTCACGTTCAGCCAGGGCTTCGCGTACCAGGCGGAATTCGTAATGTTCGAGGTAGCGCAGGCCGCCGTGGATCAGTTTGCTGCTGGCGGAGGAGGTGTGGCTGGCCAGGTCGTCCTTTTCGCAAAGGAATACCGACAAACCGCGACCGGCTGCGTCTGCTGCAATGCCGACGCCGTTGATCCCGCCACCGATTACGGCAACGTCATAGACTTCGGCAAGCGGTGGAGCAGGCAAGGTAGAAGGGTTCATCGACTGGCCTCGGGAGCTTTTTCGTATTGGAATTCGAACATTAATGTTCATTTGCGAAAATGGTAGCTGATAAACGTGGGCACAGCCAGCCGACTTCGATTGAAAAAACTCATCGAAGGGCGGGAAAAGGAAAATTTGTGAACATAAGCCTGGGCAAGGCTCGAGAAAAAGGCGCTGGATAAATCGCCATCGGGGGCTTGCCCCGATGGCTTCAGTGCAGACGCTATACGACTTCCAGGCGAACCTTGTGCTGGTTCAACAACTGCACCAAGGCTGGCACCGGCTCCTGATCCGTCACCAGGCAGTCCACCAGGCTGATCGGCCCCAGTCGAATCATGGCATTGCGCCCGAATTTGCTGGAGTCCGCCGCCAGGATCACCTGGCGTGCATTGGCGATGATCGCCTGGGAAACCCGGACTTCCTGGTAGTCGAAGTCCAGCAGGCTGCCGTCCTCGTCGATACCGCTGATACCCACCAGCGCGAAGTCGACCTTGAACTGGTTGATAAAGTCGACACTGGCCTGGCCCACCACGCCGCCGTCACGGCGCACGTTACCGCCCGTCAGCAACACATCGAAGTCGTCCTTGGCGCTGAGCATGGTGGCGACGTTGAGGTTGTTGGTGATGATTTTCAGGTGGCTGTGGTTGAGCAGCGCACGGGCAATGGATTCCGTGGTGGTGCCGATATTGATGAACAGCGAGGCGTGATCGGGGATTTGTGCCGCGATGGCTTCGCCGATGCGTTGTTTCTCATCGCGCATCTGGTCGGCCCGCATGGCGTACGCGGTGTTCTCGACGCTGGAGTCATAGGCCGCGCCGCCGTGGTAGCGGCGCAGCAGATTGGCGTCCGCCAGCTGGTTGATGTCGCGGCGGATGGTTTGCGGGGTGACAACGAATAGCTGCGCCATTTCCTCGATACTGACGTAGCCGCGTTCGCGGACCAGTTCGAGGATTTGCTGCTGGCGGGGAGGCAGATTCATGGGGCGTCCTTTGGGCTGCCATACAAAAGTGGCCCATGATGACGCAGGAATCTGCTCCCTGCCAGTTACAACCCGATATGGGGCCGGCGCATGGCTTATTCGGCGCCTTCGTGGGGTTCCCAGTCGCGGGTGCGGCTCACCGCTTTTTGCCAGCCGGCGTAGAGTTTCTCCTTGGCGGCTTCTTCCAGCTGCGGTTCGAATTCGCGCTCGATCACGGCCTTGCCGCGCAGCTCGTCGAGGCTGCCCCAGAAGCCGCAGGCCAGGCCTGCCAGGTAGGCGGCGCCGAGTGCAGTGGTTTCGCGCATTTGCGGGCGCTCGACCTGGGTGCCGAGGATATCGGCCTGGAATTGCATCAGGAAGTTGTTGGCCACCGCACCGCCGTCCACACGCAGGGCCTTGAGGCGTTCGCCCGAGTCCTGTTGCATGGCGTCGAGTACGTCGCGGGTCTGGTAGGCAATCGATTCCAGAGCGGCACGAATAATGTGATCCACGCGTACGCCGCGGGTCAGGCCAAACAGTGCGCCACGGGCATACGGGTCCCAGTAGGGGGCACCCAGGCCGGTGAAGGCCGGGACCAGGTACACGCCGTTGCTGTCCTTGACCTTGCCGGCGAAGTATTCGGTGTCGGTGGCATCGGCGATGATTTTCAGCTCGTCACGCAGCCATTGCACGGTGGAGCCACCGTTGAACACCGCGCCTTCCAGCGCATAGGCCACTTCGCCACGGGGACCGCAGGCGATAGTGGTGAGCATGCCGTGCTTGGACTTGACCGCTTTGTCGCCGGTATTCATCAGCAGGAAGCAGCCGGTGCCGTAGGTGTTCTTGGCCTGGCCGGCCTCCACGCACATCTGGCCGAACAGTGCCGCTTGCTGGTCACCGGCGATACCGCCGATGGCGATGCCGCTTTTGGTGCGGCCGTAGATCTCGGAGGAAGACTTCACTTCCGGCAGCATTTCCCGCGGAACGTCGAGGATCTCCAGCATCTTCGCATCCCACTCCAGGGTGTGGATGTTGAAGAGCATGGTGCGCGAGGCGTTGGTGTAGTCGGTGACGTGGGTTTTGCCGCCGGTAAATTTCCAGATCAGCCAGCTGTCGATGGTGCCGAACAGCAGCTCGCCGTTGCGCGCACGCTCGCGGCTGCCTTCGACGTTATCGAGGATCCACTTGAGCTTGGTGCCGGAGAAGTACGGGTCGGTGACCAGGCCGGTGGTGTCGTTAATGTATTGCTCGTGGCCGTCGCGCTTGAGCTGCTGGCAGATCTCGGTGCTGCGGCGGCACTGCCAGACGATGGCGTTGTAGATCGGGCGGCCGGTGATCTTGTCCCAGACCACGGTGGTTTCACGCTGGTTGGTGATACCGATGGCGGCGACCTGGTCATGGTGCAGGCCGGCTTGTGCCAGGGCCTCGACCATCACCGCGCTCTGGGTGGCGAAGATTTCCATCGGGTCATGCTCGACCCAGCCGGCTTGCGGGTAGTGCTGGGTGAATTCACGTTGGGCGGTGCAGACCACGTTGGCGTCGCGATCGAAGATGATTGCCCGGGAACTGGTGGTGCCCTGATCAAGGGCAATGATGTAGTTCTTATTCTCGATATCGGTCATGTCTATTGCCTTGGACGAAATAAGGAAGTCAGAAATCAGCCGGGGCCGCGAAGGGCAGGGGACCAGGCTGGCGCTTTCAGGAAATACGAGTCTTGCCGTTGACAGCCGTGTCAGTTGTTTCCGCTATAGCAGGTGCGGCGCTCGGCAAGTGGCGGGCAATCAGCCCACGATAGGCCGCAGCACCGAGGCATGCGCCGACAATCGGCGCGAAAATCGGAACCAGGAAGTAAGGAATATCGCGGCCGCCAGTAAAGGCCATTTCACCCCAGCCAGCGAAAAAGGTCATCAGCTTGGGCCCGAAATCCCGCGCCGGGTTCATCGCAAAGCCGGTCAGCGGGCCCATGGCACTGCCGATGACCGCAATCAGCAGGCCGATCAACAGTGGCGCCAGCGGGCCGCGCGGCAGGCCGTTGTTGTCATCGGTGAGGGCCATGATCACGCCCATCAGGATCGCGGTAATGACCATTTCCACCAGGAAGGCCTGCGCCGTGCTCAGCAGTGCATGGGGGTAGGTGGAGAACACCGAGGCCAATTCCAGGCTGGCCTGGGTGCCGCGTACCAGATGGTGGGTTTGTTCGTAATCGAAAAAGAGATTGCTATAGAGCGTGTACACCAGCGCCGCCGAGCAGAAGGCTCCGGCGATTTGGGCCAGGATGTAGAACGGCAGTTTGCGCTTGTCGAAGTCGGCAAAAATACACAGGGCGATACTGACCGCCGGATTGAGGTGAGCCCCGGAAATACCGGCGCTCAGGTAGATCGCCATGCTGACGCCGATCCCCCAGATGATGCTGATTTCCCACAACCCGAAGCTGGCACCCGCGACCTTGAGCGCAGCAACGCAGCCTGTACCGAAGAAGATCAGAAGCGCAGTCCCCAGGAACTCGGCCATGCATTGGCTCGAAAGTGAAGGCTGTTGAAGAGCAGTTGTCATGGAAAACCTCGATTGTTGTTCTTGTCTGGCGCACTGCCTCAACGGACGGTTGCGCGATTTTCACCGTGACGAGGATCCCCATCCAAGACACGGCTTACTGCTGGAACGCTGCAGGTGTATTCCTACAGTATTCGGAAACGAAAAAATATAGACAAGAATGACGGCTGTCAAAGGTCGAAAGTGAACTGTCGGTCACTTTCCAACTATTGGTTTGATGAATGATCACGCTCGCCACGTTAAGTATTGTGGACGGGGAGGGCGGACTAGAGCGTTTTATGCGGGCTTGGCCTAGAATTGGTCCTCTGTTTGCCACGCTCGGAGAGGTCATGACCCCCGCATTGGATTTGTTGAAAAAAGTTCGCGCCGAACATCGCATCCACAGTTATGAACACGATCCCAAGGCCGCCTCCTATGGCCTGGAGGCCGCAGAAAAATTGGGCCTCGACCCGGCGCAGGTGTTCAAGACCTTGTTGGCCAGCAGTGAAAAAGGCGAATTATTGGTGGCTGTGGTGCCGGTCGTCGGAAGTCTCGACCTCAAGGCCCTGGCTCACGCGGCGGGTGTGAAAAAAGTCGAAATGGCTGATCCGGCAGCGGCGCAGCGTTCCACCGGTTACCTGCTGGGAGGCATCAGCCCACTGGGGCAGAAGAAGCGTCTGCGCACATTTATCGATGTAACGGCACAGCCGTTTGCGACAATTTTTGTGAGTGCGGGGAGAAGGGGACTGGAAGTGGAGTTGTCCGCCGCAGTGCTGGCGGAACATACCCAGGCCAAATTCGCAGAAATTGGCCGGGCGTAGTCCCGGTATCCTGGATAACCAATGTGGGAGGAGGCTTGCCCCTCCCACACGTTGATCATTGACTCAGCCAGCCGGGCTGTAGCGTCGTACGCCGGATTCGGCGTGAGGAACCTGCGCCGCGACGCTGCCTGAGGCCTGGAACAGCACCAGATGCTCAGCGGCCACGCGAATGCCCACCTCGGCGCCCACCTGATGGTCGGCATGGCTGGGGAAAATCGACTCCAGCTGCGCGCCGGTCGGCAGTTGCAGGCGGTACAGGGTTGATGCGCCGAGGAAGGTTTTGCCGACGATCCGCGCTTTCAAGGCACTGTCCGGCGCGTAGACGATGTCGTCCGGGCGCAGCAAGACGTCCACCGCACCCCCCGTAGGCCAGGTGTAGGCGCGGTTTCCGCGCAGGTCGCCGAGTTCGGTGTGGACGGACTCGGGCGAACTCAACTGGCCACGAATGAAATAACCCTGGCCGATAAAGCTGGCGACATACGGCGTCAGGGGTTCGTGATAGAGGTTGTAGGGGGTATCCCACTGCTCCAGGCGGCCCTCCTTGAATACTCCGACGTGATCACTCACGGCGAATGCCTCTTCCTGGTCATGGGTGACCAGGATCGCACTGGTGCCCCGTGCCTTGAGGATGTCGCGTACCTCGTGGCTGAGCTTGCGCCGCAGTTCGCCGTCGAGGTTGGAGAACGGTTCGTCCAGCAGCAACAGCTGTGGCTCCGGTGCCAGCGCGCGGGCGAGGGCGACGCGTTGTTGCTGGCCGCCCGACAGTTCGTGGGGGAAACGCTTGCCCAGGTTCTTGAGGTTGACCAGCTCCAGCAGTTCAGCGACCACACGGTCTTTTTGCGGGTGTTTGCGAATGCCGAAGGCGATGTTGTCGGCCACGCTGAGATGGGGGAACAGCGCGTAGTCCTGGAACACCATGCCGATGCGACGTTTCTCCGGTGCCAGGGTAAAACCGGCGCTGGAGATCACTTCGCCCGCGAGGCTGATTTCGCCTTCATGCACCGGCTCAAAACCGGCAATCGCGCGCAAGGTCGTGGTTTTGCCACAGCCCGAAGAACCCAGCAGGCAACCGATATCGCCCGCGTTGAGGTGCAGATTGAGGTTCTGCACCACCCGTTGATCCTGGTAACCGCATGCCAGATTGCGCAAGTTCAGCAGTAATGGCTGGCTCATGCGTGGTGGTACGCCGGTTCGACGAGAAATTCGAGCAGGGCTTTTTGCGCGTGCAGGCGGTTCTCGGCCTGGTCCCAGGCCACGGAGCGTGGGTCATCGAGCAGGTCGAGGCTGATTTCCTCACCCCGGTGGGCGGGCAGGCAGTGCATGAACAGCACGTCCGGCGCGGCCATGTCGAGCAGGGCGCGGGTCACCTGGAAGGGCGCGAACAGGGCCAGGCGCTTGGCGGTTTCGTCTTCCTGGCCCATGGAGGTCCAGACGTCGGTGCTGACCAGGTGGGCGCCGATCGCTGCATCCTTTGGATCGCGCAGGATCTGCACACGGCCATCGGCCTTGGCCAGGAACTCGGCGGCCGGTTCGAAGCCTTCCGGACAGGCGATGCGCAGGTGGAAGTCGAACTGAATCGCCGCTTCTATATAGCTGTTGCACATGTTGTTGCCGTCACCGATCCAGGCCACGGTCTTGCCCTGGATCGAGCCACGGTGCTCAAGGAAGGTCTGCATGTCGGCCAGCAACTGGCACGGGTGCAGGTCGTCGGACAGGCCGTTGATCACCGGCACGCGCGAGTTGGCGGCGAATTCGGTCAGGGTGCTGTGGGCGAAGGTACGGATCATCACCGCATCGAGCATGCGCGACATGACGATCGCGCAATCGCTGATCGGCTCGCCACGGCCCAGTTGGGTGTCACGCGGCGACAGGAAGATGGCCTGGCCACCCAGCTGGATCATGCCGGCTTCGAACGACAGGCGGGTGCGAGTCGACGATTTCTCGAAAATCATCCCGAGCACGCGGTTTTTCAAAGGCTCGAACAGTACGCCGCGGTTACGCAGGTCTTTAAGCTCAATGCCTCGACGGATCACGCTGACCAGCTCTTCGGGCGTGCAATCCATCAGGGAGAGAAAGTGCCTTGCGCTCATCATTAACTACCTTTTTGCAACAGACCGCAGATACTCAAAGCCTTGTTTATTGTGACAACGGGCGAGACCTGCGGCGAAAGCCGCACGGGGCGACGAAATAGGGGAAGGCGCGATATTGACATTAAATGTCGCGTCTTACCAATAGGGCTACGTTTTTTGGGGTGTTCAAGAAGGGCGCGAGAGCGCTTTTGAAGACGATTTCCTGACAGCAGCGGGCCATTTGTACACTGACGCCATCACCTTTTGCAATGCGCGGGGGCGGGCCTGGATCAGGCTGCGTCGGTTTCAGAGGTTGATGACAGGTTCTGTAACATTTGCTCATGTTTGCGCATGGCCTGGCCTGATGGCTATCGATTCACAGGACGAACGATGCTGGCGCCTGTCATGGTCACAGCCCATAGTCAGGCCAAAGCCCAATAAAGAGACTGGCCATGACCAAGACTCTCCACCACCGTGCCTGCCACCTGTGTGAAGCCATCTGTGGCCTGACCCTGGAAACCACCCAAGCCGAAGACGGCAGCCTGGCGATCACCTCGATCAAGGGCGACGCACTGGACAGCTTCAGTCGCGGCCATATCTGCCCGAAGGCCGTGGCGTTGCAGGACATCCAGAATGATCCTGACCGTCTGCACCAGCCCATGTTGCGGGTGGGCAGCGAATGGCAGCCAATCCCTTGGGATGAGGCGTTTGCCCTGGTCGCCGAGCGGCTGGCGGGCATCCAGGCGCGGCATGGGCAGCATGCGGTGGCGGTGTATCAGGGCAACCCCAGCGTGCACAACTATGGGCTGATGACCCACAGCAACTACTTCCTCGGCCAGCTCAAGACGCGCAATCGGTTTTCTGCCACCTCCGTAGACCAGTTACCCCATCACCTCACCAGCCACCTGATGTACGGCCATGGCCTGTTGCTGCCGATTCCGGACATCGACCACACCGACTTCATGCTGATCCTGGGTGGCAACCCGCTGGCCTCCAACGGCAGCATCATGACCGTGCCCGATGTGGAGAAGCGTCTCAAGGCCATCCAGGCCCGGGGCGGCAAGGTGGTGGTGGTCGATCCTCGGCGCAGTGAGACGGCGGCGATCGCTGATCAGCATCTGTTCGTGCGGCCTGGCGGCGATGCGGCGTTGCTGTTCGGGGTACTCAACACACTGTTCACCGAGAACCTGACGCGTGACAGTCATTTGCCGGTAGGGGGGCTTGAGGATGTGCGCCGTGCGATCCTCGGCTTTACCGCCGAAGCCATGAGCCGCCAGTGTGCCGTACCCGCCGGGCAGATTCGCCAGTTGGCACGGGATTTCGCTGCTGCGGATAAAGCGGTGTGCTACGGGCGCATGGGGGTGTCGACCCAGGCGTTCGGTACGCTGTGTCATTGGCTGGTGCAGTTGATCAACCTGGTCACTGGCAACCTCGACCGCGAAGGCGGTGCGTTATGCACCAGTCCGGCAGTGGACTTGGTCGCGTCCACCGGTGGCGGGCATTTCAATCGCTGGCAGAGTCGCGTGTCCGGGCGCCCGGAGTACGGCGGTGAGTTGCCAGTGTCGGCGTTGGCTGAAGAAATGCTCACCGGCGGCGAAGGACAGATCCGCGCGCTGGTGACGGTGGCGGGCAACCCGGTGCTATCGACCCCCAATGGCCGCCAGTTGGAGCAGGCCCTGGACGGCTTGGAGTTCATGCTCAGCATCGACCTCTATATCAACGAGACCACGCGTTATGCCGATCTGATCCTGCCGTCCACTTCGGCGCTGGAAAACGACCACTACGACACCACGTTCAATATGTTCGCCGTGCGCAATGTCACCCGTTTCAATCGCGCGATCCTGCCCAAGCCTGAGGGTGCGTTGCATGACTGGGAGATCTTCGTCGGCCTGGCCACGGCATTCGCTGCGCACACCGGTATGGCGCTCAAGCCCACCATGCCGCCTGCGCAAATGATCGACTTAGGCCTGCGCGCCGGCGCTTATGGTGATGCGTCGAGCCATCAGTTGTCGGTGGCGAAGCTGGCGGATCATCCCCATGGCATGGACCTGGGGCCGCTCAAGCCAAATCTCGCAGCGCGCTTGAAAACCGTGGATGGCAAGGTGCAGGCGGCACCGGCAGTGATTCTGGCGGATCTGGCGCGCTTTGCGGCGCAGCCGATGCCTGGGGCTGACGAGTTGCTGCTGATCGGCCGTCGCCATGTGCGCAGTAATAATTCCTGGATGCATAACTATCACCGGCTGGTGAAGGGCAAGCCTCGGCACCAGTTGCATATGCATCCCGACGACCTGGCCAGTCGCCAGTTGGCAGATGGGCAACGGGTGCGCGTCAGTTCACGTATCGGCATGATCGAGGTGGAGGTGGTCGCCAGCCTGGACATGATGCCCGGTGTGGTCAGCCTGCCCCATGGTTGGGGTCACGGCCGTCCGGGGGTGCAGATGAGCATCGCCAGCGAGCAACCGGGGGCGAGCGCGAATGACTTGACCGACGAGCGGCAATTGGATGAGTTGTCGGGCAATGCGGCATTGAATGGCGTACCGGTCCAAGTCGCTGCCGCATAAGGAGCCCGAGCACCGCGTTGGAATTTTGCGTTACAATGCGCCACCGTGCCGACCTGTGAGTCGCAAAGTTCCAGCCGAGGTGTTCCATGGATATCATCGAAACGATCAAAGAGCAGATTGCCAACAACACCATTCTGCTTTACATGAAGGGCGCACCTAACGCTCCTCAGTGCGGTTTCTCCGCGAAGGCTTCCCAGGCTGTTATGCAGTGTGGCGAGAAGTTCGCTTACGTGGATATCCTGCAAAACCCGGAAATCCGCGCCAACCTGCCGAAGTACGCCAACTGGCCTACCTTCCCGCAACTGTGGGTAGCCGGCGAGCTGGTCGGCGGTAGCGATATCATCACCGAAATGGCAGCTGATGGTTCGTTGCAGGCGTTGATCAAAGATGCAGCGGCAAACGCGGCGGCCAAGACCGACGCTTGATTCGCCTGCAATAAAAAGCCCCGCTTCTCGTGAGAGAGCGGGGCTTTTTTGTACCTGAGAGAGCGACGGGATTATTCGCCCATCTGCGATTGCAGGTAGTTTTCCAGGCTGACTTTATCGATCAGGCCCAGTTGGGTTTCCAGCCAGTCGATATGTTCTTCCTGGTCTTCCAGGATGTCTTCCAGCAGCTCGCGGCTGCCGAAGTCGCCCTTGGTCTCGCAATGTGCGATGGCGGCCTTGAGGTCGCTGTGGCTCTTGCGTTCAAAGCCCAGGTCGCTGCTGATCATTTCCTGGGTGTGCTCGCCGATGTTCAGCTTGCCCAGGTCCTGTACGTTCGGCAGGCCTTCGAGGAACAGGATGCGCTTGATCAGCGCGTCGGCGTCCTTCATGGCCTTGATGGATTCCTTGTATTCACGCTTGCCAAGCTTTTCCAGGCCCCAATCGTCGTACATGCGCGCATGCAGGAAGTACTGATTGATCGCGACCAGTTCATTGGCAAGGATTTTGTTGAGTTGCTGGATGACTGAGATGTCGCCTTTCATGACTGGGGTCCTGCCCTGTAGTAGCTGTGTATAAGGCGGAGTTTGAGCGGCGAAAACCCTAGTGTCAAACCTAAGTTATTGAATAATAAATGAAAATTAATCGGAATAAGAATGTTTGTGTTCCGCGTCTTAGCGCTAACTAATTGAATTACAGGCATAAAAAAACCGGACACTCGGTCCGGTTCTTCAAAACACGCCTATTTAAGCGTGTGTAAATTCTGCTGAGTAGGGAACAGCGGCCTGGGCTGTTTGCAGCTGCGTCAGGGTTTCCCGTACCACTTGCTTGGCGAGGCAAGCACATTTACCACATTGACTGGCAACGCCGGTGGTTTCACGCACTTCCTTGTAGCTGCAGCAACCTTCATAGATCGCTTCGCGGATTTGTCCGTCGGTGACGCCGGTACACAGGCACACATACATAAGGGAGAACCGTCGCGGGTTTAAGGCTTAAGTGCGATGGATCTTAATGTTAACGAGAATGATTGTCAAAGTAGATTCGTAGGGTATTGGCCTGCACCGCCCTCACGCTGACGAACGGTTTTTTCAGTGTATGATGGTCGGTCTTCACGAAGCGTGACTGCGTCACAGGGCTGTCGCTTGAATGCGGCAGACTCAAGGCCGGTCCTTTTACTTCAATCGTCACCCTTACATCAGGAGATACCCAATGAGCGTACTCGTCGGCAAACAAGCCCCGGATTTCGACGTACCTGCTGTGCTCGGCAATGGCGAAATCGTTGACAGCTTCAAACTGTCTGAAGCCATCAAAGGCAAATACGGCCTGGTGTTCTTCTACCCACTGGACTTCACCTTCGTCTGCCCTTCGGAGCTGATCGCTCTGGACCACCGCATGGACGATTTCAAGGCACGTAACGTTGAAGTGGTTGCCGTTTCCATCGACTCCCATTTCACCCACAACGCCTGGCGCAACACGGCCATCAACGATGGCGGCATCGGCAAAGTCAAATACACCATGGCTGCCGACATGAAGCACGACATCGCCAAGGCCTACGACGTTGAGTCCGAAGGTGGCGTGGCTTTCCGTGGCGCGTTCCTGATCGACGACAAGGGCGTTGTGCGCTCCCAGATCATCAACGACCTGCCGCTGGGCCGTAACATGGAAGAGCTGATCCGCCTGGTCGACGCCCTGCAATTCCACGAAGAGCACGGCGAAGTCTGCCCTGCCAACTGGAAAAAAGGCGACAAAGGGATGAACGCTTCGCCAGAAGGCGTTGCGGCTTACCTGACCGAGAACGCTGGCAAGCTGTAAGCCGGACTCGCGGGACAAAAAAACCGGCCTGAGAAGGCCGGTTTTTTCATGCGCAGGATTTGACCTCAGTCGCCGAAGTCTTCCCAGCCGCCCATCTGCTTCCAGCGGTTGACGATGCCGCAGAACAACTCGGCGGTCTTCTCGGTGTCGTAGCGGGCCGAGTGGGCTTCGCGACCGTCGAAGTCGATGCCGGCCGCCTGGCAGGCCTTGGCCAAGACGGTCTGGCCATAGGCCAGGCCAGCAAGGGTGGCGGTGTCGAAACTGGAGAACGGGTGGAACGGGTTGCGCTTCATGTCCAGCCGCGTCACGGCGGCGTTGAGGAAGCCCAGGTCGAAGCTGCTGTTATGCCCGACCAGAATCGCGCGCTTGCAGCCGTTGGCCTTCAAGGCCTTGCGTACGCCACGGAAGATATCGGTGAGTGCCGCCTCTTCGCTGACGGCCATGCGCAAGGGGTGATCCAGCTTGATCCCGGTGAACTCCAGGGCTGCCGCTTCGATATTGGCACCTTCAAACGGCTCGACGCGGAAGAAGTGGGTGTGCTCCGGATACACAAAGCCCTGTTCGTCCATGCCGATAGTCGTTGCGGCGATTTCCAGCAGTGCATCGGTGGCGCAATTGAAGCCGCCGGTTTCTACGTCGACAACGACAGGCAGGTAGCCGCGGAAACGTTCGGCCATCGGGTGGCGCGAACCACCACCGCCACCGTGTTCCTGGTCGTCATCGTAATGGTCTTCACTCACTTGCTTTCCTCCAGCAGGCGCCAGCGCAGTGTTTCACCGGCGCGCAGCGGGATAACGGTCAGCTCGCCAAATGGCAGGCTGGCGGGGGCGGTCCAGTCTTCACGGACCAGGGTGATACGGTCGGTATTCGCCGGCAGGCCGTAGAATCGCGGGCCATTGAGGCTGGCGAAACCTTCGAGTTTATCCAGTGCGTTGCGCTGTTCGAACGCTTCGGCATACAGCTCGATGGCGGCGAACGCGGTGTAGCAGCCGGCACAACCGCATGCGGCTTCCTTGGCGTGCTGGGCGTGGGGCGCAGAGTCGGTGCCGAGGAAGAACTTTGGATTACCGCTGGTCGCGGCATCCAGCAAGGCCACCTGGTGGGTGTTGCGCTTGAGGATCGGCAGGCAATAGAAGTGCGGCCGAATCCCGCCCACCAGCATGTGGTTACGGTTGTACAGCAGGTGATGGGCGGTGATGGTTGCGCCGACGTTGGCCGAGGCCTCGGTGACGAACTGCACGGCATCGGCCGTGGTGATGTGCTCGAACACCACCTTGAGGGTCGGGAACAGCTCGACCACACGGCGCATGTGCTCGTCGATGAAGATTTTCTCGCGATCGAACACGTCCACGTCGCCACGGGTGACTTCACCGTGGATCAGCAGCGGCATGCCGACTTCGGCCATGGCTTCGATGGCCGGCAGGATCTTGTCGATGCTGGTCACGCCGGAATCGGAGTTGGTGGTCGCGCCGGCCGGGTACAGCTTGGCGGCGTGCACGAAACCGCTGGCCTTGGCCTGGCGAATTTCTTCGGGCTGGGTGCGGTCGGTGAGGTAGAGCACCATCAACGGTTCGAAGCGGCTGCCGGCCGGCCGTGCAGCGAGGATGCGCTGGCGATAGGCGTCGGCTTCGGCGGCGTTACGCACCGGTGGTACCAGGTTAGGCATGATGATGGCGCGGCCAAACGTACGCGCTACATCGGCCACGGTTTGGGGCAACGCAGCACCATCGCGAAGATGAATATGCCAGTCGTCGGGACGCAGCAGGGTCAGGCGGTCGGACATTGGGGATTCCAGGCGGGTCAATCTGGTGGGAATGCTACCGGAAAAGACTCTTGCAGGCACTCGCTATCAAGTTTTGCAGGATGCATCCGATAGCCTTTCGTATGCCTTATCGATGTATGACGCTTTGAAGTGTTGTAGAAACCAGTGGAGCCTCCCGTGCGCCAGCATTATCTAGCCCTGCTCAGTGTGTTCGCCAGCCTGCCTGCTATGGCACTCACGTTCCAGACTCGTCTGGAGAACATTGAGTGGAAGGTGGAGGGGGACAAGTTCGAGTGCCGCCTGACCCAACCGATCACCGACTTCGGTTCGGGTGAGTTCGTGCGCCGGGCCGGCGAGCAGGCGACGTTTCGTCTGAAAGCCTATAACGGGTCGCTGGGCGCAGGGTCGGCCACCTTATTGGCCGCCGCAGCCCCCTGGCAGCCCGGTCGGGGTGACATCAATCTCGGCGCCGTACGTGCCGGCAGCGGTGATGTGCTGTTCAACAGCTCTCAGGCCCAGGCCGGGCGTCTCTTCAACGGTTTGCTCGATGGACGCTCGCCCACTGTGCGGCACTATGGACGTGAGGGTGGCTATTCGGAGATTCGCCTGCTGCCGGTGAAATTCAACAAGGCCTACAGCGACTATCAGCTGTGCACCGCCAAGCTGCTGCCGATGAATTACGATCAGGTCAAGCAGACCGAAGTGGGCTTCCCCGGTGGCGGCATCGAGCTGGACGCTGCGGCAAAGCAGAAGCTGGCGGTGATTCTCGAATTCATGAAGGCGGACCCTACCGTCAACCATATCGAATTGAACGGCCACTCGGACAACAGCGGCAATCGCCTGAGCAACCGTGATGTTTCACGCCGTCGTGCGCTGGCGGTGATGGACTACTTCAAGGCCAACGGTATCCCGGAGTCCCAGATTACCCTGCGGTTCCATGGCGAAAGCTACCCCTTGGCGCCCAACACCACTGCCGCCAACCGGGCCCGTAACCGCCGTGTGAATATTCAGCTCGAACGCGTGGCTGCCCCTGAGAAACCGGCTCCCCAGGCCACGGGGCCGAGCAACCCGGCACACACCTCCTGACGTGCGACCATCGGTCGCCCGCTCGACATAATCTGTCGCTTTATCTTCATTTGCTGTCGCGCCCCTGTAAATCCACGGTTTTGATCGGTAGAATCGACGCCTTTCCGTACAACCCCGTGGAGTGATGGCATGGCCGACGTAAACAAGGTCGTTCTCGCGTATTCCGGCGGCCTGGACACTTCGGTGATCCTCAAGTGGCTGCAGGATACTTATAACTGTGAAGTGGTGACCTTCACCGCTGACCTGGGTCAGGGCGAAGAGGTCGAACCTGCACGTGCCAAGGCGCAAGCCATGGGCGTGAAAGAGATCTACATTGACGACCTGCGCGAAGAGTTCGTCCGCGATTTCGTCTTCCCGATGTTTCGCGCCAACACTGTCTACGAAGGCGAGTACTTGCTGGGTACTTCCATCGCACGTCCGCTGATCGCCAAGCGCCTGATCGAAATCGCCAACGAAACCGGCGCTGATGCCATTTCCCATGGCGCCACCGGCAAGGGCAACGACCAGGTGCGTTTCGAACTGGGTGCCTACGCGCTCAAGCCTGGTGTGAAAGTGATTGCCCCGTGGCGTGAATGGGACCTGCTGTCCCGTGAAAAGCTGATGGATTACGCTGAAAAGCATGCAATCCCGATCGAGCGTCATGGCAAGAAAAAGTCCCCGTACTCGATGGACGCCAATCTGCTGCACATCTCCTATGAAGGCGGCGTGCTGGAAGACACCTGGACCGAGCACGAAGAAGACATGTGGAAATGGACCGTCTCCCCGGAGAATGCTCCAGACAAGCCGCAGTACCTGGAACTGACCTACCGTAATGGCGACATCGTCGCGCTGGACGGCGTCGAAATGACCCCGGCCACCGTATTGGCGACCCTGAACCGTATCGGTGGCGAACACGGCATCGGCCGCCTCGACATCGTCGAGAACCGCTATGTGGGCATGAAGTCCCGTGGTTGCTACGAAACCCCGGGCGGCACCATCATGCTGCGTGCCCACCGCGCCATCGAGTCCATCACCCTGGACCGTGAAGTGGCTCACCTCAAAGACGAGCTGATGCCCAAGTACGCCAGCCTGATCTATACCGGCTACTGGTGGAGCCCTGAGCGTCTGATGCTGCAACAGATGATCGATGCTTCCCAGGCCCACGTGAATGGCGTTGTGCGTCTGAAATTGTACAAGGGCAATGTGATCGTTACCGGCCGTAAGTCGGATGACTCGCTGTTCGACGCCAACATCGCCACTTTCGAAGAAGATGGCGGCGCCTACAACCAGGCCGACGCAGCGGGCTTTATCAAGTTGAATGCATTGCGCATGCGCATTGCTGCCAACAAAGGTCGTTCGTTGTTCTGAGTGTCAAGCCGGTTTTAAAAATGGCCCCTTATTCAAGGGGCCATTTTTTTTCTTGAATTTTTGATTAAGTCCACTTTGTTTAAACTTGTTTAATCGGTGTTGTTGATTATTGGGTCGCTGGTTTTTTGTCGGGGGAATGTTTTTTATCATTTATGTAGGAACCAGTCTTACAGATAATTCACTCATGTAGGTGCGAGGAGTATGTAAGAAGCCAAAAATTCTGTAGGAAATAAGGATGTAAGTAAATATGTTAAATGGAACTGAAACTACCGATTTTTCTCTGCCGGCTCCGCTACCTGCAGTCGACAGGCAAGGGGCATTTCCTGATAGTTGCGTGCGGCACGTTTACCTTATCCCCTGGAAGGGCTGGAAATTTCACTCAAAATATGTGAGGTCCCGGAAAGTTCTGAAAGGCCCCATAAAACTGGAAACATCTGTATCGGTGTTTTTTTGTAGGGCGTTTCCTTTATCTCTGTGGGTTGGGTCTCTGCTTGCTGTTGCTCGGGGGGGAACGCTATGCCAACTAGGAAACGACTAGGCTATTGTGTTTGCTCTAAATAATTCGAACAGCGAAATTGGACTTTCTCATGAATAAAGTGCTGATCGTAGATGATCATCCCGTCATTCGTCTTGCTGTGCGTATGCTAATGGAGCGTCATGGTTATGAGGTCGTTGCAGAGACCAATAACGGTGTCGATGCGTTGCAACTTGCGCGGGAGCATATGCCGGACATTGTCATACTGGATATTGGGATTCCCAAGCTCGATGGCCTGGAAGTTATTTGCCGGCTTTCGTCTACCAAGCAGGCTGTCCCGTTCAAGGTCCTGGTGCTCACCTCCCAGGCTCCAGGTCACTTTTCCATGCGTTGCATGCAGGCGGGCGCTGCGGGCTATGTGTGCAAGCAACAGGACCTGACCGAATTGCTGAGTGCGATCAAGGCGGTGTTGTCGGGCTACAGCTATTTCCCAAACCAGGCACTCAACTCGGTACGCTCCACCATGGGCAATGCCAGTGAGGCCGATATGGTCGAGCGTCTGTCTGGCCGGGAGATGATGGTGTTGCAGCAATTGGCTCGGGGCAGGACCAACAAGGAGATTGCCGACGGTATGTTTCTCAGCAACAAGACCGTCAGCACCTACAAGACTCGTCTGCTGCTCAAGCTCAATGCCCGCTCTCTCGTGGACCTGATCGAGCTGGCCCAGCGTAACGGCTTGGTATAGGTGAGGGCACAGCACGGCGCCTAGGCCGCACAACCGGCAGAAAAAAGCCTCCGACAGGGAGGCTTCCGGCCGTCGACCGCTTGATCAGAGGTCGAAGTCGTAGTCGGCCAGTTGTTTTTGCAAGCGTCGTTCTTCCAGAAGGTTGTCGATAGTACGGCGTTTGCTCAGATTGGTCTTGGCGACCTCTGCCACAGGTGCTTCCACGCCATCGTCCTCCGATTCAACGAGGTCGTCTTCCACATCCAACTGTTCTTTGTCAGTGCTCATAACGTTAACTCCGGAGTAAGACTGCCGTTGGCGCTCCTTATAACGATAATCCATGAATGGGTAAAAAAGATTTTTTCAATCGACTGATCGAGAAAACCAATGAACCCTCAATCGTCCGACGTCTTGTCCTTGTATTCGCACAGGTCTTCAATGCGGCAGCTGCCGCAGCGCGGCTTGCGGGCCTGACAAACATAGCGTCCGTGCAGGATCAGCCAATGGTGGGAGTCAAGCAGGTACGGTTTGGGTACGAACTTCATGAGCTGCTTTTCCACTTCGACCACGTTCTTGCCGCGTGCTATGCCGGTTCGATTACTGACCCGAAAAATATGGGTATCCACGGCCATGGTGAGTTGCCTGAATGCGGTGTTGAGCACCACGTTGGCGGTTTTACGACCCACCCCCGGCAGGGCTTCCAGTGCTTCGCGGGTTTCTGGCACTTCGCTATTGTGCCGTTCTATCAGCAAGCGGCAGGTCTCGATGACATTCTTGGCCTTGCTGTTGTAGAGGCCGATGGTCTTGATGTACTCCGATAACCCGTCCACGCCCAGGGCGTAAATCGCCTCTGGCGTGTTTGCCACGGGATACAGCCTGGCCGTGGCCTTGTTGACGCCGACGTCCGTGGATTGGGCCGACAGGATCACCGCAATCAGTAACTCGAACGGCGAGGAGTAGGCCAGTTCGGTCTTGGGTTCCGGATTGTCTTCGTGAAGCCTGCGGAAAATTTCCAGGCGTTTTGCGGCGTTCATGGGGCGGAAGGTTCCTTTCGGGCAGTCAGCGTAGTTTCGAATAGTGGGTCCAGGCCTGGAGTCCTGCGAGCAGGACAACCCGACGATATCAATGTGGTGTCGGCGATGGACTGTAACAACCCCCAGGATTATCAGTCATGTGCCATGGGCGTCTACTTGGCGCTGCGCATCATTGAGCTTGTGTTGCGCGTCGGCTAATTGTTGCGGATCAGCCTGTTGGTCCAGGGCTTTCTTCAACTCGGCCCGGCGCATCGCCAATTGGATTTTGGCGCGCTTGAGGTCGGCGTTGTTGACGGCAGGCAGCGGTGTCGCGGGTGTGTGATGCTGGACCAAGGCTGCCAACGCCTGCTCCGCTGCCTCGAACTGCTGTTGCAGGGCGATCAGTTGGGATTGTTGTTCAAAGGTCGGCGGGTGCCCAAAAGCCTGCAAGGATTTGTGCAATTGGGCGCGGCTCATGGCCACATTGATCTTGGCTTTTTTCACCTGCGCATCCTGGGCGGCTCGCGCTGCGTCAAGTGGCAAAGGGGGAGCTAGTGCTGAACGCTGAGGCCGCGCCACACGTTGGGCAGTTCTGTGCTCTTCTTCCCGTTGCAGGCGTGCATTGCGTTGTTCAAAGCGTTGCCGTGCACGGTCGCGCTTGAAATCTCGTTCACGGCGTTCGTTTTCGTTAGTTGCCAGGCCGCCGACGATCGGCAGCCCTGTGACCAGTGGGCGCATCTCAATACAATCGACGGGGCAGGGCGCGACGCACAGGTCGCAACCGGTGCATTCATCGATGATAACGGTGTGCATCAACTTGGCGGCGCCGACAATCGCGTCCACCGGGCAGGCCTGGATGCATTTGGTGCAGCCGATGCACTCGGCCTCGCGGATGTAGGCGACCTGGGCCGGGGCGTCCCCACGGCTGGTATCCAGCTCCAGAATGGGTACACGCAGTAATAGCGCGAGGCCGGTGATCGTCTCCTGTCCTCCGGGTGGGCATTTGTTGATTGCCTCGCCCCGGGCGATACCCTCGGCGTAAGGCTTGCAGCCCGGGTGCCCACATTTGCCGCATTGTGTCTGCGGCAGCAGCGCGTCGATACGTTGAATCAGATTCATGGAGTGATCATTGGCGTGCCGGTTGAACAAACAGGGTTTGATTATCCGGCAAGCGAGAAGGGGGGACTAGTTGAAAAGCCCCGTCGCCGAAACGACAGGGCTGTTTTGCAGCGCTTACTTGATACGTTGACCCGGCTTGGCGCCGCTGTCAGGGCTCAGCAGGTAGATCTCTTCGCCGCCAGGGCCCGCCGCCATCACCATGCCTTCGGAAATACCGAACTTCATTTTCCGCGGCTTGAGGTTGGCAATCATCATGGTCAGGCGACCATTGAGCTTGGACGGGTCCGGATAGGCGCTCTTGATTCCGGAGAACACGTTGCGTTGTTCGTCACCAATATCCAGGGTCAGGCGCAGCAGTTTGTCGGCCCCTTCCACGGCTTCGGCCTTGATGATCAGCGCCACGCGCAGGTCCACGGCAGCAAAGGCGTCAAAGTCGATTTCCGGGGAAAGCGGGTCCTTGGCCAGCTCGCCGTTACCGGCCGGTTTCGATTCTCCGGTATCGGTCTGGCTGGCGGCCAGGTCTTCTTTCGATGCGTCGGTCATTGCCTGGACCTTGACCGGGTCGATCCGGGTCATCAGAGGCTTGAATTCATTCAACTGATGGTTGCTGAGCAACGTGGCGTGGTCGTTCCAGGTGAGCGGGGCGACATTGAGGAACGCCTCGGCGTCGGCGGCCAGCAATGGCAACACGGGCTTGAGGAAGATCACCAACTGGCGGAACAGGTTGACGCCGGTGGCGCAGATCGCCTGGACCTCTTCCTGCTTGCCTTCCTGCTTGTTCAGCGACCAGGGGGCCTTGTCGGCAATCCAGGCGTTGGCGCGGTCGGCCAGGCCCATGATCTCGCGCATGGCGCGGGCAAAGTCGCGGGCTTCATAGGCGTCGGCGATGCTTGGCGCGGCAGCCAGGAACGCGTCGGTCAGTTCCGGCGCGGCGTTCTCGGCCACCAGCAGGCCGGCGTTGCCCTTGTGGATAAAACCGGCGCAGCGGCTGGCGATGTTGACCACCTTGCCAACCAGGTCCGAGTTGACCTTCTGGACGAAGTCTTCCAGGTTCAGGTCCAGGTCGTCGACGCCACGGCCCAGCTTGGAGGCGTAGTAGTAGCGCAGGTATTCCGGCGACAGGTGGTCCAGGTAGGTGCGTGCCTTGATAAAGGTGCCACGGGACTTGGACATCTTCTGGCCGTTGACCGTCAGGTAGCCGTGTACGGCGATGCCGGTTGGCTTGCGGTAGCCCGAACCTTCGAGCATCGCTGGCCAGAACAGGGCGTGGAAGTTGACGATGTCCTTGCCGATGAAGTGGTACAGCTCGGCGGTGGAGTCCTTGCCCCAGAACGCATCGAAGTCCAGCTCCGGCGTACGGTCGCAGAGGTTCTTGAAGCTGGCCATGTAGCCGATCGGCGCGTCCAGCCACACGTAGAAGTATTTGCCGGGCTCGCCAGGGATCTCGAAACCGAAGTACGGCGCATCGCGGGAGATGTCCCACTGTTGCAGGCCTGCATCCAGCCATTCGGCGATCTTGTTGGCCACGGCGTCCTGCAGGGTGCCGCTGCGGGTCCAGGTTTGCAGCATCTGCTGGAAATCCGGAAGCTTGAAGAAGAAATGCTGGGAATCCTTGAGTACCGGGATGGCGCCGGAGATCGCCGAGCGTGGGTTCTTCAGGTCAGTCGGTGCGTAGGTGGCACCGCATTTTTCGCAGTTGTCGCCGTACTGGTCTTCAGTGCCGCATTTCGGGCAGGTGCCCTTGATGAAGCGGTCGGCCAGGAACATTTTCTTTTCCGGGTCGAAATACTGCGTGATCGAGCGCGTGGCAATGTGCCCGGCGTCCTTCAAGCGCAAGTAGATCTGGCTCGACAGCTCGCGGTTTTCGGCGGAGTGGGTCGAGTGGAAGTTGTCGAAATCCACCAGGAACTCGGCAAAGTCGGCGCTGTGTTCAGCCTGCACATTGGCGATCAGTTGTTCCGGGGTGATGCCTTCCTTTTCGGCGCGCAGCATGATGGCCGAACCGTGGGCGTCGTCCGCGCAGACATAGATGCATTGATTGCCGCGATGCTTCTGGAAGCGCACCCACATATCGGTCTGGATGTACTCAAGCATATGGCCAAGATGGATGGAACCATTGGCATAGGGCAGGGCGCTGGTGACGAGGATCTTGCGTGGCTCGGACATGGGGCTCGGCTACTTGATGAAACGGAGGTCGGCCACTATAAAGCGCCGGGAAATTTATTTCACCCCGTGGTGCTGTTTCAGAATCTTCCGCACCTGCGAAAGCATGCCGTAACGCTGCTGGAACGGTTAGGATAGCCGCCTGTTTCAGTCAGTCTTTTTTCGGGAGTTGCCCATGAGCGCCGTCAATCGCGCAGCGGTGGAAGCCGTTCTTCGCCAGTACACCGACCCCTATTTGAACCAGGATCCGGTCACCGCCGGCTGTGTACGCGCCATCGAGTTCCAGGGTGACCAGGTCTCGGTCCAACTGGTGTTGGGTTATGCCGCTGGCCTGTTCAAGAGCGGTTGGGCGCAGATGCTGCAAATGGCCATCGAGGGCCTGGACGGCGTGCGTGCCGCCAAGGTCGACATCCAGTGCGTGATCGCCCCGCACAAGGCCCAGGCGCAGATCCCGGGCCTGGCCAACGTCAAGAACGTGGTGGCAGTCGCTTCCGGCAAGGGCGGCGTGGGCAAATCCACCACCGCAGCCAACCTGGCCCTGGCCCTTGCCCGTGAAGGCGCGCGCGTGGGTATTCTCGACGCCGATATCTACGGCCCGAGCCAGGGCGTGATGTTCGGCATCGCCGAAGGCACGCGGCCGAAGGTCAAGGACCAGAAGTGGTTCGTGCCGATCGAGTCCATGGGCGTGGAGGTCATGTCCATGGCGTTCCTGACCGATGACAACACGCCGATGGTGTGGCGCGGGCCGATGGTGTCCGGCGCATTGCTGCAGTTGGTCACCCAGACCGCCTGGGGCGACCTGGATTACCTGGTGATCGACATGCCGCCAGGCACCGGCGATATCCAACTGACCCTGGCACAGAAAGTCCCGGTGGCCGGCTCGGTGATCGTGACCACGCCCCAGGACCTGGCGTTGCTGGACGCCAGGAAGGGCGTGGAGATGTTCCGCAAGGTCAACATTCCGGTGCTGGGTGTCGTGGAGAACATGGCGGTGCACATCTGTTCCAACTGCGGCCACGCAGAGCATCTGTTTGGTGAAGGCGGTGGCGAGAAGCTGGCGACCCAATACGGCGTTGAACTACTGGCCTCGTTGCCATTGTCGATGGGCATTCGTGAACAGGCCGACGGCGGCAAGCCCACCGTCGCGGCAGAGCCTGATGGCCAGATCGCCATGATCTACCAGGAGTTGGCTCGCCATGTGGGCGCACGGATCGTCCTGCAGGAAGCGGCGGCCCCGGCAATGCCGACCATTACCGTCAGCGACGACTGAACTTGCTGAAGGACAAGAAGCCTCGACTTGTCGGGGCTTTTTCTTGTCTAGGGATCGGTCAATGGGTTTCTTTTACGCTTTTACGCAATGGCGCGCGTAAGCATTCACTTACTTTCTCGTAAGTATTTGGTTTTTTTGTTAGGCGTGTGCGTCTCGAATCTTTGAGGGAGTTTTCTATCTGTTTGAAAGATAACAATTATTTATCTTTGTCTGGGTGCTGGAAACTCTCAGTGCCGGGTTTGGATCCCGTTGAACTTCCCTCGGAACTCTCTAACATCAGCCCTGTGTCCACGGATTGACACAGCCATCAAGGAACGATGGTTGAAGGAACATCGCAGGATGCGATTCATCAGGATGATGAAAAGGAACACAGGGACTAGGGAAAAAATGTGGGCGGGTCATACCGCCCCTTTTTTCGTCTATAGAAAAGTGAATGCGCTCCCCGGAACGCAAAAAAGGCCCTTCAAGGGCCTTTTTTATTGGGCAGCGGCGCTTTTAGCGCTCTAGTTGCTCAATCTTGTTGGGTTTGCCATCCCATTCGGTGGCATCCGGCAACGGATCTTTCTTCTCGGTGATGTTTGGCCAGATTTCAGCCAATTCAACGTTCAACTGAATGAACTGTTCCATGCCCGCCGGGACTTCGTCCTCGGAGAAAATGGCGACGGCCGGGCATTCAGGTTCACACAGGGCGCAGTCAATGCACTCGTCCGGGTGGATGACCAGGAAGTTCGGGCCTTCGTAGAAGCAGTCCACCGGACACACTTCTACGCAGTCGGTGTACTTGCACTTGATGCAGTTGTCGGTGACGACGAAGGTCATTTCTAATTCTCTCCTCAGGCGGCGGCAGCGAAACCCTTTGTGGTAGGGCTCGCGAGGTTCGGGAGCGATAGTCTGCAGGCCAGGCTAAGAGCCAGCAGCATCCCAAACCGCGCGAGAGTCTATCAGCTTGCAAGCGTGAGCGTTATATCCGAGTCTTCAGTGCATATAACATTTCCAGCGCTTTTCGCGGCGTCAAGTCGTCCAGATCAAGCTTTGCCAACTCATCCAGCACCGGATGGGGCAGGCTGGCGAACATATCGCTCTGGTGCGGCGCAGCAGGTTTGCGGCTGGCCTTGGCAGGGCTGGCCACCACGGTTTCATGGGGCAGGGCCGTGGTTTCCAGGCGGCTGAGGTGTTCGCGAGCACGGGTGATCACGTCGTTCGGCACGCCAGCCAATTGCGCCACGGCCAGCCCGTAACTCTGGCTGGCCGGCCCTGGCAGCACGTGGTGCAGGAACACGATGCGCTCGTTGTGCTCGGTGGCGTTCAGGTGCACGTTGGCCACCAGCGGCTCGCTTTCCGGCAGCACCGTCAGTTCGAAGTAATGGGTGGCAAATAGCGTATAGGCACGCAGGTGCGCCAACCGCTCGGCCGCCGCCCACGCCAGGGACAGGCCGTCAAACGTACTGGTGCCGCGACCCACTTCGTCCATCAGCACCAGGCTGCGCTCGGTGGCGTTGTGCAGGATATTGGCGGTCTCGCTCATTTCCACCATAAAGGTCGAACGGCCACCGGCCAGGTCATCGCTGGAGCCGATCCGGGTGAAGATACGATCCACCAGGGACAGCTCGCAACTGGCTGCCGGCACAAAACTGCCGATATGCGCCAGCAGTACGATCAACGCGGTTTGACGCATGTAGGTGGATTTACCACCCATGTTCGGCCCCGTAATCACCAACATGCGCGTATCGTCGTCCAGCGACAGGTCGTTGGCGACGAACGGCGTGGTCAGCACCTGTTCCACCACCGGGTGGCGCCCCTGCACGATGCGCATGCACGGCTCACTGACAAACCGCGGGCAGTTCAGGTCGAGATTCAGCGCCCGTTCGGCGAGGTTGCTCAGCACATCCAGCTCCGCCAGGGCGGCGGCGGTGTCCTGCAGCGGCGCCAGCTGGCTGATCAAGTCTTCCAGCAACGCCTCGTAGAGCATCTTTTCCCGGGCCAGGGCACGGCTCTTGGCCGACAGCGCCTTGTCTTCAAACTCCTTCAGCTCCGGGGTGATAAAACGCTCGGCTCCCTTGAGTGTCTGGCGGCGTTGATAGTCGATGGGGGCCGACTCGGCCTGCTTGCTCGGCAACTCGATAAAGTAGCCATGCACGCGGTTGTAGCCCACCTTCAGGTTGGCCAGGCCGGTGCGGGCTTTTTCGCGGGCTTCCAGGTCGATCAGGAACTGCCCGGCGTTTTCGCTCAGGGACTGCAGTTCGTCCAGTTCGCTGTCGTAGCCGGTCTTGAGTACGCCGCCGTCACGGATGATCGCCGGCGGGTTGTCGATAATGGCCTTTTCCAGCAGCGCTGCCAGTTCCGGGTAGGTACCGGCCGTTACGGCGAGCTGTTGCAGGTGCGGCGTGTCCAGTTCGGTCATCGCCACTTGCAGTTGCGGCAGGGCGCTGAGGGCATCGCGCAGACGCGCAAGGTCACGGGGCCGGGCATTGCGCAGGCCGATCCGCGCCAGGATGCGCTCGATGTCGCCGATCTCCTTCAACTGCGGCTGCAGCTTTTCAAAGCGATAGCCGTCCAGCAGGCAGGTAATCGATGTCTGGCGCGCCTGCAGCACCGTCAAATCCCGCAACGGACGGTTCAACCAGCGGGTCAGCAGACGGCTGCCCATGGCGGTTTGGCAGCGGTCGACCACCGATTGCAGGGTGTTATCGCGCCCGCCGGACAGGTTGGTGTCCAGTTCCAGGTTGCGACGGCTCGCGCCATCGAGCACCACGGTATCGTCCAGGCGCTCGTGGCGCAGGCTGCGCAGGTGCGGCAGGGCGGTGCGCTGGGTTTCCTTGGCATAGCTGAGCAGGCAACCCGCAGCGCCGATGGCCAGGGTCAGGGTTTCGCAGCCGAAGCCTTTAAGGTCCTGCACCGAGAACTGCTGGCATAGACTTTTCAGCGCCGAGTCACGCTCGAAATCCCACGGCGCACGACGCTTGGTCCCACGGCGTTTTTCCGCAGGCAGATCCTTCGGCCAATCATCCGGGATCAACAACTCCACCGGGTTGATGCGCTCCAGCTCCGCCAGCAGGTTTTCCCAGCCCTTGATCTCCAACACGCTGAAATTGCCGCTGGTGATGTCCAGTACCGAAAGCCCGAACAAGCGCTCATCGCCCAGCACCGCAGCGATCAGGTTATCGCGACGCTCATCCAGCAGCGCCTCATCACTCACCGTCCCCGGCGTAATAATGCGCACCACCTGGCGTTCCACCGGGCCCTTGCTGGTGGCCGGATCGCCGATCTGCTCGCAGATCACCACCGACTCGCCCAGCTTCACCAGCTTGACCAGGTAACCCTCCAGCGAGTGGTAAGGAATCCCGCACATCGGAATCGACTGCCCCGCCGACTGCCCGCGCGCGGTCAAGGTGATGTCCAGCAACTTGGCGGCCTTCTTCGCGTCTTCATAGAAGATCTCGTAGAAGTCGCCCATGCGATAGAACATCAACTGATCAGGGTGCTGGTTTTTCAGGCGCCAGTACTGCTGCATCATCGGGGTGTGAGAGGACAGATCGGACGTGTTTTTACTCATTGGATAATAGGCAAATTCGTTGAAAGGAGTGGGGCAAAGGTGGGGCACTCGGCCCTGCTGATTTTGCAATGGCCGCAAGGTTAACACGCGAGGTCGGCCCTTCGCAGGTCGCAAACGGATAGGTAAAACGCAAAGTGGGATGGCGCATTTGTTTAAATGCGCAACGCTTCTGCAGGGACGTGTCGCTGTTGGCACGCAGCCGAAAATGCTTCCCTCAGTACGATGAGGCGATCGCCTTGGCCAGTTGCATGTCGGACATAACAGGCGAGGCGTAGGTCGAGCGATAGTACCGAGATGCCTGTTCGAACTCAGCACCGCGGATCTCGCCGTCCGAACCGATAAAGGCCAGGGCATCGGTTTGGGACGATGTGAAAAGCTTTGGCGCATCGGTCGTGAGAGCGCTGGCTCCCCCAATCAGGATGGTGGGCACGAACGTCGTGTACATCAGCGCTTTATCGAAAGGGTTGGCGTTTTCTGCGGCCACTGCTGGGGCGCCGATCAATACCATGACAGCGATTGCCAGAGTCTTCCATGAGTCCATTCTTCGAAGCTTCCATTTCTGTGAGAGGGCGGCACGATAGCAGAGGCGGTCCCTTTGCAGATATAAGGCGCTCCCGAGCACAATGAATCCCGCGCTGAAGATGCGCTTTCGATTGAAGCAGGTCCGCTGAAAGGTATTCCGAGTGCATAGTTAATGCATGGATGATGCAAATTAGCATTTGCCAACCCCAAAAACTCCCGTCACTATCGCCGCTATGCAAAAACGCAACGTTTCTATCGTCTTAAGAGAACTGCTGGACCGCGACCGGATCTCCCCCACGGAGCTTCACCGGCGTACTGGCGTGCCTCAATCCACGTTGTCCCGGATCCTCAGCGGCAAGATCGTCGATCCGTCGGATAAACACATCTCGCGCATCGCCGAGTACTTCCGCGTCAGCACCGATCAACTGCGCGGGCGCGCGGCGGTGGGGGCTTTGCGCGATGACGGGCGCGACCCGATGCATTCGGAACTCAAGGATATAAGCCTGTGGGACGACGACACGCCCGTTAATGATGACGAGGTGTCTATTCCCTTTCTGCGCGAGGTTGAATTGGCTGCTGGATCAGGAAGATTCGTCATCGAGGAAAGCGAGAAGGCTAGCCTGCGTTTTGGAAAGCGCAGCCTGCGGCATAACGGTGTGCAGTTCGACCAGGCCAAGTGTGTGACGGTGCGCGGCAACAGTATGCTGCCGGTACTGCGCGACGGCGCGACGGTCGGCGTGAATGCTGGCAAAAGTGGCATCGGCGACATCGTCGATGGCGACTTGTATGCCATCAATCACAATGGCCAGCTGCGGGTTAAACAGCTCTATCGCCTGCCTTCCGGTATTCGTCTGCGTAGTTTCAATCGCGATGAACACCCGGATGAGGACTACAGCTTCCAGGATATCCAGGATGAGCAGATCAGCATCCTTGGGCATGTGTTCTGGTGGGGGATGTACGCCCGTTAACCTCCTTGCGTAAGAGAGAGCCCGCCATCGAGCGGGCTTTTTTTCGTCTGTTGAAAATCGCCAAACCCTTTGCCCGCAAGGCCTAAAATGCATTCGTGCATGAGCTGGCTGAAAATAAATGCATTGGTGCATTGACTGTATATGCATACATGCATATCCTTCATCTCAAGCCAGCCAACAAGGTGGTGGAGGCGGCAAGGATGCTGCCAAGGAAGACAAGGAAGGCACGCAACATCGGCAAGGACGCCATCAGAGCGATGGCAGGGACGCCAGGCAACACCGGCAAGGATGCCGACGCTCTTTAGTGACACCGCTTCAGCAACAGGCAGCGATGAACCGGCCTTAACGGTTCAGAGGGTTGGCAACTGACCCGGGTGTGCAGCGTAAAGCACCAGAAGCAGTTATCCGGCAGACAGGGATCGTGGTCGGAAAAACATCGAGGAAAGATCCGTACCGCGCCAGTAGCGCCGAAAGATCGAAGCTGGACCGCATTACTGAAAAGCCCGGGCAACCGGGCTTTTTGGAATGCCTACCTACACATGGATTTACCCAAAAGCCGGTGTGTTGCCGGCATTGCTCAGCCAGGAGGCGTGACATGACAAACGAGCAGCAAGCGTTAGCGGAAATGCCTATCTGGCTGGTGATCGCATTGGCGCTGATTGGCGGCGTATCCGGCGAAATGTGGCGCGCCGACAAGGAGGGCGCCCGCGGTTGGTCGCTGGTCCGGCGCCTGGCCCTGCGGTCCGGGGCGTGCATGGTCTGCGGGGTTTCGGCATTGATGCTGTGCTACGCCGCCGGCATGTCGATCTGGACCGCCGGCGCCATTGGTTGCCTGACGGCCATGGCCGGCGCGGACGTCGCCATCGGCCTTTATGAACGCTGGGCGGCCAAGCGCATCGGGGTCAACGAAGCGCCGACATCCCGCTCGGATCGGCAGTAACTGCTGCAAGGACGCAACTGATGACACTTATCGAAAAAACCTCCCAACTACCTGTAGCCATTGAGGGGGCGCTGAAGCGTGCCTTCCCACAATTACAGGTAGGCAACCACCAGGACGTTGGCGGCGCCGGGGATCACACTGGCGTGCTGATCAGCGTGGAACGCAACGGCCCCGGTGTGCGTTCCCGTGAAGGGCGCAAGGCGCATGCCTTGTCGGTATCACTCAGGGTTACGGTCGCCAGCGCGGCGGCGCCTTTTGACGCGTGCGACCTGGCCAGCCAATTGATGGACCTGGCCCTGGATAACCGCTGGGGCCTGCCGTCGGACCAGTGCGATTTACCCACGGCCGTCGTCGCGGCGCCCTCTGGGCTCGCCAGCGCCGAAACGGACTACGACACCTGGACCGTGTCCTTCACCCAAACCCTCTATCTCGGCCCGTCGTTGCTCGAAGATCCCACCGGCACACCGCTGTTTGCCCACACCTGGGAAGTCTCGGACATCGACGATCCGGATCAATATCGGCCCCTGCAGGAGTAGGCCATGTTCGACGCATTGTTACGCATGCAACTGGGACCGATTGTCGAGCGCCTGGCGGAAATGGAAGCCCAGCTCGAAGACCTGTATCGACGCGCGGACAGTTTCTGCCGCATTGGCGTGTGCCAGGAGGTCGACGCTGCCAGCAATACCTGCAAGGTCAGCCATGGTGAGTTGCTTACCCCGGCGATTCGATTCTTCAACCCCAGCGCCGGTGCGCAGACCGAAACCCGTATTCCATCGGTGGGCGAACAATGCCTGCTGCTCAACTACGGCGGTGGGGAAGGGGGCATGCAGTCTGTGGCGCTATTCGGGCTGAACAGTAGTCTGTTTCCACCGGTGTCCAGCGTGGCTTCGCTGACCCGGCGGCGCCATCAGGATGGCACCCAAAGCGACTACGACGATGCCAGCCACACCTTCAACTGGATTAACGGCCCAACCACGTTCAGCGGATCCCGCGAACAGGTCGACATCAAGGTCGGCGCTGCCAGCCTGATCCTGAGTGCCCAGGGCATCACCCTGCAACTCGGCGCCACCGGCCTCTCGCTGGATGCCGCCGGCGTGCATTTGAGCGGCCCGCTGGTGGATCACCAGGGCCGCGTGATCAGCCGCGCATAAGGATTTGCCATGATCGGAATCGATAGGAACACCGGGGCAGCCGTCGATGACTGGCTGCAATTCGTACAGCGTGCCACCCGAGCGCTGACCACCCCCTTGGGCACTCGCCAGAAGCGCCCGTTGTACGGCTCGATGATCCCGCAACTGCTCGGCCAGAACCTTGGCGATGACCTGTTGATCCTCGCCCAAAGCCACGCCGCGCAAGCGTTCTACAACAGCGAGAACGGCATTGCCGACTTCCAGCCCCAGGTCATCGTCGCCACCCGCCAGGGCGCCGGGTTATTGCTGCGTTTTGCCGGTACCTGGAAAAACCGCCAACAATCCTTCGAGGTCGTGACATGAGCATGCTGATCCCAGGCCAGAACCAACTGGCGGAGCCGGCGATTATCGCGATCGATGAGTTCGAACCACTGCTGGCGGAGTTCAAGGCGTTTGTCGTCGACTACGTCGCCACCCGCGCGCCGCAGAGCGCGGCCAGACTCAAGGTCAGCCTCGACAACGAAAGCGAGCTGTTGACCCTGGCCCTGGAAGCGTTTTGCGTACGCCTGCAAACCCACGAACGCAAATACAACGCCCGCATCAAGCAGATGCTGGCGTGGTGGGCCACCGGCAGCAACCTGGATGCACGCCTGGCCGATATGGGCCTGGAACGCCAAGTGCTCGACCCCGGCGACCCGGCGGCTTTCCCACCGGTGCCACCCACCCTGGAAAGCGACGACGACGCGCGCCTGCGCTATTACCTGGCGCCCCATGCGCCGGCGGCTGGTTCGCGGATGCAGTATCGCCGCGAAGTCTTCACCCTCGGCGAGCGGCCGTCGGTCAAGGTGCAAAGCGCCACACCGGGCGTGGTGACCGTCAGCTACACCTTCGATCCGGATGGCTATGCGGCCCGGGTCAAGGATGGCAACGGACGGCGCACGGCGCCTGGCGAAGTGATGGTCACCGTGCTTTCAAGGGAAGGAGATGGCACGCCGTCCGCCGATTTGCTTGACGGCGTACGTCGACATTTCGCACGGCCCGATGTACGGCCTGAGACCGACCTGGTCACCGTCCAAGGTGCGCAAATCCTGCCTTACAAAATTCGCGTGGTGGCCAGGATCAACGCCGGTCCGGATTCCGGACTCACCCAAGTCGCCGCGCAGAAATTGCTGCAAGACTATGCAGAGTCCTGCCATCGCCTGGAAGGCCGCGTAGACCCAAGTTGGATCGACTATGCGATCCACAGCGCCGGTGCCGCGCAGCTGCAGATCCTCGAGCCGCTGGCGCCGATCATCAGCACGGCATTCCAGGCCCCGTATTGCACGGGCGTCGAGGTGGAGGTGCGCACGCTATGAGTGAACCCAAAGCGAGCTTGTTGCCTGCCAACAGCTCACCGCTGGAGAAGGCTTTGGATCTGGGGTTTGGTACGTTGCTGGAGCGGGTCACCCCACCGTTTCCCGAACTGATGGACCCGGATCGTACACCCGCGGCGTTCTTGCCCTACCTGGCGGCGGACCGGGCGGTCAACGAGTGGAGCGCCACAGCCCCTGAGGCCGAGAAGCGCCTGACCGTCAAACTCGCCTGGCCCACCACGCGCCGGGCCGGCACCCGCCAGGCCTTGGAAAATGCCGCCAAGGGCCTGCAACTCAGCCCTGAAGTGCGCGCCTGGTACGAACAGAAACCACCGGGCGTGCCCTACAGCTTTGCAGTACGCGCCTGGACCGATTTGCCCTACAGCGAAACCATCGATGCCCGACTCGACCGCCGCCTGGCCGATGCCAAAAGCGAACGCGACATCCTGTCGATCTCCGTGGGCCTGAGCGCTTTCGGCCGCCACAGCATTGGCGCCGCCACGCTGTGCGGCGAACTCACCATGATCTACCCAAACGTGCTGGCGGGCGTCGAGGCCTCGGGCCGCGCCTTTATGGCGGCCGGTCTGTACAGCGTTGAAACCACCACCCTTTATCCACAGGAGCACTAAATGGCTGACTATTACACCCTGCTCACGAATGCGGGGATCGCCTACGAAACCGTCTGCAAGGCGGCCGGCGTGCCGATCAAACTGGCGCAGATTTCCGTCGGTGACGGCAACGGTGCCGTCTACAACCCCGACGCCAACGCCAATGCGCTCAAGCGCGAAGTCTGGCGTGGGCCGCTGAATGCGCTGTTCCAGGACGAGAAAAACGCCAACTGGCTGATGGCCGAAGTCACCATTCCATCGGATGTCGGCGGCTGGTATGTGCGGGAAGCCGGACTGTGGACGGACACCGGGATCTTGTATGCCGTCGTTAAATATCCGGAGTCGTATAAACCGGTGCTGGCGACGTCGGGATCGGGGAAAGAGTTTTATATTCGCTCGATCTTTGAGACCAGTAATGCGTCGATCGTGACGTTGTTGATTGATGACACGGTGGTGAAGGCAACTCGGGCTTGGGTGATGGACTACCTGGCGAAGGGGACGTATTCCAAGGCTGAGATTGAGGCGATGATTGCCAAGGCTTCGGCGTTGCCAGTGGGGTCTGTAATCGCGTTCCCTGTGGACAAAATCCCGCCGGGTTTCTTCGAGTTAGATGGGAGTGTAAGGAGCGCTGCGGCTTATCCCGACTTATCAAGCTTTCTAGGCTCAGCGTTCAATAAAGGTGACGAAGGTGTTGGGAATTTTCGACTGCCGGAATCGCGTGGTGAATTTTTGCGAGGCTGGGACCATGGGCGGGGGATTGATGTAGGCCGTGCGGTTGGTGGCTATCAGCCTAGCGGTGGAGTCGTAATGGGAATTGACGGTAGGCTTTCCAGTTCTGCTGGAACTATTGCCCCGTATAGCGTGGTTGTACCTGCTGACGGAAGTCAGACCGCTTGGCTTAATACAGGGGACGCGGGAAGTGCTTCCGATGTTGATCTCAAGTTTTCACTTAGTTCTTCGGCGCTTAAACCACGAAACATAGCCGTTATTTGGTGTATCAAAGCTTGGAACGCCCCCATCAATCAGGGAAGCATTAATATTGCAGCCCTCGCGGCATTGGCTGCCCAAGCGACCGAACTCAACCAAGGCACCGCAAAGGTCGCCACTGCTGTGCAAATGCTTGATAGCGCAAATGATTTGGTAATGGTTACACCAAAAAAGCTGCGCCTGGGTTTTGCCGCGAGTTTTACCCCAACGGGTTATTTCGTTTTCCCAAGCTGGTTAGGCGGCTTGGTTATTCAATGGGGCGCCGTTGAATATCAGACAGATGGCGATAGCTTACTGGCCGTTTCATTTCCTGTTGAGTTCCCAATTTCTGTGCTCTATGCCGACTGGACTGTAGAGAGCGGCATTCTGAGTTCCGTGATCGGGTCTTATGTGCATCAGGTGACGAAAAAAGGCATGTACTTGACGTGCGATAAGCAAGTTTCATCTGTGGCAACCGTTGTCGCGCGCTGGTTTGCATTCGGCAGATAAGGAGAATCTATGCGTTTTTACAGTCCATCAACAGGCTGCACGTACTTGCCAGCGATGCATGGCGAGAGTATTCCGGGCGATGCAGTGGAAATCTCGGATGAAGTTTTTCTACGGGTCATTGCAAATCCAGAACGAGGAAAGGTCCGGGCGCACGATAACAACGGGCAGCCCTACTTGATCAATGCCCCGGTCTTTGAGGTCGACCTTGAAGGTGTTGAGCGCATGTGGAGAGACGCGGAAATTGAACGAGTTAAATGGCTGCGTGAGCGTCATCGCGATCAACTTGAAATTGGCACTGAAACCACGCTGAAGGATGAGCAGTTTTCTGAATTGCTGCTGTATGTGCAATCTCTGCGCGACTGGCCGCAATCATCCGCCTTCCCGGATAGCGAGCACCGTCCCATAGCTGCGCCCTGGATTGCCGAGCTAACCAAATAACGCCCTGCACTGACGGGGCGTTTTCTTTCCCGAGTTGGAATGACCCGCCGCCCTGAGCGGTTTTTTTGTGCCTGGAGATCCCACCTATGACCCACCGCCAAACCTACACCGTCCTCATCCCATTCCCAACCGGAGGTGGCCATTGGTCCACCGTCGGCGAGGAACTGGACCTGCTGGACGTCGAAGCATCCGCCCTGCGCACCGCTGGCCGCCTGGAACTGACCAGCGTCCTCAACGCCACCCCGGCCAAAAAGGCCACTACCCAGAAGGCTGACTAACCATGGCTGAGGTTCTGAACTTCGAGCACAACGGCATCACCGTGAATGCCACCGAATCCCCCGAGGCCATGGGTGGCCTTGGCGACAATGTGATCGGCCTGGTCGGCACCGCGCCGAATGCCCATGCGTCGATCCCGAAAAACGCGCCGTTCCGTATCAACAGCTTCACCACCCAGGCGCTGCTGGACCCTACCGGCGCGGAGACTGGCACGCTGTTCCACGCGGTCTACCAGATCCTCAAAGTGGTCAAGGTGCCGGTCTACGTGGTGATCGTGGAGGAGGGCGCCACTCCGGCGGACACCCTCAACAATGTGATCGGCGGCAACGAGCCGGGCACCGGTCGCAAGCTGGGACTGGCGGCACTGGCCAGCGTGCCGGAAGACCTGACCATCATCGGCGCCCCTGGCTTCACCGGTACCAAGGCTGTGGCGGGTGAGTTCGCGGCCTTCGGCAAGCGCATCAAGGCCCGTGTAGTGCTGGATGGCAAGGACGCGGCGGTGGCCGACCAGGTGACCTACAGCGGCGAACTGGGCGGTGCCGAGCTTGGTTTCGACCGTTGCCTGCTGGTGCACAACATGCCGTCGGTGTACTCCAAGGCGGCGAAGAAAAACGTGTTCCTCGCGCCGTCGTCCCTGGCGATCGCTGCGCTGGCCAAGGTCAAGCAGTGGGAAAGCCCGGGGAATCAGGTGACGTTCGCCGAGGACGTTTCCCGCGTGGTCGAGTACAACATCCTCGACACCTCCACGGAAGGCGACCTGCTCAACCGTTACGGTGTGAGCTACTACGCCCGCACCATCCTCGGCGGTTTTTCGCTGCTGGGTAACCGTTCCATCACCGGCAAGTTCATCAGCTATGTCGGGCTGGAAGATGCCATCAGCCGCAAGCTGGTCAAGGCGGGTCAGAAAGCCATGGCCAAGAACCTCACCAAGTCCTTCATGGACCAGGAGGTCAAGCGCATCAACGACTGGCTGCAAACCCTGGTCGCCGACGAAACCATTCCCGGCGGCAGCGTGTACCTGCACCCGGAACTCAACAGTGTCGAGAAGTACAAGAACGGCACCTGGTTCATCGTTATCGATTACGGCCGCTATGCGCCGAACGAACACATGATTTATCAACTTAACGCCCGCGATGAAATCATCGAGCAGTTCCTGGAGGACGTTCTCTAATGTTTACCAACCGAGTCAGACAGGCCATTGCGGCCACCCTTCAAGGCCTGCCGTTGTCCGCGACGGTCGAGGAGTTCACTCCGCCGAAGATCGAGTTCGACATGGAGTCCATGTCCGGCGGGCGCTTTATCGCCGAAGAAATGGCCAAGAGCGGCAAGGTGCTCAATGCCACCCTGGTGCTGCAAGGTGCCGGCCCGGAAATCATGTTGGCCCTGGGCGTGCGCCTGGGGGATGACATCCTGCTGAACGTGCGGGAAGCCGGCCAGGATCAGGACGGCAAGACCTACTTCACCTATCACACGGTCGGCGGCAAGCTGAAATCCCTGGCCGAAGCCAAGTTGAAGATGGGCGACAAAGCTCTCACCACGCTTGAGCTTTCCTGCCGCACTTACAACCGCCTGGAAAACGGCATCCCGGTCATCGACATCGACGTGCGCACCCAGAAGTTCGTGCTCAATGGTGTCGACATCCTCGGCGATGCCCGCCGTGCGGTGCTGATTCCGTAACTCCCCGGGGGCGGGCGTGCTCGCCCCTTACTTCATCAAGGAATTGCCCCATGGCCTGGATGCCACCGCTGCACCTCCTGCTGTCTCCGATCACCGCCGACACCGGCGCGACGATCCAGCAGGTGCAACTCAAGCCGCTGTACTACGCCGCGCAAAAAGCCGCGCTGGCACGGGCCGGTGATGACGAGGACGACCAGTTTTTCGAACTGGCGAAACTCGCCACCGGCCTGTCGGAAAAAGAACTCGACCAGCTCAAGCGCCCGGACTACGTGACAATCGCCCAATACGTACATGAAATGTCGACGCGCCCTGCGTCGTTTTTCCTCGGTGAGGCTGAGCAACCGGCCCACGACCAGCCGGTCCAATTGTTGCTGCCCCTCGAGGCTGCGGGTCGTAGCCTCACCAATCTGCCCCTGGAAATGCCCGCCCTGCGCGCCACCAAGGTGATGAAAAAACTCCCCACCAACAAAGAGCGCGCTGAGTTCATCACTGCTCACTGCACTGGCCTGATGATCCCCGATCTTGCCGGCCTGACTGTGCCCGACTGGACGGAACTGCAGGAGCGTATCGACGATTTTTTAAATCAACCGGCGGACTTCTTTCGGAGCGCGACATCGAAGTGATCCTCGATGTGGTGCCGCTGATTTATTCGGTCAATGAGGCGGAGATTCTTGACTGGGACGCCGGCAAAGCATTGCGCCGCTACGACATTGCGATCACTCGCCTTGGCGTTAAACAGGAGTAAGCGGGATGCAAGAGACTCAATATCAGACCAGGCTCGCCCAGGAAGACAAGCGCTGGATGATCGGCGATGTGGAACTTGGTAATGTGCTCGCGCCGTTTTCCGCAAGCCTTGCCACACCTCTGAGTCTGGAGGCGACGCCGCAGCCGCAGTCGGAACTCAGCTCGGCACTGATCACCGTCAGTGTGGATATCAACGCCTTGACCCTGGAGCAAGTACGGCTGCGTGAGACACTGGAATCGCTCAACAGCACGTTGTTCATTACGAGCGGAGCACTGGCGGGCCCGGCTGGCGGCTCCATCAGCAGTGAAACGAAAAGCACGCCGGAAGGAAAAGCGTCTGCCGACGAATCCTCGATCACACAGTTGCTCAAGTGGTCGGGTGAAGGCCTGGCGGAGTCGGCCAGGACCAAGGTTTCAGACAAAGCACTTGAGGTGACGCTTGGTAAAATTCCCGGCGTCGGCGCGTTGTTCAAGGGCGCCAGCAAGGGGAGCGACGGTTGCTGCCCAGGCGTCAGCGAGGCGCTACGTGGGCGCGAGCGCTTCGGACCAAAGTACACGAGCGGGCGCAAAAAATCGGGTAGACCAAGGTTGGCGAGGTTGAGGAACACCTCTACCTCCAGCAAAGCGACCAGTGGGTTTAACTCGACGGTGCGCAACCTGTTCGAGAAGGTGAGCAAGGTGTTGGAAGCCCCACGATTAGGCTTTCATGGCGGCGCAACAACTCAACGTGTCTCCCCAAGCCCAAGCCCGCCGGACACTTGGCAGGGGAGCAATGTCGTGCGCAATCTGGCGTCAGGCAAGGGCGTCGGGTTAATTGACGCGTTGGAACGAGGCTTGGTTCCGATGCCCGTCCAAGTGGGCGTGAATACTCCCCACCCTATATCGCCCAGCCCTTTGAGTCATTCCACTGGGGAGGTTGCCCGCGTATCAACGCCAGCAACCTCCCGCCTGGCTGACACGATGATCCGGCTGGAGTCGGTCGGAGCCCGCCGTCTCGGTCCGATGCGGTACGTCGACGCTGCACTCAATGTGGTTCAAGGCGTACGCAACGGTGACGTAAACGCCGTCGGCTCAGGCCTCAGCACCGCCGGTGGTGCCTGGGCCGGTGCCTCCGCAGGCGCCGCTATCGGCACTCTGATTTTCCCCGGCGTTGGCACTGCTGTCGGTGGCGCAATCGGTGGTTTGCTCGGCAGCGAGGCAGGCAGTTGGCTCGGTGACAAACTGTTCGGCTCAACGGATCGCCTGCCTGCGCCCAATGCGGTGAGCAAGGAACTCAACGCGGCGCGTACGGACAACGTGCAAGTCACCATCGCCCCGAGTATCCAGATCACCGGTGTAAACCCCGCCGACGCCCAGCAGGTCGTCAACCAGGTAATCCAAGCCTTGCAGTTCCAATGCATGCCGATGGTCGCCGACACCCTGGGCATCCGACGCAACGCGGCACTGGCCGATCCTCCAGGAGGTGATTGATGCGACAACAAATGGTACTCGGCGACTTTATTTTCGGCTTGTCTCGAGGATTCGCCTATTCTTCGTTGGTCCGTGCCAGCGATGGCGGCTGGAGTGACCTGGCGATTATTGCCAGCAAGTCGCAGTCGCGGCAGAGCGGTCAGAAGCTGGAAAAACTCACATTCGGCGGCACAGCCATGTACGGCGTAGGCATGCAACGCCTGGACGAATTGCGCGCGCTGCAAAATGCGCGAGCGCCATTGCCTCTGGTTGACGGTATTGGCCGTAACTGGGGCTTGTGGCGGATCAATTCGATTGTGGAAACCCAGAGCAATGTCATCGATGACGGCACCGCCATGGTCATGGCCTGGACGCTGGAGCTGGAGGAGTTCGTCAATGCGTAGAGTGCGAAGTATCGCCGGTGATTCGGTCAACCTGTTGCTTTATCGCGAGGTGGGCCGTTGCGACGACACGGCGGAGGAAACCCTCTGGCGCCTGAACCCCGAGCTTGCCGAATATGGCCCGGTGCTGCCGGCCGGCGTGTGGGTGATCGTGCCTGAACTGCACGCTCGGCCCGGAGCTGTGCGACCCGTTTTGGCCTGGGATTAAGGAGGCGGCATGGCACAGGGATTTACGCCTATCGTGGAGTTTTATGGTGCCAACGCGGCGCTGCTCAATCAACGCTTGATGCACTGGAGCCACACCGACGCCGCGGGCATTGAGACCGACCGGCTGGAGCTGACCCTGAATATCGAGGGCCTGGACGGCCTGCCCACGCTGAACGGCAAGATCGGCTTGCGTGCCGGTTACCTGGAATCGGGGTTGGTGGAAAAGGGCGAGTTTGTCGTCACCCAACGCACACCGGTGCTGTTTCCCATGCGCTTGATGATCGTGGCCACCGCAGCGCCCTTCAGCGTGGTCGATGCAACGGGTTACCGCCAGCGTCGATCCGCCAGCTACGGTCCGACCACCCTGGGCGCGCTGTTTCGCCAACTGGTCAGTCGTCACGGCTATTCACCGCGAGTGGCGCCGGCGCTGGAGGGGATTGCGATTGCGCACATCGACCAATCCAATGAAAGTGACATGGCGTTCATTTCGCGCCTTGCCCGACTTTATAGTGCAGTCACCAAACCGTTCAACGAACTCTATGTATTGGCCGAAGCCGGCCAAGCCAAATCGCTCTCCGGCCAGCTGCTGCCGGAAGTAAAGCTGTCCGTGACGGATGACAATCGCCCCGGTGAACAAAGCTTTATCACCGCCAAGCTCGACGAAAAATCCCGCTCGAAATACCAAGGCTGCCGCACCAGTTGGTGGGATGCCTCCGCCGGCAAGCAGCGAGTCGTCCAGGTGGGGAATGCGCCGTTCAAAACCTTGCGCCAACGCTACCAGAACGAAGCCGAGGCCCGCGCCGTTGCCGAAGGCGAACTACGTCGTGTGGGGCGTGAAAATTTGAAGTTGCTGATCGATTGCCCGGGCAATCCATTGTTGGCGGCGGAAGGGTTGTTAGTGCTGGATGAGAGCTGGCCGTCCTATATGCAGGGGCGCTGGTCGATAAAGCAGGTGGTTCATGTCGGCGATCCGGCGACGGGATACCGTAGTTTGATCACGGCCGGTGGGTTGTCGATATAGCTACTTTTCGAGAGTAAAACCAATGGTGATAACACTCCCCCAGCTGCTTGACGTTATGCCGGATGCCCGCCTTAGAGCGGGCGTTTTTTTAATGCCCTTGAATGCGGCTTTCGTTCGTTTCGAGATCAACTGTGCGAAGCGCATTGCCGCCTTCCTCGCCCAGATCGGCCACGAATCCAGTGAGCTGCGTTACGTGCGCGAGTTGGGCAGCGATCACTACCTGGGCAAATACGACACCGGCAGCCTGGCCGCACGCCTGGGCAATAGCCCCGAAGCGGATGGTGATGGCCAGTTGTACCGCGGCCGAGGACTGATCCAGATCACCGGTCGGCGCAATTACCTGGCTTGCAGCCAGGCGCTGTTTGGTGATGATCGTCTGTTACGGGAGCCGATGTTGCTGGAGCAACCGCAATGGGCGGTTGAGTCGGCCGCTTGGTTCTGGCAGATCAATGGCCTGAATGAGCTGGCCGACAAGGACCAATTCACCACCATTACACGGCGTATCAATGGCGGGCTGAATGGGCTGGCGGATCGCTTGCGGCTGTGGGCGCGGGCGAAGGCGGTGTTATGCGTTTCCTAGGGACCTACCAACTGATCGGTGCTTGCCTGTTGGTGGCGGTGACCTGGCAGGTACAGGCCTGGCGCTTGGGGGTACAACTTGAGCGCCAGGCTTCTGCCCATGCACAGGCGCTCAGCCAGCAAAGCCAGGCGGCCTTGCATCAACAACAGGCTGAACAGGACAAACGGCTGGCCCTGGAGCAACAGCTCAGTGCCAGCGACCAACACCATGCTCGGGAGTTGAGCGATGCCCAACATAACCAGGCTGCTCTGCGCGACCGTCTGGCCACTGCTGATGTGCGGTTGTCAGTCCTTCTCGACGCCACCGAAGCCGCCGATGGCTGCGCAGTGCCAAGTACCACCACCACCGGCGGCCTGGTTCATGCAGCCGCACGAGCCCGACTTGACCCGGCGCATGCTCAGCGAATTATCGGCATCACCGATGCCGGCGACCAAGGACTGATCGCCTTGCGCGCTTGCCAGGCGTATGTGCGCGCTGTCGCCCGCTGATCTCTTGTTCCAGCCTGTCGCTTGCACGAGCGATTTGCTCCTGTAGGGTAGGCAAACCCCCGCCCACTTCTGGAGACCGTCGTGAAGGAAATCACTCAACTTGCCGCTGACCTGGGCCGCCGCCTGCAGGTGCTCAATGCCCACGTCACCACGGCCGAATCCTGTACCGGTGGCGGTATCGCCGAGGCCATTACGCGGATCCCGGGGAGTTCGGCCTGGTTCGAGGCGGGGTATGTCACCTATTCCAATCGGCAGAAGACCCGGCAGCTGAATGTGCCGGAAACCTTGTTTCCAAAGGTTGGGGCGGTCAGCCGGGAAGTGGTGGAGGCCATGGTGCGCGGCGCCCAGGAGAAAAGCCTGGCGCGCTTTGCCGTGGCGGTCAGCGGTGTGGCGGGGCCCGATGGTGGTTCGGTGGACAAGCCGGTGGGCACCGTGTGGCTGGCCTTTGGCGTTGGCGAGGAGGTCACGGCCGAGCTTCAGCACTTCCCCGGCAACCGCGACGAGGTCCGCCGACAAACGGTGAAGGCCGCGCTGGAGGGCTTGTTGCGACGAGCTGCAGCAGAAATAGAAAATCAGGGGTAGGCGATCTCCGATCTTTGTGGAACAATACTGTCTACTTATACAGGTGTTGGCCGTCAGGCCTTATTGATTACGTGAGGACTTTAATGGACGACAACAAGAAGAAAGCCTTGGCTGCGGCCCTGGGTCAGATCGAACGTCAATTCGGCAAGGGTGCCGTAATGCGTATGGGCGATCACGACCGTCAGGCGATCCCGGCTATTTCCACTGGCTCTCTGGGTCTGGACATCGCGCTCGGCATTGGCGGCCTGCCAAAAGGCCGTATCGTTGAAATCTACGGTCCTGAATCTTCCGGTAAAACCACCCTGACCCTGTCGGTGATTGCCCAGGCGCAAAAAATGGGCGCCACGTGCGCGTTCGTTGACGCCGAGCACGCCCTGGATCCTGAATACGCCGGCAAGCTGGGTGTCAACGTTGACGACCTGCTGGTGTCCCAGCCGGACACCGGTGAGCAAGCCCTGGAAATCACCGACATGCTGGTGCGCTCCAACGCCATCGACGTGATCGTGGTCGACTCCGTCGCAGCCCTGGTACCCAAGGCTGAAATCGAAGGCGAAATGGGCGACATGCACGTGGGCCTGCAAGCCCGCCTGATGTCCCAGGCGCTGCGTAAAATCACCGGTAACATCAAGAACGCCAACTGCCTGGTGATCTTCATCAACCAGATCCGCATGAAGATCGGCGTGATGTTCGGCAGCCCGGAAACCACCACCGGTGGTAACGCGCTGAAGTTCTACGCGTCGGTCCGCCTGGACATCCGCCGTACCGGCGCGGTGAAAGAAGGTGACGAGGTGGTCGGTAGCGAAACCCGCGTCAAGGTCGTGAAAAACAAAGTGGCTCCGCCTTTCCGCCAGGCTGAATTCCAGATTCTCTACGGCAAGGGTATCTACTTGAATGGCGAGATGATCGACCTGGGCGTGCTGCACGGTTTCGTCGAAAAGTCCGGTGCCTGGTATGCCTACAATGGCAGCAAGATCGGTCAGGGCAAGGCCAACTCGGCCAAGTTCCTGGCGGACAACCCGGATATCGCTGCCACGCTTGAGAAGCAGATCCGCGACAAACTGCTGACCCCAACACCAGACGTGAAAGCTGCCGCCAACCGCGAGCCGGTTGAAGAAGTAGAAGAAGCCGACACTGACATCTGAAGTAAACGATGACCGTTGTACTGGATACACTCGTCGCCGTTCGGCGTACCGCAATGGACCTGCTCGCTCGCCGCGAGCATGGTCGAGTCGAGCTGACGCGTAAGCTGCGTCAGCGCGGCGCGGAACCTGAGATGATCGAAACCGCCCTTGACCGTTTGACGGAAGAGGGGCTGCTTTCGGAATCCCGTTATCTCGAAAGTTTTGTCTCCTACCGAGCCCGTTCCGGCTATGGCCCGGCCCGTATTCGCGAAGAGCTGAGCCAGCGCGGTTTACAGCGAGCCGATATCGACCTTGCCTTGCGTGAGTGCGGTATCAGTTGGCAGGCGCAATTGGAAGACACCTGGCGCCGCAAATTCTCGGGCCATCTCCCCATTGATGCCAGGGAGCGCGCAAAGCAAGGGCGCTTCCTGAGTTATCGCGGTTTTTCTATGGAGATGATCAGCCGCTTACTCAGCGGTCGAGATATGGACGACTGAACAACCTTGTTGTGTGGTGAACGGCCTTGTTGTGCGGTGAATGGGCTTGTTTGTGGTGAGCGGGCTTGCCCCGCGCTGGGCTGCGAAGCAGCCCCAATGGCCTCACCTTCGATCTAAACCTGAAACACCAAACCTGAAGCACCCAAAAAAGGCCCGCTATGAAAATAGCGGGCCTTTTTGCGTTTCTGGATCCTGCGTTTCTGGATTTCACGCCGGCTGCGGCGCTACCCGCTGTTGCGTCTTCCCCTGAGCCTGCGCCCAGTTCTCCGGCAAGTTGATGTAATCCACCAGTTCCCGCAACCGGCCCTGGTCGCGGCCATTGAAGTTAAACACCAGTCGCGTCAAATGGCTGAACTTCGGCTCATCATGCTCCTCGCCCGTATAGGCAAGCTGCTGGAATTCTCCACTCAACCGCAGGCTGGCAAATTCACTCTGCAAATGAGCCAGCGCTCGATCGCTGAGCGGGTGATTCATGCGCACCACAAACTCACGCTTCAACCAGCGCGTGGAATGGAAGTTGGCATAGAACTGATTGATCTCTTCCACTGCCTCTTCAGCGCTGTACACCAGGCGTACCAGCTTGAGGTCAGTGGGCAGGATGTAGCGATTGGCTTCCAGTTGGCTACGGATAAAGTCCAGGGCGCCTTGCCAGAAACCGCCACCCGGCGCATCCAGCAACACCACCGGCACCAGCGGGCTTTTGCCGGTCTGGATCAGGGTCAATACTTCCAGCGCTTCATCCAGGGTGCCGAAACCACCCGGGCACAACACCAGCGCATCGGCTTCCTTGACGAAGAACAGCTTGCGGGTAAAGAAGAAGTGGAAGGACAGCAGGTTCTCGGTGCCATCGATAGTCGGGTTGGCATGCTGTTCAAACGGCAGGGTGATATTGAACCCCAGGCTGTGTTCCAGGCCTGCCCCTTCATGGGCCGCCGCCATAATGCCGCCGCCACCACCGGTGATTACCATCAGGTCCGAACGGGCCAGTGCGGCACCCACCTCGCGGGCCAAGGCGTACAGTGGGCTTTCCACCGGGGTGCGTGCCGAGCCGAACACCGTGACCTTGCGGCGCCCCTTGAACTGTTCGAGTACGCGGAAGGCGTGGTCCAGTTCGCGAATGGCTTGCAAGGTGATCTTGGCGTTCCAGCGGTTGCGGTCGTCCTGGGCCATGCGCAGCACGGTCAGGATCATGTCGCGATACAGGGGGATATTCGGGCTGTTGGGGGCGATCTGCTGGAGCTGAGCTTCAACTTGCTGCGTAAGGTCAGCCCCGTTTTCTTCAAAATGCCGGAGCAGGCGGTCATTCGGTTCGTAAGGCATTCAACTTCTCCTTCTTCACAGAGGCTGGGCCAACGGCGAGAGATTCGTCCGGGGGCCACGACACTGCATGTGTCGCTGCATACCAAGGCATTGCACGTGTTCGCCAGGCAGCAAACGGGCTCTGTATATTCCTTGTGATTTAAAAACCTTTGCACTGCACGTCGCAGGAGGGCAACCCTCTTTTGCCCTGGAAATGTTACAGAACGGCGTGGAAGCCGTGATGAACGGGCGGTCGGGATGACTTGATCATGGGCCGAAAAACCCTTGGCTGGCAACCGCTTATTGGTCACTCGACAGGGAGTTCAGCTGACTGCTGGGAAGCGTGCGCGCTACTGGGCAGCAGCGCGCGAAGGGCAAGCGAGGATTACTTTTTCTTCTTGGCGGCAGCCGGGGCCGGGCAATCCGCTTCCACGAATTTCACCGATGCCACAGGACGATTGGTCTTGTTCTCGGTGATTTCATAGCGCATCACTGCGCCCTTGGCCATCAGCTCGCGATAACCTTTGTTCAGGCATACGCTTTGCCCCAGCTGGAAGTAAACCGCCTTGGGGTTGGCGCGCATCTGTTCGGCGCGATCAGGCAATACGCTGAGGTGATCGATCAGTTGCATGCCCTCAACGGTGTAGGCCACTTCCAGGGTTTTTTCGTCGATTTCCCGGGGCAGGTCCTTGTTGCTTTCAGTCGCGACGCTTTGCAGCTTCCGGTTCATTTGGGCCTCCAGCAGCGAGGCCGCCTGGGCGCCCACGGGCAGTACCAGCGCAAGTGCGATGGATGGGGCGGCAAGACGCAGCATGGAACGCAGCATGAAACTCTCCTGATTCGGTTACTGGTGCATAGACCAGCCACTGCGCTGTGCGTTCAGTGGCGCGCAATTATAGGTGACCCCTTGCCACTACAGCCAGGCGTATCGCTGGTAAACTGCGGTCACTTCAGCCTTCCACGAGTTTTCTCCGTGTCGATCTACCCCTCTGTACGGCGCATCCGATGAGCCACGCCGTCTCCCGCCTGCGTACCCAGCGACTGGCACGCGCGATCAAGCCCTTCGTCAATCGAGGCTCCCGTGCCGAACGCTGCCCCGGCTGCCGGGTCATCCCCGAGTATTGCCTGTGCGCCTGGCGCCCCCAGGTCGAGGCCAGGTCCGCCATGTGCCTGCTGATGCACGATGTCGAACCCATGAAACCCAGCAACACCGGTTGGCTGATCGCCGACGTGGTCGAGGACACCACGGCATTCGCCTGGTCGCGCACCGAAGTCGACCCGGATTTGCTCACCCTGCTCGCTGACCCGCAGTGGCAGCCCTATATCGTGTTCCCCGGCGAATTCGTGGCGCCCGAGCGTGTTGTCAGTACCGTGGCGGTGGCAGAAGGCAAGCGCCCGCTGTTCATCCTGCTGGATGGCACCTGGAGCGAAGCGCGCAAGATGTTCCGCAAGAGTCCCTATCTGGAGCATCTGCCGGTATTGAGCCTGGCGCCTGAGCAGCTTTCGCGCTACAAACTGCGCCGCTCCAAGCGTGATGACCATTTCTGCACCGCCGAAGTCGCCGCCCTGTGCCTGGAGCTGGCCGATGACGCCGCTGCAAGCGAAGTGCTGGACGCCTACCTCGACGTATTCAGCACCCATTACCTGGCCGCCAAGTTCCAGCTGCCACTGGACCCGACCGACAGCGTCCATACTCGTCTTGCACCCTATATACCCGTGCTATAGCCAGACGATGTTTGCATGATGGCACCGTAAACCTGCACCCCGCTAAAATGCCTAGGGGCGTAGTGCTTGACCCCCCAGGCTGCGCTGGGCATGCTGAGCGCCGATTGGGGTGCAACCGTGAGTTTTCGACGTCGTTCCAAGTGCTTTTGACGTTGAACGTACCCTGTGGCGATAGCTGCCTGGCCGTCGCCTTGTGTATTGGTGAACCCCGAACCCATCGGGGCTACCATAAAAAACAGGATCATTTAATCAATGGCCACATACGAAATCCTGATAGCCGATGACCACCCGCTGTTTCGCAGTGCGCTGCATCAGGCCGTGACCCTGGGCCTTGGCCCCGACGTGCGCCTGGTTGAAGTGGCCAGCATTGCCGAGCTGGAAACCCGCCTTACCGAAAAATCCGATTGGGACCTGGTGCTGCTCGACCTGAACATGCCCGGCGCCTACGGTTTCTCGGGGCTGGTGCTCCTGCGTGGGCAATACCCGCAGATCCCCGTGGTGATGGTCTCTGCCCAGGAAGACGCCGACGTGGTGGTGCGTTCCAAGGAGTTTGGCGCCAGTGGCTTCATTCCAAAGTCCAGCGCGATGGACGATATTCAGAAGGCCGTGCGTGCAGTGTTGGACGGTGATGTGTCCTGGCCGCCGCAGGCATTTGAACACATCAACGTGTCCGACGAAGCCAAGGCCGCCCGTGATGGCTTGGCCAGCCTGACGCCCCAGCAGTTTCGGGTGCTGACCATGGTCTGCGAAGGTTTGCTGAACAAGCAGATCGCCTATGAGCTGAGTGTGTCGGAAGCGACCATCAAGGCGCATGTCACGGCAATCTTTCGCAAATTGGGGGTGCGCACGCGGACCCAGGCGGCGCTGCTCTTGCAACAACTTGAGTCAATTGCTCAGCATTAAGTTGTTACCGATTCACGCTTTTTTGACTTTGCGTGATCTAGTTTCCCCACTTCTTTGGTTCAGTTACCTACGTCTATGTCGCCTTTCAAGGGTCAAACCGGTCTCAAACGTATCTTCAATGCAGGGGGCTATTCCCTGGATGGCCTGCGCGCGGCTTTCACCGGTGAGGCGGCGTTCCGTCAACTGGTGTTGTTGAACGTCATCCTGATCCCGCTGAGTTTTTTCCTGCACGTCAGCCGTGTTGAGCGGGCGCTGCTGATTGCGGTGTGCCTGTTGGCCTTGATCGTTGAATTGCTCAATTCGGCGGTAGAAGCGGCGATCGACCGTATTTCCCTCGACCGCCATCCTTTGTCGAAAAACGCCAAGGACATGGGCAGCGCCGCGCAATTCGTGGCGCTGACCATGATCACCCTGGTGTGGGCCGTGATCCTGATCTGACGATCAGGCAATGCTCGGCAGCACGATCTCGTCGCTGCGCTGAACCCCGGCGGTGAAGGTGCGGCACAGCTCCAGGAACTCGCGCATGGCCGAGGTCTGGTATTTCTGTTTATGCCAGATGAAGTAGAACTGCCGGGCCAGGTCCAGGTCCGGGGTTTCTACCGGCACCAGGCTGCCACGGCGAAATGCATCGCGCAGCGCCAGCCGGGAAATACACCCAATCCCCAAACCCGATTCCACCGCCCGTTTGATCGCCTCGGTGTGCTCCAGCTCCAGGCGGATATTCAGCGCGCTGCGGTGATGGCGCATGGCCTGGTCAAAGGTCAGGCGCGTGCCGGAGCCTTGCTCCCGCAGGATCCAGGCCTCATGGGTCAATTCTTCCAGGGTGGCCACGCCGTGTTTGGCCAAGTGGTGCTGAGGCGCGCAAAACACCACCAGCTCATCTTCCACCCAGGTTTGCACCTCGATATCGGGGTGGCTGCAGTCGCCTTCGATTAGACCCAGGTCAATTTCGTAGTGCGCAACCTGGTGCACGATATTGGCAGTGTTCTGCACATGCAGCTTCACCTGGCTTTCCGGGTGCTGCTGCATGAAGCTGCCGATCAGCAGGGTGGCCAGGTAATTGCCAATGGTCAGGGTAGCGCCGACCGCCAGGGAGCCGAAGCCGGACTTACCGTTGAGCAGGTCTTCGATCTCCTTGGCCTGATCCAACAGTGCCACCGCTTGGGGCAACAGCTGATGGCCCAGGGCGTTGAGACTCAGGCGTTTACCGGCGCGGTCGAATAATTGGCAGCTGGATTGACGCTCCAGCTCGGTAATCGAGGTGCTGGCGGCGGATTGAGATAAGGCCAGAAGGCCAGCAGCGCGGGAGACGCTTTCCTGCTGGGCGACGGCGACGAAGACTTGCAGTTGACGGAGAGTAAATCGCATATCGATATAACCGATAACCCTTATCTTAATAATCCAGTTAACAGATATTGTCGCCGCCATTAGAATGCTGTGCAATTGCGCACTTCATCTTTGGCGCAGACCCATTTCCAGGAGTCCCCCGTACATGAGCAACATGAACCACGAGCGTGTCCTCAGTGTTCATCACTGGAACGACACTCTGTTCAGCTTCAAGTGCACCCGCGATCCGGGCCTGCGCTTCGAGAACGGTCAGTTCGTGATGATCGGCCTGCAACAGCCCAACGGCCGCCCGCTCATGCGCGCTTATTCCATTGCCAGCCCTAACTGGGAAGAGCATCTGGAGTTCTTCAGCATCAAGGTGCCGGATGGCCCGCTGACTTCACAATTGCAGCACTTGAAGGAAGGCGACGAGATCATCATCAGCAAAAAACCGACAGGCACCCTGGTGCTTGACGATTTGAAGCCGGGCAAACACCTCTACCTGCTCAGCACCGGTACCGGCCTTGCTCCGTTCATGAGCGTGATCCAGGACCCGGAAACCTACGAGCGCTTTGAAAAAGTGATCCTGTGCCACGGCGTGCGCTACGTCAACGAAGTCGCTTACCGCGAATTCATCACCGAGCACCTGCCGCAGAACGAATTCTTCGGCGAGGCCCTGCGTGAGAAGTTGATCTACTACCCGACCGTGACCCGCGAGCCATTCGAAAACGAAGGCCGCCTGACCGACCTGATGCGCAGCGGCAAGCTGTTCAGCGACATCGGCCTGCCACCGATCAACCCAGAGGACGACCGCGCCATGTTGTGCGGCAGCCCAAGTATGTTGGACGAGACCAGCGAAGTGCTGAACAGCTTCGGCCTGAAGGTTTCGCCGCGGATGCGTGAGCCGGGTGATTACTTGATCGAGCGCGCGTTCGTCGAGAAATAACTGCGGTAAAAAATGTGGGAGGGAGCAAGCCCCCTCCCACATTGGGTTTCCGGTTTATCCCGCTGGCACCACTTCCAACACACAAATCATCCCGGCCTCTGGATAGTGCCAGCGCACATCCACATCCCAGAACTGCGCCCCGTATTCGCGTTCAGGCCCCGGCGTCTGGTAGGCCGGGCGTGGATCCTGTGCCAGACACTGATCGATCAACTCCACCAACGGCTCCCCAAGGCGCTGGGCGTGGCCTTGTGCCTGCTGCAGTGCGCTCTTCAGCCACTGCACGGGAATCAGCTGCGGCGCACCACTGGCGATGCTGTTGGTGGCTGTGTCGATGATGTCGGCGTAGGGCACATACGGCTTGATATCCAATACCGGGGTGCCATCGAGCAAATCGATTCCGGAAATCCATAGCCGGCCCGGCTCCACCCTGTCCAGCTTGACCACTGATTGGCCAATCCCGTTGGGCCGATGAGTCGCGCGGGTCGCAAACACGCCCATGGACGTGTTGCCGCCCAGGCGGGGCGGGCGCACTTTCAGGCGGGGCTTGTCTTCCAGGGCCTGGTGAAACAGAAACAACAGCCACACGTGGCTGACCTGCTCCAGGCCCTGTACCGCCTCGCCCTGGTCGAATGGCGCCACCAACTCCAGCACGCCCCGCGCGGCAGGCGCCAGTTGCGGTTGGCGCGGAATGGCGAACTTCTCCTTGAAGCAGGAGCGTACGAAACCGACCGGCGAGACCTGGTAACCCATGGCTTACGTGCGAACCCGCAGCGTCAGGCCCTTGAGGAAGTTACGCAGCAGCTGGTCGCCACAGGTGCGGTAGTTGGTGTGGCCGAACTTGCGAAACAGTGCGCTCAGCTCAGGCTTGGACACCGGGAATTCGGCAGCCTTGAGGATGGCGTGCATGTCGTCCTCTTTCAGTTCGAAGGCCACACGCAGTTTCTTGAGGATAATGTTGTTGGTCACCGGGGTTTCGATCGGCTGCGGCGGACGGCTTTCGTCCTTGCCGCGCTTGAAAATCACCAGGCCATCGAGGAAGTGGGCCATGACCTCATCCGGGCAGAACACAAAACCCTCTTCCTCGTCTTTCTTGAGGTAAGTCAGCAGGTCTTCCTTGGTCACGTCCATGCCGCCGAGCTTGATAAGCTCGACCATCTTGTTGTCGCTGATGTCGAGCATGTAGCGCACGCTGCGCAGTACGTCGTTGTGAATCATGGTGGGCAATCCTGGTTTTCAACGGTGGGCGCCGCCGGATGGGGCGGTGCCTGGAAAGGGGGAGGCTGTTTAGAACTTTTCTTTGCCGGACAGATAACGCCATTGGCCAACCGGCACTTTGCCGATGGACACGCCGCCGATGCGAATGCGGCGGATCGCGACGACTTTCAGGCCAACGGCTTCGCAGAACAGGGCGATCACGCCTGGTTGCGGGTTTTTCATCGCAAATCGCAGGCGATTTTCGTTCTGCCAGCTGGCTTTTACGGCTGGCAGCTCTTTGCCTTTGTAGGTCAGGCCGTGGTTCAGGCGGTTGAGGCCGTGGGCAACCATGTCGCCTTCAACCTCCACCACGTATTCCTGCTCGATCTTGGCGGCATCGGCGGTCAACTTGCGCAGAATCTTCCAGTCCTGGGTAAACACCAGCAGGCCGCTGGCCTTGGCTTGCAGGTCGGCGCTGGCGGTCAGGCGCAGGAAGTGGCCCTTGAGCGGACGCTTGCTGAAGCGGTGTTCCTCCGAGAGGGTTTCGGCGCTGATCGAGGCCATTGCCGTCTCGGCATCGACCCCGGCCGGGGCGTGGAACAGGATGGTCACCGGCTCTGGCGCGGTGGCCTTGGCCTCTGGGTCCAGTTCGACCTTCTGGGTGGTGATCTTGAATTGCGGTTCGTCGATCACTTCACCGTCCACCGAGACCCAGCCGCCTTCGATAAACAGCTCAGCCTCCCGACGGGAGCAACCGACCAGTTCGATAAGGCGTTTGGAGAGGCGTATGGGGTCAGTCATGACAAGGGCCGTAACAAAAGGGGGCGGCTATTGTACCTGTGTGGCCGCGGTTAATCCCGGCCCCATTTCATTTAGCCCTGACGGGCGTTTTGTTGTTGCTGGCGCAAGCGCAGGTGCAGCAACGGATAAGGCTGGCCCAGGCCGTCATGCTCGGTGCGTCCGATCACTTCGAAACCCTGCTTGAAATAGAACCCCAAGGCTTGGGGATTCTGCTCGTTAACGTCGAGTTCTTCGGCGTTCATGTGCTCGATTGCATAACGCAGCAACTGCCGGCCGAGGCCCTGCCCGCGGTATTGCGGGTCGATAAACAGCATCTCCACCTTACCGCACGCCACCCCGGCAAACCCGGTGATGCGTTGGCGCGAGTCACGGGTGCAGATCAGCATCACCGAATCCAGGTAGCGGGTCAGCAGCAGGTTTTTCAGCAATACGATGTAACTGTCCGGCAAAAAATCATGGGTGGCCCGCACCGAAGCCTCCCATATGCGCGCCAGCTCCGCGTAGTCGCTGGTTTTAGGTGTGTGGATAACCGAATGCTGACGCATGCCCGCTGCCCCTTGCGATGATTGGCGCTGATGGGCAAAACGATAGACCTAAAAAAGCCCCGCATCTTGTCCAGAAGCAGGGCTTTTCAAGTTTTTTTGATCAGTCGCGCTTTTCAGCCCACAGATCGTACTCATCAGCGTCGGTCACCGTGCACCAGACCTTGTCACCCGGCTTCAAGCCGCTGGCATCGTCGATAAACACGTTACCGTCGATTTCCGGTGCATCGAAGAAGCAACGGCCGACTGCGCCTTGCTCGTCGACTTCGTCGATCAGCACTTCGATTTCCTTGCCGATACGCAGTTGCAGGCGCGCCGAGCTGATTGCCTGTTGGTGCGCCATGAAGCGCTCCCAACGGTCCTGCTTGACGTCGTCCGGGACCACGGCCAGGTCCAGCAGGTTGGCCGGGGCACCTTCCACGGGCGAGTACTGGAAGCAACCCACACGGTCCAGTTGCGCTTCGGTCAGCCAGTCCAGCAGGTACTGGAAGTCTTCTTCGGTTTCGCCGGGGAAGCCGACGATGAAGGTCGAACGGATGATCAGCTCGGGGCAGATCTCGCGCCAGTTCTTGATGCGCGCCAGGGTCTTGTCTTCGAAGGCCGGGCGTTTCATGGCCTTGAGCACTTTCGGGCTGGCGTGCTGGAACGGGATGTCCAGGTACGGCAGGATCTTGCCGGCGGCCATCAACGGGATCAGCTCGTCCACGTGCGGGTACGGGTAGACGTAGTGCAGGCGCACCCACACGCCCAGGCTGCTGAGGGCTTCGCAGAGTTCGGTCATGCGGGTTTTCACCGGCGCGCCGTTCCAGAAGCCAGTGCGGTATTTCACATCGACGCCGTAGGCGCTGGTGTCCTGGGAGATCACCAGCAGCTCCTTGACGCCGGATTTGACCAGGCGCTGGGCCTCGTCAAGTACGTCACCCACCGGGCGGCTGACCAGCTTGCCGCGCATCGACGGGATGATGCAGAAGCTGCAGCTGTGGTTGCAGCCTTCGGAAATCTTCAGGTACGCATAGTGACGCGGGGTCAGCTTGATGCCTTGAGGCGGTACCAGGTCGATCAGCGGGTTGTGATCCTGGCGCGGCGGCACCACGTCGTGCACGGCATTGACCACCTGCTCGTACTGCTGCGGGCCGGTCACGGCCAGTACGCTGGGGTGCACGTTGCGGATATTGCCTTCTTCCACACCCATGCAGCCGGTCACGATGACCTTGCCGTTTTCCTTGATGGCTTCGCCGATCACTTCCAGGGACTCTGCCTTGGCCGAGTCGATAAAGCCGCAGGTGTTGACCACCACCACGTCGGCGTCCTGGTAAGTGGACACGACGTCATAGCCTTCCATACGCAGTTGCGTGAGGATGCGCTCGGAATCGACGAGCGCCTTCGGGCAACCCAGGGAAACAAAGCCAACCTTGGGGTTGGCTTTTGCGATGGTGGTGGACATGTCTAACCTCGGTATTGAATGACGCCGCCAGTCGGGCACGACAGGGCTGCGGACGGGCGCTTGCTGCGCCTCTGATCAAAAAGTGCGCAATTCTAGCGACGGGCAACGCACTTGACCAGCTTTATGCAGGGAAATGCGACGAGTGCTGCGCTATGCTTCGCGCCGTTGCACACGGGTAAAACCCTTGGGTCAATAAAACGTCTGTTACGAGAAGTAAAACAGCGCATGCTAGGGTCAGCTTAGACGCGCTGTTTATAAGAGACCTCAGGTCAAAGGGCAGGAGTGGTTGATGGGTCAGGCAAGTAGTCAGGCAGCAGGTGCCGAGCATTCCAACGCAAAGCCGATCGGCATGCTGGTGGCAGCGGTCGGGGTGGTTTACGGCGATATCGGTACCAGCCCGCTCTATACCCTCAAAGAGGTGTTCAACGGTGGTTATGGGGTGCAGGTCAACCATGACGGTGTGCTGGGGATCCTGGCGCTGATCTTCTGGTCGTTGATCTGGGTGGTGTCGATCAAGTACATGCTGTTCGTGCTGCGCGCCGATAACCAGGGCGAAGGCGGCATCATGGCCCTGACCGCGTTGGCGCGAAGGGCGGCGGGGGAGCGCAAGAAGTTGCGCAGTTTCCTCGTGGTGTGCGGCCTGTGCGGTGCGGCGCTGTTCTATGGCGACAGCATGATTACCCCGGCGATTTCGGTGCTGTCGGCCATTGAAGGCCTGGAACTTGCGTTCGACGGCCTGGAAAAATGGGTGGTGCCGATCGCCCTGGTGGTGCTGGTGGCGCTGTTCCTGATCCAGAAGCACGGTACCGACCGCATCGGCAAGTTGTTCGGGCCGGTGATGGTGACCTGGTTCCTGGTGTTGGGTGCTCTCGGTGTGTATGGCATTACCCTGCACCCTGAAGTGCTCAATGCCTTGAACCCGATGTGGGGCGTGCGTTTCTTCGAGGCCCACCCTGGCATTGGCGTGGCAATCCTCGGTGCGGTAGTGCTGGCGTTGACCGGTGCCGAGGCGCTGTATGCCGACATGGGCCACTTCGGCCGCAAGCCCATCGCCCGCGCCTGGTTCATCCTGGTGTTGCCGGCGCTGGTGCTCAACTATTTCGGCCAGGGCGCCATGCTGCTGGGCGACCCGGAAGCCGCACGCAACCCGTTCTACCTGTTGGCGCCGAGTTGGGCGCTGATCCCGCTGGTGGTGTTGTCCACCCTGGCCACGGTGATTGCGTCCCAGGCGGTGATCTCCGGTGCGTTCTCGTTGACGCGCCAGGCGATCCAGTTGGGTTATATCCCGCGTATGCATATCCAGCACACCTCAAGCGCCGAACAGGGCCAGATCTATATCGGTGCCGTGAACTGGTCGCTGATGGTCGGCGTGATCCTGCTGGTGCTGGGTTTCGAGTCCTCCAACGCACTGGCGTCGGCCTACGGCGTGGCGGTGACGGGGACGATGCTGATGACCACCATCCTGGTGTCGGCAGTCATGCTGTTGCTGTGGAAATGGCCACCGATTCTGGCCGTGCCGGTCCTGGTCTGCTGCCTGTTGGTGGACGGGCTGTACTTCGCGGCCAACGTGCCGAAGATCATCCAGGGCGGCGCCTTCCCGGTATTGGCGGGGATTGTGCTGTTCGTGCTGATGACCACCTGGAAGCGCGGCAAGCAATTGTTGGTGGACCGCCTCGATGAAGGTGGCCTGCCGTTGCCGATCTTCATCAGCAGCATCCGCGTGCAGCCGCCGCATCGCGTGCAGGGTACCGCGGTGTTCCTTACCGCGCGCCCGGACGCCGTGCCCCATGCGCTGTTGCACAACCTGTTGCATAACCAGGTGCTGCATGAACAGGTGGTGTTGCTGACAGTGGTCTACGAAGACATCCCGCGTGTCCCGGCCTCACGGCGCTTCGAGGTGGATTCCTACGGCGAGGGGTTCTTTCGCGTGATCCTGCATTTCGGCTTTACCGATGAGCCGGACGTCCCCGAAGCGTTGAAGCTGTGCCATTTGGACGGCCTGGATTTCAGTCCGATGCGCACCACGTATTTCCTCAGCCGTGAAACCGTCATCGCCTCCCGCATCAAGGGCATGGCTCGTTGGCGCGAAGCGTTGTTTGCATTCATGCTCAAGAACGCCAACGGCAACCTGCGGTTCTTCAAGCTCCCGGTCAACCGAGTGATCGAATTGGGCACCCAGGTCGAAATGTAAGCCTGCGCGGTACGGGAGCCGGCAATCGGCTCCCGCTTTACGTCTGAACCCTGTGCAATCCACGGTTGTCGACTAGGCTCTAAGCACTGTTTGAATAGTGCCCACAGACCCCAGAAGAGGTGCGCCATGAGTCAGCTGCTCGAACCCTATACCCTGCGCCAATTGACCCTGCTCAACCGTATCGCCGTGTCGCCGATGTGTCAGTACTCAAGTGTCGATGGCCTGGCCAACGACTGGCACCTGGTCCACCTCGGTAGCCGCGCGGTCGGCGGCGCCGGGCTGATATTCACCGAAGCCACCGCCGTAACCGCCGATGGCCGCATCACGGCCGAAGACCTGGGCCTGTGGAACGACGAACAGATCGAGCCCCTGCGGCGCATCACACGGTTTATCGCCGCCCAGGGCGCGGTGGCGGGCATCCAGCTGGCCCATGCCGGGCGCAAGGCCAGCACCCACCGCCCATGGATCGGCAAGCACGGCAGCGTCAAGCCGCAAGACGGTGGCTGGGTGCCGGTGGGACCGTCGCCGATTGCCTTCGACCCGCAGCACACCCAACCCAAGCCATTGGATGAGGCGCAGATCCAGCAAGTGATCGCCGATTTTGTCGCCGCCGCCAGGCGCGCCCTGACCGCCGGTTTTGAAGTGGTGGAAATCCACGCCGCCCATGGTTACCTGCTGCATCAATTCCTCTCGCCCATCAGCAACCAGCGTCAGGACCGGTACGGCGGCTCCTTCGAGAACCGTATCCGCCTGGTGCTGCAAGTGACCGAGGCGGTGCGCGAAGTCTGGCCCCAGGAGCTGCCGCTGTTCGTGCGGGTGTCGGCCACCGACTGGGTGGAAGACGGCTGGAACCCTGATGAAACCGTGGAGCTCGCGCGCCGTCTCAAAGACCTGGGCGTGGACCTGATCGACGTGTCCTCCGGTGGCACTGCGGCCAACGCCGAAATCCCCACCGGCCCCGGTTACCAGACGCGCTTTGCCGAGCGTGTACGCAAGGAATCGGGCATCGCCACCGGCACCGTCGGCATGATCACCGAACCGGCCCAGGCCGAGCACATCCTGCGTACCTGCCAGGCCGACATCATCTTCCTGGCCCGTGAACTGCTGCGTGACCCTTACTGGCCGTTGCATGCCGATGATGATCTGGGCGGGCGCAAGGCTATTTGGCCGGCTCAGTACCAACGAGCGACCCACCGGGACCAACCGATTCATGAGTCTGACTTGAGGGATTGATCTTGCGTCGGCGCCCTTGAAACCCACCTTGAACCGGTGGGTTTTTTTTGCCTGCTGCTGTGGGATGGAGTTGTAGGTATTTGTTACCGAAGTGATTTTTTAAGTGAATGCTCTAAAAAAATCCCACACGTAACGAGATTGTTTCTACGCTTAGGGTAGGACTGATTTCTGGCCCAGGAAGTCAGCCTGTTTGTTCACGGAGGCATTGCGCTCCCCGGGAAACGGTTTGTGGGCACAGGAGTTTTTGATCGATATCAGGAGAAACAGTCCATGGCCAAGTCCTATGGTGTAGCGGGTGCGGTGGTGTCTTTTTTTACCCGCAGGGTGTCCTTGCGTGGCCGCAGGTTGAGTTCGGACGAAGCCGAATTACTGGCGCAGTATCGCGCCCTGACCGAGAGCGATCAGGTGGCGATGCGCTATCTGATTGGGGCGATGAAGAGTGTGTCGCGGTTCTGATGCCGTGCTGAAGGATCGTTCCCACGCGAGCGTGGGAACGATCTGGATCAGGTGTACTTGCGCTGCTCCGGCGCCGGCGGGAAGTACTGATACAACCAGGTTTCACTCAGGGTGCGGTCCTGGGTGCGAATAAACAGCCGCAGTTCCACCGGCTCCACGCTGTCGCTGGTCGGGTACCAGTCGAACAGGATGCGGTAACCCTTGATGTTGTCGAGCACCAGCACGCTGAAATCCTTCACTTCGCCGTGGGAGCAGGTCACCACCGGCTCGATCCCGGTGCCGGCCGGCAAACGGTCCAGGCCGCCGCCCTTGAAGTCCACGGCAAAGCGGCGCGCCCACACTGGCGGGTAGTGCTCGCCCGGCGCCCAACCTTCGGTAAAGCCGCCCATGCCGGAACGGGTCGCATCGACTTGCGCCAGCGGCGTGCTGACCGGGGGCAGGGCGCTCCAGTACAGCTTGTAGCCATAGTTGAGTGAATCGCCGGCCGCCACCGGCTTTTTCGGGGTCCAGAAGGCCACGATGTTGTCCAGGGTCTCGCCGGTGGTGGGGATTTCCAGCAGGTCGATCGAGCCTTCGCCCCAGGCGGTGGTCGGTTCGACCCACAGGCTTGGACGCTTGCTGTACCAGTCGACGGTATCCTGGTAGCTGGCGAACTCATGGTCGGTCTGCACCAGGCCGAAACCTTTCGGGTCGGTGTCGGCGAACGCATTGAACTGCAGCTTGGCCGGGTTATTCAACGGGCGGCAAATCCACTCGCCATTACCCCGCCACATCGCCAGGCGGTCCGAGTCGTGGATCTGTGGGTGGATGGTGTCGCACATGCGCCGCTCGTGGGTGCCGCAACTGAACATGCTGGTCATGGCGGCGATGCCCAACTGTTCGATGGCGGTGCGGGCATTGATGTTGGCGTCGATGGCCATCACCACTTGGTTGGCCTGGCAGTCGATATCGAAGCGATAGGCGCCGGTGGCGCTCGGCGAGTCGAGCAGGGCGTAGACCACAAAGCGGGTCGCGTTCTTATCCGGGGTCTCGAACCAGAACTGCGTGAAGTCGGGGAACTCCTCGCGTTTCTTCGCGTAGGTATCAATCGCCAGGCCACGGGCGGAGAGGCCGTACTGGCCGGTGGAATCCACCGCGCGGAAGTAGCTGGCGCCGAGAAACGACAGCACGTCATGGCGATCCAGTTCCGGCGCCTTGAACAACTTGAAGCCGGAGAAACCCAGGTCGCCGGTCAGCTGTTTGGTGTCGACGGTGGTTTTTTCATAATTGAACAGCGAAGGGCGGAAATGCACTTCACGGGCTTCACGGGTCTTGGGGTCGACGCTGTGCATGCGCACCGGCGTCTTGAAGCCCATGCCGACGTGGAAGAACTGCACGTCGAGCTGGCCGTTCAATTCCTTCCACAGCGAATGGTTGCCGTCGTAGCCGATGGCGTTGAAATTCTGCGGGGTCATGGTCGCCAGGGTGGGCGGCAGCACTTGTTTGGTGTCTTTATACGCGGTCCCTGCGAGCTGTTTGGCTTGTGCCTTGAGCGTTTCAAAATCGAACGCCACGGCCTTGCCATCGGCGGCACGGTTCCCGGCCCAGGCCTGCGCGGCAAGCAGGCCGCTGGCCGATAAACCGGTGTAGGCCGCAATGGCCATGGAGGCTTTGAGCAAATTCCTGCGGTGCATAGAGACAACCTGTCGTGAGCAAATCCCGCGCCGTTCCTGGCACGTGCTGGATCAGAAATTACGGTTCGGACATGCCTTCGGCCAAACACAACGGACATTAAACAGACGCCGGATAGCTTAAGCGGTTCGATGACGTAGGAAAATTGATTGATGGCGGGGTGATTGCATTGCAAATGCGACAAGACATTTCCGGCGCTGTGAGTGAACACATTACCCACGAATTATGAAGATCCAAATGTGGGAAGTGGGATGGCGACGCCGCTGCGGGTGATGTCCAGAGGGGGATGCCTGTAGGAGCGAGCAAGCTCGCTCCTACAATAAAGCGTTACGGCACTTGGGCGATCAGTGCTTGAACATCACATGCCGAACCGTGGTGTAGTCCTCCAAGCCATACATGGACATATCCTTGCCATACCCCGACAGTTTCTGACCACCGTGGGGCATTTCGCTGACGAGCATGAAATGGGTGTTCACCCAGGTGCAGCCGTACTGCAAGCGCGCGGCCAGGCGGTGGGCGCGTCCTACGTCGGCGGTCCATACCGACGACGCCAACCCGTAGTCCGAATCATTGGCCCAGCCCAGCACCTGCGCCTCATCGGTGAATTTGGTCACCGACACCACCGGCCCGAACACCTCGCGGCGCACGATCTCATCGTCCTGTTGCGCATCGGCGAGTACGGTCGGCTCAAAGAAGAAGCCATTGCCTTCCACCGCCTTGCCACCGGTGACCAGGCGGATATGCGGCTGCGCCACGGCGCGTTCGACAAACCCGGCAACCCGGTCGCGGTGTTGCGCAGTGATCAACGGGCCCAGCTCAGTGGCCGGGTCATCCTGCAAGCCGTATTTGATGCTGGCGACCGCCGCGCCGAGTTTCTCCACAAAGGCGTCGTAGATGTCCGCCTGCGCATAAATCCGGCACGCTGCGGTGCAGTCCTGGCCGGCATTGTAGAAGCCGAAGGTACGAATGCCTTCCACCGCTGCATCGATATCCGCGTCGTTGAAGATGATCACGGGCGCCTTGCCGCCCAGCTCCATGTGCAGGCGCTTCACGCTGTCGGCGGTGCTGGAGATGATATTCGCGCCGGTGGCGATGGAGCCGGTCAGCGACACCATGCGCACTTTCGGGTGGTTCACCAGCGGACTGCCCACGGTAGGCCCACGGCCGAACACCAGGTTGAGTACTCCGGCGGGGAAAATCTCCGATGCCAGCTCGACCATCCGCAACGCGGTCAGCGGGGTTTGCTCCGACGGCTTGAGCACCACGGTATTGCCCGCGGCCAGGGCCGGTGCGATTTTCCAGGCGACCATCATCAGCGGGTAGTTCCACGGCGCGATGGACGCGATCACGCCCACCGGGTCGCGACGGATCATCGAGGTGTGGCCGGGCAAATATTCACCGCCGGCCGAACCGCTCATGCAACGGCTGGCGCCGGCGAAGAAGCGGAACACGTCGGCAATCGCCGGGATCTCGTCGTTCAGCGCGGCGCTGTAGGGCTTGCCGCAGTTGTCCGATTCCAGCTTGGCCAGTTCTTCGCCGTGGGCCTCGATCACGTCGGCCAGTTTCAGCAGCAACAGCGAGCGATCCTTGGGCGCGGTTTGCGACCAGCCTTCGAAGGCCGCATCGGCGGCGCGCACGGCGGCGTCGACCTGGGCTTCGCTGGCTTCTTTGATTTCCACCAGCACGCGGCCCAATGCCGGGTTGAACACCGCTTGCGCTGGGCCTTCGCCTTCGACCAGATGGCCGTTGATCAAGAGTTTGGTTTGCATGGTTCAGTCCTCCAAAAAGCGATCGTTATGTCACTGAATAAACCGGCTCTGAATGTGGGGGCTTGCTCCCGATGACAGTCTTTCAGTCACATCATCTACAACTGACACACTGCTATCGGGAGCAAGCCCCCTCCCACATTTGAGCTCGGTGTCTTCAACAAAAAATTATTTACCACCACTCCCGGCCACGCTTTCACCACCGCGGGTCAGGTAATAGGCGCCCAGGATCGGGAACATCGTCACCAGCATCACCAGCATCGCGACCACATTGGTCACCGGCACATCCCGTGGCCGGCTCAATTGGTTGAGCAACCACAGCGGCAACGTACGCTCGTGGCCGGCGGTGAAGGTGGTGACGATGATTTCGTCGAACGACAGCGCAAACGCCAGCATGCCGCCGGCCAGCAGCGCCGAGCCGAGGTTGGGCATGATGATGTAGCGGAAGGTCTGCCAGCCGTCGGCGCCCAGGTCCATCGAAGCTTCGATCAGGCTGTGGGACGTACGGCGCAGGCGGGCGATGACGTTGTTGTAGACGATCACCACGCAGAACGTCGCGTGGCCGACGATGATGGTGAACATCCCCGGCTCGATGCCCAGGGTCTTGAAGGTCGCCAGCAACGCAATACCGGTGATGATCCCCGGCAGCGCAATCGGCAGGATCAACATCAGCGACACGCCTTGCTTGCCAAAGAACTCGCGGCGATACAGCGCCGCCGAGGCCAGGGTGCCCAGCACCATGGCAATCAGGGTGGCGATGGCGGCGATCTGCAGCGACAGCTTGATCGCTTCCAGCACATCCGGCCGGGCGAAGGCCACGCTGAACCACTTCAGGGTAAAGCCCTGGGGCGGAAAGCTGAACGCGGCTTCTTCGGTGTTGAAGGCGTAGAGGAAGATGATCAGGATCGGGAAGTGCAGGAATACCAACCCGCCCCAGGCTGCGATCTTCAAGCCTAATGATGATTTCTCAGAGTGCATCGAAGGCCCCCAGGCGTTTGACGATGGACAGGTAAACCGCGATCAGCACGATCGGCACCAGGGTGAACGCCGCGGCCATGGGCATATTGCCGATGGCGCCTTGCTGGGCGTAGACCATGCCGCCGACGAAGTAACCCGGCGGACCCACCAGTTGCGGCACGATGAAATCGCCCAGGGTCAGCGAAAACGTGAAGATCGAACCGGCGGCAATCCCCGGCACCGACAGTGGCAGGATTACCTGCATGAAGGTCTGGCGCGGCTTCGCGCCGAGGTCGGCGGAGGCTTGCAGCAGCGACGGCGGCAAGCGCTCCAGGGACGCCTGAATCGGCAGGATCATAAAGGGCAGCCAGATATAGACGAACACCATGAAGCGCCCCAGGTGCGAGGTGCTCAAGGTGCTGCCGCCCACGCCGGGAATGCCCAGCACGAACTGCAATACCGGTTCCAGGCCCAGGTGCTGCACGAACCACTGCGCCACTCCACCTTTGGCCAGCAGCAAGGTCCAGGCATACGCCTTGACGATGTAGCTGGCCCACATCGGCATCATCACCGCGATATAGAAGAACGCCTTGGTCTTGCCCGTGGTGTAGCGCGCCATGTAGTAGGCGATCGGGAAGGCGACGATGGCGCTGGCGATTGACACCACGATCGCCATGCCCAGGGTGCGCAGGATGATGTCGAAGTTCGACGGCTGGAACAGCGCGGCGAAGTTGGCCAGGGTCAGGTCCGGGGTGACCGCCATGGTGAAGTCGTCAAAGGTATAGAAGCCTTGCCATAGCAGGGTCAGCAACGAACCCAGGTAGATCGCGCCGAACCAGATCAGCGGCGGAACCAGCAGCATCGCCAGGTACAGGTTGGGCTTGCGGTACAGCAGGTTGGAAAACCTGCGCATCGGCGGTTGGGAAAGGGCCAGGCTCATGTCACACCTCGCCTGCGCGGTCAGTCAGTGGCGTCATGGCTTCCCGCGCCCAGCGGGCGGTGATGGGCTGGCCGACCTGATGGCCGCTGCTGATGTCCAGCCACTGGTTGTTGGCCTGGCTGATGTTCAGCGCCTGGCCGTTTTCCAGTTTCAGTTCATAGCGGGTGGCGCTGCCCTGGTACTGGATGTCGTGCAGCAGGCCGCTGATTTCCACTTCGCCGGCGCCCAGCGGGCCCTCGGCAAACCGTACGTGTTCCGGGCGGATCGAGAACGGCTGCGCACTGCCGCTGAGGCGCTGGGCCAACTCGCCGCGAATCACGTTGGAGGTGCCGACGAACTCGGCGACGAACGCGGTGGCCGGTTTCATATACAGGTTGCGCGGGGTGTCGACCTGTTCGATACGGCCCTTGTTGAACACCGCCACACGGTCGGACATCGACAGCGCTTCGGTCTGGTCGTGGGTGACGAAGATAAAGGTGATGCCGAGCTGGCGTTGCAGCTTCTTCAGCTCGCTTTGCATCTGTTCGCGCAGCTTGAGGTCGAGGGCGCCCAAGGGTTCATCGAGCAGCAACACGCGGGGGCGATTGACCAGGGCACGGGCCAGGGCCACCCGTTGGCGTTGGCCGCCGGAGAGCTGTACCGGCTTGCGCTCGCCGTAGCCACCGAGGGCGACCATCCCCAAGGCTTCTTCGGCGCGGTTGAGGCGTTCGGTCTTGCCCACGCCTTTGACCTTGAGGCCATAGGCGACGTTGTCGCGCACGTTCATATGGGGGAACAGTGCGTAATCCTGGAAAACCGTGTTTACGTCACGCTGATACGGCGGCAAGCCAGCGGCTTCCTCGCCATGAATGCGGATCGAGCCTGCGCTCGGCTGCTCGAAACCGGCGATCAGGCGCAGGCAGGTGGTCTTGCCCGAGCCGGATGGGCCGAGCATGGAAAAGAACTCGCCGTCCTGGATATCGATGGAAACCCGGTCAACGGCGTTCACTTCGCCGAACTGACGGGAAACGTGGGTGAATTGGACTGCAAGCGTCATGGTGCGGTGCTCCAAAAAGGCGCGGGTGGTCGCAGCGCCCGGCCTGGACTGCTGAAAAAACAAAACATCCGTGAATGCGGTCAATGTGGGAGGGGGCAAGCCTCCTCCCACAGGGGATCTATGCCGTCTGCAGGGTCTTAGCGGCCGCCCATGATCGCGATGTAGTCCTGGGTCCAGCGGCTGTACGGCACGAACTTGCCGCCCTCGGCCTGCGGGGTTTTCCAGAAGGCGATCTTGTCGAACTGGTCGAAGCCGTTGGTCTTGCAACCCTCGGCGCCGAGCAGTTCGCTTTCCTTGCAGGCTGCGGGCACCGCCGGCAGCGAGCCGAACCAGGCGGCAACATCGCCCTGGACTTTCGGCTGCAGCGACCAGTCCATCCACTTGTAGGCGCAATTCGGGTGTTTGGCCTCGCTGTGCAGCATGGTGGTGTCGGCCCAGCCGGTGGCGCCTTCCTTGGGAATGGTCGAAGCAATCGGCTGCTTCTCGTTTTGCAGGCCGTTGACCTGATACGGCCAGGCGCTGGAGGCCACCACGCCTTCGTTCTTGAAGTCGCTCATTTGCACGGTGGTGTCATGCCAGTAGCGGTGGATCAACGGTTGCTGCGCGCGCAACAGGTCGAGCACAGCCTTGTACTGGGTTTCGGTCAGCTCGTACGGGCTCTGGATGCCCAGCTCAGGCTTGGTGGACTTGAGGTACAGCGCCGCATCGGCGATGTAGATCGGCCCGTCATAGGCCTGCACGCGACCTTTGTTCGGCTTGCCGTCCGGCAGGTTCTGCGCATCGAACAGCACATTCCAGCTGGTGGGCGCGGTCTTGAACACGGTGGTGTTGTACATGAGCACGTTCGGCCCCCACTGGTACGGGGTGCCGTAGGTCTGCTGGCCCACCACGTACCACGGCGCATCCTTGAGGCGCGGGTCGATGTTCTTCCAGTTGGGGATCAACGCCGTGTTGATCGGTTGCACACGCTTGCCGACGATCAACCGCAGCGACGCATCCCCGGACGCGGTGACCAGGTCATAACCGCCCTTGGCCATCAAACTGACCATTTCGTCAGAGGTGGCGGCGGTTTTCACATTGACCTTGCAGCCGGTTTCCTTCTCGAAACCTGTGACCCAGTCGTAGGCCTTGTCGCTTTCGCCACGTTCGATATAGCCGGGCCAGGCGACGATATCCAGCTGGCCTTCACCAGCGCCCACCGCCTTGAGCGGTTCGGCGGCCTGGATACTGACGCTGGCCAGCAGCGCGGTGGTCAAGGCACTGAGCAGTGCGGTCTTATGCGCAGACATGGGGGTTCCCTCTTCTTTAATTATGGTCGGGGCAGTGTGTGAAGCCGTAACGCATGAGCTTAGTTGTTGTTTTAAAGATGCTGGCTGTGGCGGGCCATGATGTGGCGCACCACGCTGTAGTCCTGTAGCGAATCGCTGGACAGATCTTTCCCATATCCCGAGCGCTTCAAGCCGCCGTGGGGCATTTCGCTGACCAGCATGAAATGGCTGTTGATCCAGGTGCAGCCGTATTGCAGGCGCGCGGCGACCTGCATGGCCTTGTCCAGGTTCTGGGTCCAGACGGAGGAGGCCAGGCCGTATTCGGAATCGTTGGCCCAGTCCACCGCCTGTCCCAGTTCGTCGAAGCGGGTCACGGTGACCACCGGGCCGAACACTTCGCGCTGGACGATTTCATCGGTCTGCTTGCAACCGGCGAGCAGCGTCGGCTGGTAATAGAAGCCGGCCCCGGAATGCACGGCGGCGCCGGTGACCCGCTCGATATGCGGCTGTCCGAGGGCCCGCTCGACAAAGCTGGCCACGCGGTCGCGCTGGCGCGTGCTGATCAGCGGGCCGAGTTCGTTATCGGCATCGCGCTTGCCGGCGAAGCGCAGGCTGCTGACGGCTGCGCCCAGCTCGGCGACCAATTTGTCGTGGATGCCCGCCTGGGCGTAGATGCGGCATGCCGCCGTGCAGTCCTGGCCGGCATTGTAGTAACCGTAGGCACGCACGCCTTCGACCACGGCTTGCAGGTCGGCGTCGTTGCACACGATCACCGGCGCCTTGCCGCCCAATTCCAGGTGTGTGCGCTTGAGGGTCTTGGAGGCGGCCTGCAGGATTTTCTGGCCGGTGACGATGTCGCCGGTCAGCGAGACCATGCGCACCTTGGGGTGGCTGACCAAATGGCTGCCGACGCCTTCACCGCCACCGCACAGAATGTTGATGACCCCGCGTGGTAACACGTCCTTCAGGACCGGGGCCAATGCGAGGATCGACAGCGGCGTGTGTTCCGATGGCTTGAACACCAAGGTATTACCGGCCGCCAGCGCCGGGGCGATCTTCCACGCGGCCATCATCAGCGGGTAGTTCCACGGCGCAATCGAGGCCACCACGCCAATCGGATCGCGGCGCACCATACTGGTGTAGCCCGGCAGGTATTCGCCGCTGAGCTGGCCGGTCTGGCAGCGCACGGCGCCGGCGAAGAAGCGGAACACATCAATGGTGGCGCTCAAGTCATCCTGGCGCGCCAGGTGTAACGGCTTGCCGCAGTTCAGCGATTCCAGGCGGGCCAGATAGTCGGCGTGTTTCTCGATGGCGTCGGCGATGCCCCGCAGGATGTTCGAACGTTGTTGCGGCGTGGTCCGCGACCAGCCGGCAAAAGCGCGGTGTGCGGCGAGGATCGCACTTTCGACCTGCTCGGTGCTGGCTTCGGCGATCTGGGTGAGCACTTCGCCGGTGGCCGGGTTGAGGATCGGCTCGGCAACGCCCTGGCCCTGGACCAGTTCGCCGTCGATCAGCAACGCGGTGAGCAGCGGGGTGGGCGCGCCGGACATTTTTCGTGATCTCTTTTCTTGTGCGGTCATGGGCGTTCTCTTACAAGGCGCCTGACCTTCTCTTATGGATAGACAGAGACTAGAGGTCAGGCGCGAGGTCAACAAATACTAAATACTGAATGCAGCATTCGATTAAATAGATGGCTTTCGCGGGTGTGGTTGTTCCCGCGCCACGGTGAGGAACGGATCCACCAAGGCCGGCCGCGCGGTGCCCCGACGCCAGGCCAGGCCGACGTCCAGGGTCTGGCTGAGGTCGGCAATCGGCCGCGCTTCAATAATGTCGCCCTCCAGGGACCAGGGGCGGTAGGTCATGTCCGGCTGGATCGACACGCCCAGGCCCGCGGCCACCAGGCTGCGCACGGCCTCGGTGGAGGCGGTGCGCAGGGTCACGCGCGGTTGCAGGCCGGCAGCGGACCACAGGCGCTGGGCGTTATGCCCCATTTCGTCGACGTTCAGCTGAATCAACGGCTCGCTTGCCACGTCGGCGAGGTTGATGCTGTCGTGCTCCAGCAGCGGGTGTTGCGCCGGTAGCCACAGGCGGTGGGGCGAGTGGGTGAGGACTTCGGTCTGCAGGGCGTGGCGGTCTTCCAGGTTGGAGAGGATCAGTACGCCCACATCGATCTCGCCGCTGACCAGCAAATGCTCGATATATGGGCGTTCGTCTTCCATCACGCGGATCTCCACGTTGGGGTAGGCGCGCTGGAAGCGGGTAAGCAAATCCGCCAGGTAGTAGCCGGCGACCAGGCTGGTCACGCCGATGATCAACTGCCCGGCGACCTGGTCGGTGCTCTGTTGCAGGCTGCGCTTGGCATTGTCGACGGTGGCGAGGATCAAGTGCGCCTGGCGCAGGAACTGGTGGCCCTGGTGCGTGAGGGTCATGCCCTTGGCGTGGCGGTTGAACAGGGTGACGCCGATTTCCTGCTCCAGTTGCTGGATCGCCAGGGTCAGGGTGGACTGGGAAATGAACGCGGTCTGCGCGGCGGCGGAGATCGAACCGGTCTCGGCCACGGCGATAAAATGCCGGATTTGACGCAAGGTCATCATGCTGGAATTACCAGTGGGGTGTTTTTATAGATTTATCCGAGTGTATATCGATTTAAGCGAAGGGCAGCGGCGTTACATCTGGAAGCACTCTAGATCGCGGCTTTTTGGCACTTAGTTTTACGCTGAGGGCCTATTGGTCCTATGAACCCTAGTGTCTGGAGGCTACGAATGAATACCCGTGGATTGCTCGATCAGTTGCTCAAGTCCGGCCAGGACATGTTGCAGAACAAAACCGGCGGCCAGCGCAAGCAGGACGATAAAGGCGCCCTCGGCGGCGGTCTGGGCAGCCTGCTCGGCGGTGCGGGCGGTGGCGCCCTGGCGGCGGGGGCGATGGGCCTGTTGCTGGGCAACAAGAAGGCGCGCAAGTTTGGCGGCAAGGCCCTGACCTATGGCGGGCTGGCCGCGTTGGGCGTGATTGCCTACAAAGCCTACGGCAACTGGCAAGCGAAGCAGGCCAACGCGCCTCAGGGCGAACCGCAAACCATCGACCGCCTGCCACCGGCCCAGGTCGAGCAGCACAGCCAGGGGATCCTCAAGGCATTGGTCGCCGCCGCCAAGGCCGACGGCCATGTGGATGAACGCGAGCGCGCACTGATCGAAGGTGAATTCACCAAGCTGGACAACGACCGCGAACTGCAAAGCTGGCTGCACGCCGAGCTGAACAAGCCGCTGGACCCGGCCGACGTCGCCCGCGCCGCCGGCACCCCGGAAATGGCCGCCGAGATGTACATCGCCAGCGTGATGCTGGTGGACGAGGAGAACTTTATGGAAAAGGCGTATCTGGACGAATTGGCCCGCCAACTCAAGCTCGAGCCGGGCTTGAAGCTGGAACTGGAAAAGCAGGTACGGCTTAACCAATAACCACCGAAGGTACGCAAACCATAGATGTGGGAGGGGGGCAAGCTCCCTCCCACAGGTGTTTTTGCATGTAGGTCGGCACAACACCGAAACCCATTGATAAATGAGGGCTTCTGCTCAGCTATACTCCCCTCCATTTGAATGGCCCTTCGAGGAAACACTGTGAAGAATTGGACCTTGCGCCAGCGGATTTTGGCGAGCTTTGCGGTCATTATCGCGATCATGCTGCTGATGGTTGTGGTCTCCTACTCACGGTTGCTGAAGATCGAAGCCAGCCAGGAATCGGTACGTGACGACGCCGTGCCGGGGGTTTACCTCAGTTCGATGATCCGCAGCGCATGGGTCGACAGTTATTTGCAGACCATCGATATCATTGGCCTGCGTGAGGATAAAACCTTCACCAATAGCGATAAATCGGACTACAAGGCCTTCGAGGCGCGTATCGAACAGCAGATGGCCAATTACGAAAAAACCGTCAATAGCCAGGCCGATCGCATGGAGTTCGATAACTTCAAGGCCGCCCACATCAACTACAACAAGGTCCTGGCCCAGGTACTCGATCGGGTCGAAGCCAATGACCTGCCGGCCGCGCGTGAACTGCTGGAAGAGCAATTGACGCCGATCTGGACCGAAGGGCGCATGAAGCTCAATGACATCATCACGGAAAACAAGGCCGTGTCCGACAACGCGACGGCCGCCATTGACGACGCCGTTGCCTCGGCCAAGGTCAGCATGTTCCTGTCGCTGGCCGTGGCGATCCTCGCCGCCGGCCTGTGTGGCCTGCTGCTGATGCGCGCGATCATGGCGCCGATGCAGCGCATCGTCGAGATCCTCCAGACCATGCGCACCGGTGACCTGAGCAAACGCTTGAACCTGGAGCGCAAGGACGAGTTCGGCGCGGTGGAAACCGGCTTCAACGACATGATGACGGAGCTCACGGCCCTGGTGTCCCAGGCCCAGCGCTCTTCGGTGCAGGTCACCACCTCGGTCACCGAGATTGCGGCCACCTCCAAGCAGCAACAGGCCACTGCCACTGAAACCGCGGCCACTACTACTGAGATCGGTGCCACTTCGCGGGAGATCGCTGCCACTTCCAAGGATCTGGTTCGCACCATGACCGAAGTGTCTACCGCCGCCGACCAGGCCTCGGTGGCCGCCGGTTCCGGCCAGCAAGGACTGGCGCGCATGGAAGAAACCATGCACTCGGTGATGGGCGCCGCCGACCTGGTGAACGCCAAGCTGGCGATCCTCAATGAGAAGGCCGGCAATATCAACCAGGTGGTGGTGACCATCGTCAAGGTCGCCGACCAGACCAACCTGCTGTCCCTGAATGCCGCCATCGAGGCCGAAAAGGCCGGTGAATACGGGCGCGGTTTTGCCGTGGTGGCCACCGAAGTGCGGCGCCTGGCCGACCAGACCGCCGTGGCCACCTATGACATCGAGCAGATGGTGCGTGAAATCCAGTCAGCGGTTTCGGCGGGCGTGATGGGCATGGATAAGTTCTCCGAAGAAGTCCGTCGAGGCATGTTCGAAGTGCAGCAAGTGGGCGAGCAGCTGTCGCAGATCATCCATCAGGTACAGGCCCTGGCGCCGCGGGTGTTGATGGTCAACGAAGGCATGCAGGCCCAGGCCACCGGCGCCGAGCAAATCAACCATGCCCTGGTGCAACTGGGCGATGCCAGCAGCCAGACGGTGGAGTCCCTGCGCCAGGCCAGCTTTGCCATCGATGAACTGAGCCAGGTTGCGGTGGGTCTGCGCAGCGGCGTGTCGCGTTTCAAAGTCTGATGAGCGACCTCGCGGCTAAACGCGGCGCCATTCCGGCAGCGAAAAAAGCCTTGTTCCTGGTGTTTCGCATCGGCAGCGAACGCTTTGCGCTCAAGGCCACGGAGGTGGCCGAGGTGTTGCCACGCCTGCCGCTCAAGCCCATCGCCCATGCGCCACTGTGGGTGGCGGGCATCTTTGCCCATCGCGGCGCATTGGTGCCGGTCATCGACCTGAGCGCGCTGACCTTCGGCACAGCGGCCCAGGCGCGTACGAGTACGCGCCTGGTGCTGGTCAATTACCAGCCGCACACTTGGGTCGAATCGCGCTGGCTCGGGCTGATCCTCGAACAGGCCACGGACACCCTGCGGTGCGACCCGGCCGAATTCCAGCCTTACGGCCTGGATAACCGCCAGGCGCGGTACCTGGGGCCGGTGCGGGAGGATGCCCTGGGCCTGATGCAGTGGATTGGCGTGAATGACGTGCTCACCGATGATGTGCGCGCCCTGTTGTTTTCTGCCGAGCTGAGCCTATGAGCAACGACCCGCGTTTCTTTGCCTTCTTGAAAGAACGTATCGGCCTGGACGTCGCGTCGGTCGGCGAGGCCATCATCGAGCGCGCCGTGCGTCAGCGCAGCCAGGCCGTGCAGGCGCAAACGCCAGGGCAGTACTGGCAGCACCTGCAAAGCTCCGAGGACGAGCAACACGCGCTGATCGAAGCCGTGATCGTCCCCGAGACCTGGTTTTTCCGTTACCCCGAATCCTTTGCGACCCTGGCCCGACTGGCGCTTGCACGCCTGGCCGAGATCAAGCAGATGCGCGCCCTGCGCATCCTCAGCCTGCCGTGTTCCACCGGCGAAGAACCCTATTCCATTGCTATGGCCTTGCTGGATGCCGGGTTGGCGCCGCACCAGTTCAAGGTCTTGGGCCTGGATGTCAGCCCGCTGTCGGTGGAGCGCGCCCGGCGCGGGGTGTACGGCAAGAACTCGTTTCGCGGCGGCGATATTGCCTTTCGCGACCGCCACTTCACTGAATACGGCGACGGGTTCCATATCGCCGACCGCGTGCGCGAACAGGTGCGCCTGCAAGTCGGCAACCTGCTCGACCCGGCGCTGCTGGCGAACGAGGCGAGCTACGATTTCGTGTTTTGCCGCAACCTGCTGATCTACTTTGACCAGCCGACCCAGAAGCAAGTCTTCGACGTACTCAAGGGCCTGACCCATGTGGACGGCGTGCTGTTTATCGGTCCCGCGGAGGGCAGTTTGCTGGGGCGCCACGGCATGCGCTCGATTGGGGTGCCGCAGTCATTTGCCTTCAGCCGGCATGCCGAACCGGTGCAGCCTGAGCCGGTATTCGTGCCCATGCCGACGCCACCGCGCAGCGCCGCGCCGGTCCCGGTCAAGCCGCGACCGTTCAGCACGGCCAGCACCCAGGCGGGGCCGATCAAGGCGCCGCCCTCCGATGCGGGCGCCTTGCTCAGCCGCATCGCCAGCCTGGCCAACGAAGGTAAAAGTGCCGAGGCCCGCGCCGCCTGTGAGCAGTATCTGAACAGTCACCCGCCGGCCGCCCAGGTGTTCTACTGGCTGGGGTTGCTCAGCGACGTGGCCGGCAGCGCCCTGGAAGCCCAGGGGTTTTATCGAAAAGCCTTGTACCTGGAACCCCAGCATCCGCAGGCCTTGATGCACCTGGCCGCCTTGCTCGAGTCCCAGGGCGACAGTGCGGGGGCGCGCCGTTTACAGGCGCGGGCCGCCCGCAGCGAGCGAGCAGACAGTGAGTCCAAACGATGAGTAGCACCGAGGCGCTCAACACCGCAGGCCTGGACTTGACCCTGGCCGACACCCAAGCCATCGACGACTGCTGGAACCGTATCGGTATCCATGGCGACAAGTCGTGCCCGCTGCTGGTGGAGCATATCCACTGTCGCAACTGTTCGGTGTACTCGGCTGCCGCCACGCGCTTGCTGGACCGCTATGCCTTGCAGCAGGACGACCGTCGTCCGGTGGCGGCTGCCGAGGTTGACGAAAAGATCGTCACCCGCTCGCTGTTGGTGTTCCGCCTCGGCGAGGAATGGCTGGGCATCGCCACCCGCTGCCTGGTGGAGGTGGCCCCGTTGCAACCGATTCATTCGCTGCCGCACCAGCGCTCCCGTGCCTTGCTCGGTGTGGCCAATGTGCGTGGCGCGCTGGTGGCGTGCCTGTCGCTGGTGGAGTTGCTTGGCCTGGAAACAACCCAACAGGGCGCCAGCGGTGGGCGGATCATGCCGCGCATGCTGATCATCGCCGCGCAGGACGGCCCGGTGGTGGTGCCGGTGGACGAAGTGGATGGCATCCATGCCATCGATGAGCGCACCCTGAAGGCGGCGTCGGCCTCGGGTACCCAGGCCAGCGCGCGCTACACCCAGGGTGTGTTGCAGTGGAAAGGCCGTAGCCTGCGGTGGCTGGACGAGGCGCAATTGTTGTCCGCCGTGACCCGGAGCCTCACATGACCCCCGACCAGATGCGCGACGCGTCGCTGCTGGAGCTGTTCAGCCTGGAAGCCGATGCCCAGACCCAGGTGCTGAGCGCGGGCCTGCTGGCCCTGGAGCGCAACCCTACCCAGGCCGACCAGCTTGAAGCCTGCATGCGTGCCGCGCATTCGCTCAAGGGCGCGGCGCGCATCGTCGGAGTGGACGCCGGGGTCAGCGTGGCCCATGTCATGGAGGACTGCCTGGTCAGCGCCCAGGAGAGTCGGCTGTACCTGCAACCCGAGCATATCGACGCCTTGCTGCAAGGCACCGACCTGCTGATGCGTATCGCCACCCCTGGCAACGATGTCGGCACGGCGGACATCGACGCCTATGTGGCGTTGATGGAGCGCCTGCTGGATCCATCCCAGCCCAGTGCCTACGTCGCGCCGCTGCCCGCTGCGCCTGAGCCCGCCCCGGCGCCGCTCATCGAAGAGCTGCCGCCGGAGCCTGAGCCCGCACCGCCCGTCGCCAGCGATCCGCCGCGTCAGGGCCGGCGCATGACTGAAGGTGGCGAACGTGTATTACGCGTGACCGCCGAACGCTTGAACAGCCTGTTGGACCTCTCGAGCAAGTCCCTGGTGGAAACCCAGCGGCTCAAGCCCTACCTGGCCAGCATGCAACGTCTCAAACGGATTCAAAGCCAGAGCGTACGCGCCCTGGATACCCTGGATGGCCAGCTCAAGACCCTGGGCTTGAGCCTCGAAGCCGAGGAAGCCCTGGCCGATACCCGTCGCCTGTTGAGTGAAGCCCAGGCGCTGCTGGCGGAAAAGACCGCCGAGCTGGATGAGTTTGGCTGGCAGGCCGGCCAGCGTGCCCAGGTGCTCTACGACACTGCGCTGGCCTGTCGCATGCGCCCGTTTGCCGATGTGCTGGCCGGGCAGGTGCGCATGGTGCGCGACCTCGGCCGCAGCCTGGGCAAGCAAGTGCGCCTGGAGATCGAGGGTGAAAAGACCCAGGTCGATCGCGACGTGCTGGAAAAGCTCGAAGCGCCACTTACCCATCTATTGCGCAATGCCGTCGACCACGGCATTGAAATGCCCGAGCAACGCCTGCTGGCAGGCAAACCCGCCGAAGGCCTGATCCGCCTGCGCGCGTCCCATCAGGCCGGCCTGCTGGTGCTGGAGCTGAGTGACGACGGCAATGGCGTCGACCTGGAGCGCCTGCGCGGCACCATCGTCGATCGGCATCTTTCAACCTGGGAAACGGCCCTGAACCTGAGTGAAGAGGAACTGCTGACGTTCCTGTTCCTGCCGGGGTTCAGCCTGCGCGACAAGGTCACCGAAGTGTCCGGGCGCGGTGTCGGACTGGATGCGGTGCAGCATATGGTCCGCCAACTGCGCGGCGCGGTGGTGCTGGAGCAGGCGGCGGGGCAGGGCAGTCGCTTCCACCTGGAGGTGCCGCTGACCCTGTCGGTGGTGCGCAGCCTGGTGGTGGAAGTCGGCGAGGAAGCCTATGCGTTCCCGCTGGCGCATATCGAGCGCATGTGCGACCTGGCCCCCGACGACATTGTGCAGTTGGAAGGCCGCCAGCATTTCTGGCACGAAGGTCGGCATGTGGGCCTGGTCGCCGCCAGCCAGTTGTTGCAGCGCCCATTGGGGCAGAGCAATGACGAAACCTTGAAGGTGGTGGTGATCCGCGAGCGCGATGCGGTTTACGGGATTGCCGTGGAACGCTTTATCGGCGAGCGCACCCTGGTGGTGCTGCCGCTGGATGATCGCCTGGGCAAGGTCCAGGATATTTCCGCCGGTGCCTTGCTGGACGACGGCTCGGTGGTATTGATCGTCGATGTGGAAGATATGCTGCGCTCGGTGGACAAGCTGCTCAACACCGGGCGCCTGGAACGCATCGCCCGGCGCAGCCAGCAGGCCACCGAGGCACCGCGCAAGCGGGTACTGGTGGTGGACGACTCGCTCACTGTGCGGGAGTTGCAACGCAAGTTACTGCTCAATCGCGGGTACGAAGTGGCCGTTGCGGTCGACGGCATGGATGGCTGGAACGCCTTGCGCTCCGAAGACTTCGACCTGCTTATCACTGATATCGATATGCCTCGTATGGACGGTATTGAATTGGTCACACTCCTGCGCCGTGACAGTCGCCTGCAATCGTTGCCGGTGATGGTGGTGTCGTACAAAGACCGTGAAGAAGACCGCCGTCGCGGGCTGGACGCTGGGGCCGATTATTATCTGGCCAAGGCCAGCTTCCACGATGACGCGCTGCTGGATGCCGTGGTGGAGCTGATCGGAGGCGCGCGCTCATGAGGATTGCGATCGTCAATGACATGCCCCTGGCCGTGGAGGCCCTGCGCCGTGCCTTGAGCTTCGAGCCCATGCACCAGGTGGTGTGGGTGGCCAGCAATGGCCTTGAGGCGGTGCAGCGCTGCGCCGAATTGACCCCGGACCTGATCCTGATGGACTTGATCATGCCGGTGATGGACGGCGTGGAGGCCACGCGGCAGATCATGGCCGAGACCCCGTGCGCGATCCTGCTGGTGACCGTCGACCGCCAGGCCAATATGAGCCGGGTGTTCGAGGCCATGGGCCACGGCGCCCTGGATGTGGTGGACACGCCGGCGCTCGGCGTGGGCAACCCCAAGGATGCGGCGGCGCCGTTGCTGCGCAAGATCCTCAACATCGGCTGGCTGATCGGCCAGCGTGGCAGCCGTGTGCGCGCCGAAACCACCCCGGAGCGCAGCACCGGCAAACGCCAGAGCCTGGTGGCGATCGGTTCTTCGGCGGGTGGCCCGGCTGCCCTGGAAACCCTGCTCAAGGGATTGCCCCGGGACTTTGCCGCCGCCATTGTGCTGGTGCAGCATGTGGACCAGGTCTTCGCCGCCGGCATGGCCGAGTGGCTGAGCAGCGCCTCCGGCCTGCCGGTACGCCTGGCCCGCGAAGGCGAACCGCCGCAAAGCGGGGTGGTGCTGCTGGCCGGCACCAATCACCACATTCGTTTATTGAAGAATGGCACGCTAGCCTATACCGCAGAGCCGGTGAACGAGATTTACCGGCCTTCGATCGACGTGTTTTTCGAAAGCGTGGCCAGCCACTGGAATGGCGATGCCGTCGGCGTACTGCTGACCGGTATGGGTCGTGACGGGGCCCAGGGGCTCAAGTTAATGCGTGAACAAGGTTATTTGACCATCGCCCAGGATCAGCAAAGCTCGGCGGTGTATGGCATGCCCAAAGCGGCGGCGGCGATTGATGCTGCTGTCGAAATTCGCCCACTGGATAGAATTGCGCCCCGATTGCTGGAGGTCTTTGCAAAATGATCATGACCTTCCGCGGTGTTGGCTTGCAGGCAGTAATTCAGGTGACTGCACATGAATGATTTACAGATCGACGACATCAAGACCGACGAAAACGCCGCCATGGTGTTGCTGGTCGACGACCAGGCCATGATCGGCGAAGCCGTCCGGCGTGGCCTGGCCCACGAAGAAAACATCGACTTCCACTTCTGTGCCGACCCGCACCAGGCGATTGCCCAGGCCATCCGCATCAAACCCACGGTGATCCTGCAGGACCTGGTGATGCCCGGCCTCGACGGCCTGACCCTGGTGCGCGAATACCGCAATCACCCGGCCACGCAGAACATCCCGATCATCGTGCTTTCCACCAAGGAAGACCCGCTGATCAAGAGCGCGGCGTTCTCGGCGGGGGCCAACGACTACCTGGTCAAGTTGCCGGACAATATCGAACTGGTGGCGCGTATCCGCTATCACTCGCGCTCCTACATGACCCTGTTGCAGCGCGATGCCGCCTACCGTGCGCTGCGGGTCAGCCAGCAACAGCTGTTGGACACCAACCTGGTGCTGCAACGGCTGATGAACTCCGATGGCCTGACCGGGCTGTCCAACCGCCGCCACTTCGACGAATACCTGGAGCTGGAATGGCGCCGCGCCATGCGTGACCAGACCCAGCTGTCATTGCTGATGATCGACGTGGATTTCTTCAAGACCTACAACGACAGCTTTGGCCACGTCGAGGGTGATGAAGCCTTGCGCAAGGTCGCCAACACCATCCGCGAAGCCAGCAGCCGCCCCTCGGACCTGCCGGCGCGCTACGGTGGCGAAGAGTTTGCCCTGGTATTGCCGAACACCTCGCCGGGAGGGGCACGCCTGGTGGCGGAAAAGCTGCGCATGGCCGTCGCCGCGCTGAAAATCCCGCATATCGCCCCGGCGGAAGGCTCGAGCCTGACCATCAGCATCGGGCTATCGACCATGACGCCGGTGCAGGGTACGGATTGCCGCCAGTTGATCATGGCGGCGGACAAGGGCTTGTATACGGCCAAGCACAACGGGCGAAACCTGGTCGGCATCGAGTGACTCGAGGCCGCAACAGATCAAAATGTGGGAGGGGGCCTGCCCCCTCCCACATTTAACCCTGCGTAGTCTGCCTTTTCGCCAGGCGGGCTGCCGCTCCCCCCCGTTTGCCGTTATACTCGCCGGCTTTCAAAAGTTCGCCAACGAGTGCTGCCCGCCATGGAAATCAACCCGATCCTTAACACCATCAAGGACCTGTCCGAGCGCTCCGAAACTATTCGGGGGTATCTTTGACTACGATCAAAAGCATGAGCGTCTGACCGAAGTCAATCGCGAGCTTGAAGATCCGAGTGTCTGGAACAAACCTGAATACGCCCAGGAACTGGGGCGCGAGCGCGCTGCGCTGGCGCAGATCGTCGACACCCTCGACGAACTGAACACCGGCCTGGCCGATTGCCGCGACCTGCTGGACATGGCCGTCGAAGAAAACGACGAAGGCGCAGTGGGCGATGTCGTCGCCGAGCTGGCCCGTCTCGAGGAAAACCTCGCCAAGCTTGAATTTCGTCGCATGTTCAGCCACGAAATGGACCCGAACAACGCCTACCTGGACATCCAGGCCGGTTCCGGCGGCACCGAAGCCCAGGACTGGGCCAACATCCTGCTGCGCATGTACCTGCGCTGGGCCGACAAGCGCGGTTTCGACGCCACCATCATGGAACTGTCGGCCGGTGAAGTCGCCGGCATCAAGGGCGCGACCGTACACATCAAGGGCGAATACGCCTTTGGCTGGCTGCGTACCGAGATCGGCGTGCACCGCCTGGTGCGCAAGAGCCCGTTCGACTCCGGCAACCGTCGCCACACCTCGTTCTCTGCGGTGTTCGTCTCGCCCGAGATCGATGACAAGGTGGAAATCGAGATCAACCCGGCTGACCTGCGTATCGACACCTACCGCTCCTCCGGTGCCGGTGGCCAGCACGTAAACACCACCGACTCGGCCGTACGTATTACCCACGTACCGACCAATACCGTGGTGAGCTGCCAGAACGAACGTTCCCAGCACGCGAACAAGGACACCGCCATGAAAATGCTGCGGGCCAAGTTGTACGAGCAGGAAATGCAGAAGCGCAACGCCGCTTCCCAGGCCCTGGAAGACACCAAGTCGGATATCGGCTGGGGTCACCAGATCCGCTCTTATGTGCTCGATGCGTCGCGGATCAAGGATCTGCGCACTAACATCGAACGCAGCGACTGCGACAAGGTACTCGACGGTGACATCGACGAATACCTGGAAGCCAGCCTGAAATCTGGCCTGTAACCCCTTGTAGGAACCGGGGGGACGCCTAGTCCCTGCCGGCGATCCCCGGCCGCAGGCCGGGGACCACGAACCTGATGGAAAATTTAAAGACATGAGCGACCAACAACTCGACCCGCAAGCCCTGCAACAGGAAGAAAACTCCCTGATCGCCCTGCGCAAGGAAAAGCTGGCTGCCGAGCGCGCCAAGGGCAATGCCTTCCCCAACGACTTCCGTCGCGACAACTACTGCGATGCCTTGCAGAAGCAGTACGCGGACAAGACCAAGGAAGAGCTGGCAGAAGCGGCGATCCCGGTCAAGGTGGCAGGTCGCATCATGCTCAACCGTGGCTCGTTCATGGTGATCCAGGACATGACCGGGCGTATCCAGGTCTACGTCAACCGCAAGACCCTGTCTGAAGAAACCCTGGCCTCGGTGAAAACCTGGGATATGGGCGACATCATCGCCGCCGAAGGCACCCTGGCCCGTTCCGGCAAGGGCGACCTGTACGTGGAAATGACCAGCGTGCGCCTGCTGACCAAGTCCCTGCGCCCGCTGCCGGACAAGCACCACGGCCTGACCGACACCGAACAGCGCTACCGTCAGCGCTACGTTGACCTGATCGTCAACGAAGACGTGCGCCAGACCTTCCGCGTGCGTTCGCAGGTCATCGCCCACATCCGCAGCTTCCTGATGCAGCGTGACTTCCTGGAAGTGGAAACCCCGATGCTGCAGACCATCCCGGGTGGTGCCGCAGCCAAGCCGTTCGAAACCCACCACAACGCACTGGACCTGGAAATGTTCCTGCGTATCGCGCCTGAGTTGTACCTCAAGCGTCTTGTGGTCGGCGGCTTCGAGAAGGTGTTCGAGATCAACCGCAATTTCCGTAACGAAGGCGTCTCGACCCGGCACAACCCGGAATTCACCATGTTGGAGTTCTACCAGGCCTACGCCGACTACGAAGACAACATGGACCTCACCGAAGAACTGTTCCGCGAGCTGGCGCAACTGGTCCTGGGCAGCACCGACGTGCCGTACGGCGACAAGGTGTTCCACTTCGGCGAGCCGTTCGTGCGTCTCTCGGTATTCGACTCGATCCTCAAGTACAACCCTGAGCTGACCGCCGACGACCTCAACGACATCGACAAGGCCCGCGCCATCGCCAAGAAAGCCGGTGCCAAGGTGCTCGGTTTCGAAGGCCTGGGCAAACTGCAGGTGATGATTTTCGAAGAGCTGGTGGAGCACAAGCTGGAACAGCCGCACTTCATTACCCAGTACCCGTTCGAAGTGTCGCCGCTGGCCCGTCGCAACGACGACAACCCGAACGTCACCGACCGTTTCGAGCTGTTCATCGGCGGCCGCGAAATCGCCAACGCCTACTCCGAGCTTAACGACGCGGAAGACCAGGCCGAGCGCTTCATGGCCCAGGTGGCCGACAAGGACGCTGGCGACGACGAAGCCATGCACTACGACGCCGACTTCGTACGTGCCCTGGAATACGGCATGCCGCCAACGGCCGGTGAAGGTATCGGCATCGACCGCCTGGTGATGTTGTTGACCAACTCGCCGTCGATCCGCGATGTGATCTTGTTCCCGCACATGCGGCCACAAGCGTAAACGTAGCGAAATCCGAAGCCGCCTTTTATAAGGCGGCTTTTTTATGTGGCGTTTTTAAGCGTCAAGCAAACAGCGCCAGGTTTTGATCTATTCAAGGATGTGTGTCGTGAACCGCGTAACCGCTCAAGAAGGTGCCGCCGGCATTGCCGCTGCCGTGGCTGAAAGCGTCCAGTACCAGGGCCGTAAGGCCAGCCGTCGGGGCAGCGAGCAACGCAGGCAAGACATTCTCGATGCAGCCATGCGCATCGTGGTGCGCGATGGCGTGCGGGCCGTGCGTCATCGGGCCGTGGCGGCCGAGGCCGGTGTGCCGTTGTCAGCCACTACCTATTACTTCAAGGACATCGATGACCTGCTCACCGATACCTTCGCCCAGTATGTTGAACGCAGCGCCGCCTTCATGGGCAAGCTATGGGTGCGTAACGAAGGCCTGCTGCGTGAGATGGTTGCCTATGGCGATGGCAGCCCGGAATCGCGCTCGCAACTGGCCGATGACATTGCGCGGCTGACCGCCGACTATGTGCTGCGCCAACTGACCAACCGCCGCGAACATTTGATGGCCGAACAGGCCTTTCGCCAGGAAGCCTTGCTCAACCCGCGCCTGGCCGAGCTGGTGCGGTCCCACCAGCAGATCCTGTTGCAGGGCACAGGACAGTTTTTCCAGGTCTTGGGCTCCCGCGAGCCGCAACAGGACGCCAAGGTGTTGACGGCGATTATCAGTCGGATGGAATATCAGGGCCTGCTGGGCGGCGCAGAGCCTCTGACCGGTGAAGAGATGCTTGAGATCCTCAAGCGTTACATGCATTTGGTGTTGGCCTCGGTCTGACACCGGGGGAGTCCAATGAAAACCTGGCGTGTGGCGGTAATCGCCTTGTCGTTCCTGCTGCTCAGCGGTTGCCTGGTCACGTTCAAGGACCCGTTGCCCGCCCATGAGGCGGCGCCGGATGAGTTGCTGGGCCATTGGACCAGCAGGAATGCCTGGGGCGAACCGCTCAATCTGCGTATCAGCCGTGCCGGTGAGCACCGCTACAAGGCAGTGAGCTACCCTAAAGCCACGCCGGCCCAGCGTGATGAGTACCTGTTTACCGTTTCGCGTCATGGCAACCGCTGGTACCTGTCGGCACCGTTGCCGGCCCGGTTCGGAGGGCATTACTTCCTGGCGGGGTTCGAGTTCGACGATAAGCACGAATTGGTGGTCTATAACCTCGACCTCGAACAGATTCACCAGGCCATCGAGCAACAGGTGCTGCAGGGCGGCAGCGTGGAGACCGTCGAAGGCGCCGGCGTACGGGTCGACAGTTCCATGAGCCAGGTGTTTGCCTACCTGGATGACCCGGCCAATGCCGATGTGTTCGTTGAAGCCGTGCGCTACCAGCGTGCGGGCAAATAACGTTTAAAGAGGAAGCACCGGGTGGACGATTACCAGCAGACGATACGCAGCTTGTCCGATCGCATTGTGCTGGCGCAAACACCGATTCGCGTCCTCGACGCCGTGAAGTGGGACGACCACATTCGCCAGGGATTTCTCAAGGCCAAGGGCAAGGCCATGCCCGCCGTGGATCGCGACTACTACCTGAACCGACCGCTGTCGTTCGACTCCAGTGCGGTAAAGCTGGAATTCCAGAACATCGAACGCGACATCACTCGCCGCCTCGGCCAGTTCAGCCCGGTGGGGCAGATCATGCGCCGCATGTGCCGCGAATACCGCATGGTGGTGCGCATGCTCGAAGCCCGCGGCACCGAGGACTTCGGCCTGATTTCCCAGGAGCTGTACGGCGCCGCTTCCGACGCCTTCCACGCCGGCGACCCGACCCTGGCTGACCTGGGCCTCATGCTCTCCGACTACCTGAACAATATCGACGGCCGTGGCGACCTCAAGGACGAAGCCAAGACCCTGACCGCCAAGGACGCCGTGGCCCTGCTGCAAACCCGCCTGAACAAGGTATTTGGCGAAGCCGAAGAGACCATCCGGGTGTTTGAGTCCGACGGTATCGTCGCCGATGCCGCCGCAGGCGCCGACTACATCAAGATCCGCGCCGACGCGATGTTCAACGACCGCGACGTGCGTGCGCTGGAAGTCCACGAAGGCCTGGTGCATGTCGGTACCACGCTCAACGGCCAGAACCAGCCGATCTGCACCTTCCTGTCCAAGGGCCCGCCGTCGTCCACCGTGACCCAGGAAGGCCTGGCGATCCTCATGGAGATCATTACGTTCGCCTCCTACCCGAGCCGCTTGCGCAAGCTGACCAACCGCACCCGTGCGATCCACATGGTGGAAGAGGGTGCCGACTTCCTGCAGGTGTTCGAGTTCTTCCGCGAGCAAGGCTTTGAAATGGCCGAAAGCTATGGCAACGCCAGCCGGGTATTCCGTGGCTCGGTGCCGAACGGCCTGCCGTTTACCAAGGATCTGTCCTACCTCAAGGGCTTTATCATGGTCTACAACTACATCCAGCTGGCTGTGCGCAAAGGCAAGCTGGAGCAAGTGCCGCTGCTGTTCTGCGGCAAGACCACCCTGGAAGACATGCGCACCTTGCGTCAACTGGTGGACGAAGGCCTGGTGGTGCCGCCCAAGTACCTGCCTGAACAGTTCCGCGACATGAATGCACTGGCGGCGTGGATGTGTTTCTCCAACTTCCTCAACCACTTGAGCCTGGACCGGATCGAGGCGGATTACTCCAATATCCTTTAAACGTTGTTATTCACGAGGCTTCAACGGATGAGAATCCTCGGCATTCTGTGCCTGCTACTCACATTGAACGGTTGCAGCTCGCTGCTGTTCTACCCTGAACCCGGCCTGCCGTTCACGCCCGAAAAAGCGCACTTGCAATACCGCGATGTCACCCTCACCACCGCCGACGGCGTAAAGCTGCACGCGTGGTGGCTGCCGGCCAAGGCCGGAGTACCCGTCAAAGGTACGGTGCTGCACCTGCACGGCAACGGCGGTAACCTGGCCTGGCACCTGGGTGGCAGCTGGTGGTTGCCGGAGCAGGGCTACCAGGTACTGCTGCTGGACTATCGCGGTTACGGGCTGTCGGCAGGCAAGCCCTCGCTGCCGGCGATCTATCAGGACGTGGACGCGGCGTTCAACTGGCTCGACCAGGCGCCCGAAACCCAGGGCCAGCCGTTGATCGTCCTCGGTCAAAGCCTGGGCGGTGCGCTGGCGGTGCATTACCTGGCGGAACACCCGCAGCGTCAAGTACAACTCAAGGCCCTGGTACTGGACGGCGTGCCGGCCAGTTATCGTGACGTAGGACAATTCGCCCTGAGCACCTCCTGGTTAACATGGCCCTTCCAGGTGCCCTTGTCTTGGCTGGTGCCCGACGCCGACAGCGCGATCAACGCCATGCCGCAACTGACCGGCGTGCCGAAATTGCTGTTCCACAGCCTGGATGACCCGATCGTGCCCGTGGCCAACGGTATCCGCCTGTATCAGGCCGCGCCGCCGCCACGGGTATTGCAGTTGACCCGCGGCGGCCATGTGCAGACCTTTGCCGACAAGACTTGGCAAACCGTGATGCTGCGCTATCTGGACGACCCGCAGCACTTCAACGGCCTGCGCCGCCTGGGCGAGATTCCGAATTACCCCATTCCTAAAGTTGATCCATCAGAGAGCCCGCAATGAGCGAAGAACGCAACATGATCCCGCTGATCCTCACCGGTATCGGCACCATCATCGGCACCGTCGGCTGCCTGTGGTACTACGGCTATTTGCACTTCGCCAAGCCTGAGGATGCGTTGCTGCTCAGCGACTTCACCATGCTCAAGACCGTGCCGGGCGAGGACTACAAGATCTCCCTGACCCCGGCCGCTCAAGTGGCACAGTGCGTCGATGGCGTGCTGGTCATGTTCGATACTGAGCAGAAAGGCTTGAGTGGTGTGTTGGTCAATAATAAGAAGCAGGCGGTGCGTTGCATGGGCCAGGAAACCCCGCAACTGCAGCAGTAAGCCAGCGTCGAGTCCGTGGGAAAACGCCACTCAGCCTGGCGAATCGTCCCTTGGTGCAGGTCCGAGTCTTCCCAGGCCGGAACCATCTCTATTTGCCCGCCACAGACTATGGACTGATCGGTGTGATTGATCGGTTCTTTTCGTTAGTTATTGTGGAGTCGACATTTATGACAAGCATCAACGGAACACAGTCTCCAGTGAATACGGGCAGCTATGGCGCCGGCGGGAGCCCCCAGGCAGACCTCAACCAACAGATTGATGACGTAAAAAACAAAATTAACCAAATGGAGTCACAAGGCTCCCAGGGTGGGCAGGGAAGCGGTGGGGCCGGCGGCGGAGAGAGTCTCGAGGACCTGAAGGAGCTACTGAAGAAGCTGCTTGCACAACTGCAGCAACAAGGTGCACAGGGCGGCCAAGGCGGCGAAGGTGGCCAGGGCAATGGCCAGATTCCGCAACCCGACTATCAGGGGGGAGGCTCGATCAACACCTGATTGCCCACCCGTGGAAAAACCCGCCTGCCATAGGCGGGTTTTTGTGTATCCGGGGTCAGGTTAGCCACGGCCCGCTCAATGTGCACAAGGGGGCGGGATTTATTTGGAACCATATCGCGCAAGACGCCACAGAAAGCGGTGTAACTTACACAGTTCAGGGCCGAGAAAGTGGCGATATCTATTTTTTCAACTCCTGCGAATCCTGCAGCTCCTGAAAGTCCTGCATTACGTAACATGCGGGATATGGTCAGGTGCCATGAGGATCTGGAACGGCAGCAAGCTCGGGAGCAGAAAAAGCAACTGATGGAGCATTTGCCGAAACATGCCCATGCCCCGAAGATTGAGCTGCCAGCGGAGGACACAAACCGTCCTGTCCAATTCGGCGAGCCCAAAAAAAACCCACCATAAGGTGGGTTTTCTTATCCAGCATCAATCAATCAGTTGGCGACGGACGAGCGTGGCTTGACCGGCTGGTTGTCGTTGGAGATGGTCACTTCAACGCGGCGGTTCATGGCACGGCCCGAGACGCTGCCGTTGTCGGCAACCGGGTATTCCTTGCCATAGCCGGTGGTCACGATGCGGCGTGGGTCAACGCCCATCTTGATCAGCGCAACCTGCACCGAAGCGGCACGTCGCTCCGACAGGCTCTGGTTGTAGGCATCGCTGCCTGTGCTGTCCGTGTAACCTTCAACGATCACCTGGCGATCCGGGTTTTCCTGAAGGAACTGCGCCAGCTTATTGATGTTGACCAGGCCGCTGGACTTCAGGTCGGCCTTGTTGGTGGCAAACAGCACGTCGCCAAAGGTCACCAGGGTACCGCGCTCGGTTTGCTTGGCGTTCAAGCTGTCCTGCAGCTGCTTGATCTGCGCATCACGGGCCTCGAGCAGTGCACGGGCACGTTCGTCGCCGGCGTTTTTCAGCTTGGCTTCGGATTCGCGCAGCACGATGGTGTCTTTGGCCACTTCAACGCGCTGGTTGGTCAGGTAGGCCAGTTGATCGACCTTCTTCTGGTCTTCCTTGTCGCGGTAGGCCTTGTCAGCCTTGTCCAGCCAATCGCTGGCGTCCTTGGTTTCCAGCGCGGCAAGCTTGGTGGCTTGCGGGTTGGTTTGCAGGGACGAGAAGTTGGTCCGTGCGTTTTCCAGGTTCGCGTTGGGCGGGGTAGAGCAGGCCGCCAGGGCAACGCTCATCGCCAGCAGGGCAGGGATCATCAATTGTTTACGCATAGTCGTGTCGTCCTTTCAATTCGATATCGGGTGCAGTGCAATCAGGCGCGGCGCTTTATTTCTGCTGGATAGCAGCCGGGCGCATACCTTCCTGACGCAGCTCCTGAACAGCTTTCTGGGAATCCTTCACAGCCTGTTCGGCCTTGGCCGCCTGGGACTTGCGCTCTGCAACGCGAGCATCCCATTCAGCCTGTTCGGCCAGGCGGCGCGCCTCGTCATAATTCTTGTCGTGCATGGCGATTTCGGCTTGCTTGAGCTTGTCCTGGGCCGATTTCATTTCAACTGCTGCGTACTCGGTACCGCCGGCGCTCACTGCGCTGTTGACCGCGGACTGAGTCACCGCGTATTGCTCGGTTGGCGGGTTGCCGGCGCAGCCAGCCAAAACGAAGCTGGTGCCGATTGCCAGCGCGGCCAATTTAAGCCCGCGCAGGTGGTTAAACGTGGATTTGGCAGTGCTGGTCTTCATCGTCTTCAACTCCATTGGATAGCTCCTAAAAACATCAAAATCCATCGCAGTCGGTGAACGGCTTGGGGCGCGGCGGTAAAGCGCGACAGGCCCTTTCAAACGGCCGTTCCAAGTGATGGCTTACTGGCTGTGACCGGAGGCTTTTTTCAAAAGTTCAGAAGAGATGGCGATTTGCCTAAAAAAATATCTGACTGATTGGTCAGGGTAAAAAATTGGAACTTTTGCCACGTGCAGGGGTACTCCGGGCCTCGGCAGAGGCCCGGAATACGGGGTTCAGATGGGTGTCAATCGAGTCCGTCAGTGCTTTTGGTCGTCGGCACTGGCAGACAAATCATGCAGATAGCGACGGGACAAGGTCAGGAACCGCGGCGTAGGCCCGACGTCCTCATAGAGCGGGTCGCCCTCTTCATCGGTGGCGATGACCTGTTGCCCCTTGATGTAGGGAAAGCTGGCTTCCAGCTCCTCAAGGGCGGCGCCGATCAGCTCGCCGAGCAATTCTTCGGTGTGGCGCTTGGGGTACATCTCGGCGATGGCTGCCAGCCGTGCAGCCGCCTCCACATCCAGATGGATGGCGTACTCGGTCTTGGTCAGGCGACCCTTGGCGTTCTCTTCCCAATGTTGGGCCAGTTCTCGAATTTTCATGGCAACCTCAATAAAGCCTGCGGTGGCGGGCGGTGATGAGTGACCAGCCGTGCGCGTGGATAAACGCGGCGGCTCACACTTGAGACTAGCTGCAAGTCACAAGGTTTAAAGTCTTGTCATAAAACGACGCCGGCGGCACTCTGACACACCTGCGCGTCCCGGATTTCTGGCTGGAGATTGGCTGATGAGTGATATCGATGCACGCTTGCGTGAGGATGTTCACCTGCTGGGTGAGCTGTTGGGCAACACCATTCGAGAGCAGTACGGCGATGATTTTCTCGCCAAGATCGAACAGATCCGCAAAGGCGCCAAGGCCGACCGCCGCGGAGCCGCCCCGGACAAAGCCGCGGGTGATGAACTGAGCGCCAGCCTCAATCAGTTGCAGGAAGACGAACTGCTGCCGGTGGCGCGGGCCTTCAACCAGTTCCTCAACCTGGCCAATATCGCCGAGCAGTACCAGTTGATTCACCGGCGCGACGAGTCGCAACCGGCACCGTTCGAGTCCCGTGTCTTGCCCGAGTTGCTGGCGCGCCTGCAGGGCGAGGGCCACAGCAATGAGTCCCTGGCCCGCCAGTTGGGACGCCTGGACATCGAACTGGTCCTCACCGCCCACCCCACCGAAGTGGCGCGTCGCACCCTGATCCAGAAATACGACGCTATCGCCGCGCAACTGGCGCTGCAGGATCACCGCGACCTCACCACTGCTGAGCGCGAGCAGATCCGCCAGCGCCTGCAACGCTTGATCGCCGAAGCCTGGCACACCGAAGAAATCCGCCGCACGCGGCCCACCCCTGTGGATGAAGCCAAGTGGGGCTTCGCGGTGATCGAGCATTCGTTGTGGCACGCCATCCCCAATTACCTGCGCAAGGCCGACCAGGCGCTACACGCTGCGACGGGCCTGCGTTTGCCGCTGGAAGCCGCGCCGATCCGCTTTGCGTCGTGGATGGGCGGCGACCGTGACGGCAACCCGAATGTCACCGCGCCGGTCACCCGCGAGGTGTTGCTGCTGGCGCGCTGGATGGCGGCCGACCTGTACCTGCGCGATATCGACCACCTGGCCTCCGAACTGTCGATGCAAAAGGCCAGCCCGGCGTTGCAGGCCAAGGTCGGCGACAGCGTCGAACCCTATCGTGCCCTGCTCAAGCAACTGCGCGAACGCCTGCGCGCCACGCGCCAATGGGCACATACCGCGTTGAGCAGCAGCACGCCGGCGCCTGCCGAGGTGTTGCAGAACAATCGCGACCTGCTTGAGCCACTGGAGCTGTGCTACCAGTCACTGCACGCGTGCGGCATGGGTGTGATCGCCGACGGCCCGCTGCTCGACTGCCTGCGCCGGGCCGTCACCTTTGGCCTGTTCCTGGTGCGCCTGGATGTGCGCCAGGATTCCAGTCGTCATTCGGCGGCCATGACCGAAATCACCGATTACCTGGGCCTGGGCCGTTACGAGGACTGGAACGAAGAGATGCGCATCAGCTTCCTGATGAAGGAGCTGGCCAACCGTCGACCGCTGTTGCCGGGCTATTTCAAGCCATCGGCCGATACGGCCGAAGTGCTCAATACCTGCAAGGAAGTGGCCGCCGCGCCTGCCGCCTCGTTAGGCTCGTATGTCATCTCCATGGCCGGTGCCGCCTCGGACGTATTGGCGGTGCAACTGCTGCTTAAAGAGTCGGGCGTGCAACGGCCGATGCGCGTGGTGCCGCTGTTCGAAACCCTGGCCGACCTGGATAACGCCGGTCCCGTGATCGAACAACTGTTGCTGCTGCCGGGCTACCGGGCGCGCTTGCAGGGCCCGCAGGAAGTGATGATCGGCTACTCCGACTCGGCCAAGGACGCCGGCACCACCGCCGCCGCCTGGGCGCAGTACCGGGCCCAGGAGCGGCTGGTGGATATCTGCCGTGAGCAACAGGTGGAATTGCTGCTGTTCCACGGTCGCGGCGGCACCGTCGGGCGTGGCGGCGGCCCCGCCCACGCGGCAATCCTGTCGCAGCCACCGGGTTCGGTGGCGGGGCGTTTCCGTACCACCGAGCAGGGCGAGATGATTCGCTTCAAATTCGGCTTGCCGGACATTGCTGAACAGAACCTCAATCTCTACCTGGCCGCCGTGTTGGAAGCGACCTTGCTGCCACCGCCGCCACCGGAGCCGGCGTGGCGCCATTTGATGGATGAATTGGCGGCCGACGGCGTCAGCGCTTACCGCGCGGTGGTGCGGGAAAATCCGCAATTCGTCGAGTATTTTCGCCAGTCCACCCCGGAGCAAGAGCTGGGCCGTCTACCTCTGGGCAGTCGCCCGGCCAAGCGTCGTGCCGGTGGTATAGAAAGCCTGCGCGCCATTCCGTGGATCTTCGGTTGGACCCAGACTCGCCTGATGCTGCCGGCCTGGCTGGGTTGGGAGGCCGCGTTGAGCAAGGCCCTGGAGCGCGGCGAAGGTGAACTGTTGGGGCAGATGCGCGAACAGTGGCCGTTCTTCCGCACCCGCATCGATATGCTGGAAATGGTCCTGGCCAAGGCCGATGCCGATATTGCGCGCCTGTATGACGAGCGCCTGGTGCAGCCGGACCTGTTGCCACTGGGGGCGCACTTACGCGACCTATTGTCGCAGGCCTGCGACGTGGTGCTTGGCCTGACCGGCCAGTCGCAACTGCTGGCCCACAGCCCTGACACCCTGGAGTTCATCCGCCTGCGCAACACCTACCTCGATCCCTTGCACCTGTTGCAGGCTGAGTTGCTGGCGCGCTCGCGTCGCCAGGAAGCCGCGCAGGACAGCCCTCTGGAACAGGCGTTGCTGGTGTCCGTGGCCGGTATTGCCGCCGGCCTGCGCAACACCGGCTGAGGTTTTTTGCGTGTTCTCAAAGGCTTGCGGATAAACCACGACGGCCGCCCTGAAAGGGGTGGTCGGCGTTTACAGCGCGGGTTGCACTCAGGCACACCCTACCTATGACGTACGCGTGGCGCGGGTTCCTGCGACTTTTGGCGGCTTGTGTGGTTAGGGCCCGCTGTGTATCTTGATCAGCCTTTGGCCGTTTGGGCGGCCTGGGCCCATGTTTTCATGAGCCCTATATTTTTACGCGATTGGCCCCTCGCGGCGAATCCGAGCGTCATCTCTATAAAAAATTGAGGAGCACATCGATGCGCGTCATTCTGCTGGGAGCTCCCGGGGCCGGTAAAGGTACTCAGGCAAAGTTCATCACTGAAAAATTCGGCATTCCACAAATCTCCACCGGCGACATGCTGCGTGCTGCCGTCAAGGCCGGCACCGAGCTGGGCCTGATCGCCAAGAGCGTGATGGACAGCGGTGGCCTGGTCTCCGATGACCTGATCATCAACCTGGTCAAGGAACGCATCAGCCAGGAAGACTGCAAGAACGGCTTCCTGTTCGATGGTTTCCCACGCACCATTCCCCAGGCTGAAGCCCTGGTGAAAGCCGGCGTCGAGCTGGACGCCGTGGTGGAAATCGCGGTTGAAGATGAAGAAATCGTCCAGCGTATTGCCGGTCGTCGCGTCCACGAAGCCTCCGGCCGCGTGTACCACACCGTCTACAACCCGCCCAAAGTTGAAGGCAAGGACGATGTCACCGGTGAAGACCTGGTGCAGCGTAAGGACGACACCGAAGAAACCGTGCGTCATCGCCTGTCGGTCTACCATTCCCAGACCAAGCCGCTGGTGGATTTCTACCAGAAGCTGTCCGCAGCCCAAGGCAAGCCGAAGTACAGCCATATCCCTGGCGTCGGCTCGGTGGAAGCCATCACTGCCAAGGTCCTGCAAGCACTGAGCTGATCCTTTATCGGCTTGATAGACAACGGCCCGCTTGCGGGCCGTTGTTGTTTATACTGGCGCACTTTTTTTCGACTTGGACACCCACACCGATGAGCACCCTGCTGGCCCTGGACACCGCGACTGAAGCTTGCTCCGTTGCCTTGCTGCACGATGGCAAGGTCACAAGCCACTACGAGGTGATCCCGCGCCTGCACGCGCAGAAGCTGTTGCCAATGATCAAGCAGCTGCTTGAAGACGCGGGCATCACCCTGTCGGCCGTGGATGCCATCGCCTTCGGCCGTGGCCCGGGAGCGTTCACCGGAGTGCGCATCGCCATTGGCGTGGTCCAGGGCCTGGCCTTTGCGTTGGAGCGCCCGGTGCTGCCGGTTTCCAACCTTGCCGTACTGGCCCAACGTGCCTTGCGCGAACAGGGCGCGCGGCAGGTGGCGGCGGCGATCGATGCGCGTATGGACGAAGTGTATTGGGGGTGCTACCGCGAAACGGCTGGCGAAATGCGCCTTGTCGGCGTGGAAGCCGTGCAGCCACCGGAATCGGCGGTATTGCCCGACGATGCCAGCGGTGACTGGTTCGGCGCTGGCACCGGTTGGGGGTATGGCGAGCGCATCGGGGTTCAACCCGCTGGCCAGGACGCCACCCTGTTGCCTCACGCCGAAGATCTGCTGACCCTGGCGCGCTTTGCGTTCGAACGTGGCGAGGCGATTCCTGCGGATCAGGCCGCACCGGTCTACCTGCGCGATAAAGTCGCGCAGACCAAGGCGGAAAGAGGGATTATTTGACGCCAAAAATGATGGCAATTTGAGGCAAAAGTCGCCAATCGTCAGAATTTGCCCGGGTTTTTAAACCTTTTTCAAATTATGTGTTCTAGTTATCACCAGAGCATTTGCGCGCGACGGACAGTGCTGCCAAAATGCCATTACTGATAGCGAGTTCGCGCCTATGCGTATAGATGGATTTTCCTCACAGTCGTACCCGATCAAGCGCAAGCCGCGTAAGGCAAACGCCAGGGTGGACGACTCCGTCGAGGATTCGCCGGACTTCATCGAGGTCCAATCCGATGCGCAGGCCAGTTCACAAGCCCGCATCAGCGGCGTTCCCGCCCGTCAGCAAGACATGGTCTTCCCGCGCTCCATGAGCAAAAGCGTTGCCACCGCCCTGGCCAGCTACCTGACCACCGCCGGATTTGTCGAATGGGATATGGAAGTGCTGGGTCTCGACATCCACATCTGATGCGCCTGCCTTACTACCTCGGCTGCCCGTCCTGGAGTGAAAACGCCTGGCGCGAGTACCTGTACCCAGCCGACGCCCGCTCCAGCGATTACCTTGCCCTTTATGCCCAGGTCTTCAACGCCGTCGAAGGCAATACCACGTTCTACGCTCGCCCCTCGGCCGCTACCGTGCAGCGCTGGGCCGACATCATGCCCGACGATTTTCGCTTCACTGCCAAATTCCCCGGTGACATCAGTCACGGTGGCGACTTGCGCGAGCAATTGCCGGCGGCGGAAAGTTTTGTCGGTTTGATGAGCCCGCTCGGTGAACGTGTTTCGCCGCTGTGGCTGCAACTGTCGGCGAGTTTTTCGCCGCAACGCCTGGCTGAACTGGCCGGTTTTATCGATGGCCTGGAACGCCCGATGGCGGTTGAAGTACGCCACCCTGAGTTCTTCGCCAAGGGCGATGCCGAGCGCACCCTCAACCGTTTGTTGCGTGATCGGGGTGTCGAGCGCATCTGCCTCGACCCGCGTGCGTTGTTCAGTTGCACGTCGACCTCGGCGGCGGTACTGCACGCACAATCGAAAAAGCCCAAGGTGCCGCCCCGTCCGGCAGCGCTGACCCGGTTTCCCCAAGTGCGTTTTATCGGTCATCCGGAGCTTGAGGCCAACGACCCGTTCCTGGTGCCGTGGGTGGAAAAAATCGCGGGTTGGATCGAAGAAGGCCGCACACCCTACGTGTTCTTGCACACCTCGGATAATCGCCTTGCCGCGCAACTGGCCCTGCGTTTTCACACGCAACTCATGGCGCGCCTGCCTGGCCTGCCGGCGCTGCCGACCTTGCATCGAGAACCCGAAGTCGAGCAACTGGGGTTACTCTAGGGCTCCTTTTCCCGCCAGGAGTCAGTCATGGATGCCCAAACCCTTCGCGCCGAAACCTTCAAGGCCCTGCATGAGCGAGACCGCGCCTTCGTGATGCCTAACCCGTGGGACGCCGGCTCTGCGGTGATGCTCACCAGCCTTGGCTTTGAAGCCCTGGCCACGACCAGTGCGGGTTATGCGTTCAGCCTGGGGCGCCCGGACGCGGAAGGGGCGTTGTCCCTGGAGGACACCTTGCGCAATGCCAGCATGATTGCCAAGGCCACCGCGCTGCCGGTGGCGGCCGACCTGGAAAACGGCTTCAGCGATACCCCTGATGGCTGTGCCGAAACCATCTTGCGAGCGGCGGCCAGCGGTATCGTGGGGGGCTCTATCGAAGATGCCACCGGCGTTGCCGTCGACCCGATCTATCCCTTCGACCTTTCCGTAGAGCGCGTGGAAGCCGCCGTTGCCGCTGCCCGCAGCTTGCCATTCCCCTTCACACTGACGGCCCGCGCGGAAAACCTCCTGCATGGTCGCCTGGATCTGCCCGACACTATTCGCCGCCTGCAGGCCTACGCCGAAGCCGGCGCCGACGTGCTTTATGCGCCGGGCCTGCGCAGTGCCGAGGACGTGCTGGCGGTGGTCAAGGCCGTGGCGCCAAAGCCGGTGAACGTGTTGATGTCCGGCGGCCTGAAACTCAGCGTGGCGCAATTGAGTGCGATGGGGGTAAAGCGCATCAGCGTGGGCTCGGCCATGGCACTGGCGGCCTATGGTGAGTTCTACCGAGCGGCCCAGGAAGTCTATGAGCTGGGCACTTTCAGCTTTACCGAGCGCTCGATGCCCTTCAGCCAGGCCAATCAGTTCTTCAAGGACTGAGCCGTGCGTTTTTTCAAAGTGCTGGGTGCTCTACTGGTGCTTGGTGGTGCATTTGTCGTGGGTGTATGGCGTGGCTGGCTACCATTGCCGGCAGAATGGAACCCCTGGTCGCCGCTGGACGTGAGGTCCAGCCCTAACCTGTTGACCCGCTACAAGCTGGGGCGCCTGCAGGATGACCCTGTGCTGTGCGACCAAGTGCTGAAAACCTCTGGTTTGCGTGTCAGCCATCAGGCTGACACGCCCGCCGACGCTGCCTGTCCTCTGCGCAATACCTTGCGCGTGCAGGGGGCAGACGTGGCATTAAGCAGCAGCTTTCTCGCCAGCTGCCCGTTGGCCGTGGCGTTCGCGCTGTTCGAGCGTCACAGCCTGCAACCGGCAGCCCAGGCGGTGTTCGGCCAGGCGGTGACACGGGTCGATCACCTGGGCAGCTTTGCCTGTCGCAACATGTATAGCCGTGCCGAAGGGCGGCTCAGCCAGCATGCGTCGGCCAATGCCCTGGATATTGCCGGGTTTCGCCTGGCGGATGGGCGCAGTATCAGCGTGCTCAAGGATTGGTCTGGGGAGGGCGACAGCGCGCGGTTCCTGCGCCAGGTGCGCGATGGCGCCTGTGATGATTTCAATGTGGTGTTGAGCCCGGACTACAACGCCGCGCACCGCAACCATTTCCATCTGGACATGGGGCGTTGGTGGGTGTGTCGTTAGGCCGCCAGGCGCAGGTTGTGGGTGATCAGTGGGCGTGCCCAGTGGGAGTCGAAGTCCAGCGCTTTCTGTTGCGCCAGCAGTTCTTCGGTTGGGTAAGGCGTGGCGGGTGGTGGCAGCAGGTCCAGTTCGAACTCGGCAATCGGCAAGTGCAGAGGGCGTGGTTCCGGCGCCGGGCCGGGCTCAGGCAATGGCTGGCCGGCGGTCAGGACGATCGGGCGAACCCAAGCGCTTTCGAAATTCTGCTGGCGCTGCTGCGCGACGATTTCTTCCTGTGGGAATGGCGTGGCGGCCGGTGGCAGCAACTCGGTTTCGAATTCGGCGATGGGCAGGAACAGTGGCTCAGGTGGGGCGATCTCGGTGTCTTTGACGTCGCACTCGCGCTGGGTGAGGATCTGCGACAACAGGTCGGCACCGGCGCTGGGCTCTACCGCCGGGTCCGCCGGTGCCGACGCCTTGGCGGCGAGCGCGTCCGGCGTTTCACCGAGCTGTTCGGCCAGCGCCCGGGCGAAGAAGTCCTGCCAGACATGACTCACCCCGGCCAGCGCTTGGGTATTGCGCAGGCCGTAGTGGTTATGGGTCGGCAGTACACCGATGGTTAGGGGGAGAATGTCTGACATTTTTCTCGGTCGACGCTCAGCTCTGGCAAAATACCTGACTGTTGTTTTTATCGGCCGTTGTTTGCCGATCCTTAATATTTTTGAGCGTAGCGATTGATGAGCGAACAACCAGCGGCCAGCCGCATCCAGGTCGAGGCCTTGGGCGAAGGTTTCCAGGCCCGGGCCGAGCAGTGGGCTGAACAGCTCGGCTTGCCTTTACAGCTCGCGGATGCGGATTTTTCCCTGCAAGTGGGGGAGCACGGCCTGCAACTGCAGCAGCTTGGGCCTGACGCGCCGGGACCGGTGCGGGTGGACTTCGTCGAAGGCGGCGCGGCTCACCGTCGGCTGTATGGCGGCGGCAGCGGACAGATGATCGCCAAGGCCGTGGGCATTGCCCAAGGCGTGCGTCCCCGTGTGCTGGACGCCACGGCCGGTCTGGGCAAGGACGCGTTCGTGCTGGCCAGCCTGGGCTGCGAGATGAGCCTGATCGAGCGCCAACCGCTGATTGGCGCCCTGCTCGAAGATGGCCTGGCACGCGGCGCGGAGGATTTCGACGTGGCGCCAATCGTCGCGCGCATGAAGCTGCTCAAGGGCAACTCCATTGACGTGATGCTCTATTGGAAAGGGGAGCCGCCCCAGGTGATCTACCTCGACCCGATGTTCCCTCACCGTGAGAAAACCGCCCTGGTGAAGAAAGAAATGCGCCTGTTCCGGCCGCTGGTGGGCGATGATCCGGACGCACCGGCGTTGCTGGCCGCCGCCCTGGCCTTGGCCAGCCACCGTGTGGTGGTCAAGCGCCCGCGCAAGGCGCCCTGCATCGAGGGGCCCAAGCCGAGCCATGCGCTGGATGGCAAGTCCAGCCGGTATGACATTTATCCCAAGAAAGCGCTCAAGCCTTAAAAGGTATGCAAGATCTTGTGGCGAGCCCGCTCGCCACAGTGAATGGGCTAAGGCCTATAGGCCCGCATAAACAACCCCACCACCTCCTGCACATGGGCTTCGGCGGCTTCCTCACTCAGTTGCCCGCCGCAGCCATACAGCAGGCAGAAGTTCGCGGTGCCCTTGAGCAGGCAGAAGAAGTGCTCGGCTGCCGTAAGCGGTCTGTCGATGCTCAGCGCGCCGCTCTGGTCGATCTTGCCGAGCAGGCGCTCCATGCCCTGGAGCATGCGCATGGGCCCGGCTTCGAAGAAGATCTGTGAGAGTTTCACGTCCTGATTGCCGGTGGTCATCATCAGGCGATGCAGGTTAACCGACTCTTCACTGTTGATCAGTCGATGGAACCCCCGCGCGATATTCAACAATACCGTTTCCACCGGCATGCCTTCGGGCAGTTCGAAGTACATCACCGGCAACTGTTCCTCGCACTTGGCCACCACGGCGGCGGTGAACAAGGTTTCTTTGTCGGTGAAGTGGCTGTAGACGGTCAGTTTCGATACGCCGGCCTCAAGGGCCACGGCATCCATGCTGGTGTTGGCGTAGCCGTTGCTCAAGAACAGGATTTTCGCTGCCGAGAGGATAGCCTGGCGTTTTGCCATGTCCTTGGGACGCCCGGGGCTATTGGTGCTTACACGATTGTCGGACATTTCTACCTTTAATACTGGACTGGCGAGTTTGGTATTAATAACATACCGGCAAGTATAATTATTCCTAGCTCCATTTGCGAAAGGTCCTTCAGCATGCGCAGCACTTTCCTGCCCTTTGCGTTGCCTGTCTGCCTGGTCTTCCTGTTGGCCGCCTGCGGCCATGAAGAAGCGGTCCAGACCACCGTCCGCCCGGCCATGGTGGTGCAGCCGCAACCCTCGGCGCAGTCGACGGACAGCTACCCCGGTGAAGTACGCGCGCGCTATGAGCCGGACCTGGCCTTTCGCATCGGTGGCAAAGTCAGCAAGCGTCTGGTGGAGGAGGGCGAGCGGGTCAAGACCAACCAGGCGCTGGCGGAACTTGACCCTCAGGATGTGCGCCTGCAACTGGAGGCCGCCCGTGCCCAGGTCGCCGCTGCCGAGGCTAACCTGCGCCTGGTGCGCGCCGAGCGTGATCGCTACAAGACCCTGATGGACCGTCAGATGGTCAGCCGTTCCCAGTACGACAATTCCGAAAACCTCTACCGTTCCGGTGAAGCGCGCCTCAAGCAGATCAAGGCCGAGTTCGACGTGGCCAGTAACCAGGCCGGTTACGCCGTATTGCGCGCCCCGCAGGATGGCGTTGTCGCCAAGCGCGCGGTGGAAGTCGGCCAAGTGGTCTCCGCGGGCCAGACCGTGTTCACCCTGGCCACCGATGGCGAGCGCGAAGTGCTCATCAGCCTGCCCGAACAAGGGTTTGGTCGCTTCAAGATCGGTCAACCGGTCGCGGTGGAATTGTGGAGCCAGCCGGGCCAGCGTTTCACCGGGCGCATCCGTGAACTGTCGCCTGCGGCTGATCCAAAATCGCGCACCTTCGCCGCTCGCGTTGCCTTCACCGGCGGCAAAGTCCCGGCGGAACTGGGGCAAAGCGCTCGCGTATTCATACAGGCCGACGGCGTTGTTCCGCTGTCGGTACCGCTGTCTGCCCTGAGTGCGGAGAACGGTGCGTCCTACGTCTGGCGTGTACAGCCGGACAACACCCTCAAGCGCACGCCGGTACGCATCGGCGCCTTTGGCGAAAAAACCGTGCCGGTGCTGGAAGGCTTGACCCCCAACGACTGGGTGGTCGCAGCAGGCGTGCATGTGCTCCACGAGGGCCAGCAAGTGCGCGCGGTGGATGGCTCCAACCGTATAGTGAACCTGGCGGCCAAGGAGTAGTCCCCGATGGCTTTCAATCTTTCCGAATGGGCGTTGCGTAACCGCCAGATTGTACTGTTCCTGATGATCCTGCTGGCTGTGGTCGGTACTTTGTCCTATACCAAACTGGGGCAAAGCGAAGATCCACCGTTTACCTTCAAGGCCATGGTGATCAAGACCAACTGGCCCGGCGCTACGGCCCAGGAAGTCTCGCGCCAGGTCACCGAGCGTATCGAGAAAAAACTGATGGAGACCGGCGAATACGAGCGCATTGTCTCTTTCTCTCGCCCGGGTGAGTCCACCGTCACCTTCATGGCGCGCGACTCCATGCACTCTGTGCAGATTCCTGAGTTGTGGTACCAGGTGCGCAAGAAGATCAGCGACATCCGGCAGACCTTGCCGCCGGATATCCAGGGGCCGTTTTTCAACGACGAGTTCGGTACCACCTTCGGCAATATCTACGCCCTGACCGGCGACGGCTTCGACTATGCCGTGCTCAAGGACTACGCCGACCGCATCCAGATTCAACTGCAACGAGTGGCGGATGTGGGCAAGGTCGAGTTACTTGGCCTACAGGATGAGAAGATCTGGATCGAGCTGTCCAACCTCAAGCTCGCCACCCTTGGCCTGCCGTTGGCTGCTGTGCAGCAGGCGTTGCAGGAGCAGAACGCGGTGTCCACTGCCGGCTTCTTTGAAACCCCGAGCGAACGCGTGCAACTGCGCGTGTCGGGCAACTTCAAGACGGTGGAAGAGATCCGCGACTTTCCGGTTCGTGTCGCTGATCGAACCTTCCGCATCGGTGATGTTGCCGATATTCACCGCGGCTTCAACGATCCACCGGCGCCGCGCATGCGTTACATGGGGGCGGATGCTATCGGACTGGCCGTGGCCATGCGTGATGGCGGCGATATCCTGGTGCTGGGCAAGGCTCTCGAAGGCGAATTCGCACGTTTGCAAAAGAACCTTCCGGCGGGCATGGAGCTGCGCAAGGTATCAGACCAACCGGCAGCGGTGAAAACCGGTGTCGGCGAATTCGTGCAGGTGTTGGCCGAGGCATTGGCGATTGTCTTGCTGGTGAGTTTCTTCTCCCTCGGCATACGCACTGGCATGGTCGTAGCCCTGGCGATTCCGCTGGTGCTGGCAATGACCTTTGCCACCATGTATTACCTCGGTATCGGCCTGCACAAGATTTCCCTCGGCGCGTTAGTGCTGGCCCTCGGCTTGCTGGTGGATGACGCAATCATTGCCGTGGAAATGATGGCAATCAAAATGGAGCAGGGCTACGACCGGCTCAAGGCGGCCAGTTTTGCCTGGACCAGCACCGCCTTCCCGATGCTCACCGGCACGCTGATCACGGCGGCCGGCTTCCTGCCGATTGCCACCGCGCAGTCGAGCACAGGTGAATACACGCGCTCGATCTTCCAGGTGGTGACAATCGCCTTGCTCGCCTCATGGATCGCCGCCGTGGTGTTTGTACCGTACCTGGGGGAAAAGCTCCTGCCGGACCTGGCGAAGATTCACGCGGCCAAACATGGCACCGATGGCCCGGATCCCTACGGCACGCCGTTCTACCAACGTGTAAGACGTTTGGTGGAGTGGTGCGTGCGTCGGCGCAAAACCGTGATTGTCCTGACGTTGCTGCTGTTTATCGGCTCGGTGGCGTTGTTTCGTTTTGTGCCGCAACAGTTCTTCCCGGCCTCAGGCCGCCTGGAGCTGATGGTCGACCTGAAACTGGCCGAAGGCGCTTCCCTGAGCAACACCGCCGACCAGGTCAAGCGCCTGGAAGCCTTGCTCAAGGAACACGCCGGCATTGATAACTATGTGGCCTACGTCGGCACCGGTTCGCCGCGTTTCTACCTGCCCCTGGACCAGCAACTGCCAGCGGCCAGTTTTGCGCAGTTCGTGGTGTTGGCTAAGACCATCGAGGGGCGCGAAAGCCTGCGCACCTGGCTGATCGAAACCCTCAACGAACAATTCCCCGACCTGCGCTCGCGCGTTACCCGCCTGGAAAACGGCCCTCCCGTCGGCTATCCGGTGCAGTTTCGCGTAACCGGCGAACACATCGAGGAAGTCCGCGCCCTTGCACGGAAGGTCGCGTCCAAGGTTCGCGAAAATACCCACGTGGTCAATGTGCACCTGGACTGGGAAGAGCCGAGCAAGATCGTCTACCTCAATATCGACCAGGACCGCGCCCGCGCCCTCGGCGTCAGTACCGCCAACCTGTCGAAATTCCTGCAAAGCTCACTGACCGGTTCCAGCGTCAGTCAATACCGGGAGGACAACGAGTTGATTGAAATCCTCCTGCGCGGCACCGTCCACGAGCGCACCGAGTTGTCGCTGCTGCCCAGCCTGGCGGTGCCGACCGACAACGGTAAAAGCGTGGCCCTGTCGCAGATCGCCACCCTCGAATACGGCTTCGAAGAGGGCATTATCTGGCACCGCAACCGCTTGCCGACGGTGACGGTGCGCGCCGATATCTACGGCAAGGAACAACCGGCAACGTTGGTCCAGCAAATCCTGCCAACCCTTGAGGGTGTGCGCGCCGAACTGCCGGATGGCTACCTGCTGGAAGTCGGTGGCACCGTCGAAGACTCCGCCCGCGGTCAGAACTCGGTGAAGGCCGGCGTGCCGCTGTTTATCGTGGTGGTGCTGACCTTGTTGATGCTGCAACTGCGCAGCTTCTCACGCACGGCGATGGTGTTTCTGACCGCGCCGTTGGGCCTGATTGGCGTGACGCTGTTCCTGCTGGTGTTCCGCCAGCCCTTCGGCTTCGTGGCCATGCTCGGGACCATCGCGTTGTCGGGGATGATCATGCGCAACTCGGTGATCCTGGTGGACCAGATCGAACAGGACATCAAGGCCGGGCTGGCGCCGTGGCAGGCAATTATCGAAGCCACCGTGCGGCGTTTCCGCCCGATTGTGCTGACCGCCCTGGCGGCGGTGCTGGCGATGATCCCGCTGTCACGCAGCGTGTTCTTCGGGCCGATGGCAGTGGCGATCATGGGCGGCTTGATCGTGGCGACGGCGTTGACCCTGTTGTTCTTGCCGGCGCTCTACGCGGCGTGGTTCAAGGTTCGGAAGGCGGCATAGAGGGGTAAGGGCCAATATTTGAGTGTCGAAACGGGCGGCAGGATCCGGGAACGCTTCCTGCATTCCTGCCACTTAGAGACTACCTGATCACAGGTATGGATTTGTCGATGTCAGTTGTTGACGACAACGGTAAATGCACTCATCTCTTTGGACTTAAGGATTACTTTATGTTTTTTTGCCCCTTCAAGTGCTTTTTTTCTGCGCTGTCGATGTCTCAAAGACCCCCGGTAAGCGCTCCTTGCCCGCAAGAGCCGCCACCCCGGCCTTGCCCGCCGCCGCCCCGGCCTTGCTACGCAAAACCGCCTAGCCCTTGCCGGCCTGAGCCCAGTCCCGCGAGGCCACTCCCTTGTTCAATGCGTTCGGCCGAGCCGCCCAGGAATATTGGCTATGGAGTGGCAACAACGACGACTTTTGTCATGGGCGCTTTCCTATAGGTGTCTCGTTTAACCGCTGGAACGAATCTGCATGCCCTCCCGGTGAGGGCATCTTGCGGGTACTTGCAGTAGACTTCGCGAGTTTGATGATGGCCACTGTCGCCGGGCCATCCATGTTGACGCGTCAGTTTCGATGGGTGGAACGACTTTGGGTCGTCACTCTTGAGGAAAACCTGCATGTTCGCCTGCATTCCAGCCTTGATGTTGCTACTGCTTGCCCCCGGTCCCACCAATACCTTGCTGTTTCGTGCCGGCGTATTGTTTGGCTATCGTGCGTCCTGGTGGTTGGCATTTGTCGAGTGCCTGGCTTACGTGCTTCAGGTTTCGATATGGGGTGTTGCACTGCTCTACCTGGCGGCCTATTCGCCTTGGGCGTCGAAGTTCACGCAATTGGCGGCGGCCGGATACCTGCTGTATGTCTCGTACAAGCTCTGGCAACGCAAAAACAGCACCGTCGACCCTGGCCGCGACCGCCTCAGTGGGTTGAGCTTTTTCTGGTTGACACTGATGAACCCCAAGGGGCTGTTGATCGTGTCGTTCATTGCGCCGGCCGGCACCTTTGCCGCATGGCAAGGCTATGCCGGGTTCATGGCCACACTGGCATTGGTGGTGATACCGGTAGGGTCTGCGTGGATCGTATTCGGCAGTCGCTTCGAAGGGCTGCAAAAAGCCTGGCTGACACCCTTGAAGATCAACCGTGCGACGGCGCTGGCCATGGGGGGCTTTGCAACGTTGACGGTGGGGCGATTGGCTGAGTCGGTATTGCATTGAAGAAAGGCATGTCTCAATTTTCGTGGTTATTGAGATAGGTGGGGTTTTCTGCTGTACTCAAGTCTCAGAAATCAAAAATTGAGATTTTGATGATTAAACTGCCACCCAAGGTGCCGGAACGGGTTTTTGTTCTCATTGGCCAGGAGCCCCATCTTCAGCATCTATCTGACTATATGAAGCTGTCTCAGCCAACAGACAGTCGGGGCCGCTATTTGCACTTTGATCAGCTACGCCACCGTTTTCCTCAGCACTTGGATCAAGCGATATGCTGGGGGATCGTAAAGTACGAGCGCTCCCGTCTGTATCAGCAAATAGTGCCCGTAGGTACGCCTGAGGTCTGGTGCAACTTTGTATTAACGCCAACCGCACAACGCGTGGTCTCCACGGTCGACAGGTATGCCTCGACTGCCGCGCTTGAGTACATGAGCAGCAAGGTCGGGAAGGCTGCTCATATAAAGTATTTGCTCAACGACCTGATTGAAGATGAGGCGATCAGTAGCAGCCAGTTGGAGGGCGCGGCAACCACGACGCTCGTTGCAAAAGATATGTTGAAGCGAGAGCGACTGCCCAGAACGCCAGATGAAAAAATGATCATCGGCAATTACCGAATGATGCGTTTCGCTTGGGATAAGAGAAACGAGCCGCTAAGTGTGGAGTTGATCGCGGACATGCACGAAGTAGGTGTTCAGGGCATTGACGATGATAAATATTCTCCTGGCAGCTTTCGTTTAAACGATGAGGTGGTTGTCCAGGATGGTGATGGCAATGTTGTGCATTCGCCACCTCCCGCAGAGGGGATCATCACTCGGCTGGAGCGGTTGGCTGATTGGATCAATACTTGTCACGACGATGCTACGGCCACCCGCTACCTGCATCCACTGATCAAAGGCATTTCTCTGCACTTTGCCTTGGGTTACGAGCATCCCTTTCGGGATGGCAATGGTCGTGTTGCGCGTGCGTTGTTTTATTGGTTCATGTTTAAAAGCGATTACGCGGCATTCAGGTATATCTCCATCAGTGTCTTGCTGAAGAATGCGGCTGTTCAATACGGTATGTCTTATCTGTATACGGAGACGGATGAACTCGATCTGACTTACTTCATCGACTATCAGTGCTCCATCGTGCAACGCGCAGTTGATGGATTTAAGCAGTCTTACGAGATAAGTGTCCGAGAGGCCGAGGCGTTTGAGCGTTGGTTGTGGGAGTCAGGACTTTATAAGGAACTGAATGAGAAACAAAAGACGGTATTTCAGGTCGCCAAGAGCGGTACCGCCAAACAGTTCACAGCCGTCAATGTGAAGGAAAATCTAGGCTGTTCTTACAATACGGCATCGGCCGTGCTGAACGGTCTAGTCGACTTGAATATATTTGTCAAAAAGAAGGTTGGCCGCGAATGGTTCTTTTCAATGCGAGATCAAGCAGAAATACAAAAGAACTGGTTAAAGACTTCTCATTGAGCGGCTTCCCAATGCCCACGTCTCGCTGAAACGTGGGCATCACAGCTATTACAAGGCGCCAAACACCTTCTTCGCCAGACTGGTGGCCGCAGCCGCCGGGTTCTTGCGAATCGTCTCTTCCTGCTGCGCAATCATCTTGAACAAACCATCCAGCGCCTGTTCGGTCACGTAGCTTTCGACGTTGGCGCTCTTGGCATCCACGGCGCCAAATGCAGCGGCCTTGCCTGCCAGGGCGTTGTACTGCTGGGCTACGCCCACCTTGTCGGTAGCGGCCTTGACGATCGGCAGGAACTTGGCGCGGATGGCTTCGCGGCTGCTTTTGTCCAGATACTGGGTGGCGGAGTCCTGGCCGCCGCTGAGGATGCCCTTGGCGTCGGTCACGCTCATGTTCTTCACCGCATTGACCAGGATCGGCTGGGCCTGGGTTACGGCGGTTTCAGCGGCTTTGTTCATGCTGTCTTCCAACTGCGTGACCTGGTCACCCATGCCGAACATTTTCAGTTTGTCGGCGACTTTGCCCAGCTTGCCCGGCAGGCCGATCTTCACTTCAGGGTTGTTGCTGAAACCGCCGGGTACACCCAGTTGTTTCACGGCGATCTGTGCGCCTTGGGTCAGGGCATCCTTGAGGCCGCCGCTGGCGTCGCCCTGGGACAGGCTACTGAGGTTCAGGGCCATGGCATTGGCGCCGAACAGCAGGCCGGCACACAGGGCAGTGAGGCGAAGGGAGTTGCGGAGCATGGGAGCGTCCTTATGTTCGAGTTCAGGGTGCTACGGCGTTCACGCGCACGCGCAGCGGCTGTGGATCCTGGCCGTTGAGCTGCACCGTGTGCCGTTCGGTGGTGATAAACAGTAGCTTGCCATCCAGTTCGATGCGAGCGCTCACCGAATAACTGTGGCCCGGCTTGACCTGTGCGGGGTCGTAGGTCAGGTGAAACGGCAGCGGCACCTGGCCTTTGACCGGGCCTTTCTGCTCGGCCAGCGTCACTGCGGGCGCATCCGCGAGGGACACGTCTTGCAGGCTCACGCTCAAGGTGGCGGCGGGCGGCAGGGCAATGCGTTGCAGGTAGAACACTTCGCCGTCGAGGCTGGCCTTGGGCGCTGGATGCATGGATTGGCAGGCTCCGAGCAGGGCGGTGAGGCCCAGGAGAATGATCTTTTTCATGGTGCAGCTCCTTTTCAACGGCGCCAGCATCCAACTGGCGCCTTGTTCAATCTAGCGTGTTTCTTCCGCTTCCACCGGTGCTTCGGCTGCGCCATCCACACGGTGCAAGGCCACCTGGCGGATCGACAAGCGAATCTCCGCGGGCAACACGCGCTTGGCCGCGCCTTCGGCCAGTTCGCCGAGCAGATCGTGGTAGCTCAACTTGCCGGCCTCGTCGCGACGCAGCACATCTTGTTCCAGCAAGGTCTGGATGAAATGTCGGAAAAGGCTCTTGTCGAAGAATTCCGGGGCGTTGAGGCCATGCAGGATCGACAGGCGCTGGGCCATGATCGTGCACAGGTCTTCCAGTTCTTCGGCGCTGATGCTGTTCTGGCCGCTGTTGAGCAGCAGCGAGATCGCCATGTAGAAGCGTTGCAGGGTCTGGGCGATGGTCTTGGACAGCAGGGTCAGCAGCACGAAGTGCCGCGAGCTCGGTGCGGGGCGCAGGTACACGTTGTTTTCGAAGCGCAGCAGGCCCTGTTCGACGAACGCGTCCAGCCATTGATCGACCACCGTATCCAGCTCTTCCAGCGACCAGCGGATAAACAGCTCCGATTGCAGGTACGGGTACAGCGCGTGGGTATAGCGCAGGATCTGCTCGCGGCTCATTCGGGAGCTGCTCTGGAAGAAGCTGGCCAGCAGCGCTGGCAGGGCGAAGATGTGCAGTACGTTGTTGCGGTAGTAGGTCATCAGGACGGCGTTCTGCTCGTCCAGGTACAGAATCTTGCCCAAGGCATCGCTCTGTTCCGACAGCAGGTCCATGTCCTTGACGTGCTTGATCAGCGCCAGGCCGTCGCCTTCGGGCAAGGTGGTGTGGGGCGAATAAGGCACGCGGCGCAGCAGCGCCAGGTACAGGTCCAACTGGCGGGCCATGGCCTGTTCATCCAGGGCCAGGCGCGTGGTCGACAGCAGCGCCAGGGCCACCAGGTTCACCGGGTTCACAGCGGCGGCTTCGTTCAGGTGGCGGGCCACCTGTTCGCCGAGGCGGTTGGTGGTTTCGTTGAGCCAGGCCGGTTTGTAGTTCGGGCCCAGTTCCTGGGCGCGCCAGTCCGGTTGCTCGGCGTCGAGGAACTCCGCCAGCTTGATCGGCTCGCCGAAGTTGACCGCGACCTGGCCAAAGCGCTGCTTGAGCGCGCCGACCACTTTGAAAATATCGAAGATCGACTCTTTCTTCTTGCTCGCACCCCGCAGCTCGCCGAGGTAGGTGCGGCCTTCGAGCACGCGCTCATAGCCGATATACACCGGCACGAACACGATCGGCATGCGCGAGGAGCGCAGGAAACTGCGCAGCGTAATCGCCAGCATCCCGGTCTTCGGCTGCAGCATGCGCCCGGTGCGTGAGCGCCCGCCTTCGACGAAGTATTCCACCGGGAAGCCCTTGGTGAACAAGGTGTGCAGGTATTCGTTGAACACCGAGGTGTACAGCGGGTTGCCCTTGAAGGTGCGGCGCATGAAAAACGCACCGCCACGGCGCAACAGGCTGCCGATCACCGGCATGTTCAGGTTGATGCCGGCGGCGATATGCGGCGGGGTCAGGCCGTTCTTGAACAGCAGGTAGGACAGCAGCAGGTAGTCGATATGGCTGCGGTGGCAAGGCACATAAATCACCTCGTAGCCCTGGGCAACCTGTTGCACGCCCTCGATGTTATTGACCTTGATGCCGTCGTAGATCTTGTTCCAGAACCAGCTCAACACCACTTCCAGGAAGCGGATCGCGGTGTAGGTGTAGTCCGAGGCGATCTCGTTGCCGTAGCGCAGGGCCAGGGCCTTGGCTTTTTCCGGGCTGATTTTTTCCCGCTCGGCTTCGTCAAGGATGGCCTGGCGCACCAGTGGCATGTTGACCAGGCCTTTCACCAGATTGCGCCGGTGGGACAAATCGGGGCCGATCACCGCAGTCTTCAGGTTACGAAAGTGCACGCGCAGGATGCGTTGGGCCATGCGCACGGTGCGTTCGTGGCCTTTATTGTGCTCGATCAATTCACGCAGGTTGATGGGCGCGGAGAATTGCACGCGGGTCTTGCGCCCCAGGATCAGGATGCTCAACAACCGGCGTAGACGCCCGGTGACCGCCCAGCTGTCGGCAAACAGCAGTTTCCACGGGCTGGACTCGCTCGCAGGGGTTTGTCCCCAGAACACGCTGACCGGAATGATTTGTGCATTCTCTTCGGCGTGTTCGCTGAGGGTGTTGACCAGGCGGGTCAGGGTCGGCGGCGCGCCGCGCTTGTCCTGGCGCCCCAGCCAGTCCGGCTCGGGCGTGAGGTAGAAGAACGCCGCGGGTTCCATCAGCGGGCCTACCGATACCGGCAGTACCGGGCGCGGCAGACCGGCCTTGGTGCACTCGGCATCGACCACGGCCAATTCGGTGAGGGAAGGCGATTGCAGGACGTAAAACACCGGCCGGCTGCGGTCCAGGTTGAGGGTAAGGGACGACTGGTTGATCGTCTCCGAGCGAACCCAGAGGTACAACAGTCGGCGCAAGGTGCCAAACACCAGACGGCGGAACGGGGAGCGGGTCATAGGCGAGCTGCTTCAAGTGGGAAAAACCGAGCAGGCGCTCGGGCGGGTAGTGTGCCGTATTCGCCGAAAATCGGCAAAAAAGCAGCGATGTAAACTTGAGTTGATCGTTTTTGAGCCTGTCTTATACTCGGCAGTTCAACGCGATCGGCTCAACAATAACAATCAAGTGGGAGTGAACAGATGGCAACGCGCGAGACAGGCAATGTGAAGTGGTTCAACGACGCCAAGGGCTATGGCTTTATCCAGCGTGAAGATGGCAAGGATGTGTTTGTGCACTACCGCGCCATTCGCGGCGACGGCCACCGTTCGTTGGCCGAGGGCCAGCAGGTGGAATACGCCGTGGTAAGCGGCGAGAAGGGGTTGCAGGCGGAGGATGTGGTCGGTTTGTAATGCGGATTTGTTACACCGCAGAACCCATGTGGGAGGGGGCTTGCCCCCGATTGCGGAGTGCCAGTCACTGAATATATTGGCTGATACACCGCTATCGGGGGCAAGCCCCCTCCCACATTTGATTGGGTTAACAGTTCGGATCAGGCAGTTTTCCAGGTGATCTGCTCTTCACCGTCCGCGCTGATGCGGATCCAGGTGTCGGCGCTTTCCTCACCTTCTTCCTCGACCCAGCTACCCGGTGCGCAGCGCACTTCCACGTTCAGCGCAGCAAACGCAGCGCGGGCGCAGGCAATGTCGTCTTCCCACGGCGTCTGGTCACTTTCCAGGTACAGGCTGTTCCACTTGCCTACGGCTTTCGGCAGCCAGGTGACCGGCACATTGCCGGCCTTGCACTTGTAGGTCTGGCCACGCTGGACCCAGTCGCTGCAAGGGCCCAGGGCAGCGCCCAGCCAGGCGGCGATGGCCTTGTAGTCGACGTCGGCGTCCTTCAGGTAAATCTCGATATCGGGTTGGCGCATGGATATTCCTCGTTGCGGGATTCGAAAATCCATTCGCGGATGGTTAAAAGTCGGTTATTGAAGCACGAAATAATCGTAGCGCATCGATACCGTGACCAGCAGCGGCTCGGCCGCCTTGATCACCTCGGCACGGCGTTCGGCACTGGCGCGCCAGCCGTGGGGGGTCATGGCCAGCAGGTTGGCGCGGTCCTGGGGCTCGGCCAGGCTTAACTTGAATTCCAGGGTTTCACTGTGGGCCAGGCTCATGCCGTCCGGCACCAGGGCCAGGTGCTTGTCGTCGGTGTACTCGCGCACTTCGTCGTACAGGCGCTCGCGCAGTTCCATCAGGTGGCCGCTGGTCGGGCCGACCTTCATCAGGCCGCCGCCGGGACTGAGCAGGCGCTTGGCCTCTTGCCAATCCAACGGGCTGAACACACTGGCGAGGAACTGGCAGCTGGCGTCGGCCAACGGCACGCGGGCCATGCTGGCGATCAACCAGGTCAGCGTCGGGTCGCGTTTGCACGCGCGCTTGACCGCTTCCTTGGAAATGTCCAGGGCGTAGCCATCGGCATGGGGCAGGGCCGCGGCGATTTGCGCGGTGTAGTAACCCTCGCCGCAACCGATGTCCACCCAGCGCTGCGGTGCGCGTTCGGCGGCCAGCTCGGCCAGGCGCCTGGCCACCGGGGCGTAGTGCCCGGCGTTGAGAAAGTCACGGCGCGCCTCGACCATCGCCAGGTTGTCGCCCGGGTCGCGGCTGTTCTTGTGCTGCACCGGCAGCAGGTTCAGGTAACCCTGGCGCGCGCGGTCGAAACGGTGCCCGGCCGGGCACGCCACGCCATTGTCCACCGCGTTGAGCGGGGCGCTGCAAATCGGGCAGGCCAGCATCAGGCGAGCAACTTGATCAGGGTCTGGTAATAGATTTCGGTCAGCACGTCGAGGTCGCTGGCCAGGATCCGCTCGTTGACCTGGTGGATCGTCGCGTTCACCGGGCCCAGCTCGACCACCTGGGTGCCGAGGGTCGCAATGAAGCGCCCATCGGAGGTACCGCCACTGGTGGAGGCCTGGGTCTCACGCCCGGTGATCGCCTTGATGCTGGCCGACACCGCATCAAGCAACGCGCCCGGCTCGGTGAGGAACGGCAGGCCGGACAGCGCCCACTCCACATGCCAGTCCAGGCCATGCTTGTCGAGAATCGCCGCAACGCGCTGTTGCAGGCCTTCGACAGTGGATTCTGTGGAAAAACGGAAGTTGAACACCGCCGTCAGGTCACCCGGAATCACGTTGGTGGCGCCGGTGCCAGAGTTGAGGTTGGAGATCTGGAAGCTGGTCGGCGGGAAGAAGGCGTTGCCGTTGTCCCAGTGCTCGGCGGCCAGTTCGGCCAGGGCCGGTGCGGCCAGGTGGATCGGGTTCTTCGCCAGGTGCGGGTAGGCCACATGGCCCTGTACGCCGCGCACGGTCAGGGTGGCGCCGAGGGAGCCGCGACGGCCGTTCTTGACCACGTCACCCACCAGGGTGGTGCTCGACGGTTCGCCGACGATGCACCAGTCCAGGCGCTCCTTGCGCGCAGCCAGGCGTTCGATCACGGCCTTGGTGCCATGGTGCGCCGGGCCTTCCTCATCGCTGGTGATCAGGAACGCGACCGAGCCCTTGTGGTCCGGGTAGTCGCTGACGAAGCGCTCGGCCGCCACCAGCATGGCGGCCAGGCTGCCTTTCATGTCGGCCGCGCCACGCCCGCAGAGCATGCCGTTTTCGTCGATCAATGCGTCGAACGGGTCGTTCTGCCAGGCTTGCACCGGGCCGGTGGGGACCACGTCGGTGTGGCCGGCGAAGCACAGCACCGGACCATCGTGCTTGCCATGGGTGGCCCAGAAGTTGTCCACGTCCTCGATGCGCATCGGCTCCAGCGCAAAACCGGCGTCGCCCAGGCGCTGCATCATCAGCTTCTGGCAATCGGCGTCGATCGGCGTGACCGAGGGACGACGGATCAGGTCGATGGCAAGTTGAAGGGTCGGCGAAAGGTCGGCATGGGCCGTCATGGGAAAACTCCGGGAAGCATGTTTGGAAGAGCAGGGCGGGCAGACAAAACGGCCGTTATCTTATAGCAAAACGGCGGCCAGAGGCCGCCGTTTAGTGCATTGCGCAAGTTTTTAAGCCACAGGTGCAGGCTCAGGTGCCACGGCCGGTTTCGGCAGCGACGACAGGAACGCCATGATCAACGCCGCCACATACGGCAGCGATTGCACCAGCAACATCACCACCCAGAAACGTATGTCATTGCTCGGCAGGCCTTGCACCAGGTAGATCCCCAGCGCCGCGCCCCACAACAGCAGCATGATGAACATTTCTTCGCGGGCTTCGGAAATCGCTACCCAGAAGCCGTGGTTATCCGCGTTTTTCGGTGTACGAAAGAACGGAATGCTGGTGGTGAAGAAGCCATACAGCACCGCCTTGGCGATGGTGTGGGACAACGCCAGGCCAGCCAGGGCGGCGCAGAACGCATCCTTGAGGTTCACACCTACCGCGCGGCGGTAGAGGAAGATGATCTTGCCCACCTTGAACACGAACAACGCCAACGGCGGGATCGCGAAAATCAACAGCGGCGGGTCGACCCGCGTCGGCACGATGATCATCGCCGCCGACCACAACAGCGCGCCGACGGTGAAGAAGATGTTCATGCCATCCGCCACCCACGGCAACCAGCCCGCGAGGAAGTGGTAGCGCTGGCCACGGGTCAGCTCGGTGTCCTTGCCACGCAGCAGGCTGGCGGTGTGACGCTTGATGATCTGGATCGCGCCATAGGCCCAGCGGAAGCGCTGTTTCTTGAAGTCGATAAAGGTATCCGGCATCAGGCCCTTGCCGTAGCTGTCGTGGTAATACGCCGCCGACAGGCCTTTCTCGAATACCCGCAGGCCGAGTTCGGCGTCTTCGCAGATGCACCAGTCGGCCCAGCCCAGTTCCTCGAGCACCGAGCGACGGGTCATGGTCATGGTGCCGTGCTGGATAATCGCGTCGCGGTCGTTACGGGTGACCATGCCGATATGGAAGAAACCTTTGTATTCGGCGTAGCAGAGCTTCTTGAAGGTGCTTTCGTTCTGGTCGCGGTAGTCCTGCGGCGACTGCACCACGGCGATTTTCGGGTCGGCGAAGTGCGGCACCATGTGCTTGAGCCAGTTCGGCGACACGCAGTAGTCCGAGTCGATCACCGCGATCACTTCGGCATCCTTGGCGGTGTGCGGGATCAGGTAGTTCAGTGCACCGCCCTTGAAACCGGCCAGGGGGGCGACGTGGAAAAACTTGAAGCGCGGGCCCAGGGTTTCGCAGTAGTCGCGCACCGGTTCCCATACCGCCGGGTCCTTGGTGTTGTTGTCGATGATCAGGACTTCATAGTCCGGGTAATCGAGGGCCGCCAGGGCGTCGAGGGTCTGTTTGACCATCTCTGGCGGCTCGTTGTAGCACGGCACATGGATCGACACTTTCGGGCGGTAGTCCGATTCCCCTTCCACCGGCAGGAATTCACGCCGGCGCTTGTGGGTCCATACCGCTTCCGCCAGTTCGTGGGCTTCGGTCAGCAACACAATGAACACGCCCAGGGCGCCCAGGGCCAACAAGATGCCGACGGTCACGCTGAACCAGGTGCTGTATTGCTGGCTGTAGTCGTAGCCGATCCACACCAGTACGGAACCGCAGAGGAACGCGATAAAGGTCAGGAAGGTGCGGCCACGCTGGCGCAGGGATGAGCCGTCAATCATCAGCAGGGTCAGGGACAGCAAGGCGAGCACCACCGAGCCGATCGCCAGGACGCGCCACTGCGGGATTGCCACCACCGGCCCTTCGAAGTTGAATTTCTGCTGGCGCGCGGCGTTGTAGACGCCCCAATACGCGCCGGCCGAGCCTTCGTCGCTGACCTTCCACGGCTGGTCGAAGGCCTCGATCACGAAGTAGTTGTAGCCCTGGCGGTTCAGCTTGTTCACCAGCGTACGCAGGTAAATGGCCTGGTCTGCGGGAGACGTTTCATTCCCGCCGCGCATACGGCCGTTACTTGGCCAGCCCACTTCCGACAGCAGCAGCGGCTTTTTCGGGAACAGTTTCTTCAGGTCCCTGGCGCGGTCGAGTACGTACTGGCCGGCCTTGTCCATCGGGATGTATTCCCAGAACGGCAGGATGTGCGCGGCGATCAGGTCGACGTGCTTGGCCAGTTGCGGGTTCTTTTCCCAGATATGCCATTGCTCGGAGGTCGTCACCGGGACTTTCACGGCGGCGCGCACTCGGTCCAGCAGCACAATCAGCGCTTCAGGTGTGATCTCTTCACGGAACAGCGCCTCGTTACCGACGACAACCCGCACGACACTGCGCGAGCTGTTGGCGATCTCGATGGCGCGCTGGACTTCGCGCTCGTTACGCTCCAGGTCCGGGCTGATCCAGATCCCCAGGGTTACGCGCAGGCCGAACTCTTCGGCCAGCTTGGGAATGTCCCCCAGCGTGCCGTCGACCGAGTAGGTGCGGATGTTATCCGTCAGCTTGCTCATGATCTCCAGATCGCGACGCATCTGCTCGTCGGTGGGGTACTGGTTTTTCTGCGGGTACTGGCCTTGCTGGAACGGCGAGTAGGAAAAACCGGAGATCTGCTCGGGCCAGTTGGGAGCAGTGACCGGGCGGTTGATCAGCGCCCAGAAGCCGGTGAACAGCGCGGCAATTGCCAGCACTATCACCAGGTTGAGTCCAAATTTACGCGATGCCATGGTTATGTCGGGTTCCAAAGGGTGTGGAACGAAAAGAGGTGTCGGCCTGCACCGAACGGCGCGCATCCTACACCGGCCTTTCCCTGACCGTACAGCAAGCCGAGAAAAACCGGACATTGGGCAGCGAAAGTACATCTAAGTTCTTAACTTGTAGCTTGTAGCTTAAAACTTGTCGCTGCGTAGTCCTATAATGCGCGCCGGTTTTTGGGGTAATGGTCATGAGTACAGAAGATCCGCGGTTTGCAGGCGTCGCCCGCTTGTATGGCATTGAAGGCCTGGAGCGCTTGAAAGCGGCCCATGTGGCGATCGTCGGCGTCGGCGGCGTCGGCTCCTGGGCGGCGGAAGCCATGGCCCGTTGCGGAGTGGGCGAGATTTCGCTGTTCGACCTGGACGACGTCTGCGTCAGCAACAGCAACCGCCAGTTGCACGCCTTGGACAGCACCGTGGGCAAGCCCAAGGTCGAGGTGATGGCCGAGCGCCTGCGCGCGATCAACCCGGATTGCACGGTGCATGCGGTGGCGGATTTCGTCACCCGCGACACGATGGCGGAGTACATCACGCCCAACATCGATTGCGTGATCGACTGCATCGACGCCGTCAATGCCAAGGCCGCGCTGATCGCCTGGTGCAAGCGCCGCAAGATCCAGATCATCACGACTGGTGGCGCCGGCGGGCAGATCGACCCGACGCTGATCCAGGTCTGCGACCTGAACCGCACCTTTAATGACCCCTTGGCGTCGAAAGTGCGCTCCACCTTGCGCCGTGACTACGGCTTTTCCCGCACCGTGACCCGTCATTACAGCGTGCCGTGCGTGTTTTCCACCGAGCAACTGCGCTACCCCAAGCCGGATGGCAGCATCTGCTTGCAGAAGAGTTTTGTCGGCGATGGGGTGAAGCTGGACTGCGCCGGCGGGTTTGGCGCGGTGATGATGGTGACGGCGACCTTCGGCATGGTCGCGGCGACCAAGGCGGTGGACAAGATTGTGGCCGGGGCGCGCAGGCCTTCGGAGCGGGTCAAGCCCGCCTGAGTCTCAGAACGTTACACGGTTCAAATGTGGGTATGACTGAGTTCGCGCATGCGCTGCAGGACTGCATTCAGCCCATTGCTGCGCGACGGCGACAGTTGACGGGAAAGCCCCAGCTGATTGAACCAATCCGGCAAGTCGACCGCCTGCAACTCGTCCGCCGACAACCCATTGACCCGTGCCAGCAGCAATGCCACCAAGCCACGAATCATCCGCGCATCGCTGCTCGCGGCGAACTGCCAGTGGCCATCGTGCAAGCGTCCCACCAACCACACCAGGCTCTCACAGCCCTGCACCAGGTTGGCATCGACCTTCTCCTCATCCGCCAATACGGGCAGGCGTTCACCCCACTGCATCAGCATTCGCGCGCGTTGTTCCCAACTGCCGACTGATTGAAAGGCCTCCAGCGCAGCTACCGCATCCACCGGCAGGCTCATCGCAGCATATCCAGCGCCCGGTCCAGTGCTTCAAAGAAGCGTTCCAGGTCATCGGAGTCGTTATACAGCGCCAGGGAGACACGGATCGCCCCCGACAAATGCATCGCCTTGAGCAGTGGCATCGCGCAATGATGGCCGGCACGTACGGCAATGCCTTGTTCGGTCAGCAGGTGCGCGAGGTCGGCATTGTGCACGCCCTCGACCACAAAACTGACCAGCGCCGCCTGCGGCGACCCCAGCACACGGACACCATTGCGCGCGTTCAGCCCGCGCAACAGGTAGTCATGCAGGGCTGCTTCATGGGCGAGCACCGCGTGCTGATCCAGCGAACCCAGGTAGTCAAGGGACGCGCCCAGGCCGATCACACCGGCGATCGGCGGGGTGCCGGCCTCGAAGCCCAGCGGTGCCGGGCGAAAGCTCGCGCTTTGGTACTCAGCCTGTTGCACCATCTCGCCACCGAATTGCCAATGGCGCAGGTGATGCAGGGCTGCGTGGCTGCCGTACAGCACGCCGACGCCGTCCGGACCGTACAGCTTGTGGCTGGAAAATACATAGAAGTCGCAGCCCAGGGCCTGCACGTCGTGGCGGCCGTGGACGATGCCTTGGGCGCCATCGACCACGGTCAGGGCGCCGTGGGCCTGGGCCAACGCCAGCAAGGCCGGCAGCGGCTGCCAGGTGCCAAGCACGTTGGACAGTTGGCTCACCGCCAGCAGGCGTGTACGCGGGCCGATCGACTCGGCGGCGGCTTGCAGGTCGATCACGCCGTCATCACCGAGAGGCAGTACCACCAGGGTGAGCGCGCGACGCTTGGCCAGTTGCTGCCACGGCAACAGGTTGGCGTGGTGTTCCAGGGCGCTGATGACAATCTCATCGCCCGCATTGAATAAGTGCTCAAGGCCATAAGCCAGGAGGTTCAGCGCTGACGTCGCGCCATGGGTAAACACGATTTGCCCGCTGTCACCTGCATTCAACCACTGCGCAACCTTGCTGCGACTGTCCTCGAAGGCCTGGGTCGCATGGGCGCCCGGCAAATGCTGGGCACGGTGCACATTGGCGGCGCCATTGGCGTAGTAATGGCTGATGGCATCCAGCAGGGCCTGGGGTTTTTGCGTCGTCGCGGCGTTGTCCAGGTAGGTCTGGTCTTGCCGTTGCAGGGTGGCGATGGCCGGAAAGTCGGCGCGCCAGGGGGAGGGCACAAGCATGGTGTTCAAGACTCGTATAAGCGGGCCCCAGGTTCGGGGCCCGCTAGTGGCATCGAGTGGCTGCTTAGTTGTGAGCGTGCAGCGCTTCGTTCAGTTCGATGGCCGATTTGTGGGTTTTGCACTCCACGGCACCGGTCTCGGAGTTACGGCGGAACAGCAGGTCGGGTTGGCCGGCCAGCTCACGGGCCTTGACCACCTTGACCAGTTGGTTCGACTCGTCAAGCAGCGCAACCTTGGTGCCGGCGGTGACATACAGGCCCGACTCCACGGTGTTGCGGTCGCCCAATGGGATACCGATACCGGCGTTGGCGCCGATCAGGCAGCCTTCGCCGACCTTGATCACGATGTTGCCGCCGCCCGACAGGGTGCCCATGGTCGAGCAACCGCCGCCCAGGTCCGAACCCTTGCCGACGAACACGCCAGCCGATACACGGCCTTCGATCATGCCCGGGCCTTCGGTGCCGGCGTTGAAGTTGACGAAACCTTCATGCATCACGGTGGTGCCTTCGCCCACATAGGCGCCGAGGCGGATACGCGCGGCATCCGCGATACGCACGCCGCTCGGTACCACGTAGTCGGTCATTTTCGGGAACTTGTCCACCGAGAACACTTCCAGCAGCTCGCCACGCAGGCGGGCTTCCAGTTGGCGTTCGGCCAATTCGTTGATGTCGATCGCGCCCTGGCTGGTCCAGGCCACGTTCGGCAGTTGCGGGAACACACCGGCGAGGCTCAGGCCGTGTGGCTTGACCAGGCGATGGGACAGCAGGTGCAGCTTGAGGTAGGCCTCCGGGGTGGACGTCAGTGCGGTGTCTTCGGCCAGCAAGGTGGCGACCAATGGGGTGTGGCTTTCGGCCAGGCGGCTCAGCAGGGCAGCCTGGGTGGCGTCGACGCCTTTGAGCGCGTCAGCCAGTTGCAGGGCCTGGGCGACGGTGAAGGTGATCGCCTGGTTGCCTTCGCTGTAGCCGAGGATCGGCGCGATGGCGGCAACGATTTCTGCCGATGGGTTGAGCAGGGGTTGTGCGTAAAACACTTCCAGCCAAGCACCTTGGCGGTTCTGAGTGCCGACGCCGAAGCCCAGGCTGAACAGGGAATTGGACATGCTGTTACCTCTACAAAAATGGAAGGGCTGGCCTACTTGAGGGCCGCCGAATAACTATCTGGCTTGAAGCCAATCAGGGTTCTGTCACCGAGATCAAGCACCGGGCGCTTGATCATCGAAGGTTGTGCGAGCATCAATTCAATGGCTTTCGACTGATCGAGATCGGCTTTGCGTTCGTCTTCGAGTTTGCGAAAGGTGGTGCCCGCACGGTTCAAAACCACCTGCCAACCGTGCTCGTTGCACCATTGGGTCAAGTGTTCGCGGTCGATACCGGCCGTTTTGTAGTCGTGGAACTCATAGCTCACCGCGTGCTCGTCGAGCCAGGTGCGCGCTTTTTTCATGGTGTCGCAGGCTTTGATGCCGAAAAGGTGCAACGTTTTGCTTGAAGCGGTCAAGGAATTGCCCCCCCTGCTTTACTGATGCAAGTGCCAATGAAAATGAAAGGTCACGGATTATGCCACGCCCAGAGATTTTGGGTGCCGCTCGTCAGCAGCGTGCGACTTTTGTGCAAAAGCCAGCGCGCAGCATAGGCCGGTAAGATAGCCGGGTAATATGGCACTTCAACGGCCAGTTGTTGCCTGATGTGTGTCGTTGCAAGCCGATCGTCCGGGAAACCCGCGTTATGCAAACCGCCTACACCGTTCTTATCCTGCTGATGCTGGTCAGCGTTTCGCGTCTGGTCGGACGTGTCATCCCCCTGCCGTTACCCCTGGTGCAGATTGCCGCCGGCGCCTTGCTGGCCTGGCCCACACTGGGGCTGCATGTGGCGCTGGACCCGGAGCTATTCCTGTTTCTGTTCCTGCCACCGCTGCTGTTCTCCGATGGCTGGCGCATGCCCAAGCGCGAATTGTGGCGCCTGCGTGGGCCGATCCTGACACTCGCCGTCGGGTTGGTGCTGTTCACCGTGGTCGGTGCCGGCTACTTCATTCATTGGCTATTGCCGACGATCCCGCTGCCGGTGGCCTTCGCCCTCGCGGCCGTGTTGTCGCCCACCGATGCCGTGGCCGTGTCGGCAATTGCCCAGAACCGCTTGCCGACGCCGCTGATGCATATGCTTCAGGGCGAAGCGTTGATGAATGACGCCTCGGGCCTGGTGACCTTCAAGTTCGCCTTGGCGGCCGCGTTGACCGGTGTGTTCTCGTTGGCCGATGCCAGCCTGACCTTTGTCCTGGTGGCCTTGGGCGGCCTGGCGGTGGGGGTGGCGCTGAGTTGGCTGGTCGGCCGCCTGCGCGCCTGGATGATTGCCCGGGGCTGGGATGACCCGGCAACGCATGTGGTGTTCATGTTGCTGTTGCCGTTTGCGGCCTACGTGTTGGCCGAACGGCTCGGCGCCTCGGGCATCTTGTCGGCGGTCGCGGCGGGCATGATGCAGAGCTGGCTCGACCTGCTGCCTCGCCAGACCAGCACGCGCCTGCTCAATCGCAGTGTCTGGTCATTGCTGGAATTTGCCTTCAATGGCCTGATCTTCCTGCTGCTGGGCCTGCAATTGCCGGACATCATCAAGGCCGTGGCCAGTCATGAGCCGACGCTGTGGCCCACCTTGTTGTATCGCTGCCTGGATGTGACTGCGATTTTCCTGGTGCTGGTGGTGCTGCGTTTTATCTGGGTGCAGAGCATCTGGCGCCTGTCGGGTTTGTTCCGGCGGCTGCGTGGGAAAAGTGAGTTGACCCTGGTGCCCACTGCGCGTTCCTGCTGGCTGTTGACCGTGGGCGGTGTGCGCGGTGCGGTGACCCTGGCCGGTGTAATGTCGGTGCCATTGCTGCTGGTGCCAGGCCAGGATTTCCCCGAGCGCGACCTGCTGATCTTTATCGCGGCCGGTGTGATCCTGCTGTCACTGATCGCCGCCTGCATCGCCCTGCCGCTGCTCTTGCGGGGCGTTGAAAAGAGTCCGGATGAAAAGCGCCATAACGAAGTGCGCGAGGCCTGGAAAAAAACCGCAGTGGCGGCTATCCATGCCCTGGAGGCGGAAGAGCCCGTGGAAACCGCAACCCAGGACGCCGCCCAGGCCGCGCTGGCCACTGAGCTCAAGGCGCGCCTGATGTCGGAATATCGCCATCAACTGGAGGTGTTCAACGATTCAGCCGAGGCCCAGGCGCTGGCCCAGCAAATGGATCAACTGGAGCGAAAGTTGCGTCTCAAGGCGTTGCGCGCACAGCGGTTGGAGTTGTACAGCTTGAGCCGTCATCACCAGATTGGTGATGACGTGTTGCGAGAGGTGCTGGCAGAGTTGGATATGAGTGAGGCGAACTTGGGGGCCGTGAAGTAGAAGTGGTATTACGCAGTGGGAGGGCGATCAGGTTTGATTAATATCTTCATCAACGTATAAATGAGTTGCCCCGCAGGCGTACTGTCCTGTGGATAAAGCGATTGAATAAAATGCTTATCGCCCTCTGATAATTGCAACGGTTTAGGGGTTTCGCTTGGGCTTTTCAATCGCGGCCTGGAGAAACTGTAGTGCATGATTGATTTTTCATCGTAAGGCGAAGTTTTCACCGCGCTGCGATGTGATTTCTTGAGGATGTCGTGGTAAGCCTCACCTCGTGTTTTATTTCGGGATTCGTAATCTTTGTAAACTTCATCGTCATCAAATACCAATGTCCGATCCGGGTGCTGGTGTTCATGCCTTAAACCCAGCGCATGACCAAACTCATGTACCACCTGCGCTTCAATACGTTCCGGCGAACTGCCGAAGCCAATACTCATCGTCGGTTCAGAGGGGGAGGCGTTTTTTGCGTCCGTTCCAACATACGACCAGCCTGCAGTGCTCGTGTTGTTTGCGGTAATTCTGATATCGCCCTGCGCTGTATCGACGAACTTGAAGTGCAGGTTTGTGTGAGGCGTCCATTTTCTGATATTGGCTTTTACCAGCGTCTTCTGCGCGTCCGTCATATCCAGCAACGCTATCTTCAGGACTGAATGCTGTGGCCAGAGTTTGTCGGGGGTGGCGATGCCACGTTTATGCCGGGTGGGATTTGATTCGGGCGTCGTAAAGGCGGCTGTATTGTATGGGGAAGTAGCGGGAGGCAAGTTGCAGACGGTCATGTCTTCTCTCCATCAAAAGTAAAAAGCCAGGCAGCCATGAACGGCACGGACTGCCATTGGCATCATTGTTGGCTGCTACTTTTGGTGGGTGAGAGACGCAGGCGTGTTCCCGTTCAAAGGGTTGCTTGATCTTTCTTTGAGTTGGCCGCTCCGGAACGCGCGAGCGGCCCTTGGGATCAGCGACGACGCTGAATGAAGTCCCGAATACGCTCAGCCGCTTCCACACATTCGGCCAGCGGCGCAACCAACGCCAGGCGCACGCGTCCGGCGCCGGGGTTCACGCCATCCACTTCCCGGGACAGGTACGAACCCGGCACCACGGTCACGTGTTCCTCCACGAACAAATCGCGGCAGAACGCGGCATCATCGCCTTGCACATTCGGCCACAGGTAGAAGCCGCCGTCCGGGGCTTGTACGTCCAGCACCGGCTTGAGGATTGCCAGCACGGCATCAAACTTCTCGCGGTACAGGTCCCGGTTGGCCTGCACATGGGCCTCGTCCTGCCAGGCCGCGATGCTTGCCAGCTGGGTTTGCACCGGCATCGCACAGCCATGGTAAGTGCGGTACAGCAGGAAACCCTTGAGGATCTCGGCGTCGCCCGCGACAAAACCGGAGCGCAGGCCTGGCAGGTTGGAGCGCTTGGACAGGCTGTGGAACACCACGCAACGCTTGAAGTCCTGGCGACCCAGCTCGACGCACGCGCTGAGCAGGCCCGGTGGCGGGGTTTGTTCGTCGAAGTACAGTTCGCTGTAGCACTCGTCGGCGGCGATAACGAAGTCATATTCGTCGGCCAGGGCGATGAGTTTTTTCAGGGTGTCGACCGGGATCAGTGCACCGGTCGGGTTGCCGGGGGAGCAGAGGAACAGGATCTGGCAGCGTTTCCAGATGTCCGGCGATACCGCGTCGAAATCCGGGTTGAAGCCGTTTTCATCCAGGCATGGCAGGTAGTGCGGCTTGGCCCCGGCCAGGAACGCGGCGCCTTCGTAGATCTGGTAGAAGGGGTTCGGGCTGACCACCAGCGCGTCGTCGCCCCGGTTGACCACGGTCTGGGTGAAGGCGAACAGCGCTTCACGGGTGCCGTTGACCGGCAGGATAGTACGCGAAGGATCCAGCCAGCCCTTGGGTACGTCGAAGCGGCGTTCGCACCAGGCACCGATGGCCTCGCGCAGGGCCGGGATGCCCAGGGTGGTCGGGTACACCGCCATCTGGTCGAGGTTGTTGGCCAGGGCATCGGCAACGAATTGCGGCGATGTGTGCTTGGGTTCGCCGATGGACAACGCGATCGGGCGCTTGTCCGGGTTCGGCGTGACGCTACCCAGCAGGGCACGCAGCTTTTCGAACGGGTAGGGCTGGAGCTGGTTCAGGGCGTTGTTCATCGGTGGATCTCGTGCAAGGCGTTAAAAACTGGGAGGGGAGCGGTGGGCCGCTCCTGGTATCAAATCGTCAGGCGCGTCAGCTCGACACCGGGTTCCTGGGGCACGCTCAACTGCTGCACGATCGCCGCCTGCAAGCGCAGGCACAGCTCCGGGTCGGACAGCGGCTGGTTATCGGCATCGGTAATAAAGAACACGTCCTCCACGCGCTCGCCGAGGGTCGCAATCTTGGCGTTCTGCAGTGACAAATCGAATTCCAGGAAAATGCCGCCGATCCGTGCCAGCAGGCCTGGCCGGTCCGGCGCGCTGAGTTCCAGCACGGTCACCGGGCGCTGCGCATCGTTGGAAATGGTCACCTGGGGCGCAAAGGCAAAGTGCTTGAGCTGACGCGGTACCCGGCGCTGGATGATCGTCGGGTAGTCGTCGGGGTTACGCAGGGCTTCGGTCAGGCCTTCGCGGATCTTTTTCACCCGCGCCGGGTTATCGCCGATGGACTCGCCTTCGGTGTCGAGCACGATATAGGTGTCGAGGGTGAACTGGCTGCTGGAGGTGATGACCCGTGCGTCGTGGATGTTCAGGTTGAGCTGGTCCATGGCCGCCACGGTCACGGCGAAGAAGTCGTGCTGGTCGGGCGCATAGATGAAGATCTGCGTGCCGCCTTCGAATTCGCGCTGGGTGGTTTCCTTGATCAACACCAGGGGGCCGCCATCGGCCGGCTGCTGCAGGATCGCGTCACTGTGCCAGGCGACATCGCCGGCGGTGTGGCGCAGGAAGTAATCGTCCCCCAATTGCGACCACAACTGCTCGACGTCGTCCGGGTCGTTGCCGCCGCGCACCAGGATGTCCAGGGCGGCGCTTTGGGTGCGGCGGATCTGCTCTTCGCGGTCCACCGGGTTTTCCAGGCCACGGCGCAGCGCGCGCTTGGTCTCGGTGTAGAGCTGGCGCAACAGGCTGGCGCGCCAGGAGTTCCACAGCGTCGGGTTGGTGGCGTTGATGTCGGAGACGGTCAGCACGTACAGGTAATCGAGGCGGGTCTCATCGCCGACGGTCCCGGCGAAATCGTGGATCACCTGCGGGTCGGACAAGTCCTTGCGCTGGGCGGTGGTCGACATCACCAGGTGGTTCTGCACCAGCCACACGATCAGGCGGCTGTCCCACAGCGGCAACTGATGGCGTTGGCAGAACGCCTCGGCATCCACCGCGCCGATTTCCGAATGGTCGCCATGCCGACCCTTGCCGATGTCGTGGTACAGGCCGGCCAGGTAGATCAACTCCGGCTTGGGCAGCTTGGCCATGAGCTTGCTGGCCAGCGGAAATTTCTCTGACACCTGGGTGTACTGCAACTTGCGCAGGTGCTTGATCAGGTTGAGGGTGTGGGCGTCCACGGTGTAGATGTGGAACAGGTCGTGCTGCATCTGCCCGACGATAAACCCGAACTCCGGCAGGTAACGCCCGAGGATGCCATAGCGGTTCATGCGCCGCAGGTTGCGGTGGATGCCGATCTTGCACTTGAACAGCTCGATAAACAGGCTGGTGTTGCGAATGTCGTTGCGAAAGTCGTCGTCGATCAGGTGACGGTTTTCCCGCAGCAGGCGGATGGTGTCGGCGCGTACGCCCTTGATTTCCGGCTGCTGGGCCATCAGCACGAAGATTTCCAGCATGGCGAACGGAGTGCGGCGGAACACGTTGTCGTTGCGCGCCTCGATATAGCCGTCGTGCAGTTGGAAGCGCGAATTGATCGGCTGCGGCGGTGCTTCGTCTTCCGGAGCGAGGATCACTTCTTCGAAATGCTGGATGATCAGGTCGCTGAGCTGGGCAATGCTCATGACCACCCGGTAGTACTGCTGCATGAAGCTTTCGATGCTGGTCTTCGCGTCTTCACCTTCAAACCCCAGCAGGGTGGCGATGGAGCGCTGGTGGTCGAACAGCAGGCGATCTTCGGAGCGCCCGGCGAGCATGTGCAGGGCGTAGCGCACTTTCCACAGGAATTCCTGGGACGACGCCAGCAGGGCGTTTTCGCTCTCCACCAGGAAACCTTCGCCGGCCAGGGCGCGCAGGTTCAGGGTGCCGTATTGGCGACGTGCGACCCACAGGATCGTCTGGATGTCGCGCAACCCGCCCGGCGAGCCTTTGACGTTGGGTTCGAGGTTGTATTCGGTGTCGTTGTACTTATGGTGCCGGGCCTTCTGCTCGGCACGCTTGGCCAGGAAGAAATCCTTGCTCGGCCACATGTGCGCGGTGCTGGTGACTTCGAGCATGCGCTGGCGCAGGCGCTCGGGGCCGGCGATGGTGCGGCTTTCCATCAGGTTGGTGATGACGGTCAGGTCGGCGCGGGCCTCTTCGGCGCACTCATCCACCGAGCGCACGCTCTGGCCGACTTCCAGGCCGATGTCCCACAGCAGTGTCAGAAAGCGCTCGATGGAATCGCGAAATATCTCATGGTCGGCGCTGTCCAGCAGGATCAGCAGGTCGATGTCGGAGTACGGGTGCAGCTCGCCACGACCGTAGCCGCCGACCGCTACCAGGGCAATATCGGCGTCTTCGCTCCAGCTGAACTGTTCCCAGGCTTTTTGCAGGATGTTATCGACGAACCAGGCGCGGTCCTCGATCAGCCGGCGGATGTCCCGGCCGCTGCGAAAGCGCTCGTCGAGCACCTCGCGGGCCTGGCGGATCGCCTTTTTGAACGCGGCGATGGGGCTCGCTTTCAGTGCCAGCTCGGCCTGGAACTGGCCACGGTCGAAGAGTTCGGGATCCACCTGGGGCATTGATCGGCTTTCCTTTCTATCTATCAGTCAGTCACAACACAGTTTGGGAAAACCTTGGCGGCCCTTCACGCCGAAACGCGTGGGATCGTGTCGTCGGCGCGCAGGGTGAAGATCTCGTAGCCGGTCTCGGTGACCAGCAGGGTGTGTTCCCACTGGGCCGAGAGCTTGCGGTCCTTGGTGATGGCGGTCCAGCCGTCGCCCAGCACCTTGGTGTCGGCCTTGCCCTGGTTGATCATCGGCTCGATGGTAAAGGTCATGCCTGCCTTGAGCTCCATGCCGGTGCCGGCGCGGCCGTAGTGCAGGATCTGCGGTTCTTCGTGGAAGACCGTACCGATACCGTGGCCGCAGAATTCGCGCACCACCGAGAAACCGTTCTTTTCGGCGTGCTTCTGGATCACTTCACCGATGTCGCCCAGGCGGCAGCCAGGCTTGACGATCTCGATGGCCTTGTACATGCATTCCTGGGTGACCTGGGACAGGCGCTCGGCCCACACCGGCACGGTGCCGACGTGGAACATGCGGCTGGTGTCGCCGAAGTAGCGGTCCTTGATCACGGTGACGTCGATGTTCAGGGTGTCGCCGTCCTTCAACGGCTTGTCGCCCGGAATCCCGTGGCAGACCACGTGGTTGACCGAAGTACAGATCGACTTGGGGAAGCCCTTGTAGTTCAGCGGCGCAGGAATGGCGCCCTGCACATTGACTATATAGTCGTGGCAGATCTGGTTCAGGGTTTCCGTGGTAACGCCGGGCTTGACGTGCTCGGCAATCATTTCCAGCACATCGGCAGCCAGTTTGCCGGCAATGCGCATGCCGGCGATGTCTTCGGCGGTTTTCAAACTAACGGTCATACAGGCTCTCTCTAGCGCGATGCGCTGAAATCAATACGGTTTACGGGCGTGCGACAAAAGGTTGCAGAATTCGCACAAGCGCCAAAAAACGCGATTCTAACAGACGCGGGCGGCAAATCATGAGCCCCTGACGATCGCTTCTCTCTATCAGATGGGGTTATATCGGCTCTATTCAAAGGGTTGCGTACACGTCGCCCAGGCCAAATGTGATTGCGTGTTTCGTTTTCGCCCTTCGTGTGGTATAAAATGCGCCGCTTTCCGGGGATACCCCGAAAAGCTTAAATCCACACACGTGTCGACACGATGACCTGGGTGCCGGAGGCCTTGATGCCGCTGGTTGGTCATTGGGATACGTGGAGGCCAAACCCGACTTATTAAGGAACTATCATGTCCCAAGTCAACATGCGCGATATGCTGAAGGCCGGTGTGCACTTCGGTCACCAGACCCGTTACTGGAACCCGAAAATGGGTAAGTACATTTTCGGCGCGCGTAACAAGATCCACATCATCAACCTTGAAAAAACCCTGCCAATGTTCAACGAAGCTCTGACTTTCGTAGAGCGCCTGGCCCAGGGCAAAAACAAGATCCTGTTCGTCGGCACCAAGCGTTCCGCTGGCAAGATCGTTGCTGAAGAAGCAGCACGTTGCGGTTCGCCGTACGTCGATCACCGCTGGTTGGGCGGCATGCTGACCAACTTCAAAACCATCCGTGCTTCCATCAAGCGTCTGCGTGACCTTGAAGTGCAGGCCGAAGACGGTACTTTCGCCAAGCTGACCAAGAAAGAAGCGCTGATGCGCACTCGTGACCTGGAAAAGCTCGATCGTTCCCTGGGTGGTATCAAGGACATGGGCGGTCTGCCTGACGCACTGTTCGTTATCGACGTTGATCACGAGCGCATCGCGATCACCGAAGCCAACAAGCTGGGCATCCCTGTTATCGGCGTAGTCGATACCAACAGCAGCCCGGAAGGCGTTGACTACATCATCCCAGGCAACGATGACGCCATCCGCGCTATCCAGCTGTACATGGGTTCGATGGCTGACGCTGTCATCCGTGGTCGCAACCACGTTGCTGGTGGCACCGAGCAGTTCGTTGAAGAAGCTCCGGTAGCCGCAGCTGAGTAATTGACGCCCTGGCGTTGACTCAGTAAGCAAAAAGGGGGCTTGGCCCCCTTTTTGCCACCTCGAAAACCATTTGTCAGCAGCGCAGCTACATCACCTGTAACGTGCAGCGGCTAACAAGGGTGGTTCGGGAAGAATTGATCCCCCGTTCGATCGGGTGGAATGGTTGAAAACCTATCCAAGAGGAATTTGAAAATGGCAGCAATTACTGCAGCGTTGGTTAAAGAACTGCGTGAGCGTACCGGCGAAGGCATGATGGATTGCAAGAAAGCCCTGGAAAAGGCTGACGGCGACATCGAAAAAGCCATTGATGACATGCGTGCTTCCGGCGCCATCAAGGCTGCCAAGAAAGCAGGCAACGTGGCTGCTGAAGGCGCTATCGCTCTGAAAGAAGACGGCAAGTCTGCTGTTCTGCTGGAAGTGAACTCCCAGACCGACTTCCTGGCCCTGCAGGACGACTTCAAGGCATTTGTTGCTGCCAGCGTTGAAAAAGCGTTCGCCGACAAGCTGACTGACGTCGCTCCGCTGATCGCCGCTCAAGAAGCTGATCGCCTGGTACTGGTCGGCAAGGTTGGCGAAAACGTCAACATCCGTCGCCTGGTACGCGTTGAAGGTGATGTTGTCGGTGGTTACCTGCACGGCAACAAGATCGGCGTTGCAGTGGTCCTGAAGGGCGGCAACGTTGAGCTGGCCAAAGACATCGCTATGCACGTAGCGGCCAGCAACCCTGAGTTCCTGCTGCCTTCGGAAGTTTCTGCCGAAGCGATCGAGCGTGAAAAGGCTGTGTTCCTGCAGCTGAACGAAGAAAAAATCAAAGGCAAGCCAGAAAACATTGTTGAGAACATGGTCAAGGGCCGTATCAGCAAGTTCCTGGCCGAAGCAAGCCTGGTTGAACAGGCGTTCGTCAAGAACCCTGAAGTCAAGGTTGGCGAACTGGCCAAGAAAGCCGGTGCTGAAATCGTTTCCTTCACTTACTTCAAAGTAGGCGAAGGCATCGAGAAGCCGGTCGACAACTTCGCTGAAGAAGTTGCTGCCCAGCTGGCTGCCGCCAAGCAATAAGACAGTTTTTAACTGTCGCCCGAAAGAGGCTGCCCGCTCACGCGCGCAGCCTCTTTTCAAATGGGCAGGCCGATTTAATTTGGCTTACCCTCGGAACTGGCTTACAAAGCCGTGTTCCGATGGCGCTGTGAGAGCGTCCAGCTAGAGTGAACGCAAGCCGTAAACGGCTCGCCAAGAATTTTTTAAAAATACGCCGCAGGAGAGATTCGCAATGGCTCAGCAGGGCAGTGGTTATCAGGCTCGCTATAAACGCATTCTACTCAAGCTTAGCGGCGAGGCCCTGATGGGCTCGGAAGAGTTCGGGATCGACCCCAAGGTACTCGACCGCATGGCGCTGGAAGTCGGCCAGTTGGTCGGCATCGGCGTACAGGTCGGCCTGGTGATCGGTGGCGGTAACCTGTTCCGCGGCGCGGCACTGAGTGCGGCCGGCATGGATCGGGTTACCGGCGACCACATGGGCATGCTGGCCACTGTGATGAACGCCCTGGCCATGCGTGACGCCCTGGAGCGTGCCAATATCTCGGCTATCGTGATGTCGGCTATTTCCATGGTGGGTGTGACCGATCACTATGATCGTCGCAAAGCCATGCGCCACCTGAACGCCAAAGAGGTGGTGATCTTCGCTGCCGGTACCGGCAACCCGTTCTTCACCACGGACTCGGCTGCTTGCCTGCGCGCCATCGAGATCGATGCCGACGTGGTGCTCAAGGCGACCAAGGTAGATGGCGTGTACACCGCAGACCCATTCAAAGACCCGCATGCCGAGAAGTTCGATCATCTGACCTACGATGAAGTGCTGGATCGCAAGCTGGGTGTGATGGACCTGACGGCTATTTGCCTGTGCCGCGACCATAAGATGCCGCTGCGCGTATTTAACATGAACAAGCCCGGTGCCCTGCTGAATATCGTACACGGCGGCGCGGAAGGGACTCTGATCGAGGAAGGCCAACAATGATCAACGAAATCAAGAAAGACGCCCAAGCGCGTATGCAAAAATCCCTGGAGTCTCTGAGCCACGCATTCGGCCAGATTCGTACCGGCAAAGCGCACCCGAGCATCCTGGGCAGCGTGATGGTGCCCTACTATGGCACTGATACCCCGCTGAGCGGCGTGGCCAACGTTACTGTAAAGGATTCGCGCACCCTGCAAGTCGTGGCCTTCGAGCGCAACATGCTCGCGGCAGTCGACAAGGCCATCCAGAGCGCTGGCCTGAACCTCAACCCCACCAACCTGGGTGAGTTGCTGCTGATCTCCATGCCGGCCCTGACTGAAGAAACCCGCAAGGGTTTCACCAAGCAGGCCCGCAGCGCGGCTGAAGATGCGCGGGTTGCAGTGCGTAACATTCGTCGTGATGCCTTGGGCGAGCTGAAGAAGCTGGTCAAGGACAAGGAAATCAGTGAAGACGAAGAGCGTCGTGCCGTCGCCGATATCGACAAGCTGACCAAGGAAGCCGAGGCGAAGATCACCCAGGCAACCGACGAAAAAGAAAAGGACCTGATGGCCGTATAAGGGGTCAGGACGCCTTCATGGAAAAGACCAAGCAGACTGTGCCCTCCGTGGTGCCGCGCCATGTCGCGATCATCATGGATGGGAATAATCGCTGGGCGAAGAAGCGCTTTATGCCGGGTGTTGCCGGGCATAAGGCGGGTGTCGATGCGGTACGGGCCGTGATCGAGGTGTGTGCCGAGGCCAAGGTCGAGGTATTGACCCTGTTCGCGTTCTCCAGTGAAAACTGGCAGCGGCCCGCCGAAGAAGTCAGTGCCTTGATGGATCTGTTCTTCAAGGCCCTGCGTCGTGAGGCCAAGCGCCTGAATGACAACAACATCAGCCTGCGCATCATCGGCGACCGCTCGCGCTTTCACCCGGAACTGCAGGCGGCCATGCGTGAAGCCGAGGCGATCACTGCCGGCACTGACCGCTTTGTGCTGCAAATCGCGGCCAACTACGGTGGTCAGTGGGATATTGCCCAGGCTGCGCAGCGACTGGCCCGCGAAGTGCAGGCCGGTCATCTGCGGCCGGACGACATCACGCCTGAACTGTTACAGACCTGCCTGGTGACCGGCGACCTGCCGTTGCCTGACTTGTGTATCCGTACCGGTGGTGAGCATCGCATCAGCAATTTCCTCTTATGGCAATTGGCCTATACCGAGCTGTACTTCTCCGACCTGTTCTGGCCGGACTTCAAACACGATGCCATGCGCACTGCGCTGGCCGATTTCGCTTCCCGTCAGCGTCGCTTCGGTAAAACGAGTGAGCAGATCGAAGCTGGAGCCCGGGTTTAAATGCTTAAACAACGAATCATCACAGCACTGATACTGTTGCCGATTGCCTTGTGCGGGTTTTTCCTGCTGGATGGCTCTGGCTTTGCGCTGTTTATCGGCCTGGTGGTAACCCTGGGTGCCTGGGAATGGGCGCGGTTGGCAGGTTTCAACGCACAGTTGCCGCGTGTGGTGTATGCCCTTGTGGTGGCGGTGCTGCTGTTGCTGATGCACACCCTGTCGAGCATCATCGTGCCTTGGGTGTTGGGGGCGGCGGTGCTGTGGTGGGCGCTTGCGACCTACCTGGTGCTGACTTTTCCGCGCAGCAGTGGCCAGTGGTCCAGTGTTGCCAGCAAGCTGGTGATTGGCTTGTTGATTCTGTTGCCTGCCTGGCAAGGGCTGGTGGAGATCAAGAATTCGCCGATGGGTAACTGGCTGATCATGGCGGTGATGGTGCTGGTCTGGGGCGCAGACATCGGCGCCTACTTCTCTGGCCGGGCATTCGGCAAGCGCAAGCTGGCGCCGGCAGTCAGTCCGGGCAAGAGTTGGGAAGGCGTGTATGGCGGCCTGGCGTTGACGCTGGTGATCACGCTTGTGGTGGGGCTGGTGCGCGACTGGTCGGCGAAGGAGATCTTCCTGGCCCTGCTGGGCACGGCCATCGTCGTATTTATCTCGGTGGTCGGTGATCTCACCGAAAGCATGTTCAAGCGCCAGGCCGGGATCAAGGACAGCAGCAACCTGCTGCCGGGCCATGGCGGGGTGCTGGATCGTATCGATAGCCTTACCGCAGCCATCCCGATCTTTGCCGTGCTGTTGTGGATGACCGCTTCGTGAGCCGCCTGCAACAAGTGACCGTGCTGGGTGCAACCGGCTCGGTAGGGTTGAGCACCCTGGATGTGATCGCTCGTCATCCCGACCGCTATCAAGTGTTTGCCCTGACCGGGTTCACCCGTCTCAGCGAACTGCTGGCACTGTGCGTGCGCCACGTGCCGCGCTTTGCCGTGGTGCCCGGGCGTTCGGCTGCACGGGGCCTGCAGGATGATCTGCGGGCTGCCGGGCTGGCCACTCAGGTGCTGGTGGGGGAGGAGGGGTTGTGCCAGGTCTCGGCCGATGCCGAGGTGGATACGGTGGTGGCCGCTATCGTCGGTGCCGCCGGCTTGCGTCCGACCTTGGCTGCCGTGGATGCGGGCAAGAAGATCCTGCTGGCCAACAAAGAAGCGCTGGTGATGTCCGGCGCGCTCTTCATGCAGGCGGTGCGCAAGAGCGGCGCCGTATTGCTGCCCCTCGACAGTGAACACAATGCGATCTTCCAATGCATGCCCGGCGACTTTGCTCGCGGCCTGGGACAGGTGGGTGTGCGTCGGATTCTGCTGACCGCGTCGGGTGGTCCTTTCCGGCAAACTCCCTTGGGGGAGTTGGAGCAGGTGTCTCCGGACCAGGCGTGCGCTCATCCTAACTGGTCGATGGGGCGCAAGATCTCCGTAGACTCGGCAAGCATGATGAATAAAGGCCTGGAGTTGATCGAAGCCTGCTGGTTGTTCGATGCGCGACCGGAGCAGGTCGAGGTGGTGATTCACCCGCAAAGTGTGATTCATTCACTGGTCGACTACGTGGATGGCTCGGTATTGGCCCAATTGGGCAATCCGGATATGCGCACCCCGATCGCCAATGCCCTGGCCTGGCCGGAGCGAATTGACTCCGGCGTGGCGCCACTGGACCTGTTTGCCATTGCCCGCTTGGACTTCGAGGCGCCGGACGAGCAACGTTTTCCGTGCCTGCGTCTGGCGCGTGAGGCGGCGGAGGCGGGTAACAGCGCGCCGGCGATGCTCAATGCGGCGAATGAAGTGGCCGTGGCGGCGTTTCTCGAACGGCGCATCCGCTTTCCGCAGATCGCGAGTATCATCGAGGACGTCCTGGGTCTTGAACCCGTGGTGGCAGTCAATGACCTCGGCGCGGTATTCGAGGCGGACACCAAGGCACGCGCCTTGGCCGAACAATGGTTGAACCGCAACGCGCGTTAGTCTTGTGGGCGCGATTGAGCCCTGGGGCACTGGATTGGAATGCGGAGAAATTAGATGAGTGCGCTTTACATGATTGTCGGCACCCTGGTTGCTCTGGGTGTGCTGGTTACCTTCCACGAATTCGGCCACTTCTGGGTGGCACGTCGTTGCGGCGTCAAGGTACTGCGCTTTTCCGTCGGTTTCGGCATGCCACTGGTTCGCTGGCACGACCGGCATGGCACCGAGTTCGTGATCGCGGCCATCCCGTTGGGTGGCTACGTCAAGATGCTCGATGAGCGTGAAGGTGAAGTGCCGGCCGATCAGTTGGACCAATCCTTCAATCGCAAGACCGTTCGTCAGCGTATCGCCATTGTTGCGGCCGGTCCGATCGCCAACTTCCTCTTGGCGATGCTGTTTTTCTGGGTCCTGGCCATGCTCGGCAGCGAGCAGGTGCGTCCAGTCATCGGCGCGGTCGAGGCGGACAGTATCGCCGCCAAGGCAGGTCTGGTGGCGGGGCAGGAAATTGTTTCCATTGATGGTGAGCCGACGACGGGTTGGGGCGCGGTCAATTTGCAGCTGGTCCGTCGTTTGGGTGAAAGCGGCACCGTCAATGTCGTGGTGCGTGAGCAGGATTCCAGTGCCGAGACCCCGCGCACGTTGGCCTTGGACCATTGGCTCAAGGGCGCTGACGAGCCTGATCCGATCAAGTCCCTGGGCATCCGTCCATGGCGTCCTGCGCTGCCGCCGGTACTAGCTGAGCTGGATCCGAAGGGTCCGGCCCAGGCCGCTGGCCTGAAAACCGGCGATCGCTTGCTGGCCCTCGATGGCCAGGTGTTGGGTGAGTGGCAGCAGGTGGTCGATCTGGTGCGCGTACGCCCTGATACGAGGATTGTGCTGAAAATTGAGCGTGACGGTGCTCAAATCGACGTCCCCGTGACCCTGGCGGTACGTGGGGAAGCCAAGGCGGCCGGGGGTTACCTGGGTGCAGGCGTCAAGAGTCCGGAGTGGCCGCCCTCGATGGTGCGTGAGGTCAGTTTCGGGCCGCTGGCGGCCATTGGCGAGGGTGCAAAACGCACCTGGACCATGAGTGTGCTGACCCTTGAATCCCTCAAGAAAATGTTGTTCGGCGAGCTCTCGGTAAAAAACTTGAGTGGACCGATAACCATTGCTAAAGTGGCGGGCGCTTCTGCCCAGTCGGGTGTCGCGGATTTCCTGAATTTCCTGGCTTATCTGAGTATCAGCCTGGGTGTTCTGAATTTGCTGCCCATTCCAGTATTGGATGGGGGGCATCTGTTGTTTTATCTGGTCGAGTGGGTGCGTGGTCGCCCCTTGTCGGATCGGGTGCAGGGTTGGGGGATACAGATCGGTATCAGCTTGGTGGTCGGGGTGATGTTATTAGCCTTGGTCAACGATCTGGGTCGACTGTAACGCTTCGCTGAATTGCGAATCTGCCGCATTTTGCGGCAGTTTGTTTATTGCCAGTTGGAATAAGAAAGGACTTCATGAAACGTCTGCTGCTAACTGCGGTTCTCACCGTATTGATGATCGCCGAAGTTCACGCCGAGTCCTTCACCATCTCCGATATTCGCGTCAACGGCCTCCAGCGGGTTTCCGCGGGTAGCGTCTTTGGTGCCTTGCCGTTGAACGTCGGGGAACAGGCTGATGACCGTCGCCTGGTGGAATCCACTCGTGCGCTGTTCAAAACCGGGTTCTTTCAAGACATCCAACTGGGTCGCGAAGGTAACGTCCTGGTCATCACCGTCGTCGAGCGACCTTCCGTCGCCAGTATCGAGATCGAAGGCAACAAGGCGATCTCCACTGAAGACCTGATGAAAGGCCTGAAGCAATCCGGCCTGGCCGAGGGCGAGATCTTCCAACGCGCCACCCTTGAAGGTGTGCGTAACGAACTGCAGCGCCAGTACGTTGCCCAGGGTCGCTACTCCGCGACCGTGGAAACGGAAGTCGTGCCGCAGCCTCGTAACCGTGTTGGCCTCAAGGTCAACATCAACGAAGGTACCGTGGCGGCCATTCAGCACATCAACGTGGTGGGCAACACCAAGTTCGCTGATGAAGACCTGATCGACCTGTTCGAGCTAAAGACCACCAACTGGTTGTCGTTCTTCAAGAACGATGACAAGTACGCCCGCGAAAAACTCTCCGGTGACCTGGAACGCCTGCGTTCCTACTACCTGGACCGTGGCTATATCAACATGGATATCGCTTCGACCCAGGTGTCCATCACCCCGGACAAGAAGCACGTCTACATCACTGTCAACGTCAACGAAGGCGAGAAGTACAAGGTTCGTGACGTGAAGCTCAGCGGCGACTTGAAAGTGCCTGAAGACCAGGTCAAGGCCCTGTTGCTGGTGCAGAAAGACCAGGTGTTCTCGCGCAAGCTGATGACCACCACGTCCGAACTGATCACCCGTCGCCTGGGTAACGAAGGCTATACCTTCGCCAACGTCAACGGCGTGCCTACCCCCCACGATGAAGACCACACCGTGGACATCACCTTTGTCGTCGACCCAGGCAAGCGTGCCTACGTGAACCGCATCAACTTCCGTGGCAACACCAAGTCTGCGGACGAAGTGCTGCGCCGCGAAATGCGCCAGATGGAAGGTGGCTGGGCGTCGACTTACCTGATCGACCAGTCCAAGACCCGTCTTGAACGCCTGGGCTTCTTCAAGGAAGTGAACGTCGAAACGCCAGCCGTACCGGGTGTGGATGACCAGGTTGACGTGAACTACGCCGTGGAAGAGCAAGCGTCGGGTTCGATCACCGCCAGTGTCGGTTTTGCACAGAGCGCCGGCCTGATCCTCGGTGGTTCCATCACCCAGAACAACTTCCTGGGTACCGGTAACAAGGTGTCCATCGGCCTGACCCGAAGCGAATACCAGAGCCGTTATAACTTCGGTTATGTCGACCCCTACTGGACTGCCGACGGCGTGAGCCTGGGCTACAACGCCTTCTACCGCACCACCGACTACAAAGACCTCGACGTCGACGTAGCCAGCTATGCAATCGACAGCCTGGGTGTGGGCGCCAACATCGGTTACCCGATCAGCGAGACTTCGCGCCTGACCTTCGGCCTGACTGCGCAACAGGATGAGATCAAGACCGGTGTGTACACCGTGGACGAGATCTTCGACTTCACTCGCAAGGAAGGCGACAAGTTCCTGAACTTCAAGGCGTCCGCCGGCTGGTCCGAGTCGACCCTGAACAAAGGCGTGCTTGCCACCCGGGGGCATTCCCAGAGCCTGACGCTGGAAGCAACGACGCCGGGCAGCGACCTGTCGTTCTTCAAGCTCGACTACCGTGGCCAGTTGTTCCAGCCGTTGAGCGATAACTACACCATGCGCCTGCACACCGAGCTGGGCTATGGCGACGGTTATGGTTCCACCAATGGGCTGCCGTTCTACGAGAACTACTACGCGGGTGGCTTCAACTCCGTGCGGGGCTTCAAGGACAGCACCCTGGGTCCACGCGGTACACCGAGCCGTGGCGTTGGTGTGACCGGTAACCAGGGCACCGTAGCTGACTCCGACGACGACCCGCTGCCATTCGGTGGTAACGTGTTGATCCAGGGGGGGGCGGAAATCCTGTTCCCGCTGCCGTTCGTCAAAGATCAGCGGTCCCTGCGTACTTCGGTCTTCTGGGATGTGGGTAACGTGTTCGACTCCAAGTGCGAACAGATCACCAACCCAAGCGGCGTGAAGTCACGGACTGAGTGCAACGACGTGAGCCTCAGCAACCTGGCGAGCTCGGTGGGTGTCGGTGTGACCTGGGTGACTGCGCTTGGCCCGTTGAGCTTTGCTCTGGCCATGCCGATCAAGAAACCGGATAACGCTGAAACCCAGATTTTCCAATTCTCCCTCGGCCAGACGTTCTAAGCGTCTGACCCAAGATAACGACAACGGATTCTGTAGGAGTACATCGTGCGTAAGTTGACTCAATTGGTTCTGCTGGCCACCGTGCTGGTAGCCACCCCGGCCTTCGCCGAAATGAAAATCGCCGTCCTGAACTATCAGATGGCCCTGCTGGAATCCGATGCGGCCAAGAAATACGCCGTGGATGCCGAGAAAAAATTCGGTCCGCAACTGACCAAGCTCAAGACGTTGGAAAGCAGCGCCAAGGGTATCCAGGACCGTCTGGTAGCGGGTGGCGACAAGATGCAGCAAGGCGAGCGCGAGCGTCTGGAGCTTGAGTTCAAGCAAAAGGCCCGTGACTACCAGTTCCAATCCAAGGAGCTGAACGAAGCCAAGGCTGTTGCCGACCGTGAAATGCTGAAACAGCTGAAGCCTAAACTCGACAGCGCCGTGGAAGAAGTCATCAAGAAAGGTGCCTTTGACCTGGTGTTCGAGCGTGGCGCAGTGATTGACGTCAAGCCTCAATACGACATCACCCGTCAGGTGATCGAGCGCATGAACCAGCTGAAGTAAGCCATGACCGCGACTATCAAGCTCGGCGAGTTGGCCGAGTTCCTGGGAGCCACCTTGCGTGGTTCCCCGGAGAAGGAAATCACTGGGCTAGCCACCTTGCAGGAGGCTGGCCCAGCTCAGTTGAGCTTCCTCGCAAACCCCCAATACCGTAAATACCTGGTCGACTGCCAGGCCGCAGCCGTGTTGCTGAAGGCCGCTGACGCCGAGAGTTACGCCGGGGATGCCCTGGTAGTGGCTGACCCCTACCTGTCGTACGCAAAGGCGTCGCATCTGTTCGACCCGAAGCCCAAGGCAGCAGGGGGTGTTCATCCGTCTGCGGTCATCGCCGATGATGCCCAGGTTGACCCTGCGGCCAGCATCGGTGCGTTTGCGGTGATCGAGAGCGGTGCACGCATCGCGGCCGGTGTAACGGTCGGCGCGCATTGCTTTATCGGCGCTCGCTGTGTAATCGGCGCCGACGGTTGGCTGGCACCTCGCGTGACCCTGTACCACGACGTGCGTATCGGTGAACGTGTGGTCATTCAGTCGGGTGCTGTGATTGGCGGTGAAGGCTTTGGCTTTGCCAACTCGAAAGGCGTCTGGCACAAGATTGCCCAGGTCGGCGGCGTATTGATCGGCGACGACGTGGAAATCGGTGTCAACACGGCGGTCGATCGCGGGGCCCTGGCCGATACCGTGATCGGTAACGGCGTGAAGCTCGACAACCAGATCCAGATCGCCCACAACGTGCAGATTGGCGATCACACCGCCATGGCCGCGTGTGTAGGCATTTCCGGCAGCACCCGGATCGGCAAGCATTGCATGCTCGCCGGTGGCGTAGGGCTGGTGGGGCATATCGATATTTGCGACAACGTTTTCATCACCGGCATGACCATGGTGACCCACTCGATTACCGAACCGGGGGCCTACTCATCTGGTACCGCCATGCAGCCCGCAGCTGAATGGCGCAAGAGCGCAGCACGTTTGAGGCAGCTCGACGACATGGCTCGACGTCTCAAACAGCTGGAAAAGCGTGTTGGGGACGTGACCCCTGGCGGTAATGCTTCATCAGAAGGCTGATACCATTTCCATATCAAGTGTGCACAGCCGCTAGACTGCCTCCTTGATTTGCTAGCGGGGCGTGCGTTTAGTCGCCCGCCCCCAATCTTTATTACAGGCTTCCCCCCGAAATGATGGACATCAACGAGATTCGCGAATACCTGCCTCACCGTTACCCGTTCCTGCTGGTGGACCGTGTAGTGGACCTCAATGTTGAGGAAAAGCGCATTCGTGCCTACAAGAATGTCAGCATCAACGAACCGTTCTTCAACGGTCACTTTCCCGCGCATCCCATCATGCCGGGCGTATTGATCATCGAAGCAATGGCCCAGGCTGCCGGTATCCTTGGTTTCAAAATGCTCGACCTCAAGCCTGCCGACGGCACGCTTTACTATTTCGTGGGCTCCGACAAGTTGCGCTTTCGCAACCCGGTTACCCCGGGTGACCAGTTGATCCTGGAAGCCAAGTTCATCAGCTGCAAGCGCCAGATCTGGAAGTTCGAATGCCAGGCCTCGGTAGATGGCAAGCCGGTGTGCTCTGCCGAGATCATCTGTGCGGAACGCAAACTATGAGTTTGATTGACCCTCGCGCAATCATCGATCCGTCGGCCGTACTGGCCGCCGACGTTGAGGTCGGCCCCTGGTCGATCATCGGCGCAGGTGTGGAAATCGGCGAGGGGACTGTCATCGGGCCGCACGTGATCCTCAAGGGTCCGACCCGCATTGGCAAACACAACCGCATCTACCAGTTTTCCTCGGTAGGCGAAGACACCCCGGACATGAAGTACAAGGGTGAAGAAACCCGCCTGGTAATCGGTGATCACAACATCATCCGTGAAGGCGTGACCATTCACCGTGGCACCGTGCAGGATCGTGCCGAGACCACGCTGGGTGATCACAACCTGGTCATGGCCTATGCCCATATCGGTCATGACAGCGTGATCGGCAACCACTGCATCCTGGTCAACAACACCGCGTTGGCTGGCCATGTACACGTTGACGATTGGGCGATCCTGTCCGGCTTTACCCTGGTGCATCAGTATTGCCATATCGGCGCCCACAGCTTTTCCGGCATGGGCACTGCCATCGGTAAGGACGTTCCGGCGTTCGTCACGGTGTTCGGCAACCCGGCCGAAGCCCGCAGCATGAACTTCGAAGGCATGCGCCGTCGTGGCTTCAGCGAAGAGGCGATCCACGCCCTGCGCCGTGCCTACAAGGTGGTCTACCGTCAGGGGCTGACGGTAGACCAGGCGTTGATCCAACTGGCCGAGCCGGCAGCGTTGTTTCCGGAAGTCGCGGTGTTCCGTGACTCGATCCAGGCGTCGACCCGCGGCATCACCCGCTGATCATGGCTACTGTGCGTATTGCGCTGGTGGCCGGAGAAGCTTCCGGCGACATTTTGGGCGCAGGTCTGATGCGGGCACTCAAGGCCCGGCACCCTGCGGTGGAGTTTATCGGCGTCGGCGGCCCGCTGATGCAGGCCGAAGGCCTGACGTCGTACTTCCCCATGGAGCGTCTGTCGGTCATGGGGCTGGTCGAGGTGCTGGGTCGCCTGCGTGAGCTCCTGGCTCGTCGCAAGCTGCTGATCCAGACGTTGATCGAAGAAAAGCCCGATGTCTTTATCGGAATCGATGCGCCGGACTTCACCCTCAATATCGAACTCAAGTTGCGTCAGGCCGGGATCAAGACCGTGCACTACGTCAGCCCCTCCGTGTGGGCATGGCGGCAGAAACGGGTGTTGAAGATCCGCGAAGGCTGCGACCTGATGTTGACCCTGTTGCCGTTCGAAGCCAGGTTCTACGAGGAGAAGGGTGTGCCGGTGCGGTTTGTCGGGCATACCCTGGCTGACAGCATTCCTTTGCAGGCTGACCGTGCAGCAGCGCGTGCCGAGCTGGGGTTGCCCGAAGGCCCGCTCGTCGCGCTGATGCCGGGCAGTCGAGGTGGCGAAGTGGGCCGTCTTGCCAGCGTGTTTTTCGATGCTGCCGAGCGCCTGCAAGCCTTGAAGCCCGGGGTACGGTTCGTGTTGCCCTGCGCCAGCCCGCAACGGCGTGCACAAATCGAGACACTGCTGGTCGGTCGCAATCTGCCATTGACCCTGCTCGACGGTCGGTCGCACCTGGCCTTGGCGGCCTGTGATGCGGTGCTGATCGCTTCGGGTACCGCGACCTTGGAGGCCTTGCTCTACAAGCGCCCGATGGTCGTGGCCTATCGCCTGGCGCCGCTGACGTTCTGGATTCTCAAGCGCATGGTCAAAAGCCCTTACATCTCCTTGCCCAACTTGCTGGCCCAGCGTCTGTTGGTGCCGGAGTTGTTGCAGGACGATGCAACGCCCGAAGCCCTCGCGCAAACCCTACTACCCTTGATCGACGGCGGCGAAGAACAGACCCGCGGTTTTGACGACATTCACCGCACCCTGCGCCGTGATGCATCGAACCAGGCGGCCGACGCCGTATTGACCCTGATCGGCCAAAAACAGGAAGCTTTATGAGCACGCAAATAGGCCTGGATTTCAGCCTCGTTGCCCAAGCCCACGAACTGGTTGCCGGTGTTGACGAAGTAGGGCGCGGCCCGCTGTGTGGTGCAGTGGTGACGGCGGCCGTGATCCTGGATCCGAACCGTCCGATCCTGGGGCTCAACGACTCGAAAAAACTTACCGAAGCGCGCCGTGAAAAACTCTACGACGAAATCTGTGAAAAGGCCCTGAGCTGGCATATCGCCCGGGCTGAAGTCGAAGAAATCGACGAGTTGAACATTCTGCACGCCACGATGCTGGCCATGCAGCGTGCCGTTGAAGGCCTGCATATCGCGCCAAAACTGGCGATGATCGACGGCAACCGTTGCCCGAAGCTGGCGATGCCGGCTGAGGCGGTGGTCAAGGGCGATAGCAAGGTTCCAGCCATTGCCGCCGCGTCGATCCTGGCCAAGGTCAGCCGAGACCGTGAAATGGCTGCCTTCGAATTGATTTACCCCGGCTACGGCATCGGGGGCCATAAAGGCTATCCGACGCCCGTTCATCTGGAAGCCCTGGCCCGTCTCGGCCCAACGCCGATCCATCGGCGCTCGTTTGCCCCGGTGCGCCAGGCGTATGAGCTGCGCGAGAACCTCAGCGAGGTTTAGTCGCAAGGCTGATGTTTTTGCCAAGGCCCGGTACAATCCCGGGCCTTGTTGTTTCTAAGTTTCTGGACAGGATCACTATGCCGGCTTCATTCGTTCACCTGCGCCTGCACACTGAATACTCCCTGGTCGACGGCCTTGTACGGATCAAACCGCTGGTCAAGACCCTGGTGGGCATGAACATGCCTGCGGTCGCGGTTACCGATCAGAACAACATGTGTTCCCTGGTCAAGTTCTACAAGAACGCCATGGGCGCCGGCATCAAGCCGATCTGCGGCGCCGACCTGTGGCTGTCCAACAAAGACCCGGATAACCCCCTGAGCCGCATCAGCCTGCTGGCGATGAATGGCGTGGGTTATCGCAACCTCACCGAATTGATTTCCCGTGGCTTTATCGACGGCCAGCGCAACGGCTCGATCATCATCGAGCGCGAATGGGTCGCCGAGGCCAGCGAAGGCCTGATCATGCTGTCGGCCGCCAAGGAGGGCGAGATCGGTATCGCACTGCTGGGCGGCAATCCCCATGAAGCCGAAGTGCTGGCAAGGGAGTGGATGCAGGTCTTCCCCGACCGTTTCTACCTGGAAGTCCAGCGCACCAACCGCCCCAACGATGAAGAGCATCTGCACGCCGCCGTAGCCCTGGCCGACAAGCTGGGCGCGCCCTTGGTGGCGACCAACGATGTGCGCTTTATCAAGAAGGAAGATTTCGAGGCCCACGAAACCCGCGTGTGTATCGGTGAAGGCCGGGCCCTGGATGACCCGCGTCGTTCCAAGAACTACAGCGAAGAGCAGTACCTCAAGAGCGCGGAGGAGATGGCCGAGCTGTTCAGCGACCTGCCCGAGGCCCTGGAAAACTCCGTCGAGATCGCCAAGCGCTGCAACATCGAAGTCAAGCTGGGCAAGCACTTTTTGCCCAACTTCCCGATTCCCGATGGCATGACCATCGACGAGTATTTCCGCAAGGTGTCGTTTGATGGCCTGGAGGAGCGTCTCTCCGTCCTGCTGCCCAAGGACACCACCGAAGATTACGAGGCCAGGCGCCAGGTCTATGTCGATCGGCTGAATTTCGAGCTGGATATCATCATCCAGATGGGGTTCCCCGGTTACTTCCTGATCGTGATGGACTTTATCCAGTGGGCCAAGAGCAACGGCGTGCCGGTAGGCCCGGGCCGGGGGTCGGGTGCCGGCTCGCTGGTCGCCTATGTACAGAAGATCACCGACCTCGACCCCCTGGAATATGACCTGCTGTTCGAACGGTTCCTGAACCCGGAACGGGTCTCCATGCCCGACTTCGACGTCGACTTCTGCATGGACGGTCGCGACCGTGTGATCGAATACGTGGCCGAGAAATACGGCCGCAACGCCGTGAGCCAGATCATCACCTTCGGTTCCATGGCGGCCAAGGCGGTTATCCGTGACGTGGCGCGGGTGCAGGGCAAGTCCTACGGCCTGGCGGACCGCCTGTCGAAGATGATCCCGTTCGAAGTCGGCATGACCCTGGAAAAAGCCTACGAGCAGGAAGAGATCCTGCGCGACTTTATCAAGGTCGATGAAGAAGCCGCCGAAATCTGGGAGATGGCGCGCAAGCTCGAAGGCGTGGTGCGTAACGTCGGTAAACACGCCGGTGGCGTGGTAATTGCGCCGACCAAGCTGACTGACTTTTCGCCTATCTATTGCGATGAAGAGGGCGGCGGCCTGGTCACCCAGTTCGACAAGGACGATGTGGAGGCGGCCGGCCTGGTGAAGTTCGACTTCCTCGGCCTGCGGACCCTGACGATCATCGACTGGGCGCTCAAGACCATCAACCGCGACCGCGCCAAGGTCAACGAAGAGCCGTTGGATATCGCCTTCATTCCGCTGGACGACAAGCCCACCTACACCTTGCTGCAAAAAGCCGAAACCACGGCGGTGTTCCAGCTTGAATCCCGCGGCATGAAAGAGCTGATCAAAAAGCTCAAGCCCGACTGCCTGGAAGACTTGATCGCACTGGTGGCCCTGTTCCGTCCGGGCCCGCTGCAATCGGGCATGGTGGATGACTTCATCAACCGTAAGCACGGCCGTGCCGAACTGGCGTATCCGCACTCCGATTACCAGTACGAAGGCCTCAAGCCGGTATTGGCGCCGACCTACGGCATCATCCTGTACCAGGAACAGGTGATGCAGATCGCCCAGGTGATGGCTGGCTACACCCTCGGTGGCGCGGACATGCTGCGGCGGGCCATGGGTAAGAAAAAGCCCGAGGAAATGGCTAAGCAACGCGGCGGCTTCATTGAAGGGTGCGCCACCAACAATATCGATGCCGACCTGGCCGGTAACATTTTCGACCTGGTGGAAAAGTTCGCCGGTTATGGCTTCAACAAATCCCACTCCGCCGCCTACGGCCTGGTGTCGTACCAGACGGCCTGGCTGAAAGCCCACTACCCGGCGCCGTTCATGGCTGCGGTACTCTCGGCGGATATGCACAACACCGACAAGGTCGTGACCTTGATCGAGGAAGTGCGCACCATGAAGCTGCGCCTCGACGCACCGGACGTGAACGCCTCGGAGTTCAAGTTCACGGTGAACGACGAAGGCCGCATCATCTATGGCCTGGGCGCGATCAAGGGCGTGGGCGAAGGCCCGGTGGAAGCCATCACCGAAGCGCGCCAGGACGGGCCGTTCAAGGATCTGTTCGACTTCTGTGCACGGGTTGACCTCAAGCGCATCAACAAACGTACCCTCGATGGCCTGATCCGCAGCGGCGCGCTCGACCGTCTCGGGCCGTATTTCCACGATGAGCCGAAGGCGTACCAGGCGAATATCGATCGCAACCGCGCGGTGTTGCTCACCGCCATGGAAGAAGCGATCAAGGCCGCCGAACAGACCGCCCGCACCCACGACAGCGGCCACGCCGACCTGTTTGGCGGGTTGTTCGTCGAAGAAGATGCGGACGTGTATGCCAACCACCGCAAGGCCAAGGAGCTGACCCTCAAGGAACGCCTCAAGGGTGAGAAAGACACCTTGGGCCTGTACCTCACCGGTCACCCTATTGACGAATATGAAGGCGAGATCCGTCGTTTCGCCCGTCAACGCATCATCGACCTGAAACCGGCGCGGGATACCCAGACCGTCGCCGGCATGATCATCGCCCTGCGGGTGATGAAAAACAAAAAGGGCGACAAGATGGGCTTTATCACCCTCGACGACCGCTCGGGCCGGATCGAGGCGTCGCTGTTTGCCGACGCCTTTCATTCCGCGCAGTCGCTGCTGCAGACCGACGCCATGGTGGTGGTGGAAGGGGAGGTCAGCAACGATGACTTCTCCGGCGGCTTGCGCCTGCGGATCAAGCGGGTGATGAGCATGGAAGATGCGCGCACCAACCTGGCCGAAAGCCTGCGCCTGAAGGTGAAGACCGAAGCCCTCAAGGGCGATCAGCTACGCTGGTTGGGTGACCTGCTCAAGCGCCATCGTGGCGCCTGCCCGGTGACCATGGAGTACACCGGCAACGACGCCAAGGCCATGTTGCAGTTTGGCGAGACGTGGCGAATTGATCCCGCTGACGGCTTGATTCAAGCTTTGCGTGACCAGTTCGGCCGTGACAACGTCTTCCTCCAATACCGTTGACGGTCAGGACGCCTGACCTCGGCTGAACATTTAATCTCGACCTAAACGCGCCTCTCCCTTAAGGTAGGGCGCGAATAGACAACCGGCTGGCCAGGCAACCCTTGGCCGTCGACCCAAGACGGACGCTTATGAACCCGAATTTTCTTGATTTCGAACAGCCGATCGCTGACCTGCAAGCCAAGATCGAAGAGCTGCGCCTGGTCGGCAATGACAATTCGCTGAATATCGGCGATGAGATCGCTCGCCTGCAAGACAAGAGCAGCACGCTCACCGAAGACATCTTCGGCAAGCTGACCAGCTGGCAGATCGCGCGCCTGGCCCGCCACCCGCGCCGTCCGTATACCCTGGACTACATTCAGCACATCTTCACCGAGTTCGACGAGCTGCACGGCGACCGCCATTTCTCCGACGACGCGGCCATCGTGGGCGGTATCGCTCGCCTGGACGACCAGCCGGTCATGGTCATCGGTCACCAGAAAGGCCGTGAAGTGCGCGAGAAAGTACGCCGCAACTTCGGTATGCCGCGTCCGGAAGGCTACCGCAAGGCGTGCCGCCTGATGGAAATGGCCGAGCGCTTCAAGATGCCGATCCTGACCTTCATCGACACCCCGGGTGCTTACCCGGGTATCGATGCCGAAGAGCGCAACCAGAGCGAAGCGATTGCCTGGAACCTGCGCGTCATGTCTCGTCTGAAAACCCCAATCATTGCCACCGTGATCGGTGAAGGTGGTTCCGGCGGTGCACTGGCCATTGGCGTCTGCGACCAGTTGAACATGTTGCAATATTCGACCTACGCGGTGATCTCGCCGGAAGGTTGCGCCTCGATCCTGTGGAAAACCGCAGAGAAGGCGCCGGACGCTGCCGAAGCCATGGGCATCACTGCCGATCGCCTCAAGGGCCTGGGTATCGTCGACAAAGTGATCGCCGAGCCATTGGGCGGCGCCCACCGCGATCCGGCCGCCGCCGCTGCCACTATCCGTGCCGAGCTGGGTTCGCAACTGGCGATGCTCAAGAAGCTGGACAACGAAGCGCTGCTGGCCCGTCGCTACGAGCGCCTGATGAGCTACGGTCTCTAAGGTCGCAGCAGCACTAATGTGGGAGGGGGCCTGCCCCCGATTGCTGAGTGTCAGTCACTGTATTCACTGGCTGATGCACCGCTATCGGGGGCAAGCCCCCTCCCACATTTGCTTTGTGTATGCTTGGCTTGGGTATTCCAGATTTGCGGCGGTAACCTGTGATGAAACCGACTTTATCCGCCAAGCTCCTGCACGCCCTGGCCCCCTGGCGCAACGCCCCTGCTTGGCATATCGCCTTCTCTGGTGGTCTTGATTCCACTGTCCTGCTGCATCTCCTGGCCAACGCCGAAGCCCTTCCGCCTCTAAGCGCCGTCCATGTCCACCATGGCCTGCAGGCTGTCGCCGACGCCTGGCCAGGTCATTGCCAGTCGGTGTGCGACAGCCTGGGCGTACCCTTGCGGGTCATGCGCGTGCACGTGCAGCCCGGCGCCAGTCTTGAGCGTGCAGCGCGTGATGCGCGTTACCGGGCTTTTGCCGAGGTGATCGGGGCAGGGGAAGTGTTACTCACCGGCCAGCATCGCGATGATCAAGCCGAAACGCTGCTATTCCGCCTGCTGCGCGGTGCCGGGGTGCGAGGGCTCGCCGCAATGCCTGCGCATCGCCCGTTGGCAGGTGGTTTCCTGGTGCGGCCGTTGCTGGAGGTCTCGCGCGCCGAGCTGGAAGCCTACGCCGATGAGCATCAACTCACGTGGATTGAAGATCCTTCCAACACCGATCCACGTTTCTCCCGTAATTACCTGCGTCACCGCGTGATCCCGACGCTGACGGCGCGTTGGCCCCAAGCTGTCTCCAGTCTGGCCCGGACTGCCGACCACCTCGATGAAGCCCAGGCGCTGCTGGGTGAACTGGCCTGCATGGACCTGCAAGCCGCCGATCAACCTTCGCGGTTTCCTTGGCTGGTGTTGCCATCATTGGACCTTGGTCCACTGCGCGAACTTTCCGATGCCCGTCAGCGCAATGTCCTGCGCCATTGGCTGGCGCCGCTGACCCGTTTACCCGACAGCGACCATTGGGCCGGCTGGTATTCCCTGCGCGACGCCAAGGGCGACGCGCAGCCCTTATGGCGTCTGGCTGATGGGGAGTTGCACCGTTGCGGCGCACGCATCTGGTGGTTGCCTCGCGGCTGGTCGGAGTTTTCCCACGCATCGGTGAGCTGGCCTGATCCGCAAAAGCCACTAGAGTTACCCGGCAATGGCCTGCTGGAAATGAGCGGCAAGGTGCCCGAAGGCCCGCTGGAGGTGCGTTATCGCCAGGGCGGTGAAATGCTTGAAGTGCCAGGCCGGGGCCGGCGTGACTTGAAGCGCCTGCTTAATGAGCATGGTGTGCCGAGCTTCGTCCGTGGCAGATTGCCGCTGCTGTATCAGGGCGAGCAATTGCTCGGCGTGCCCCTCCTCACTGGACTCTGGGCCGCACCGAGTGAAGCTTGGCAATTACATTGGATGCCACGGAGCTGCGATCAAGGTTTGAGCTGATAGCGCCTTTCCGGTAGACTACGCTCCCTTCTTGATACAACTTCTGTGGATTCGCCTGAATCGCAGCAGTTGCCGATTACCAAGCAGTCTTTGCTGGGCGATTCCAAAAAATGTGTAGCGATCAACGTACCGGCAGTTTCACTGCTGGTCTGTCACAACGCGGCGGTTTTTTTGAAAGGTGCACTGTGATTAATGCAGGTGATCGGGGGCTTCGGCCTCTCTTCGCTTTCCCCGGCGGCTCGGACCGCTTTAACGCAGACTTCTAGGGTTTTTCATGACGCGCTACATATTCGTCACGGGCGGTGTTGTTTCTTCATTGGGGAAAGGCATTGCCTCCGCTTCATTGGCGGCCATCCTGGAGGCGCGGGGGCTTAAAGTCACCATGCTCAAGCTGGACCCGTACATCAACGTCGACCCGGGCACCATGAGCCCGTTCCAGCACGGTGAAGTGTTCGTCACACACGACGGCGCCGAGACCGACCTGGACCTGGGCCACTACGAGCGGTTCATCCGCACGACCATGACCCAGAACAACAACTTCACCACCGGCCGCGTCTACGAGCACGTGCTGCGCAAAGAGCGCCGTGGTGACTACCTGGGTGCAACCATCCAGGTGATCCCGCACATCACCGACGAAATCAAGCGCCGCATCATCAAGGGTGCAGGCGATGCCGACGTGGCGATGGTCGAGATCGGGGGCACCGTGGGTGATATCGAATCCCAGCCGTTCCTCGAAGCCATCCGCCAGCTGCGTTTCGAAGTCGGCGCCAAGCGCGCGATGCTGATGCACCTCACGTTGGTGCCGTACATCGCCACCGCCGGCGAAACCAAAACCAAGCCTACCCAGCACTCGGTCAAGGAACTGCGTTCAATCGGCCTGCAGCCGGACGTGCTGGTATGCCGCTCCGACCACCCGATCGACATTTCCTCGCGTCGCAAGATCGCGCAGTTCACCAACGTTGAAGAACGTGCGGTGATTGCCCTCGAAGACGCCGACACCATCTACAAGATCCCGGGCATCCTGCATTCGCAAGGCCTGGATGATTTTGTGGTCGAGCGTTTCGGCCTGCAGTGCAACGGCGCGGACCTGTCCGAGTGGGAAGCCGTGGTTGACGCCAAGCTCAACCCTGAGCACGAAGTCACCATCGCCATGGTCGGCAAGTACATGGAGCTGCTGGACGCCTACAAGTCGCTGATCGAAGCGATGAGCCACGCGGGCATCAGCAACCGTACCAAGGTCAACCTGCGCTACATCGATTCCGAAGACATCGAGAACCAGGGCACAGCGTTGCTCGAAGGTGTCGATGCGATCCTCGTTCCAGGCGGTTTCGGCCTGCGTGGCGTGGAGGGCAAGATCACCGCCGTGCAGTACGCTCGTGAGAACAAGGTGCCGTACCTGGGCATCTGCCTGGGCATGCAAGTGGCCGTTATCGAATTCGCCCGTAACGTGATGGGCTGGAAAGACGCCAACTCCACCGAGTTCGACAGCAAGAGCGGCCACCCGGTCGTGGGCCTGATCACCGAGTGGGAAGATGCCACCGGTGCCGTCGAAACCCGTACCGAAAGCTCCGACCTGGGCGGCACCATGCGCCTTGGCGCGCAAGACTGCCTGCTGGAGCCGGGTTCCCTGGTTCACGATTGCTACGGCAAGGACGTGATCGTCGAGCGTCACCGTCACCGCTACGAAGTGAACAACAACCTGCTGCCGCAGATCAAAGAGGCTGGCCTGAAAATCTCCGGTCGCTCCGGTGATGGCGCGCTGGTTGAAGTGGTCGAGGCCCCGGATCATCCATGGTTCGTCGCTTGCCAGTTCCACCCTGAGTTCACCTCGACTCCGCGCGACGGTCACCCGTTGTTCAGCGGTTTCGTCAAGGCTGCACTGACGCAACACCAGAAGAAGGCGTAAACCTGATGGCCCAGAAGATCATTCGCGTAGGCGACATCGAGATTGCCAACGACAAGCCCATGGTGCTGTTCGGCGGCATGAACGTGCTGGAAAGCCGTGACATGGCGATGCAGGTCTGTGAAGAGTACGTCAAGGTTACCGAGAAACTGGGTATCCCCTACGTGTTCAAGGCCAGCTTCGACAAGGCCAACCGTTCGTCCGTGACCTCCTATCGCGGCCCGGGCCTTGAAGAAGGCATGCGGATCTTCCAGGACATCAAGCAAGCCTTCGGCGTGCCGATCATCACCGACGTCCACGAGCCTGAACAGGCTGCCGTGGTCGCCGAGGTGTGCGACATCATCCAGCTGCCGGCCTTCCTGTCGCGCCAGACCGACCTCGTGGTCGCGATGGCCAGGACCGGCGCGGTGATCAATATCAAGAAAGCCCAGTTCCTCGCGCCCCAGGAGATGAAACACATCCTGAACAAGTGCGTGGAAGCGGGTAACGACCAGTTGATCCTCTGCGAGCGCGGTTCGAGCTTCGGCTACAACAACCTCGTGGTGGACATGCTCGGTTTCGGCATCATGAAGCAGTTCGAATACCCGGTGTTCTTCGACGTGACCCACGCGCTGCAAATGCCCGGTGGTCGCGCCGATTCCGCCGGTGGGCGCCGTGCCCAGGTACTGGACCTGGCCAAGGCCGGCATCAGCCAGTCCCTGGCGGGCCTGTTCCTCGAAGCCCACCCGGACCCGGACAACGCCAAATGCGACGGTCCATGCGCCCTGCGCCTGGACAAGCTGGAGCCATTCCTGGCCCAGCTCAAGCAGTTGGACGAGCTGGTCAAGAGTTTTCCGACGGTAGAGACCGCGTAAGCGTTGATTCTCCGGTAGACTTTCCCACGCTTTACGCTCAGGCCTACGGGCCTGAGCCTTGTCGCCTGCAAGCCTGCCCCGTTGTTCCACCCTTGCGGTCGGTCAAAAGATTTCCTTCAGCTGCGTCGTTTTCGTCAACTTTGGAGTGTTTACAACAATGGCAAAAATCGTCGACATCAAAGGTCGTGAAGTTCTCGACTCCCGTGGCAACCCCACCGTCGAAGCCGACGTGCTTCTCGATAACGGCATCATCGGCAGCGCCTGCGCGCCGTCCGGTGCTTCCACAGGTTCGCGCGAAGCGCTGGAACTGCGTGATGGCGACAAGAGCCGTTACCTGGGCAAGGGTGTCCTCAAGGCCGTAGCCAACATCAACGGTCCGATCCGCGACCTGCTGCTGGGCAAGGACCCGCTGGACCAGAAAGCCCTGGACCACGCGATGATCAAGCTCGACGGCACTGAAAACAAAGGCAGCCTCGGCGCCAACGCCATCCTCGCCGTGTCCCTGGCTGCTGCCAAGGCGGCCGCCCAGGACCAGGACCTGCCGTTGTATGCCCACATCGCCAACCTGAACGGTACCCCAGGTGTGTACTCGATGCCGGTTCCGATGATGAACATCATCAACGGTGGCGAGCATGCCGACAACAACGTCGATATCCAGGAATTCATGGTGCAGCCGGTCGGCGCCAAGACCTTCTCCGAAGGCCTGCGCATGGGCACCGAGATTTTCCATCACCTCAAAGCCGTGCTGAAAGCTCGTGGCCTGAGCACTGCCGTAGGTGACGAAGGTGGTTTCGCACCGAACCTGGCGTCCAACGAAGATGCACTGAAAGTGATCTCCGAAGCCGTGGCCAACGCCGGCTACACGTTGGGCACCGACGTGACCCTGGCCCTGGACTGCGCCGCCAGCGAGTTCTACGAAGATGGCAAATACAACCTGTCCGGCGAAGGCCAGGTGTTCAACTCCGAAGGTTTTGCCGAGTACCTGAAGGGCCTGACCCAGCGCTATCCGATCATCTCGATCGAAGACGGCCTGGACGAGTCCGACTGGGATGGCTGGAAGATCCTCACCGACAAGATCGGCGAAAAAGTCCAGCTGGTGGGTGACGACCTGTTCGTGACCAACACCAAGATCCTGAAAGAAGGCATCGACAAAAAGATCGCCAACTCGATCCTGATCAAGTTCAACCAGATCGGCACCCTGACCGAAACCCTGGAAGCCATCCAGATGGCCAAGGCTGCGGGCTACACCGCCGTGATCTCGCACCGCTCCGGCGAAACCGAAGATTCGACCATCGCCGACCTGGCCGTGGGCACTTCGGCGGGCCAGATCAAGACCGGCTCCCTGTGCCGTTCCGACCGTGTGTCCAAGTACAACCAATTGCTGCGTATCGAAGAGCAACTGGCCGGCAAAGCCAAGTACAACGGTCGCGGCGAGTTTCGCGGCTGATCGGTAAGTGGTAAAAAGTCGGTGGATTGCGTCGGAAAGATCACGAAGGTGCGAGTTTCGACGCTAATCTGATGGCGATCAAGCACAAGCCTGGTTCTTCCAGGCTTCGTGCTATCAGTTGCTGTAAAAGTTTTGCATGGCGTGTTTTTCCACTGGATACCCGATATTCGATGCGCAGTCCCAATTGGTTGTTCCTCGTCTTGCTCTTGTTGCTGGCTGGCCTGCAGTACCGCCTGTGGGTAGGTAATGGCAGCTTTGCGCAGGTAAAAGACCTGACCCAGCAAATTGCCGACCAGCACGCCGAGAACGAACGCCTGCTGGAGCGCAACCGCGTCCTAGATGCCGAAGTGCTTGAGCTGAAAAAGGGTACCGAGACCGTTGAAGAGCGGGCCCGTCATGAGTTGGGCATGGTCAAGGAGGGCGAAACCCTCTACCAGTTGGCCCAATGAGTTACCGTTTGCCGGCCTTCTGGGCCGTAATACCTGCCGCGGGCGTCGGTGCCCGGATGGCCGCGGACCGTCCCAAGCAGTACTTGCAATTGGGCGGGCGCACTATTCTCGAACACAGCCTTGGCTGTTTTCTCGACCATCCCAGCCTCAAGGGGTTGGTGGTCAGTCTTGCTGCTGATGATCCGTATTGGCCCGACCTGGCGTGTGCCGCTGACCCGCGTATCCAACGTGCGGACGGTGGTTCGGAGCGCTCGGGTTCGGTGCTCAATGCACTGCTGCAACTCAATGCCCTGGGCGCCGGCGATGACGATTGGGTGTTGGTGCATGATGCGGCGCGGCCTAATTTGAGCCGTGATGACCTCGACAAGTTGCTGGCCGAGTTGGCGGACGATCCGGTAGGCGGCCTGCTGGCGGTGCCGGCTCGCGATACTCTCAAGCGCGTCGACAAGCTGGGGCGGGTGGTGGAAACCGTCGACCGCAGCTTGATCTGGCAAGCCTATACGCCGCAGATGTTCCGCCTCGGGGCCTTGCACCGCGCATTGGCTGACAGCCTGGTGGCCGATGCGGTGATCACCGATGAAGCCTCGGCCATGGAATGGTCCGGGCAGGCGCCGCGCTTGATCGAAGGGCGCTCGGACAATATCAAGGTGACCCGGCCGGAAGACCTGGAGTGGCTGCGACTGCGGTGGGCCAATCGCCGGTAGTCAATTGCACCGTGTCGACTTCATCGCAGGCAAGCCAGCTCCCACATTCGATCACCTTCTCCCCAGACAGCTCGGTCAAATGTGGGAGCCGGGCTTGCCCGCGATGAGGCCCGCCTAGGCACCCAATACTCAACCGCTGTACTCCGGCCGTTCGGCCAACCCCTCTTTCAAGAAATCCACCAGCTTCCTGACCTTTGGCGACAAATGTCGCTGCTGCGGATACAGCGCCCACACCGCCGTATTCGGCGGCTGATGCGCCTCCAGCAGCGACACCAGCGCGCCGCTGTGCAGATGCTCCAGCACGTAATAGTCCGGCAGTTGGCACAACCCCACCCCTTGCAACGCCGCATCCAACACCGCTTGCCCACTGTTACAGCGCCAGTTTCCCTGTACCCGTTGGGAAAATTCGCGCCCGTCCTGGGCCAGCTGCCAAATATCCGAGCTGCCGATCAGGCAGTTATGCCGACTCAACTCCGACAAGCTATGGGGCCGTCCGTACCGGGCCAGGTAGGACGGCGACGCGCACAGGTACATACGTCGAGGTGCGAGGCGGCTGGCAACCATGCGCGAATCCTGCAAGCGCCCCAGGCGAATCGCCAGATCGAGGCCTTCGTGCACCAGATCCAGTTGGCGGTTGCTCAGTTCGATATCCACCCGCAATTGCGGGTACAGGCCCATGAACCGCGTCACCAGCGGCACGATGAAACGCTCGCCATAGGCCACCGCGCAGGTCATGCGCAACATGCCTTTTGGCTCGCTGGCAAGGTCACCCACCGCACGCAGGGCTTCTTCGCGGCCGTCCTGTAGACGCTGGCAATGTTGCAGAAATGTCTGACCCGCTTCAGTCAGGGTCACCTTACGGGTACTGCGATACAGCAACCGCGTTTGCAGGCGCTCTTCCAGGCGCGCCACTTGGCGGCTGATATGGGACGACGACACCCCCAGCCGCTCGGCGGCTGCCGTGAATTGGCTGCATTCGGCAACGGCAACGAACTCATCGATGCCTTCCCAGCGGTTCTCCAACATGGTGATTATCCCTATACAGCAATAAAGTTTTGCTTTTGCCTGGATTATTAATCAAGGAGCCATGTTTTACACTCTCTCCATCATTTTTAACGCCCTGGAGAAACCTGGATGATCAAGTCCCGCGCTGCCGTTGCCTTTGAAGCCAAGAAACCCCTCGAGATCGTGGAAGTCGACGTGGCCATGCCCAAGGCTGGCGAAGTGCTGTTGCGTGTGGTCGCCTCCGGGGTTTGTCATACCGACGCCTACACCCTGTCCGGCGCTGACCCGGAAGGCATCTTCCCATCCATCCTTGGCCATGAAGGCGGTGCGGTGGTCGAAGCCATCGGCGAGGGCGTGACGTCGGTGGCGGTGGGCGACCATGTGATCCCGCTGTACACCCCGGAATGCGGCAAGTGCAAATTCTGCCTGTCGGGCAAGACCAACCTGTGCCAGGCCATTCGTTCCACCCAAGGCAAAGGCCTGATGCCGGATGGCACCACGCGCTTTTCCTACAAGGGGCAGCCGATTTTCCACTACATGGGCACCTCGACGTTCTCCGAGTACACCGTGCTGCCGGAAATTTCCGTCGCCAAGATTCCCAAAGAAGCGCCGCTGGAGAAGGTCTGCCTGCTCGGCTGTGGCGTCACCACCGGCATCGGTGCGGTGATCAACACCGCCAAGGTCAAGCCGGGTGACACCGTGGCCATCTTCGGTCTTGGCGGTATCGGCCTGTCGGCCGTGATCGGTGCGGTCAAGGCCAAGGCCGGCCGTATCATTGCGATTGACATCAACCCGGCCAAATTCGAGATCGCCAAGCAACTGGGCGCTACCGACTGCATTAATCCGAAAGACTATGACCGCCCGATCCAGGACGTGATTGTCGATTTGACTGACGGTGGCGTGGACTTTTCCTTCGAGTGCATCGGCAACGTGCAACTGATGCGTGCCGCGCTCGAGTGCTGCCACAAGGGGTGGGGCGAGTCGGTGATCATCGGCGTTGCCGGTGCCGGCCAGGAAATCTCCACCCGCCCATTCCAGCTGGTGACCGGTCGCGTCTGGCGTGGCTCGGCGTTCGGTGGCGTACGCGGCCGTACCGAGTTGCCAAGCTACGTGGAAATGGCCCAGACCGGCGAGATTCCGCTGGACACTTTCATCACCCACACCATGGGTCTGGAAGACATCAACAAAGCGTTTGACCTGATGCATGAAGGCAAGAGCATTCGTACCGTCATTCACTTCTGAGGTTGCCCATGAGCCTGGAAAACCTGTCGTGCCAGAAGAGCTTCGGCGGCTGGCATAAACGCTACAAGCATCACTCCGATGTGCTCGGCTGCGACATGACCTTCGCCGTCTACCTGCCGCCGCAAGCGGAGCAGGGCGGCAAGCTGCCGGTGCTGTACTGGCTGTCCGGCCTGACCTGCACCGATGAGAACTTCATGCAGAAAGCCGGTGCCCAGCGCATGGCGGCGGAACTGGGGTTGATCATCGTGGCGCCGGACACCAGCCCGCGTGGGCCCGGTGTACCGGGCGACCCGGACAATGCCTGGGATTTCGGCCTGGGCGCAGGGTTTTACCTGAATGCCACGCAGGAGCCGTGGGCCAAGCACTATCGGATGCATGACTACGTGGTGCAGGAATTGCCGGCATTGGTTGAGGCGCATTTTCCGGCTTCGGACAAGCGCGGCATCAGTGGCCACTCCATGGGCGGCCACGGTGCGTTGGTGTGTGCCCTGCGCAACCCTGGGCGTTACCTGTCGGTGTCGGCGTTTTCGCCGATCAATAATCCGATGGATTGCCCGTGGGGCCAGAAAGCCTTCTCCCGTTACCTGGGTGAAGAGCGCGCCAAATGGCGCGAATGGGATGCCTGCGTGCTGATCGGAGAGGCCTCGGAAAAGCTGCCGTTGCTGGTGGATCAAGGTGACCGCGACGATTTCCTCGCCGTGCAGCTCAAGCCCGAAGCCTTGCAGCAAGCGGCCAGGGCGGCCAGCCATCCGCTGGAACTGCGCCTGCAGCCCGGCTACGACCACAGCTACTTCTTTATCGCCAGCTTCATCGAAGACCATTTGCGACATCATGGTCGTGCTTTGCTCGGTTAATGTGAGGCAAAAGTAGGTAGAATCACGCCCTGAATTAAATCGGGGCGTTTTTTTATGCGTATTGGCCACGGCTACGATGTGCACCGTTTCGCTGAAGGCGATTTCATCACCCTGGGCGGCGTGCGCATTGCGCACCACCATGGGTTGCTGGCTCATTCCGACGGCGACGTTGTCCTGCATGCCTTGAGCGACGCCTTGCTCGGCGCGGCGGCACTGGGCGATATCGGCAAGCACTTTCCGGATACCGATCCCACCTTCAAGGGCGCGGACAGCCGTGCCCTGCTGCGCCATGTGGTCGGCCTGATCCATGCCAAGGGCTGGAAGGTCGGCAATGTCGATAACACCATCGTGGCCCAGGCGCCGAAAATGGCCCCGCATATCGAATCCATGCGCGCACTGATTGCCGCAGACCTGCAAATTGAATTGGATCAAGTCAACGTGAAAGCCACCACCACCGAAAAGCTCGGGTTCACCGGTCGTGAAGAGGGCATCGCGGTGCACTCCGTCGCCTTGTTGCTGCGCGCATGAACGACCTGCAACTGCTGGGCCCGCGTGCCTATGGCGAGGCCCTGGGCAGCGCGGTCCTGAAGGCCACGGCTGAAGATTTCCAGGTCGACGAAGTGCTCGATATTCCGCTCAGCGGCGAAGGCGAGCACCTGTGGTTGTGGGTTGAGAAGCGCGGGCTCAATACTGAGGAAGCCGCGCGGCGTATCGCCAAGGCGGCTGGCGTGCCGTTGCGCACTGTCAGCTATGCCGGGCTCAAGGACCGCCAGGCGTTGACCCGCCAGTGGTTCAGCGTTCAACTGCCGGGCAAGGCCGATCCGGACATGAGCTCTGCGGAAAACGACACCCTCAGGATCCTGAAAACCGCCCGCCACAAGCGCAAGCTGCAGCGTGGCGCGCACTCGGCCAACGGCTTTACCTTGCGCCTGACCCAATTGGCCGGTGATACCGCCGCCATTGACGCTCGGTTGCAATTGATTGCCCAGTACGGCATCCCCAACTATTTCGGCACCCAGCGTTTTGGCCACAACGGTGGCAATGTCGTCGACGCGCGGGAATGGGCGGCGCGCAAGGCCCTCCCGGAGCAGCGCAATGTGCGTTCGCGGTTGTTGTCCACCGCGCGCAGTTTTCTCTTCAACAAAGTGCTGGCGGCGCGCGTCGCCGACGGTTCCTGGCAGCGCGCGCAAGTGGGTGATCTGCTGGCGTTTACCGACAGCCGCAGCTTTTTTCCGGCGGGGGAGGCTGAGTGCAGCGACCCGCGCCTGGCGATCCTGGACCTGCACCCCACCGGCCCGCAGTGGGGCGAGGGTGATTCTCCGGCGACAGGTGTCACGTTTGAGTTGGAGCAGGCGGTTACCGCCGGTGAAGCCGACCTGCGTGATTGGCTGGTGAGTGCCGGCATGAGCCAGGAACGTCGCATTCTGCGACTGCCCATTGGCGGGTTGACGTGGCATTATCCCGGGCCTGACATTCTGCAATTGGAATTCGTCCTGCCGGCCGGATGCTTCGCCACTGTCTTGGTGCGCGAGCTTGTTGATCTGGTGCCGGTGGGGCAGACGGACAGCCCATGCGTATTCTGATATCAAACGATGACGGTGCCACCGCACCCGGCCTTGCCGCGCTCTATGCTGCGCTGCAGGATTACGCCGAGTGCGTGGTGGTTGCCCCCGACCAGGACAAGAGCGGCGCCAGCAGTTCGCTGACGCTCGACCGTCCGCTGCACCCGCAGGTTCTGGCCAATGGCTTTATCAGTGTGAACGGCACCCCCACCGACTGCGTGCACCTGGCGATCAACAGTTTGTTGGACCAGGAGCCGGACCTGGTGGTGTCGGGCATCAACCTCGGCGCCAACCTTGGCGACGACGTGCTGTATTCCGGCACGGTGGCGGCGGCGCTTGAAGGACGCTTCCTTGGCCGCACCTCGTTTGCGTTTTCGTTGGCATCGCGGCAACTGGACAACCTGCCCACCGCGGCCTATTTCGCGCGCAAGCTGGTGGAGGCCCATGGCGCCCTGGACCTGCCGCCGCGCACGGTGCTCAACGTCAACATTCCCAATTTGCCCCTCGACCACATTCGCGGTATCCAGCTTACGCGCCTGGGCCATCGCGCCCGTGCGGCAGCGCCGTTGAAGGTCGTCGACCCGCGTGGCAAGGAAGGCTACTGGATCGCGGCAGCGGGCGATGCCGAAGACGGTGGCCCAGGCACGGACTTTCACGCGGTGATGCAAGGCTATGTGTCGATTACCCCGTTGCAACTTGATCGCACCTTCAGTGATGCCTTCAGTGGTCTCGATGGCTGGCTGGAGGGGCTGCGCTGATGGCTCGTGAACAAGACGACCTGCTGCGCCGGGGCATCGGGATGACCTCCCAGCGCACCCGTGAGCGTTTGATCCAGCGCCTGTACGAAGAGGGGCTTTCCAACGCCCAGGTGTTGGAAGTGATCCGGCGTACGCCTCGCCACCTCTTTGTCGATGAAGCCTTGGCCCATCGTGCCTACGAAGACACGGCATTGCCCATCGGCCATAACCAGACCATCTCCCAGCCTTATATGGTTGCGCGCATGAGCGAGCTGCTGCTGGCGGCGGGGCCGTTGGACAAGGTGCTGGAGATCGGCACCGGTTCCGGCTACCAGACGGCGGTGCTATCGCAACTGGTGGAGCGGGTGTTCTCGGTGGAGCGCATCAAGGTGCTGCAGGACCGCGCCAAGGAACGCCTGGTGGAGCTGAACCTGCGCAACGTGGTATTCCGCTGGGGCGATGGTTGGGAAGGTTGGCCGGCGCTGGCGCCCTACAACGGGATTATCGTCACTGCCGTGGCCACCGATGTGCCGCAGGCGCTGCTCGATCAACTGGCCCCGGGTGGGCGGCTGGTCATTCCGGTGGGGTCCGGTGAAGTGCAACAATTGATGCTTATTGTCCGTGAAGACGACGGTTTTTCCCGGCATGTACTCGGCGCCGTGCGTTTCGTGCCGTTGCTCAATGGCCCGCTGGCCTGATCATTTTTCGCGGGCAGTGAATTCTGTTGGTGAGGATGTGTCTTACGGCGGGGTCTATCAAGTCAACGTGATAGGCGGGGCGATTCAACGCGCAGAATGATTCGTTTCAGTCGCGTGACGGTAAAACTTCAATGCCCAGTTATACTTGCGTCATATTTCAAGCCTGATACAGGCATTCATGTTCAGCCACCACAAAGGGAGCGGCGGGTGAGTCTCACAGGTCTTGCGCAGCGTATGAGTAAAACAAGTTTTCAGCGACTGGTGCTTGGCCTTGTCTTTGGTTCCCTTCTGGTAGGGTGTTCCAGCTCGCCAAGCAGCGGTGCACGGGTCGTTGACCGCAATAACGCTGCACCACAAAAGCCGACGGTGACCACCGGGCAGTATGTCGTGCGCAAGGGCGACACCTTGTTCTCGATTGCCTTCCGTTATGGCTGGGACTACAAGGCTCTTGCAGCCCGTAACAATATTCCTGTGCCCTACACGATACATCCGGGTCAGACGATTCGCTTTGACGGTCGCACCGGTTCTACCCCTACGGCAGTTGTGACAAACACCGGATCTTCGCCGTCGTCTTCGAGCAAAACCACCATCATTACCCGGCCTGCGGGTACCGCTTCGCCGAGTGTCGCGAACAAGCCGGCACCCGCGCCGTTGCCCCCCGCAGGGCCTGCGCCGACCGGTTGGGGATGGCCCTCAAATGGAGTGTTAATTGGAAAATTCTCTTCAAACGGCAGTTTGAATAAAGGCATTGATATTGCCGGGGATTTGGGACAGCCTGTTTTAGCTGCGTCTGATGGGACGGTGGTGTACGCCGGGAGTGGTTTGCGGGGCTACGGCGAGCTGGTCATCATCAAACACAGCGATACCTACGTCAGTGCTTACGGCCACAACCGTAGGCTGTTGGTTCGGGAGGGGCAGCAGGTCAAAGTCGGACAGACAATTGCCGAAATGGGATCAACTGGTACGGACCGGGTGAAACTGCACTTTGAGATTCGCCGTCAAGGGAAGCCTGTAGATCCACTGCAATTCCTACCCCGTCGTTGATATGTTGCACAGCCTGTTCCTCACGTAGAAGGAACAGGCTCCAGCGTTGCCAAGGATAAAGGCGTCGCTTGAGCTTGAGGTCGAACTCACCAAAGGACTATAACAATGGCTCTCAGTAAAGAAGCGCCGGAGTTTGACATCGACGATGAGGTTCTCCTTATGGAGACCGGCATCGCTACGGAATCGATGTCGAATGAGGGACCTGCTGTACCTTCAGTTCGCACCAAATCCAAGAACTCCACCGCGTTAAAGCAACACAAATACATTGATTACACGCGGGCGCTCGATGCGACCCAGCTGTACCTCAATGAAATCGGCTTTTCCCCTCTGCTGACTCCCGAAGAAGAAGTCCATTTTGCGCGCTTGTCGCAAAAGGGTGATCCGGCTGGGCGCAAGCGCATGATTGAAAGCAACCTGCGCCTGGTGGTGAAAATCGCCCGACGCTACGTCAATCGTGGGCTGTCCTTGTTGGACCTGATCGAGGAGGGCAACCTGGGCTTGATCCGGGCGGTGGAGAAGTTCGATCCTGAGCGGGGCTTCCGCTTCTCGACCTATGCCACCTGGTGGATTCGCCAGACCATCGAACGGGCGATCATGAATCAGACCCGCACGATCCGGTTGCCGATCCATGTGGTCAAGGAACTCAACGTCTACCTGCGGGCGGCACGTGAGCTCACTCAAAAACTCGATCATGAACCCTCGCCCGAAGAAATCGCCAACCTGCTGGAAAAACCGGTAGGAGAGGTCAAGCGCATGCTGGGTCTTAACGAGCGTGTGTCTTCGGTCGACGTCTCGCTGGGTCCGGACTCGGATAAAACCCTGCTGGACACCCTGACGGATGATCGTCCTACGGATCCCTGCGAGCTGCTGCAGGACGATGATCTTTCCCAAAGCATTGACCAGTGGCTGTCGGAGCTCACTGACAAGCAGCGTGAGGTGGTGATACGCCGCTTCGGCCTGCGTGGTCATGAGAGCAGCACGCTGGAGGACGTAGGCCTGGAGATTGGCCTGACCCGTGAGCGGGTGCGGCAGATCCAGGTGGAAGGGCTCAAGCGCTTGCGCGAGATCCTGGAGAAGAATGGCTTGTCGAGTGAGTCGTTGTTTCAATAACCACGCCGCTTGAGTGCTTGAGTGCTTGAATGTGGGAGGGGGCTTGCCCCCGATAGTGGTCTGTCAGTCAATGCAAGTATCGACTGCTACGCCGCCATCGGGGGCAAGCCCCCTCCCACATTTTTTGCGCACGACATTTTATTCATATATGCCCAAATCCCAGGCATAAAAAAACCCCGCTTTTAAGGGCGGGGTCTTTTCGACTGAGTCAGTACAAGTTAGATAACTTGAACTTCTTCAGCTTGCATGCCTTTCTGACCGCGGGTAGCGATGAAAGAAACCTGTTGGCCTTCTTTCAGGCTTTTGAAGCCGTCGGATTGGATAGCTTTGAAGTGAACGAACAGGTCGTCACCGGATTGTGGAGTGATGAAGCCGAAGCCTTTTTCATCGTTGAACCACTTAACGGTACCAGTTTGGCGATTAGACATGGTGTATCTCCTTGGACAAAGTTAACTGCGACTCAGGAAAAGCCCTGGCCGAGACTGAGTGCAAAGAGCAGGAAAAATTCTTGGAGATGGTTGGATCGAAATTCAACATATCGTGTAGAGATTCTCAGTGACACAAGCAGCACAGTGGCGCCACCTTAACCCTTTTTCCGGAACGTGCCAATGGTATTTCCGAAGGTTTCTCTATTTTCGTGACTGGCGGTGGTATTTACACACACCGGTTGCGGCAATGCGGGTCCCGGCCCCGCTGGCTGCGCCTTATGGCAGCCGGTGCGTTCATCAAGAAAAGCCCGGCGCCCTTTGAACCCCAACGCCGGCCCCGGTAAGATGCCCCACAGAATTTTTCCACCTCGCTATTCAGGACACCCGCCATGAGCATCAAATCGGACAAGTGGATTCGCCGCATGGCGCAAGAGCACGGCATGATCGAACCGTTCGTCGAGCGTCAGATTCGTGGTGAAGGCGATGACCGCGTGATCTCGTACGGCGTTTCCAGCTACGGCTACGATGTGCGCTGCGCCGACGAGTTCAAGGTGTTCACCAACATCAACTCGGCGATCGTCGATCCGAAGAACTTCGACGAAAAGAGCTTCGTCGATGTGAAAAGCGACGTGTGCATTATCCCGCCGAACTCCTTTGCCCTGGCACGCACCGTGGAATTCTTCCGTATTCCCCGCGACGTGCTGACCATCTGCCTTGGTAAAAGCACCTACGCGCGCTGCGGCATTATCGTCAACGTGACGCCACTTGAGCCTGAGTGGGAAGGCCACGTGACCCTGGAGTTCTCCAACACCACCACCCTGCCGGCGAAAATCTACGCCAACGAAGGCGTGGCGCAGATGCTGTTCCTGCAGTCTGACGAGGCCTGTGAAGTGTCCTACAAAGACCGCGCCGGCAAGTACCAGGGCCAGCGCGGCGTCACCTTGCCACGCGCTTGATCGAAAGGTCCTACGCGTAAAGGGAATTAGTCCGCAGAAAGTGACTCTATTGGGTGTACTGCCTCGGTGCGTGCAAAACGCACCGAGCCACGCTTGAGGAGTGCCTTATGAAGATTGACCCGCGAATCAGCGCAGAACTTGCCCGGCTTGAACCCAACCAGATTGGCGTTCTGGCCTGGTCCCTGATGGCTGACCCCGCCTATGCAGGCGGCATCCCTGGCCAACCCGATGAAGATTGGCCACAGCAGCCCACCGAACCCGGTGAGCCGACCCTTCCGGACGAGCCGCCTCCCGCACCGGTCGCCTGATACCCGCAGGGCCGGTCAGCGAACCTGCCACACCTGGTGATCGCCGATAACAAAGATTCGGCGGTCATTGTCCTGCTCCACCGTATGCCCCCCGGTAAACGCCCCAAACGCCGGCAGCAGGCTGACGCGCGTGCCGAACTGGAAACACGGCAGGCGCAGGCTCTGCCGGCCCTTGCCGCGCAAGCGATACACCGGGTGCACATGCCCCGCCAGCACATGGTGGCTGGCATGGGCGTGCGGTTCGTGTTGCAGGGCGAAAGGGCCCATCAACAGGGGCTCCGGGACCACTTCGATGTTCAAGTCAGCCGGTGGGTCGCCTGCGCGTTTATCGTGATTGCCGCGAATCAAGGTCATCGACAGGTCGCAATGACGGGCTCGCCAGGCCCTCAAGGCGCTGAGGGTGCCGCTGGCGTGGGAGCCGGGCCCGTGGAGGAAATCGCCGAGAAAGATCACCTGGGTGCACGGTACGGCCGCCAACAGCCGGTCCAGGCGTTGCAGGTTCTCGGTGGTGGTGCCTTGCGGTACCGGCTGGCCCAGGCTGCGATAGGCCGATGCCTTGCCAAAGTGTGCATCGGCGATCAGCAGGCACTGGCGCGCGGGCCAATAGAGCGCCTTATCCGCCAACAGCCGCAGCTCTTCGCCCTCCAGCGTCACTGAGCACACCATCAGCGTTTGCCGTTATCGGCGACTTTTTCCAAGTCCTTGACCATCCGCGCAATGCGCTCCGAGAGTTTTTCCGAACTCATGCTTTCGCGCATCCGTTCTATCAGCAGTGGGAAGGCCAGGGGCGTAGGGCGTTCGATCCTATGCACGTCCAGTGTCAGCGCCGAGAGGCGAAGCAAGGTCTCCTCCAGCCGACGAATATCCAATTCGTCGCGCAGGACTTCTTCCCCCGCCTGGGCCAGCAACAGGTTTTGCGGGTCATATTGCTTGAACACTTCAAAGAACAACCCGCTGGACGCCTGCACCTGGCGCGTGCTTTTCGGCGCGCCGGGGTAACCGGCAAACACCAGCCCGGCGATACGCGCAATCTCGCGAAAGCGGCGCAGGGCGAGCTCCCCGGCGTTCAGGCTGGCTGCCACGTCTGCCAGCAACTGCTTCGGGCTCAGCAGCGCCCCACTCAGCAAGCGTGGCCAATCCACCTCGGTGGCGCTGAGCAACTCCAAGCCGTAATCGTTGACGGCAATCGAGAAGGTCACAGGCTGCTGCTGGCTGACCCGCCACGCCAGCAGACTCGCCAGCCCCAGGTGCACCTGGCGGCCGGCAAACGGGTAGAGGAACAGGTGCCAGCCCTCCCGCGATTTCAAGGCTTCGGCCAGCAAGTGCGCGCGCGTCGGCAAGCCGGACCAGCGCAGTTGCGTCTGCAACAGCGGTTGCACGGCCTGCATTTCCGGGCCCTCGTAGCGTCCGTGCGCCGCCGCATCGAAGCGTTCCACCACGGCTTGGGCCAACTCGTTGGAAAGGGGCATGCGCCCGCCATTCCAGCGGGGTACGGCAGCTTTTTTGGCGCTGCTGCGGCGCACATAGGCGGTCATGTTTTCCACCCGCACCAGTTCCAGCAGGCGACCGGCAAACAGGAAACCATCGCCAGGCTTGAGGCGTGCAATAAAGCCTTCTTCAACACTGCCCAGGTTCTTGCCACCGCCGCCCTTGCTCCAGAATTTCAGCTGGATGCTGGCGTCGCTGACAATGGTGCCCACGCTCATGCGATGGCGGCGCGCAAGCCGGGCATCGGGGACGCGCCAGATGCCGTGCTCGTCCGGCTCCACGCGGCGGTAATCCGGGTAAGCGGTCAGCGATAAGCCGCCATGCCGTACAAAACCCAGGGCCCAGGCCCAATCGGCCTCGCTGAGGTTTCGATAGGCCCAGGCGCCACGGACCTCCGCCAGCAGAGCCTGCGGCGTAAAGCCAGCGCCCAGGGCCATGCTCACCAAATGTTGTACGAGCACATCCAATGGCTTGTGGGGCGATTCGCGGGCTTCGATGCGCCGCGCTGCAATGGCGTCCTGGGCCGCAGCGGCTTCCACCAGTTCCAGGCTGTGGGTCGGCACCAGGGTCACCCGCGACGGCCGTCCGGGTGCATGGCCGGAGCGCCCGGCGCGTTGCATCAGGCGCGCCACGCCTTTGGCCGAGCCGATTTGCAGCACGCGCTCCACCGGCAAAAAATCCACCCCCAGGTCCAGGCTGGAGGTGCACACCACCGCCTTGAGCTGACCGTCTTTCAACGCCCGCTCCACCCAGTCGCGGGTCTCGCGGGCCAGCGAACCATGGTGCAGGGCAATCACCCCGGCCCAATCCGGCCGAGCCTCGAGCAGCGCCTGATACCAGATTTCCGACTGCGCCCGCGTGTTGGTAAACACCAGGCAACTGCTGCTGGCGTCGACCTCGGCGACCACCTGCGGCAGCATCTTCAAGCCGATATGCCCGGCCCACGGAAACCGCTCTGCGATGGGCGGCAGCAAGGTGTCGACGCGCAACTGCTTGGCCGTTTGCCCCTGCACATTAATCCCGTCCCCTTGTGGGATCAGCACTTCCAAGGCGTGGGACTGGTTACCCAGAGTGGCCGAAATGCCCCACACCATCAGTTCAGGATGCCAACGCCGCAGCCGCGCCAACGCCAGTTGCAACTGCACGCCGCGCTTGTTGCCGATCAGTTCATGCCATTCATCCACCACCACCATACGCAGGTGCGCCAGACTCGTTTCGCTGTCGGCGCGGGCGAGCATCAGGGTCAGGCTTTCCGGGGTGGTGACCAGGGCGGTGGGCTGGCGTCGGGTTTGCCGGGCACGCTCGCTGCTGCTGGTATCGCCGGTGCGCAGGCCGACGCTCCAGGGAATCTGCAAGGCCTCGAGCGGCGCTTCGAGGGCGCGTGCGGTGTCGGCGGCCAACGCACGCATGGGCGTGATCCACAGCACGGTCAGTGGCTCAGCCGGCGGTTTGCGTTTACCGGTGGCGGGCGGGCGGGTGATCGCGAAACGGTTGAGGGCGGCAAACCACAGGGCGTAGGTTTTGCCGGCGCCGGTGCTGGCGTGCAGCAAGCCCGAGCGGCCGTCCTTGACCGCCGTCCATACGTCTTTCTGGAAAGCGAACGGCTTCCAGCCTTTGGCGGCAAACCACGTTTTGGCGAAGTCGAGGGGTTTTGCCATGGGGCGGCGAACGCTCTGGAGGGCCTATTCCACAGACCCTCCAGGCGTCGCAAAGGTTTACTTCAAATTGCCGCTCAGGAACTGTTGCAGGCGCTCGCTCTTGGGATTGCCCAGCACATCCTCCGGCGCGCCTTGCTCTTCCACCAGGCCCTTGTGCAAGAACAGCACCTGGCTGGATACCTTGCGTGCAAAGCTCATTTCGTGGGTCACCATGATCATGGTGCGGCCTTCCTCGGCCAGGCCCTGGATCACCTTCAACACTTCACCCACCAACTCCGGGTCGAGGGCCGAGGTGGGTTCGTCGAACAGCATCACCTCCGGCTCCATGGCCAGGGCACGGGCGATGGCCACCCGTTGCTGCTGGCCACCGGACAGGAACGCCGGGTATTGGTCCGCCACGCGTGCCGGTAAACCCACCTTGTCCAGGTAGCGACGGGCGCGGTCTTCGGCGTCCTTCTTGCTGCAACCCAGCACCCGGCGCGGGGCCATGGTGATGTTTTCCAGCACGCTCATATGACTCCACAGGTTGAAATGCTGGAACACCATCGCCAGCCGCGTGCGCAGGCGCTGCAATTCGGCATCGTCGGCCACGCGCATGCCATGGCGGTCGCTGACCATGCGGATCGGCTGGCCGTCGAGGGTCATGGCGCCGTCGTTGGGGGTTTCCAGGAAGTTGATGCAGCGCAAAAAGGTGCTTTTGCCCGAGCCGCTGGCGCCGATCAGGCTGATCACATCACCGGTCCTGGCCTTGAGCGAGACACCTTTGAGCACCTCATTGTCGCCATAGCTTTTATGCAGGCCTTCAACGGTCAATTTGTACATGGGGCGTGCATCCTCAAGGCGAAAGTAGATAGCCGCTGCGGTAGGCCTCGGTGCCTGCGACATGGCCGACGACCATCCCGGCAGTGGCCATGCGGCGCAGCGAACGGGCGTAAAGCAGGCCGGCCTTCTGGCAGTGCACGGGCGTTACGCGGTCGGTAATGGGGTCGATGATTTCGGCGATCAGTTGCCCGGCTTCCAGGTATTCGCCGGGCAGGGCGCTGAACACCAGCAGGCCGCCCACCGGCGTTGCCACGGGTTCGACGCCTGCCAGCGGCGTGGCGGGGTAGGGCAGCTCGGGCAGCGGTACCGCGTCGCCGGCAATCGCGCCGAAGTGAATCAGGTAGTCGATGATTGCCTGGCAGTCGAGGGCGGCCAACCCATGGTTGACGTCGCCCTGGCCGCGCAGTTCGACGGTCACCGAAAAGCTGCCCATGGGGATCGGGAAGCGCGCGCCAAAGCGTTGCTGCAACTGCCACCACACCAGGGTGAAACACTCATCGAAGGATTGTCCGCCGGAGTCTGTGGCCAGCAAGTTGGCCTCGGAGCCGATATAGCGTGCCAGCGGCTCCACCTGCGGCCAGGCTTCGGGCGTGGTGTAGAGGTGCGCCACGGCTTCGAAGTCGCAATGCAGGTCCAGCACCATGTCGGCATCGCAGGCCAGGCGTTGCAGCACCAGCCGCTGGGCGTGCAATTGGGTCGTGGCGGTTTGACCGGCGAGGGCGGTGCTCAACGCGGTACGGATCAGCTCGACGTTGTGCCGGGGATCATCCCCGAGCAACGCTTCGACCTGGTCGCCCACTTCTTCGCTGAGGTCGACAAACAGGCGGTTGAAGTTCTGTCCGCTTTCCAACTCGTAGCGGCCCAGGGGGATGTCCATCAACACCTGTTCCAGGCCTGCCGGATTGGCGATGGGCACCAGCACGATCTCGCTCAGTAACCGCCCGGCTGCCGCCAACTCGGCCAGGCGCACCTTCAAGTGCCAGGCCACCAGCATACCCGGCAGTTCATCGGCATGCAGCGATGACTGGATGTAGACCTTGCCCTCGGCGCGTTCGGGGCCGAAGTGGAAACTGTGAATCTGCCGCGCCGTGCCTGGCACCGGCGCGATCAGATCGTGTACCTGATGACGCATGAAGGCTCCTTAATGGCTGGGCCCGAGAAACGCCAGCCAACGGCGCTCCGCCAGACGAAACAGACCGACCAGGGCAAAGGTCACGGTCAGGTAGATCAGCGCGGCGATACCGAATGATTGGAACGTCATGAACGTGGCCGAGTTGGCGTCACGCGCCACCTTGAGGATGTCCGGGATCGTCGCGGTAAACGCTACCGTGGTCGAGTGCAGCATCAAGATCACTTCGTTGCTGTAGTAGGGCAACGAGCGGCGCAACGCCGACGGCATGATCACGTAGGCGTACAACTTCCAGCCGCTTAAACCGTAGGCCTTGGCCGCCTCGACTTCGCCGTGGGCCATGCTGCGGATCGACCCGGCGAAAATCTCCGTGGTGTAGGCGCAGGTGTTGAGGGCGAAGGCCAGGATCGTGCAGTTCATCGCATCGCGAAAGAACGCATCCAGCAGCGGCTGTTCACGTACGGCGGCGATGCTGTAGATGCCGGTGTAGCAGATCAGCAACTGGATATAGAGCGGCGTGCCACGGAACAGGTAGGTGTAGAACTGCACCGGCCAGCGTACCAGCGGGTTGCGCGATACACGGGCGATGGACAGCGGGATCGACACCACAAAGCCGATGACCAGGGCGGCGCTGAGCAGCCACAGGGTCATGGCCAGGCCGGTGATGTGCTGGCCGTCGCTATAGAGGAAGGGGCGCCAGTATTCCTGCAAGAGTTCGATCATCGCACCGCCTCCCGTGAGCCTGCGGAGTAGCGACGTTCAAGACGACGCAGGACGAAGTTGGACGCGCTGGTGATCAACAGGTAGATCAGCGCGGCGAGTACCAGGAAGTAGAACAGTTGGTAGGTGCTTTTGCCGGCATCCTGGGCGGCCTTGACCAGGTCCGCCAGGCCGATGATCGACACCAGGGCAGTGGCCTTGAGCATTACCATCCAGTTGTTGCCGATACCCGGCAGGGCAAAACGCATCATCTGCGGGAAGGTCACGTAGCGAAAGCGTTGCCCGCGCTTGAGGCCGTAGGCCGTGGCGGCTTCCAGCTGGCCACGGGGCACGGCGAGGATCGCGCCGCGAAACGTCTCGGTGAAATAAGCACCGTAGATAAAGCCCAGGGTGATCACCCCGGCGCTGAATGGGTCGATCTCGATGTATTCCCATTCCATGAAGTCGGTCAGGCCGGTGAGCCAGGTTTGCAGGCTGTAGAAAATCAGCAGCATCAGCACCAGGTCGGGTACACCGCGAATCAGGGTGGTGTAGAGCTGGGCGGGGATACGCAGGAAGGGCAGGCTGGAAAGTTTGGCGCTGGCGCCGAGCAGGCCCAGCAATACGCTGACGACCAGGGACAGCACCGACAACTTGATGGTCATCCAGGTGCCTTGCAGCAACAACGGGCCGAAACCCTTCAAGCTGAGTGCGCTCAGCCCGAGGGTTTGCAACAGTTCTTCGAACATAAATCAGGACCTATGGCGATAAAAAAGCGCCCCTCCACAGGAGGGGCGCCCCAGGCATTATTTGCCGCTGTACAGGTTCAGATCGCCAAAGTGTTTCTTCTGGATGGTGGCGTAGGTGCCATCATCGTGTAACGCTTTGATACCTTTATCCAAAAGGGCCTTCAGTTCAGTGTTACCTTTTTTGATACCGATGGCGGTTTTCGATGGCAGCAATGGGTCATCGATGGCGGCGCTGACTTCATAGCCGGCACCGGCCGGGGACTTCAGGAAGCCCAGTTCGGCTTGCAGCATGTCCTGCACGGAAGCGTCGAGACGACCGGAAGTCAGGTCGGCGTAAACCTGGTCCTGGTTGGCGTAGGCTTTGGTGGTCACGCCGGCTTTATCCAGTACCGCCTTGGCGTAGGCTTCCTGGATGGTGCCTTGCTCGTAGCCCACGGATTTGCCCTTGAGGGACTCTGGGGTCGAGTAACCCGCACCTTTCTTGAACACCAGCGAGGTCGGGCCGGAGAACAGTTCGCTGGAGAAGTCGATGGCCTTCTCGCGCACCGGGGTCACGGTCATGGACGAAATCACTCCGTCGAACTTGTTGGCTTTGAGGCCTGGAATCATGCCGTCAAAGTCACTTTCGACCCACTTGCACTTCACTTTCAGTTCGGCGCAGATCGCATTGCCCAGGTCGATATCGAAGCCTACCAGGCTGCCATCGGCCGCCTTGGATTCGAACGGCGCGTAGGACGGATCGACACCAAAACGCAGTTCCTTGTATTCCTTGGCCAACGCGGTACCGGCGGCCATGCACAGAGCCAGTGCAGAAAGGGTCAGCAATGCTTTTTTCATTATTTAATCCCTGGAAACCAAGATAAGCGCTTGTGGCGCGTTTTAGGACTGTTACTGAACGGTGTCAGACGGATCACGAGTAGCAATTTCTGCACCATAGTTCCGAATGAGCGTTTTAAAAGGTGGGACAAGGGAGTAATGAGTGTAGGAGATGCCCGAAAATGGGCATTGAAAATCGAGCGCACTATTTCGGAACATTTGGAGATCCGGTTGGGGGGGCGGGGTTCTGGCTCAGGCCAGTAAGTCCTGCAGGGTGGCAAGGTTATCCGCCTCATCCACCGCCTTGTCCTGGCGCCAACGCAACATCCGCGGAAAGCGCACCGCAATCCCGCTCTTGTGCCGCTTGGACAGGGCAATGCCTTCAAACCCCAGCTCGAACACCATGCTGGGCGTCACGCTGCTGACCGGGCCGAACTTCTCCACGGTGGTCTTGCGCACGATGGCGTCGACCTTGCGCATTTCTTCGTCGGTCAGCCCTGAATAGGCCTTGGCGAAGGGCACCAGCGTGCGATCACTGCCGGGCGGGCCATCCCATACGGCGAAGGTGTAGTCGCTGTAGAGGCTGGCGCGCCGGCCATGGCCGCGTTGGGCGTAGATCAACACCGCATCGACACTGAAGGGGTCGACTTTCCACTTCCACCACAGGCCCATGTCCTTGGTGCGGCCCACGCCGTACAGGCCGTCGCGAGCCTTGAGCATCATGCCCTCCACGCCGAGGCTGCGGGAGGCTTCGCGTTGCTGTGCCAGGTCCTGCCATGTGGCACCCGTCAGCAGGGGCGAGGGCTGCAACACGGGTTGGTTGCACTGGGCAATCACCTGTTCCAGTTGGGCGCGACGTTCGGCCTGGGGGTGGTTGCGCCAGTCGTCGCCTTGATGTTCCAGCAGGTCATAGGCGAGGACCGCAACCGGGGCATCGTCGAGCACTTTTTTGCTCAGGGTCTTGCGGCCAATGCGCTGCTGCAGAAGGGCGAAGGGTTGTACCGAGTCCTTCCACACCACGATCTCGCCATCGATCACCGTGCCATCGGGCAGCCCACTGACCAGGCTGTGCAGTTCGGGGAAGCGCTCGGTCACCAGCTCTTCGCCCCGCGACCAGATCCACAGCCGACCTTCGCGCTTGACCAGTTGCGCGCGAATGCCGTCCCACTTCCATTCCACCTGCCAGTCTTCAGGGGCGCCGAGCAACGCGTCGAACTGCTCCACCGGCTGCGACAACCCGTGAGCGAGAAAAAACGGATAAGGCTGTCCGCCCCGTTGCGCATGCTCGTCGGATGATTCGGCGGCGATCAGCTTGAGGTAGCCTTCGGCTGTCGGTCGGTTGGATAAATCGGTGTAGCCCACCAATCGCTGCGCGACGCGCTTGCTGTCGAGGTCGGCCATGGCGGCGAGCGCGCGGGTGACCAGCAATTTGGACACGCCGACGCGAAAGCTGCCGGTGATCAACTTGATGCACACCATCAGGCTCGGTTGGTCCAGTTGCGCCCATAACGCTGGCAACCGTTCGGCCAGGTCCAGGGGCGACAGGCCACGCAGCGGCAGGAGTTTTTCTTCCAGCCACACGGCGAGGCCGTCCTCGGAGGTGTAGGTGGATTCCGGCAGGAGCAGGGAAATCGTCTCAGCCAGGTCGCCTACCGATTGGTAGCTTTCTTCGAACAGCCACGGCTCGATGCCGGATGCTTCGGTGGCCATGTCCCGCAGCAGACGCGTCGGTACCAATTGCCGCGGTCGTCCGCCGGACAGGAAATACACCGCCCACGCAGCGTCTTCAGGCGGCGCTTGCAGGAAGTAGGCTTGCAGGGCCGCGAGCTTGGCATTGCTGGAGGTGGTGGCGTCGAGGTTGGCGTACAGCTCGGCGAAGGCTTTCATGCCGTGGCCTCCTCTTCGTCATCGCCGTATTCGGTGGTGAAGCCCTGGGCATCCAGGCCTTTTTCCCGCAGGTGGCGTACCAATACACCGACAGAGCCGTGGGTGACCATCACCCGTTCGGCGCCGGTTTGTTCGATGGCCCACAGCAGCCCGGGCCAGTCGGCGTGGTCCGACAGCACGAACCCTCGATCCACCCCGCGCCGCCGCCGGGTACCGCGCAGGCGCATCCAGCCGCTGGCGAAGGCATCGCTGTAGTCGCCGAAGCGCTTGATCCAACTGCTGCCACCGGCGGACGGCGGCGCGATGATCAGGGCCTGGCGCAGCAATGGGTCGGTCTTTTTGAAATCGCCGGCGTAGAGGGTTTCGGGGATATAAATGCCGGCCTCGCGGTACACCCGGTTCAGCGGCTCGACCGCGCCATGGCTGAGGATCGGCCCGATGCTGGCGTCGATACCATGCAGGATGCGCTGGGCTTTGCCGAAGGAATAACAGAACAACACACTGGCTTTGTCGGCGGCGATATTGGCCTGCCACCAGTCGTTGATCCCGGCGAAGATCTGCGCCTGGGGCTGCCAGCGGTAGATCGGCAGGCCGAAGGTGGATTCGGTGATAAAGGTATGGCAACGCACCGGTTCGAAAGGCGCGCAGGTGCCGTCCGGTTCCACTTTGTAGTCGCCGGACGCCACCCAGACTTCGCCCTGGTATTCCAGGCGCACCTGGGCCGAGCCGAGTACATGCCCGGCGGGGTGGAAACTCAGGGTCACGCCGTGGTGGACGAGTTTTTCGCCATAGGCCAGGGTTTGCAGGTTGATGTCCTGGCCCAGGCGCGAGCGCAGGATGCCCTCGCCAGGGGCGGCAGCCAGGTAGTGTTGATTGCCCGTGCGGGCGTGGTCGCCGTGGGCGTGGGTGATGACAGAGCGTTCCACCGGGCGCCAGGGATCGATGTAGAAATCTCCGGCGGGGCAGTAGAGGCCTTCGGGCCGGGCGATGACAAGGTCCATGGGGTGACCGGGGCGATGGGCTTATCAGGTATGAGGCGGGGGCGAGCGCAGAAGTTCTATCGGAATGCATGTGGGCAAAATGTGGGAGGGGGCTTGCCCCCGATAGCAGTGGTTCAGTCAAAACATCGGTGACTGATACACCGCCATCGGGGGCAAGCCCCCTCCCACATTTGGATCAGGTTTTGTCAGGTTGAAGTCAGGTCACTTGCCTGGGGTCAGGGTCAACCTGGCCTTCCCATATACTTTCTCGAAGTTCTGCGGCTGCATCGGGAAGCTCAGGTATTGCGCCTTGAGCGACGGGTCGATGCCGTTGGCGTAGTTCGGGCTGGCCGGGTTGCCGGACTGGCCGATGCCTCCCTGGCCCATCATCGGTTCCACCTGGCCGAAGTCGACGATCATGCGCAGCGCCGGCACCTGGGTGGTGTTGAAGTCCTGGCCCCAGCTGTACGGTGCCGGGTTCAAGGTGTTGTGGTCGCCACCGGACGCCAGCGGGCCGCGAATCACTTGGCCACTGGTGTTTTTCCAGGTGGTGCTGTGCAGCTTGCCCCACTGCCAGGCCTTGTGGTCAGCACCCAGTTGGCTCTCGCCAGCGCTGATCGCGGCGGCCAGGCTGCGGGCGAGGATGGTAGGTTTGTCTTCTTTCTGCGCGGTGCGCACGTCGTCCCAGAACGGGCTGTCTTCGCGGCCCAGCAGGTGGTCGGCCTGGGCGGCATAGGACAGGTTGGCGTTGCTGACAAAGGCTTTCCAGCTGGCACTGTTTTCCGGCCCCAGTTCGTCGAGGAAGATCTGCCGGGTGCTTTCCTGCAGGAACAGTTCGTAGAGCGCCGCGTCGGCGGACGTCGACACCAGGCGGCCGTCGAAGGCCATCAGGCGCTTCAGTGCTTCCCGTGCCTTGGCCTGGTCGGCCGCCGGCAACGCATCAATCGCCTGCTTCAATGGCTGGGCCATACCCGGCGCCTGGAACATGGTCTTGAGCTTGGCGGCAAAGGTGGTGGTCTGGTCGTATTGCATGGCGATCATGCTGCGGCTGTCATGCTTGCCCGCATTGGCCAGTTGCGCCAGGCGCTCGCTGCGCTCCGGCGCATCCCAGGAGTTGGACAGCTGCATGCCGTAGCCGCGCGGCGCGGTGCGTTGGTTGGCGGTGCCGATCCAGCCTTGGGCCGGGTCCTGGTCATAGGGGTGCAGCATCGCGTCGGCGTAACCGTCCCAGTCAAAGCGTGTATCCCAACCGGGCGAGGGCAGCAGGCCTTCGCCTTCGCGGCGGTTGGGGAAGCGGCCGGTGACCTGCCAGCCAATGCTGCCGGCGTCGGCGAAGACCATGTTCAAGGCAATGGCGCGAATGTTGCGGGTTGCGTCCGAGGCCTTGCCGGCGTTTTGCGCGCGGGAGAGGTCGAAGAACGCGTCGAGGCTCTTGTCATCCTTGAAGTCGGCGGTTTGCAGGGCCAGGCCAAAACCGCTGGTCAGGGCCTGGCTGCTGTTGAGCAGGGCGCCGTGGCGGGTTTCGTACACCACTTCGCGAATCGAGCGTTGACCCTTGACGAAGAAGGTTTCATTACGCACTGCTGCCGGCAGCCATTTTCCGTTGTTCTCGTAGTACAACGCGCTGCCCTGGCGTTTGACCTTCTCCAGGAACAGGTCCTGGGTATCGCCCTTGACCGTGCTCATGCTCCACGCCACGTTGCCGTTGAAACCGGACAACAGGGTCGGCAGGCCGGCAATCGAGGCGCCGACGGCCTGGTATTTCGGTGCGCGAATCTGCACGTAGTTCCACGGCGAGGGTGCTTGCGGCTGGGCGGCGAGGTCGCCTGCCAGCAGGCTCTTGCCGCTGCGGCTGCGTTGCGGGCCGATGGCCCAGTTGCTCGACGTGGTAACCGCCAGCGAGTTGAGGCTGCTCAATTGCTGGCTGACCGCGTCCAGCCCGGCCAGGCCGGTGATCTGGCTGAGGTTCACGCCCTTGAGTTTCTCGGCCTCGGCCAGGGGGATCGGCTCATCCGGCGCGCTCGGTGTCAGCCAGGCGAGTTTGTCCACGCCGACCTTTTGCGCCAGCAGCAACGACGCCAGCTCTTCCTGCAGGTTGGCCGACTCGCTGAAATTCAGCAGGCAGAACAGCAGCGCCGAATCTTCCGGCTTCCAGTACTCAGGCTTGTAGCCGGTCTGGGCCAGGTCCGGCGGCAGCTTGTCGCGGTAGCGGAACAGGTAGGCGTTGACGCCACGGGCATACACTTCGAAGAAGCGCTTGAGACGCGGCGACGAGGCGTTGTACAGCTCGCCGGCGCTTTTTTTCAGGTTGACCGCGCGCATGAAGCGGTCCACATCCAGCACCTCGGGCCCGGACATCTCCGCCAGGCGGCCCTGGGCCAGCAGGCGCAGGCTGACCATCTGGGTGATGCGGTCACTGGCGTGCACATAACCGAGGCTGAACAGCGCGTCGTGGAAGGTGTTGCTTTCGATCAGCGGCATGCCCTGGGCGTTGCGGCGTATCGAAACATTCTGTGCGAGGCCCTTGATCGGCTGTACGCCGGCCACTGGCGGCAGGGTGTCCTGGGTGCTCTGGAGCTGGCAACCGGCCAGGCTTAATGCACTGGCCACTGCCGCGGCAACGCCGAACCGGGGAAGAAAATGTGAGAGGGCTGGCGAGGCCATGGCAAAGCTCCTGCGGGGGGTAGCGTCAGTAAAGGCGCTACGTTAGTGAGCGCGGTGAAACGACGCAAGCAGGAGTTTGGGTAAAGCGTTAGATCTTGAGTCGCACCGCCCCTCCCACCTGTTGACCGCGCACGACTTCAGGTCAGGATTTAGGCGGATTGACCTTTTGGACTAATTCATACGCCCGAACCGTCGCTGGCCGTTCCTTGATGCTATTGAACCAGCGATGAACGTGTGGGAAATCTTCCAGGCGCTGGCTCTGCCACTTGTGGGAAACGATCCACGGATAGATCGCCATATCGGCAATGCTGTAGTCCTCACCCGCCACGAACGCACGGTCCGCCAGACGTCGGTCCAGCACACCGTATAGACGGGCGGTTTCATCTACGTAGCGCTTGATCGCGTAGGGGATTTTCTCCGGTGCGAACTGGCTGAAATGATGGTTCTGACCCGCCATCGGCCCGAGCCCGCCCATTTGCCAGAACAACCATTGCAGGGCTTCCTGGCGACCGCGCAGGTCTTTTGGAATGAATTGGCCGGTTTTTTCCGCGAGGTACAGCAGGATCGCGCCGGATTCAAACAGCGAGATCGGCGCGCCGCCGTCGCTCGGGTTCTGATCGACGATGGCCGGGATGCGGTTGTTGGGGGCAATCTTCAGGAAGTCCGGCTTGAACTGGTCGCCCTGGCCGATGTTGATCGGGTGCACGTTGTAGGGCAGACCGGCTTCTTCCAGGAACAGCGATACTTTGTGACCGTTGGGGGTGGTCCAGTAATACAGGTCGATCATGAAGCTCTCCAAAAGTGGTGATGCTTGAGCGAATGCCTGTAGGTATAGGTAAAGGTGGGAGGGTAGAAATTCAATCAAACATTTGCGTCTACCCTTAGACGCTTTCGATTTGGAATGCGATGCAGCTGTGGAAGGGAGTGAACTCCCTCACACACACGTGGGCCCTCAGCGCGATTTACGCGCCGTGGCACTTCTTGAATTTCTTCTCACTGCCGCACGGGCAAGGATCGTTGCGACCAACGTCCTTCAATGCGTTGCGCACCGGCTCCTGGTGAGCGTGGCCGCAGTTCGGGCCGTGGACATGGCCGTGGTCGTGATCATGGTGATCGTGATCGTGGTTGCAGTCAGGACCATGGACATGGGGTTGCTGAGTCATCGATGTCGCTCCGGAATAAAATCGCCGGGGATTATCTCGCCATTGTGGTTCACCTGCACGTCATAACCGATGAATAATCCGGTTTTCAGTTCACCCTCCAGGCGATACGGCACAGGCTGGTCGGGTTTTTTCAGCATCTGCACCACATCGCGGATCTGCGGCCAGAGGTTGGTGCGCACCGACACCTTGAAAAATGCATGGCCCTTGGGCGGTACCGTCAGCCATTCATTGGACTCGCCTTCGGTGAGCACAAAATCATCCAGGGTGACCTTGTAGATCAGCCCACGCACGGTCAGGTCCGAGTCGTCGCGGTTATCCACGCGAAAGTACAGCTTGAATTTCTGCTCCAGCAGCTTGGCCCGCACCACTTCGACTTTCACCAGGGAAACGTGGGGCGGGGGCGAATCGTCTTCGAACCAGGAGGCGCAACCGGTCAGGCCGAAGGTTAACGCCAGCATCAAGCTGTAGATCCGAAGCATGGCGTGAGTCCTGTGGTAGTTAGAGATAGCTGGAACAACACTTCTTGAATTTTTGCCCACTGCCGCACAGGCACGCATCGTTGCGTCCGGTTTTCACTTCCACCGTGGGGTCGATGAAGTACCAGCGCCCTTCATTCTGTACGAAAGAGGACTGCTCGCGGTGGCTATGTTCGCCGGTGCTGTCATGCCAGCGTGCGGTGAAGGTCACGAAGGCGTGTTCCGGCTGGCCGCCGAACACCTCGGAACTTTCAACTTCCAGGCCGAGCCAGGTGCTCTGGGCGCTCCAGGCGGCGATGGCCTCACGGTCCAGGCCAGCCTGTTGCGCGGGCAAAGTGGTTGCGACCAGATAGTCCACCAGGCCCAGCACATAGGCGCTGTAGCGTGAACGCATCAGGGCGCTGGCACAGGGCGCCGGGTGCCCGGCGTGATAATGGCCGCAGCAGGCATCCAGCAGGTTGCCACTGCCGCAGGGGCAAATGGATGTACTCATTAATTACCACCAATACTTTCCGAAGTTTTCCGGGTTAGCCCAGAAACGGGCGTTGAGCCAGTCCGGCACCTGTTTATAGTCAAGCAGATCGTAGGTAAACAGCGTCAGCACTTGCTCATCGCGCTGGAAACGCTCGCCGGCCTGGAGGGCCAGGGAGAAGAAGTCGGTTTCCTTCCAGCCGCAGGCGCCCAGGTCCACCAGCACCGCAATGCGGCTGGCGTTGAGGTTGCGGATACCGCCGAGCAGGGTCAGGCCTTGGGGTTTTGGCAGGTGCTCGAGGCAATCGACCACCAGCGCCAGGTCAAACCGCTGGGCCGCCAGTGCTTGCGGCAATGGCCCTGGGTCGGCGCAAAACACCTGGGTCTCCGGGTGTGCGGCTTTAAATGCATCCAGCGCCGGGAACTGGCTGGCACCCAACAGCAACAGGCGTTTTGGCTGGTGCAGATCCAGCAGTGCAGCCAAGGCTTGCTGGGGCGTACGGGAAGAAATACCAGCGGTCATCAGAAATCCTCACATCAGGACCGTAGAGACTAGCGCGGCTGAGCGTGCGGGCCTAGGGCGGGCGGTTGCGAAAAGTCCTGCGTGGGCGGCGATCCCCAATGAATACGGGGCTTGGCGTAGTGGCACAGTTGAAAAGAGCGGTCTTTACTCCACCCATCGGCCCCCGCCGATCCCTTCAGGAGAAAGTCAGATGAGCATCATGCGGACAGCTCTACCCTTGGTTCTGCTAACCGGAGTATTGACAGGTTGCGCAGGCTTGCAAAAAACCGATTGGCCTACCTGTGCCGCTGTCGGCGGTGTGACCGGTGCAGCGATCGGTGCGACTGAAAGCTCGGCCTACGCAGGCTATGGCGCGTTGCTGGTCGGCGGCATGGCCGGCGCCTATTGCTGGGTGCACGGCGATGGCGACGAAGATGGCGATGGCGTGCCGGACAGCCGCGACAAGTGCCCGGGCACCCCGAAAGGCGTGCAGGTCGACGCCAATGGTTGCCCTCCGGCACCGCCGGCGGCGGTGGTTGAGGAGGTGGTGGTGGTCAAGGAAGAAACCATCGTGATTCGCGATGTGCACTTCCAGTTCGACTCGGCCAAGTTGACGGCAGCGGATAAAACCAAACTCGACACCATTGCCACGCGCCTGAAACAGGAAGCCCCGAGCGCCCAGCTACGGGTCAGTGGTCACACCGACAGCGTCGGTAAAGATGCCTACAACCAGAAACTCTCGGAAAAACGTGCCCATTCGGTCACCGATTACCTGATCGGCGCCGGGGTGCCCCGCAGTGCCTTTGTGTCTGTCACCGGGGCGGGCGAAAGCCATCCGGTCGCCGACAACAAGACCGCTGAAGGCCGCGCCCTGAACCGCCGCACGGAAATCCAGATCAACCGCTGACAGCCCTTGCCCCTGTGGGATCCACAGGGGCATTGCCGGCCACCCTCGCTTGAACCGCTCCCTGCTCAAGTTTTTTGAACCTTCACTGGCAAATCGCCTGTAGAAGTCGTTACTGTGCGTCCAAAGAAAAATTTGAAAACATTCAGGAGCCCCATGATGCGTAAGGTTTTTCTGTTGGCCCTGTTGGTCAGCCCCGTTGCCCTGGCCCAGAGCGTCAGTGTCGAAACCAACTCATTGATGCGCCTTCCCTCCAGCACCAGCGTGTTGCAACTGGAGCGCCTGGACGTGGCGGACTACGGCACGTTGCTGATTCCGGCTACCATCAGCCAAGTCACGGTGGATGAACTGCACCTGGGCCGCGACGCACGCATCGCGATTGTGCCTGGCAATACCGCGCTGCAATTGCAGGTGCGGCATGCGCAACTTGAGCAGGGCAGCCAGATCACCTCGCGCGGTGCCCCCGGCACCCATGAAAAACCGGCCAAGGCCGGGCGTGACCTGACCTTGCGCATCAACTCGCTGACGGCCGAAGAACTCTCGGTGGATGCCCGTGGCGGCGCCGGTGCCCAAGGGTATGCCGGGCTGGATGGCGCCAATGGCGTGGATCCTGGGTGCACCTGGGGCTCGGCGGGGCGCGGTTTCAATGGCGATAACGGCGGCGATGGCCTGCCGGGTGGAGCGGGTGCACAGGTGCGCGTGGAGTTGCCGAAGGACTTCCCGGCGGAACACATCAAGGTCTGGGTGGATGGCGGGGCTGGCGGTTTGGCCGGCACGGCCGGCAAGCCGGGCAAAGGCGGGGAGTCCAAAGGTTGCCTGGTGTACCGCACCGAGGGTGGCGAGAAGGGCCGGCCAGGGTTGGAAGGGCAGCCGGGGCCAGCTGGGCCTGCGGGTACCGTGACTATTCAGCGGCTCTAAGCTTTAAAGAGCTGCAAGCTTCGAGCTTGCAGCTTGCGGCTGTACTCAAAACATCGGCCGAGCCGATGCAATCGCCACCACCACCAATCCCACGATCAGGTTGATTCCCACCAACTTGCGAATCTGCCCCAGTGCAGCCGCACCCGCCGGCCAATCCTCAGCCGCCACCGCCGCCTTCAGTTGCGGAAACTTCAGCGCCTGGATACGGATAAACAACGCCGTCATCACCAGATACAAACCCATCATCACCTGCACATAGCGCGGTGCGCTTTCAAACCCGCTGAAGCGCAGGTGCAGCAGGCCGACGCCGCTGATCGGCAAAACCAGCACTGCCACCCATACCCACACGAAAAAACGTTGAAACACATTGGCCCACAGCTTGAGTCGGGCAGGGCCCTCAAGGGCCGCCACAGCGGCGGGGCGCAGGATCATCCAGGCGAAAAACATGCCGCCGACCCAGATCAGGGCGGCCAATACATGCAGGGTGTAAACGAGGCTAAACGCGGTCATTGTGGTACTCCGTTCTGCGCGGGATTAATTAGCGGGGTATGATAGCTGCCGATCCGAACCACTGAAAATTTATCCAGCGTTTTTTGCGCCCGACTATCCATGATCAGCACTGAACTCAAAACCACGATCCAGGGCGCCTACACGCGTTTTCTCGAAGCCAAGAGCTTGAAACCGCGCTACGGCCAACGCCTGATGATCGCCGAAGTGGCCAAGGTCCTCGGGGATATCGACACCGATGACGAAGGCCGCCGCGAAGGTGAGCCCGCCGTCGTGGCCGTCGAAGCCGGTACCGGTACCGGCAAGACCGTGGCCTACAGCCTGGCTGCGATCCCGACCGCCAAGGCCGCCGGCAAGCGCCTGGTGATCGCCACCGCCACCGTCGCCCTGCAGGAGCAGATCGTCTACAAAGACCTGCCCGACCTGATGCGCAACAGCGGCCTGAACTTCACCTTCGCCCTGGCCAAGGGCCGTGGCCGCTACATGTGCCTGTCCAAGCTCGACGTGCTGCTGCAGGAAGGCCACGCGCAAACCGCCACGGCGTCGCTGTTCGAGGAAGAAGGTTTCAAGATCGAGGTGGATGAGGTCAGCCAGAAGCTGTTTACCAGCATGATCGAGAAACTGGCCGGCAATAAATGGGACGGCGACCGCGACAGCTGGCCCACCGCCCTCGAAGATGCCGATTGGGCGCGCCTGACCACCGACCACAGCCAGTGCACCAACCGCCATTGCCCCAACTTTGGCCAGTGCGCCTTCTACAAGGCCCGCGAAGGTATGGGCAAGGTCGACGTGATCGTTACCAACCACGATATGGTCCTGGCCGACCTGGCCCTGGGCGGCGGTGCCGTGTTGCCGGACCCGCGAGACACCCTTTACGTGTTCGACGAAGGCCATCACCTGCCCGACAAGGCTATCGGCCACTTCGCCCATTACACGCGCCTGCGCTCCACCGCCGACTGGCTGGAAACCACCGCGAAGAATCTGACCAAATTGCTCGCCCAGCATCCGCTGCCCGGCGATCTGGGCAAGCTGATCGAACAGGTGCCGGAGCTGGCGCGGGAGATCAAGACCCAGCAACAGTTCATGTTCAGCGCCTGCGAACAGGTGGCCGACTTCAAGCCCGGCGAAGATGTGGAAGGCCGTGAGCGCCCGCGCCACCGCTTTGTCGGCGGGATGATCCCCGAGCATATGCGCGAAATGGGCATCGAGCTGAAGAAAGGCTTTTCCCGTCTTACCGACCTGTTTACCCGCCTGACTGACTTGCTCAAGGAAGGCATGGACGGTGAGGTCAATATCGGCATCGCCAGCAACCAGGCCGAAGAGTGGTACCCGCTGTTCGGCAGCCTGTTGTCCCGTTCCCAGGGCAACTGGGAGCTGTGGACGGCCTTTACCGTCGAAGACCCGGAAGACAACCCGCCCATGGCCCGCTGGCTGACCCTGTCGGAAAGCGGTGCGTTGTTTGATATCGAGGTCAACGCCAGCCCGATCCTTGCCGCCGAGATGCTACGCCGTAACCTGTGGAACGTGGCGTATGGCTGCCTGGTGACCTCCGCCACGCTGACCGCCCTGGGCACCTTCGACCGCTTCCGCATGCGCGCGGGGCTGCCGAAAAAGGCCGTCACGGCGGTGGTGCCAAGCCCGTTCCACCATGCCGACGCCGGTGTGCTGCGGGTGCCCGATCTCAAGGCCGATCCACGGGATGCGCCGGCGCACACCGCTGCGATCATCCGCGACCTGCCCTCCCTGGTGGAAGGTTCGCGCGGCACCCTGGTGTTGTTCTCGTCGCGCAAACAGATGCAGGACGTGTTCGACGGCCTCGACCGCGACTGGCGCAAGCAGGTGTTTATCCAGGGCAACCTGTCCAAGCAGGAAACCCTGAACAAGCACAAGGCGCGTGTCGATGGCGGGGATTCCAGCGTGCTGTTCGGCCTGGCGAGTTTCGCCGAAGGCGTGGACTTGCCCGGCGCCTACTGCGAACACGTGGTGATCGCCAAGATCCCGTTCTCGGTGCCGGATGATCCGGTCGAGGCCGCGTTGGCCGAATGGATCGAAGCGCGGGGCGGTAACCCGTTCATGGAGATCTCGGTGCCGGATGCTTCCTTGAAGCTGGTGCAGGCCTGCGGTCGCTTGCTGCGTACCGAGGAAGACCGGGGCACCATCACCTTGCTCGACCGCCGCCTGGTGACCCAGCGCTACGGCAAGGCGATCCTGAATGCGTTGCCGCCGTTCCGGCGCGAAATTTCTTAAACCATCGTGGGCGAATTCGCCCACTTCGTGGTCTATCTCACTGCTATCGATTTATGTCATCAGGCTATTTACCGGCCGTTTGGGAGAACCTTGTTCGTATGATTCGCACGCTGCCCGCCCTTTTTGCCCTGCTGTTCACTGCGCCGTTGATGGCCGCGCCCGCGGGGCAACAGACATTGTTCAACTTCGTCCGGCCTGCCGATGTGGTCAAGGTGGCGACCCAGGACGCCAGCCTGCCGCAATACAACGCCGAACAAACCCCCGAAGGCGAGGTGTTGCGTCGCATCACCTTCAACCCGGCCGCCGAGCCGAGCCTGGTGCTCAGCCCACAGGCCGGTGCCTGGGACTGGTCGCAGTCCGGCGCCATGAGCCTGCGTATCCAGAGTGCCATGGACTGGGCGCTGACCCTCTACGTCAAGGTGCAGAGCAGCGATGGCAAGACCCTGGTCAGCCGCATCGACCTGCCGGCCGGCCCCGCCCAGACCTTGCTGGTCCCGCTGCAAGCCAACTCGCCGTTGAGCCAGGGCATGAAGGCCGGCCCGCCGATGCCGATCACCGTGGATGGCCAGCGCGTGTTGCTGGCCAGCAGCGCCGGCGAGATCGACCGTAGCCAGGTGGTCTCGGTGACCCTGTCGATGATCAAGCCCAACGTCGCGCAAAGCATCCTGCTGGAACGCTTTGGTGTGCAGAACAGCGAGCCGGTGCTGAAGGCGGCCTACAGCGAACTGGTGGATACCTATGGTCAGTCCACCCGTGCGCGCTGGCCGGAAAAGGTCAGCAGCGACGAACAGCTCAAGGCGGCTGCGGCAAAGGAACAAACCCAACTGCAGGGCTGGCTGGCCGCGCGTGATAAATCCGCTTTGGACACGTTCGGCGGCTGGAACAAAGGGCCGGCGTTCAAGGCCAGTGGCTTTTTCCGCACCGAAAAGCGCGACGGTCGCTGGTACCTGGTGACTCCGGAAGGCCATCCGTTCTATTCCCTGGGTGTCAATACCGTGGCCCCGGACAACAGCCAGACCTACGTGGCCGGTCGCGAGTGGATGTTCGCGGCGCTGCCAAAGGCCGGTGAACCCTTCGACAAGTACTACGGCAGCGGCGATAACCGCACCGGCAATGGTGCGGGCGAAGGTCGTGGCTTCGCTGCCGGGCGTTGGTACGATTTCTACGGCGCCAACCTGCAGCGCACTTATGGCGGCGAAGGGTTCGACCAGAAACGCTGGGTGACCCATACCCTCGATCGCCTGCAAGCCTGGGGTTTCAACACCGTGGGCAACTGGAGCGACGACGCGTTGGCCACTGCCGATCGTGTGCCGTACACCTTGCCGTTGTCGATTGTCGGCGATTACGCCAGCATCAGCACCGGTACCGACTGGTGGGGTGGCATGCCCGATCCGTTCGATCCGCGTTTCGCCATGGCGACCGAACGCGCGGTGGCTATTGCCGCCCGCGACCACCGCGACGACCCCTGGCTGATCGGCTTCTTTGCCGATAACGAACTGGCCTGGGCCGGCCCCGGCGATGATCCGAAATCCCGCTACGCCCTGGCCTACGGCACCTTGCGCATGACCACCGACGTACCGGCCAAGCGCGCGTTTCTCAAGCAATTGCGTGACAAGTACCGCAACGAACAAGGCCTGTCGAAAGCCTGGGGCATCGAGTTGGCGGGGTGGGAGCTGATGGAAGATCCGGGCTTCGAGCCGCCGGTGCCCAACCCTGAACACCCGGAAATCGAAGCTGACTTCAAATACTTCCAGAAGACCTTCGCCGATGCCTACTTCAAGACCATCTCCGACTCGCTGAAATGGCACGCACCCAACCAACTGCTGCTGGGTGGGCGTTATGCGGTGAGTACGCCGGAAGCCGTGGCGTCGTGCGCGCAGTATTGCGATGTGCTGAGCTTCAACATGTACACGCTCAAACCCCAGGACGGCTATGACTTTGCCGCGCTGCGCGCCCTGGACAAACCAGTGTTGATCACTGAATTCAACTTCGGCTCTGCGGACCGTGGCCCGTTCTGGGGCGGCGTGACCCAGTTGGCCAGGGAAGAAGAGCGTGGCGTGGCGTATGCCAACTTCCTCAAGCAAGCCATGGCCGAGCCGTCCATTGTCGGCGTGCATTGGTTCCAGTACCTGGACCAGCCGGTGACCGGCCGGTTGCTGGACGGTGAAAACGGCCACTTCGGCCTGGTGGGCATCACTGACGTACCGTTCCAGGGGTTTGTCGACAGTGTGCGTAGAAGCAACCTGGCGGCGGTGGATCAACTGGGCAAGGAAGCGGAAAAGGCCAAGGCCGCCAGCACCGCGCGTGAAAGCGAAGGCAGCAAACCTGGGCGCGAGGGCAAAGGCCCGGGGCAGGGCGCCGGACACGCCGGTGGGCATTCGGGAAATGGTCATTGATTCATTGTTGACGGGTTCACAAATCCCACAATGGCTGGAACAATGTCGGCCACTTTTTACGGTGTTTTCCTAGGGGGCTTAGGTGCAGGTTCAAGGTCATTACGAGCTCCAGTTCGAAGCGGTGCGTGAAGCGTTCGCCGCGTTGTTCGATGACCCGCAGGAGCGTGGCGCCGGGCTCTGCATCCAGGTCGGCGGCGAAACCGTCGTTGACCTGTGGGCCGGTACCGCCGACAAGGACGGTACCGAGGCCTGGCACAGCGACACCATCGTCAACCTGTTTTCCTGCACCAAGACCTTCACCGCTGTCACGGCCCTGCAACTGGTGGCCGAGGGCAAGTTGCAATTGGACGCGCCAGTGGCCAGGTACTGGCCTGAGTTCGCTGCTGCCGGCAAGGAAAACATTACGCTGCGCCAGTTGCTCTGCCATCAGGCCGGGTTGCCGGCCATCCACGAGATGCTGCCCACCGAAGCCTTGTACGACTGGCAATTGATGGTCGACACCCTGGCAGCCGAAGCCCCCTGGTGGACGCCGGGCCAGGGCCATGGCTACGAGGCGATTACCTATGGTTGGCTGGTTGGCGAATTGCTGCGCCGCGCCGATGGGCGTGGGCCGGGTGAGTCCATTGTGGCGCGGGTGGCACGGCCGCTGGGGCTGGACTTCCACGTGGGCCTGGCCGACGAAGAGTTTTATCGTGTTGCACATATAGCGCGCAGCAAAGGCAATATGGGCGATGAAGCCGCGCAGCGTTTACTGCAAGTAATGATGCGCGAGCCCACCGCCATGACGACGCGGGCATTTGCCAACCCGCCGTCTATTCTCACCAGTACTAATAAACCTGAATGGCGACGCATGCAGCAGCCGGCGGCAAATGGTCACGGTAATGCGCGTAGTCTGGCGGGTTTTTATAGTGGTTTGTTGGACGGTAGTTTGTTGGAAGCCGACATGCTCGAAGAATTGACCCGTGAACACAGTATCGGGCCGGATAAAACATTATTGACACAAACCCGCTTCGGGCTGGGCTGCATGTTGGATCAACCACAGTTGCCCAATGCTACATTTGGCCTTGGCGCCCGTGCGTTCGGGCATCCAGGCGCCGGCGGCTCGGTGGGTTTTGCCGATCCTGAGCATGATGTAGCGTTTGGTTTCGTGACTAATACATTGGGGCCTTATGTACTTATGGACCCGCGGGCACAGAAGTTGGTCGGAATATTGGCCGGTTGTCTGTAAACCCCTTGCCGTTTCACATTTTTTTGTTACAAAGGCAACTATAAGAAGGCGCTGAACGAAATGATGTAACTTTAATGTTCTGTAAGCGTCTGTTTAACGGGTCATCGAGACCCCCGTTTCTTTTCTCATTTTGTGGATATCTCATGTTATCGAACAAGTCCTTGGCACTGGCGCTTTGCCTCACTATTACCGGTTGCGCACAAACTCCACAAAATGATGCCGAGGGTGGGCATTGGTGGTCATTTGGATCGGATAAGGCCACGACCAAGGACGCAGTGACCCAAACCGACGCCAAGCCGGATGCCAAGCCAGCTGCCGGCGCCAAGCCTGCCGCACCTGTAGCTGCTGCTGCTGCGCCTGTCGCCTCCGCGCCAGCGCCGGCCGCCAAGGCTGACACCGGTTCCAGCTGGTGGCCGTTCTCCTCCAAGAGCGCCGACGAGAAGGCCGCTGATGCCAAGGCTGACCTGAAAGCCGACCTCAAGGCCGCGACCCCGGCTCCAGATGCCGCGCCTGCCGTCGCCAAGACCGACAGCGAAACCCATTGGTGGTGGCCGTTCGAAAGCAAACCCAAGCCATTGGCCAAGGTCGACGTGACCAATGTGCCAATGCCTGACCCGAAAATCACCCAGGCCTGGTTGGACGACTACGAGCCGCGCCTGCGCGCCGCCATCAAGGACAGCAACCTGCAACTGGAACGTCGCGATAACGTACTCGTGGTGATTGCTCCGGTAGACGGCTCTTACAACCCGAAACGCCCGGCGATGCTGCTGCCGGTTACCCTGGGGCCGTTCACTCGCGTCGCCAAGGCGGTTGAAGCCGATCCAAAAACCGCCGTGCTGGTGCTGGGTCACGTGGATGCCACCGGTACCGCGCCTGCCAGCCAGGCGTTGACCAAGGAACGCGCGCAGTCCATTGCCTCGATCTTCAGCCTCAGCGGCCTGAAACAGGACCGCCTGATGCTGCGTGGCATGGGTGACCTGATGCCACGTGCCGCCAACGACAGCACCCAGGGCCGCGCGCTGAACCGCCGCATGGAAATCATGTTCACCCAGCGCACGACCATGCTGGCGCTGTTGAGCAAGTATCAATCGGGCAAGACCCCGCCTGTAGCCGAAATGGTTGCGGTGCAGAACGTTCCAGCACCGGCCCCGGCCGCCAAGGCCCCGGCTAAAAAGGCACCCGCGGCTAAAAAGGCTGCTGCCAAGCCCGCGGCTAAAAAAGCCCCGGCCAAGCCTGCTGCGAAGAAACCGGCCCCGGCCAAAGCCAAGGCTGCCGCACCGGCTGCGAATGACCAGGCGAAAAACTGATCCGCTGAACCACAAGGATAAAGCCGCATGACCCAGGCACTGGCCGATATGCGCCGTGACTACACACGGGACGGTTTGAGCGAGGCCCAGGCCCCGAATGAACCGTTTGCGTTATTCCACCAGTGGTTTGCCGATGCGGTGAAAACCGAGCAGCCACCGGTGGAAGCCAATGCCATGACCCTGGCTACGGTCGACCAGGACGGTCGTCCGCACTGCCGCATCCTGCTGCTCAAGGGCCTGGATGCGCAGGGCTTTACCTTCTTCACCAACTATCAGAGCGCCAAGGGCGAACAGCTTGCGGCGCGGCCGTTTGCGGCCATGACGTTCTTCTGGCCGACCCTGGAGCGCCAGGTGCGTATTGAAGGAAGGGTGGTCAAGGTCACCCCTGAGGAGTCCGACGCTTATTATCAGGTCCGCCCCCTGGGCAGTCGTTTAGGCGCCTGGGCTTCCCCGCAGAGCCAGGTCATTCGTGACCGTGAAGAACTGCAGGACCTGCTCAAGGCCACGGAACAGCGTTTCAGCGATACCCAGCCCGACTGCCCCGAGCATTGGGGTGGCTATCGCCTGCTGCCGGAGCGCATCGAGTTCTGGCAAGGCCGCGCCAGCCGCCTGCATGACCGCCTGAACTACCGCCTGCAAGGGACCGAATGGACCCGCGAGCGCCTGGCGCCCTGAGCGGCACCTTTCGTCACCCCACTGGAATGATGTCGATCACACCGAAGTCTCTGTTGAAGAGGCTTCGGCTGTGTAGTGCTGTGCGGCGTTCTTCAGCCACTGCGGCAAATCGCCTCGCTTGATCTTCGACGCCCGTGCCTGCTCCAGTTGTTGCAACATATAGGCACGCTTGTGCAGGTCGTCGCCTGCGAGGGACAGTGCCAGGTCGCGGTCTATCCAGCGTCTGATACGCAGGTACAGCCAGCCGTGGAAGTACAGGCCGGCGACGGTAATGACTACAATGATGAAATAGTCCATGAAGTTCCTGGTTACGATGAGAGTGCTACCGTTGGTCGGTATTTTGGCTACGGGCAGTCTGTACTGAGGCTGAATGAAAGCAATTTCCTGCCGGGCTTGTCGTGACAGGCGTCAAGCTGCAGCGTCTAATGAATACCTGTCCTTTGGAGTTGATGCTATGCGTAAGTCCGTTTTACTGGTTGCCTGCTTTACCACGCTGTCGTTGCTGCTGGGTGGCTGCGCCTCGAGTCTGACCGGCGACTCGTACTCCCGTGACGAAGCGCGTCGTGTACAGACCGTTCGCATGGGCACCATTGAATCCCTGCGTCCGGTAAAAATCGAAGGCACCAAGACCCCAATCGGCGGCGCTGCCGGCGCGGTCATCGGTGGTGTTGGCGGCAGCGCCATCGGCGGTGGCCGTGGCAGTATCGTGACTGCCGTGATCGGCGCCGTTGCCGGCGGCCTGCTGGGCTCGGCTACCGAAGAGGGCCTGACCCGCACCCAGGGCGTGGAAATCACCGTTCGCGAAGACGACGGCAGCATGCGCGCCTACGTGCAAGCCGTGCAGGAAAATGAAATCTTCCGCATCGGTGATCGCGTCCGCATCATGACCGTTGATGGCACCAGCCGCGTTACTCGCTGACCGGTAAGCAGCCGGCAAAAGAAAACCCCAACCGGGTGACCGGTTGGGGTTTTTTATGGGCTGCGTTTCAGTCGGCTCAGGCTTTTTTGCGACTCGCCATCGCCGTCACCCCATACCCGATACACGCTGCGAGTATCGATCCGGTCAGAATCCCCATTCGATCCTCCCCGGCAAACTCACTGGCACCCGGCACAAACGCCAGGGAGCCGACGAACAGGCTCATGGTGAAGCCGATGCCGCACAGGATCGCCACGCCGAAGACCTGGCCCCAGTTAGCGCCGCTGGGCAGTGCTGCGAGGCCGGTCTTGATGGCCAGCCAGGTGAGGCCGAACACGCCGACGGTCTTGCCGACCAGCAGGCCGGCGGCAATGCCCATCGGCACGTGGTGGGTGAAGCTCTCCAGGCTGACCCCGGTGAGTGACACCCCGGCGTTGGCGAAGGCGAACAGCGGCAGGATGCCGTAGGCCACCCATGGGTGCAGGGCGTGTTCCAGTGTAAGCAGCGGCGAGGGCTCGGCATTCCTGGTGCGCATCGGGATGCAGAACGCCAGGGTCACGCCGGCCAGGGTGGCGTGCACGCCGCTCTTGAGTACGCACACCCATAGGATCAGGCCGATGATCAGGTAGGGACCGAGCTTGATCACGCCCAGGCGGTTCATTGCAATCAAGGCAACCAGGCAGGCGCCCGCGCCGGCCAGGGCTGCACCGGACAGGTCGGCGGAATAGAACACTGCAATAACAATGATCGCGCCCAGGTCGTCGATGATGGCCAGGGTCATCAGGAACAGCTTCAACGACACCGGCACCCGCTTGCCCAGCAGTGCCAGGACGCCCAGCGCGAAGGCGATGTCGGTGGCCATCGGGATTGCCCAGCCGGAGAGGGCGGCGGGGTAGTCCTTGTTGATCGCCCAGTAGATCAGCGCCGGCACCACCATGCCGCCGATGGCGGCTGCGCCAGGCAGCACCACTTGCGAAGGCTTGGACAGGTGGCCGTCAAGCAGCTCGCGCTTGACCTCCAGGCCGATCAGCAGGAAGAACAGGGCCATCAGGCCATCGTTGATCCACAGCAGCGCGGGCTTGGCGATTTGCAGCGCGCCAATCTGGGCCACCACCGGCACGTCGAGAAACGCGCCATACAGGTGCGACAACGGAGAGTTGTTGATGATCAGAGCGAAGGCGGCAGCAGCGATCAGCAACAGGCCGCTGGCGGCTTCCAGCTGGAAGAAACGGGTAAAAGTGCTACGCAGAGGCAAGGGATGCTCTCCAATCCAGGTTCAATAGGTGGGTACCCTAACCCGTACCGTTAGTTGTTAAAACAAAAGTTATATTCTTATTTGTTATAAGAGATGGGGTAGGGTGGCGTAGCGCCAAAGCCTAGCAATTGTGTGTCCAATTGAGTCGTCACTGTATCTGTGTGCAGTGTAGGAAACATCCTAAGATCGGTACTGAAATCCTTAGAGTTCTTCCTTATGAGCGACCACCGTCCCTGGGCCCGCGAAGCCATTCGCATCATCGAAGCGGACTTCCAACGCAGTGCTGACACGCATCTGATTCCGTTACCGCTGCCGGGCCTGCCGGGCATCGAGTTGTACTTCAAGGATGAATCCAGCCACCCCACCGGCAGCCTGAAACATCGGCTGGCCCGTTCGCTGTTCCTGTACGCGCTGTGCAATGGCTGGCTCAAGCCGGGTGCACCGGTCATTGAAGCATCCAGCGGTTCGACGGCGATTTCCGAAGCGTATTTTGCCCGGCTGCTCGGGGTGCCGTTCATTGCGGTGATGCCCGCCACGACATCCCAGGAAAAGATCGCGCAGATTGCCTTCTACGGCGGCAAAAGCCATCTGGTACAGGATCCCACGCAGATCTACGCCGAGTCCGAACGCCTGGCCCAGGAAAGCGGCGGTCATTTCATGGATCAGTTCACTTATGCCGAGCGTGCCACCGACTGGCGGGCGAACAACAACATCGCCGAGTCGATCTTCCAACAGATGCGCTTTGAGCGGCACCCGGAACCGAGCTGGTTGATTTCCAGCCCCGGTACCGGCGGCACCACCGCCACCCTGGGTCGTTATGTGCGTTATCGCCAGCACTGTACCCGCGTGTTGTGTGCCGATGCCGAGCGCTCGGTGTTTTTCGATTTCTACCAGAGCGGTGACGCCAGCCTGCGCCTGGACTGTGGTTCGCGGATCGAAGGCATTGGCCGGCCACGGGTCGAGGCGTCGTTTTTGCCCAAGGTGATTGATGCGATGGTCAAGGTGCCGGATGCGCTGTCGCTGGCGGCCATGCATTACCTGGCTGAGCGCCTGGGGCGGAGAGTCGGCGGTTCCAGCGGGACCAACCTGATTGGCGCATTAATGGCGGCGCAGCAGATGAAAGCGGCTGGGGAGTCAGGTTCGATCGTGGCGATCTTGTGTGATGGGGGCGAGCGGTATGCAACGACCTATTACGATCAGGCGTGGTTGGCGGGGCAGGGCTATGCGCTCGAGGGGTTGATCGCGGCCGTGGCCGCCAGTGTGGAGCAGGGCGAGCCATTACCCGCCAGCATCCTGCGCGCGAATATCTGACCCGATGCAAACCAAATGTGGGAGGGGGCAAGCCGCCTTCCACATTTAATTTGCCCTGTTCTCAGGCCTCGATGCCGAGCATATCCCGCGCCAACGCCTCGGCAATCCGAATCCCGTCGACACCGGCCGACAGAATCCCACCCGCATACCCAGCGCCTTCACCGGCCGGGAACAGGCCTTTCACGTTCAGGCTCTGCATCGATTCGTCACGGGTAATCCGCAGCGGCGACGAGGTGCGCGTCTCGATACCGGTCAACACGGCATCGTGCAGCGAGTAGCCCTTGATCTGCTTCTCGAACGCCGGCAGTGCTTCGCGGATCGCTTCGATGGCGAAGTCCGGCAAGGCCAGGGCCAGGTCACCCAGGGCCACCCCTGGCTTGTAGGACGGTTCCACACTGCCGATCGCCGTGGACGGCTTGCCGGCGATAAAGTCGCCGACCAACTGTGCCGGGGCCTCGTAGTTGCTGCCGCCGAGGATGTAGGCGTGGGACTCCAGGCGCTCCTGCAACTCGATACCCGCCAGCGGGCCGCCTGGGTAATCCACTTCCGGCGTGATGCCGACGACGATGCCGGAGTTGGCATTGCGCTCGTTACGCGAGTACTGGCTCATGCCGTTGGTCACCACACGGTTCGGCTCGGAGGTCGCTGCTACCACAGTGCCCCCCGGGCACATGCAGAAGCTGTAGACCGAACGGCCGTTCTTGGCGTGGTGCACCAGCTTGTAGTCGGCGGCGCCCAGCTTCGGGTGCCCGGCATATTTGCCCAGGCGCGCGGCGTCGATCAGCGATTGCGGGTGTTCGATCCGAAACCCCACCGAGAACGGTTTGGCCTCCATGTATACGCCACGGCCATGGAGCATGCGGAAGGTGTCGCGGGCGCTGTGGCCGAGGGCCAGGATCACATGTTTGGAGAGGATCTGTTCCCCACCGTCGATGACCACGCCATTCAACTGACCGTCTTCGATCAGCACGTCGGTCACCCGTTGCTCGAAGCGCACTTCACCGCCCAGGGCGATGATCTGCTCGCGCATGTTTTCTACCACGCCGGTGAGGCGGAAGGTACCGATGTGGGGCTTGCTGACGTAGAGAATTTCTTCCGGCGCGCCGGCTTTGACGAACTCGTGCAGGACTTTGCGACCGTGGAATTTCGGGTCCTTGATCTGACTGTAGAGCTTGCCGTCGGAGAAGGTCCCGGCGCCGCCTTCACCGAATTGCACGTTGGACTCGGGGTTGAGCACGCTTTTGCGCCACAGGCCCCATGTGTCCTTGGTGCGCTGGCGTACTTCCTTGCCGCGTTCGAGGATGATCGGCTTGAAGCCCATCTGCGCCAGCAACAGCCCGGCGAAGATACCGCACGGGCCAAAACCGACGACCACAGGCCGTTCGACCAAGCCTTCCGGGGCCTGGCCCACGACCTTGTAGCTGACGTCCGGCGCCGGGTTGACGTTGCGGTCATCGGCGAACTTGAGCAGCAGGGCGGCCTCACCCTTCACATTGAGGTCGATGGTGTAGATGAAGCACAGCTCCGACGACTTCTTGCGCGCGTCGTAGCTGCGTTTGAACAGGGTGAAATCGAGCAGGTCATCACTGGCGATGCCCAGGCGCTGCACGATGGCAGGCCGCAGGTCTTCTTCGGGATGGTCGATGGGCAGCTTGAGTTCGGTGATTCGTAACATGACGGGATCCGGTAGGCGGCGGACAAAGAGGCCGGCTGTTTTGCAAACCGGCGATTATAAGCCTCAATGGCGGTTTTCCGTCAGGTTAAAACAGCGCAGGGCTGAATCAGTCGTCCCGGGAACCACCAAACGCCGCGCAACCGCGCTGCACCTGGCCGTTGACGCGCAACTCCGCCGTCATGTGTTGCAGGCTGCCGCTGACGCTGTCGATGCAGCGCTGCGGCGCGACCCACAGTTCGATGTGCTGGTTGTTGGCTTCGGTCATCAGGTTGAAGCGGCCGTCGCCGATTTGCTCTTCGACATAAGGCACCGCCAGTGGCGGCTGGCCTTCACGCTCGAGCACCATGCCCTTGGCGGTGACGTTCATGGCCCAGGCCGGCTTGTGGCCGTTGGCCCGCAGGGTCATGCGCTTGAAGTCCGGGTCGGTGCAGGCAGAGGTCGAGCGCTCTACGCGATAGAGTTGTTGCAGGTCGACGCTGCCCTGGGTGCCGCTGGCGACGCCCGAGAACTTGCCACGCAAATCGGCAAACAATGCCCCTTGCTGGCCGGCCAGGGAGGCCGCTTCCTGCAGGATGCTGGTGCCACTGGTGTCGTTGACGACATAGTTGCGTTTATCGTCGCACGGCTGGAACAGCAGCTTGCTACCTACCGCCGTGAGTTCGCCCTGCATGCGGGTCAACCCGGCGGTAGACGGCTTGGTCGGCTCGTTTTCGAACATCTGGCAAGCGGCTAACACAGGAAGCAAGGCAAACAGGGCAAGGTTACGGGCGGCACGCATGATCGGGTCTCCAGACAAGTGCCGCCACGTTACGCAGGCTGGCGTTGCATCACAACCCCGCAGCCCTGCTTCAGGCAATTCTTACAATGGTTACATTCAGCCAACAATAAATGTCTGGCCGGTCTGTAAGCCCTCCACGCTTTTTGCATAGGCCAATGCCACATCGGCCCCCGGAACCGGTTTATAGCCACGGAAGTACGGTGCGTAGCTGCCCATGGCCTCCACCAGCACGGTCGGGCTCACGGAGTTGATGCGCAGCCCCCGTGGCAATTCGATTGCCGCGGCTTTGATAAACGCGTCGAGTGCGCCATTGACCAGCGCAGCCGAAGCGCCAGTACGGATCGGGTCACGGTTGAGAATGCCACTGGTGAAGGTGAACGACGCGCCGTCGTTGGCATACTCGCGGCCGATCAGCAGTAGGTTGACCTGGCCCATCAGCTTGTCACGCAGGCCCAGTTCAAAGTCGCTTTCGCTCATATCCCCGAGCGCCACGAAATTCACGTTGCCTGCAGTGCAGACAAGTGCGTCGAATTTGCCGGTCTGCTCGAACAGGTTGCGGATCGAGGTGCTGTCGCTGATATCCACCTGGAAGTCGCCGCTGCTGCGGCCAATGCTGATCACCTCGTGACGCTGGGCCAGTTCGGCCTTGACTGCCGAGCCGATGGTGCCGCTGGCGCCAATCAATAGGATTTTCATTGGGCTGTTCCTACAGGAGTAAGTGAAGGTTCAGTCTAGAGTGGCTTTTTAAGCGGATAAACGTGCTAATAGGCAACCTTTGGTTTTCAAATGGAAACAATCCATGAGTGAGATGGATGACTTGGCAGCCTTTTCCGTACTGATCGAAGCCGGCAGTTTTACCGTGGCGGCCGAGCAACTGGGTTGCAGCAAGGGCCAGCTGTCCAAGCGCATCAGCCATTTGGAGGCACAGTTCAGCGTGGTCTTGCTGCACCGCACCACACGCAGGCTCAGCCTGACCGCCGCCGGTGCGGCGCTGTTGCCCCAGGCGCAAGCGCTGGTGGTGCAGGTGGATCGCGCCCGACAGGCATTGGCGCGTCTCAAGGACGATTTGGCCGGGCCCGTTCGTATGACGGTTCCGGTTTCATTAGGGGAAACCTTCTTCGATGGTTTGTTGCTGGAGTTTTCCAAGCAGTATCCCCAGGTGCAGATCGAGCTGGAGCTCAACAACAGCTACCGAGACCTGGCGCGAGACGGCTTTGACCTGGGGGTGCGTTCGGGGGCGATTGAAAACGAGCGTCTGGTGGCCAGGCCGCTGCTGGCCTGGCACGAGATGACCTGTGCCAGTCCCGTTTACCTGGAGCAACATGGCGAACCACTGACCCCTGGGGATCTTGCGGCGCACACCTGTTTACTCAACAGCCACTACAGCGGTCGCGAGGAATGGTTGTATCACCAGCAGCACGAGTTGTTGCGGGTGAGGGTGAGCGGAACCTTTGCCTCCAACCATTACAACTTGCTGAAGAAGGCTGCCCTGGTCGGTGCCGGTATCGCCCGCTTGCCGTCCTACGTGCTGCCGACGGAATTGGCTGACGGCCGATTGCGTTGGCTCCTGCGTGATTACCAGACGCGGACTATGCCGATGTACCTGGTCCATCCTTATCAAGGCGGCCTGCCGAGACGGACCCAGGTACTGGCCGACTACCTGGTGGACTGGTTCAAGCGCAGCGGTGAGGCACTGGATCGGCTTTAACGGTAGCGGCGCGCAATCAGGTGATCGATGGACAGGCTGCCCGGGCCTTTGGCGACTAAAAGCAACAGCAGCGCCATCCAGGTGCCGTGGGTGGGATAGGCGTCCGGGTAGACGAACAACTGAATGACCAGGGTCATGCCGATCAAGGCCAGGGCTGAGAAGCGCGTGGCCAGGCCCGCCAGGATCAGCACCGGAAAAAAGTGCTCGGCAAACGCCGCCATGTGCGCGGCGACTTCCGGCGACAGCAATGGCACGTGGTATTCACTGCGAAACAGCGGCAATGTCGAGGCGGCGAGTCTGGGGGTACCGAGTTCGAACGTGCCGTTGATCAGGTCAATGGCAAGGCCTTCGACCTTGGTTTGCCCGGACTTCCAGAACACTGCCGCAATGGAGAAGCGCGCAATAAACGCGATCAGGCTGTAAGGGATTTTCTCGAAAAGCGCGATGGCCTGCTTGATCAGGCACGAAGCGGAAGTGTTCATGGCGATACCTGTTGTTCTGGGAGCAGATGAGTGAGTGCGTCGTGGTTGATCAGCAGCGTGAGGCATTGGTGCAGGTCGAATTCGGCGCTGGCCTCGAGGGCATTGGCGACGGCCATTTCCAGCGCCGAGCCGCGTTTCAGGCTATTGATAAAGGCGACGGAGCCGCCGTCGATGGCGAAGACCTTGACGCTCAACCCTTGGCGCAACACCAGCGCGCTCTGGGGATGCCAGGGATCCAGGGTGGCCAGGGCGCCCTCGGTCTGGTGTACCGCCCATACCGCCACCACTGCGTAGGCGGAGTTCAATGTGCCAACGCACGGGTGCAGTTGCAGATGCAGCGCCCCCGGCTTCGTGTGGGCTTGCAGTTGTTGCAGAACGGCTTGCGGGTCCACCACGGCTGTATCCGCTGCGTGATAAGCGCGAACCCGCAAGCGTTCCAACCGGGCGACATCGGCCAGGTAGGGCACGCTGGCGGCCGGTTCAAAACCTTGGATAAAGTCGGCGAATGTGCCGCCGTACTCGCTGATCAGCGGGCTGGCAGGCGGGTAGGCCTGGACGAAAATGCCGGCCATGGCGCGGAAAAATTCATCGCCGACCAATTGCGCGGTTACGGGGTATGCGGTTGCCAGCGCATTGATCAACGAGTTGTGAACATTGTTGCGATACACCGCAAAACGACTGGCCGGGTCGGCCCCGTTGTTGCTGAAAAGGCCGACGGGGCAAGGTTGGCCGGGCGCCAGCAAGGCGCTGGAAAAGGCGTCGTGAAGGCTCATGGGTGGACCTGCGATAAGTACCGTTCAGCGTGCTGGGCTTCCGCGCATAGCACGCTGAAGGCCGGCACTTGGTTGTCGCGCTCGATCAGGGTTGCGACCGGGCCCGTCAGCGCGAGTACGTGTTCGTACAGCAGCCACACCGCGTTATCGATGGGCGCGCCATGGTCATCGATCAGCAGGCGATCGCCCAGGCTGTCGGTGTCTTCGGCGAAGCCGGCCAGATGAATCTCACCCACGGCGCGCAATGGTAGGGCGTGGATGTAGGCCAGAGGGTCGCGCTGGTGGTTGATGCACGACACGTAGACGTTGTTCACGTCCAGCAGCAGGCCGCAGCCGGTGCGGCGGATGATCTCGCCGATGAAGTCGGTCTCGTCCAGGGTCGAGCGCTGGAACTGCAGGTAGGTCGATGGATTCTCCAGCAGCATCTGCCGCTTGAGGGTGCTCTGTACCTGGTCGACGTGCTCGCAAACTCGACTCAAGGTGGTGGCGTCATAAGCCAGGGGCAGCAGGTCGTTGAGGAACACCGGGCCGTGACTGGACCAGGCCAGGTGTTCGGAAAATGAGTGGGGTTGGTAGCGTTCGATCAGTGCGGCCAAGCGTCCCAGGTGCTCACGGTTGAGCGGGCCTTCGCCACCGATGGACAGGCCCACGCCGTGCAACGACAGCGGGTAACGTTCGCGAATCAACCCCAGGTAATGATGAAACGGGCCGCCGGCCACCATGTAGTTTTCGGCGTGCACTTCAAAAAAACCGATGTCGGGCGAAGTATCGAGCACTTCCTTGAAGTGCTCGTGCTTCAGCCCCAGCCCGGTCCGATAGGGGAGCCCAGGCATCTGAATCGGTGAGACTGTGGGCAGGAGTGAAAGCGTCATCATCCGTACTCAGGCCAGGCAGGGGTCAGGACTTGGCGGTGAAGGCGGCTTCCTGGCCGAAGCCGGTCGGCGAGGTGGAGCTTGGGGTTTGGGTGCAGGTGCCGGCCGGGACCAGTTTCCAGGCGTTGGCCTGATCCTTGGTCTTCGAGGTGCCGGCGCAGGACGTGCCGGCACCGGCGGCGCAATCGTTCTTGCCGGCTTCAGCGACGCCGAAGCACTTCTGCATGTCGTCGGCAGCGTGGGCGGTGGTGGTCAGGGCGGATAGGCTCAAGGCCGAACTCAGGGCGAGGACGAGGCTAGCGGCGGACAGTTTGGTGGTCATGGTGGATCTCCAGCAGTAGGTTGAGGAGCGGGCTTGAATGCCTGCTTGCACCACTAGAGGCGGGAGGGGGATGTTCGTTACAAGGCCAGACGAAATAATTTCAAACAATGCAAAAAAATGTGGGAGGGAACTTGCTCCCTCCCACATGAGATCCGGCTTATCCAGCAACCGTCTCTTAGCCGCCCAGGTACGCCTCACGCACCTTCGGATCGGTCAGCAGCTGCTCGCCAGTGCCCTGCATCACCACCCGGCCGTTTTCCAGCACGTAGGCGCGGTCGGCGATTTTCAGCGCCTGGTTGGCGTTCTGCTCCACCAGGAACACCGTTACACCGTCCTTGCGCAGTTGTTCGATGATGTCGAAGATCTGCTGGATGATGATGGGTGCCAGGCCCAGGGAGGGTTCGTCCAACAGCAACAGTTTGGGCTTGCTCATCAGCGCCCGGCCGATGGCGAGCATTTGCTGCTCGCCGCCGGACATGGTGCCGCCGCGCTGGCTGAAGCGCTCCTTGAGACGAGGGAACAGGTGCAGCACCTTGTCCATCTGCTCCTGGTAGTCGCCCTTGTCGGTGAAGAACCCGCCCATGGCCAGGTTTTCTTCCACGGTCAGGCGCGAGAACACCCGCCGGCCTTCCGGCACCACGGCAATGCTCTTGCGCATGATGTGCGACGACTGCTGGCCCACCAGCTCTTCACCCATGTAGCGGATGCTGCCGCTGTGGGCCTGCGGCGAGCCGCACAAGGTCATCAGCAAGGTCGACTTGCCGGCGCCGTTGGCGCCGATCAGCGTGACGATCTCACCCTGGCGCACTTCGACGTTGACGCTGTGCAGGGCCTGGATCTTGCCGTAGAAAGTGGAAACGTTTTCGAATTGCAGCATTTTACGCTTCCCCCAGATAGGCTTTGATCACTTCAGGATTGTCGCGGATCTGCTCCGGCGTCCCGTCCGCCAGCGGCGTGCCCTGGTTGATCACCACGATATGGTCGGAAATGCTCATGACCAGTTTCATGTCGTGTTCGATCAACAGCACCGTGGCGTTGTTTTCCTCACGCAACACGCTGATCAGCGCCTTGAGGTCTTCGGTTTCCTTGGGGTTCAGGCCGGCGGCCGGTTCGTCGAGCATCAGGATCCGCGGACGGGTCATCATGCAGCGGGCGATTTCCAGGCGACGTTGCTGACCGTAGGCCAGGGTGCCGGCGGGGCGGTTGGCGAACTCGGTGAGGTTGACCTTGTCCAGCCAGTACGCAGCGTACTCCATGGCCTCGCGCTCGCTCTTGCGGAACGCCGGGGTCTTGAACAGGCCCGCAAAGAAGTTGGTGTTCAGGTGACGGTGCTGGGCGATCAACAGGTTCTCGACCGCCGTCATGTCCTTGAACAGCCGTACGTTCTGGAAGGTGCGCACCACGCCCTTGCGGGCGATCTCGTGGCCGGCCAGGCCCTGGATCGGCTGGCCGTCCAGCAGAATGCTGCCGCCACTCGGCTTGTAGAAACCGGTGAGGCAGTTGAACACCGTGGTCTTGCCGGCGCCGTTGGGGCCGATCAGCGCAACCACCTGTTTCTCTTTCACGGTCAGGGCGACGCCGTTGACCGCCAGCAAGCCGCCGAAGCGCATGCTCAAGTTTTCGACTTTCAGGATCTCGCGGCTCATTTGCGCAGCTCCATGTGTGGACGTTGCATGGGCAGCAGGCCTTGAGGTCGCCAGATCATCATCAGCACCATCATGGCGCCGAACATCAACATGCGGTATTCGCTGAACTCACGCATCATTTCCGGCAGCAGGATCATCACGATCGCCGCCAGGATCACGCCCAGCTGCGAGCCCATGCCACCCAAAACCACGATGGCGAGGATGATCGCCGACTCGATGAAGGTGAACGACTCCGGGGTCACCAGGCCTTGGCGAGCGGCGAAGAAGCTGCCGGCAAAACCGGCGAACGCGGCACCCAGGGTGAAGGCGGAGAGCTTGATGATGGTCGGGTTCAGGCCCAGGGCACGGCAGGCGATTTCATCTTCGCGCAACGCTTCCCAGGCACGGCCGATCGGCATGCGCAGCAAGCGGTTGATCACGAACAGTGCCGCCAGCGCCAGCAACAGCGCCACCAGGTACAGGAACACCACTTTGCTCACCGGGTTGTAGTCGATCCCGAAGTACTCGTGGAACGTCTGCATGCCTTCGGCAGCGGTGCGGTCGAACGACAGCCCGAAGAACGTCGGCTTGGGGATGCTGCTGATGCCGTTGGGGCCACCGGTGATGTCGGTCAGGTTACGCAGGAACAGACGGATGATTTCCCCGAAGCCCAGGGTCACGATGGCCAGGTAGTCACCACGCAGGCGCAATACCGGGAAGCCCAGCAGGAAGCCGAACGTGGCCGCCGCCATGCCGGCCAGCGGCAGGCAGATCCAGAAGCTCCAGCCCAGGTAGTGCGACAGCAGCGCGTAGGTGTAGGCACCCACGGCGTAGAAGCCCACATAACCCAGGTCGAGCAGGCCGGCCAGGCCCACTACGATGTTCAGGCCCAGGCCCAGCAACACGTAGATCAGGATCAGGGTGGCAATGTCGACCGCACCGCGCGAGCCGAAGAATGGCCAGATCAACGCGGCCACGATCAGGCCGATGATGATGTAGCGCTGGGTGCGTGGCAGGGTCAGGAATTGGCTGACCTTGGGCGAGACCAGCGGGCCACGGTTGCGCTTGAACAGTGCGCCGACCTGCTGGGTGAACAGCACGCGCAGGAACATCAGCACTGAACACAGGGCGATGATGGTCAGCGTCACGGGGCCGGTGCCATGCACTTCCAGGTTGATGCCGACAATGCTCAGCTTGAGACCGAGTACCGGGAAGGCCACCGCCCACACCAGCAAGGCGCTGAAAAACGCCGATTTAAGATATCTGCTCATACTTTCTCAACCTCCGGACGGCCCAGGATGCCGGTCGGACGGAACAACAGCACCAGGACCAACAGGCCGAACGCGACGACGTCCTTGTATTGGTCGCCGAAAATATCGGCACCAAACGCCTCGGCCACCCCCAGCACCAGGCCGCCGAGCATCGCGCCCGGGATACTGCCGATGCCGCCCAATACCGCTGCGGTAAAGGCCTTGAGGCCTACCAGGAAACCGGCGTTGGGGTTGATCACGCCGTACTGCATGCTCAGCAGTACGGCCGCGACGGCTGCCAGTGCGGCACCGATCACGAAGGTCAGGGCGATGATGTTGTTGGTATTGATGCCCAACAGGTTGGCCATCTTGATGTCTTCGGCGCAGGCCCGGCAGGCGCGCCCCAGACGGGAGCGGGAGATGAACAGGGTCAGGCCCAGCATGGCCACCAGGGTGACGACGAAGACCAGGATCTGCATGTAGGAAATCAGCACTTCTTCCGCACCGCCCGGACCGAAGGAGAAGCTCCCCGGGATCAGGTTGGGGATGGATTTATCCTTGGAGTCCTGGGACAGCAATACGGTGTTCTGCAGGAAAATCGACATGCCGATGGCGGAAATCAGCGGGATCAAACGGTTGCTGCCACGCAAGGGACGGTAGGCAACGCGCTCGATACTGTAGCCATAGGCACTGGTTACGACGATCGACGCCAGGAACGCGGCGGTCATCAACAGCGGCAGGGAGTGGATACCCATCATGGCCAGCCCGGCAAGGGCAATGAAGGCCACGTAGGAACCAATCATGTATACCTCGCCATGGGCGAAGTTGATCATTCCAATGATGCCGTAAACCATTGTGTAGCCAATGGCTATCAAGGCATAGGTGCTGCCAATGGTCAGCCCATTAACCAGCTGTTGGAAAAAATGATAGATCTCAGGCATTACAGCGCTCCTAAAAACCCGATACGCATTTCACTGGTGGAGTCATGTTCCGGCCCCGTGCTGTGTTCTGTGAGCACATTTGCACAAAGCGTTTGCCAGCGAACCGCTGGTGACGGTTTTAAGATTTTCAGGTGAGCCAGCGCCCGGATCGCGGGTGACAGGCCCATAAACCTCGTAAAACAAAGCCCACTGCTCTCACAGTGGGCTTGTTGGACCAGTAACGCCTGGCTTACTGAGGGGAAACTTCGGTTTTTGGTTTGCCGAAGTGCCATTCGTAGACCACGAACTTGAAGTCCTTCAGGTCGCCCTTGGCGTCGAAGCTCAGCTCGCCGGTAGGGGTCTTGAAGGTGCCCGCGTGGATGGCTTCGGCCACTTTGGCGGTGTCTTCGCTCTTGGCGGCCTTGATGCCGCCGGCGATGACTTCAATGGCCGAGTAGGCCGGGAACACGAACGGACCGGTTGGGTCCTGCTTGTTCTTGGCGAACTCTTCAACGATGGCCTTGTTGGCCGGGTCGGTATCGAAGGATTTAGGCAAGGTCACCAGCAGGCCTTCGGAAGCACCCTGGGCGATTTGCGAAATGGAGTCGTTGCCGACACCTTCCGGACCCATGAACTTGGCGTTCAGGCCTTTTTCCTTGGCTTGGCGCAGGATCAGGCCCAGCTCCGGGTGGTAGCCGCCGTAGTAGACGAAGTCGACGTTGGCTTGCTTGAGCTTCTGGATGATCGAGGAGAAGTCTTTGTCGCCGGCGTTCAGGCCTTCGAAGACGGCAACCTTGGTGCCTTTCTTCTCGAGGGTCTGTTTGACGGCGGTGGCGATGCCTTCGCCGTATTGCTGCTTGTCGTGCAGGACGGCAACGATTTTCGGCTTCACGTGGTCGGCGATGTAGTTGCCGGCCGCCGGGCCCTGGGCGCTGTCCAGGCCGATGGTGCGGAAGATCAGCTTGTAGCCACGGGCGGTGATTTCCGGGCTGGTGGCTGCCGGGGTAATCATGATCACGCCTTCGTCTTCATAAATGTCGGACGCTGGCTGAGTGGAGCTGGAGCAGAGGTGACCGACCACGAACTTGACGCCGTCGTTGACCACTTTGTTGGCTACGGCCACCGCTTGTTTAGGATCGCAGGCGTCGTCGTATTCCTTGGCTTCGAGCATCTTGCCGTCGACCCCGCCCTTGGCGTTGATGTCGGCGATGGCCTGCTTGGCACCCATGAATTGCATGTCGCCGTATTGCGTTACAGGACCGGTCTTTGGACCGGCGATGCCGATCTTGATGGTGTCGGCTGCGAACGAATGGCCGGCAACCCCAGCCAGGACCATAGCGGCAAACAGTTTGGAAATCTGCTTAGTAGCCTTATTCATAGTGCTCCACTCTTACTGTTGTATTTTTTATAGTTCTGGCGGCCTTGTGAGCTGCTGAACCGGATCGGATATGTCGGATATCCCCCGGCAGCCGCCTGGCAACTGTACCGGTACAGTGTAGAGCGCCGGTTGATCGCTTGAAAAGCTGGCTGCCGGGGGCAAACCCCGGGGGTGTCGCTTAAATGAAAGAAAAAGACAGAATTGCGGCGGGGGTAATGCCTGACTCTCGCGCATTCCTTGGCTTTCCTGACACTTTCAATCGATAACGCATTTGCAACTGGGTTTTTCTGCCTGAAGCGTGACGTTATGATTGCGCCGATTTTTTCTTCAGGTGAACTCCCATGACGCAAGAACCTAGCACCCTCTATGCCAAGCTGCTCGGTGAAACCGCCGAAATCTCCTGGAAAGAGCTTGAACCCTTCTTTGCCAAAGGTGCCCTATTGTGGGTCGACCCAAGCCTGGATTTGATCGAAGCCGCCGAGGGAATGGCTGAGGACAATCGCGACAAAGTCGCTGCCTGGCTGGCCGCGGGCAGCCTTGGCGAAGTGTCTGCACCGCGGGCATTGGACCTGGTGGAACGCGATCCGAGCTTATGGGCGGTGGTGGTTTCCCCGTGGATTCTGATCCAGGAAAGGGCAGCGTAAGAAAAGCTTGCACGAAAAAGGTGCGTGTTTTTCGCGCGAAGAAGTGTGTAGTGGAGTAACCGCTGTCGGCGTGATGGCATCTTGCCGTGGAGAAAGGTCACAGCCAAGGGTGACGTGCACGTCACGGGAACAGTTTCAGGCCGCGCCGAAAGCCTGGGGAATTGTTTCCGGGTGTGCCAATGAGGTGGAATCTGGTCGTCACTGAAAGCGCCATCGCGGGCCTGCCCGCGATGGCATCCCCTCAAGTCAGCCGGTCTTGCCGGTATGGTTGTTCAACGAGATAACCTTGGTCTTGCCGATCCTGTGACGATAAATCTCGCGCAGGTACTTGATCGCCTTCTTCACGCAATCCCGTGACAGGCGAATGTCATTGATCGACACGAACTTCTCTTTGTCGTTGATCAACTCGCGGTACTTCTTCTCATACATCGGCTTGATCGCGTACCAGTTGGTATCGAGGATCTTCGCCGGGTTTTCAAACTCGTTGAGCAGTTCGTCGATGCGGTCTTCGTCGAAGTCCTCGTGGATGATGAAATCCAGGATCGAGTTATCCAGGGTGTCGTCGAAGCGGTACGGGTTGCGCGCGAAGCAACGCTTGATGAAAGCCACGATCAGCGTCAGGAAGTCATCCGACAGGCACGGGCTCTTGGCGATCAGGGTGGTCAGCGACAGGTTGGCGGACGCGCCGATCACCAGGGCATAGCGCTTGAGGGTGGTGTTGGGGAACAGGCTGTTGAGGTGAGTCTTGAGCCGGTTCAGGTCCATGTAGGACAGCTTGTAGTCCTTGGGCAGCGAGACGATCGACACCACCGACGAGCAGTTCTTGAAAAAGTGCAGGTCATGCAGCGCCGCCGCGTCGTAGCCGGAGTTCTTGTATTGCTCCAGGGACGCCTTGTAGCGCTTGGACTCGATCGGCAACAGGCTGATGCCTTCGATGGCCTGGGTGACCTTGTTGAAATGCGGCAGGTCGATGGAGCGGAAGAACAGGTCGTCGATGTTCAGGCGCTGGGGCTCTTTCTCGAAGACTTTGAACTTGTCATTGGACGGCGCCGGGGTTTCCGGTACGACGGATTCGGCGTAGGCAATCGCCACCGGCCCGGCCAGGCTCATGAACAGGTCATTGGCGTCCAGGCGGATGGTTTCGCCGATGTCGATGCCGGCGCGACGGAAGTAGTTCTGGTCGTAGTCGGTGGTCACGGCCTGGGCGGTGAGGATGTTGAAGATCTGCTGGGAAATGTACTGGTTGGCGTGTTTTTCCATGGCATTGACGTCAATGTTCTGGATATTGCCGTCATCGCTCTCTTCGGCGTAGCGCATGATGTCGTTGGAGATCAGCATCATCGCGTTCCACGGCCGGATACGCCCCTTTACGCTGGCTTCGCTGCTGTCTTCATTGTCGAAGTTGTACGAGAAGTCCCATTCTTCCGACAGGTACTTGCACAGCAAGCGTCCGGCGTTGATGTGGAGCGCCTCGGACATTTCGCTGCGGTGGTCGGAGATGTTCGGCAGCACGCAAATACCGCTGGTGAAGATCGGCTCGAACACGAATGCGTGGCCGCTCTTGCTGTCGTGTTCGTCGGCGGGCTTGGTGTCGAACGTCTTGTTCATGTACGAATGCTGCTGCGCCAGGCCGAACTCCGAGGCCATGCCCGAACCGGTACCGCCGCCGGCGCTGAAGATCGAGAAGTACAGGCGCGACTGGTTGGCCTTGATGCCGCAGGAGTCGATCAGGTACGAGTGGATCATCTTCCAGTCGGGGCTGGAAAAGCGCTGGGTGTCTTTGTTGAGGATGATCTTGGCCAGGTACTGGCCGAGGATCGGCGCGTTACCGGCGCCACCGGCATGGACTTCGGAGAGGTCCATGATTTTCATCTTGCTGTAGTCGCGCAGGAAGCCGCTTTTTTCGCCCTTGCGCGAGAAACGGATACGCCCGGCGATGTCCTTGTCCAGGTCACCGAGCATCACCAGCGGTTCCACCAGGAACACCGGCTTGCTGGCCTTGCCGCCGCCCAGGCGCAGGTTGTTGCGAATCCACTGGGCCGGGCTGTAGCCCTTATCCAAGGATTTGTCTTCGGTGCTGAATTCGTTGAGGTAGAACTTGCGGGCGTTGTACACCAGCTCCGCCACGTCCAGCGCGATGTTCGAACCGCAGCGGCCCAGGCCGATCAGGCAGACCGAGGGGAATTCCTGCTCGCTGTGCTGCTCGCTGTCGCCTTCCAGGTGAGGCGGGCGCGGGAACACCATGTCGCGCAGGCCGTCGAGGTTATCGAGGATGCGGTCGGTATTGGTTTCGGTGAAGTACAGGTATTGCTGGGTGGCCAGCGGGCGCGCGGTGCTCAATGACTTTGAACCTGAGGGTTTGCCCTCAGGCGCTGGGAGCAACACGTCGGATACCACGGTGCCAGAGTTATTTTTAGAGGTCATTGTGCGCCATGTGCCTGGGCGGATGGCTGAAAAGTATCAAATAGCCATCACGGAATGGGAGATCGCGACTTTACAGTGCGTCCTTGTCCGAACCATCAGGCTTACCCAGTGTGCTCAGGAAAAACCTGGCCGGACTCTGATGAATCGGCCGTTCGTCGGCGATCTTTAGGTAAGTGATGGCGAAATGCCAAAGATTCGACGTCAGCGAATTGGCCTGACAACGGAGGTGGATCCGGGGCGGCCTGGGGACAGCTCTTTTGTCGCAGGGGTGTCCTTGGTGCTCGCCACGCTGGTTGGGGGGATCGGATTGCGCCTGTCGATCCCCTGCATTGCGCCCATTATTTCACTGGCGGCCACCGCCGGGCTCAACAGGTAGCCCTGGACGAAATCACAGCCGTGTTTGAGCAGCAGTTCGAACTGAGCCTGGGTTTCCACTCCCTCGGTCACTACCTGCAGGTGCAGGGTGTGAGCCATGCCGATAATCGCCTGGACGATCTCGATGTCGGCGGTCGATTTGGGAATGTCCTGGATAAACGAGCGATCGATCTTCAGAGTGTTGAGCGGCAGGCGCTTGAGGTAGGCGAGGGAGGAGTAGCCGGTGCCAAAGTCGTCGATGGCCAGCGACACGCCCAGCGCGCGGATTTGCCGCAGCAGGGCCAGGGTGCTGCTGATATTGCCCATCAAGGCATTTTCGGTCACTTCCAGCTCCAGGCGGTTGGCGCTGATCCCGCTGAAGCGCAGCGCATCTTCGATCTCATCCGCCAGCTCATCGCGGGCCAGGTTCAGGGCCGAGCAATTCACTGTCATGGTCAGTTCGGTATAGCCTCGGTCGGAGAGCAGGCTCAAGTCATGACAGGCCTGGCGCAAGACCCAGTGGTCGAGTTCGGCGATCAGCCCGTTGCTTTCGGCAATTCCGATAAACCGGTCTGGGGTCAGCAGCCCCTGTTGCGGATGCTGCCAGCGCACCAAGGCCTCCAGGCGTGTGACTTTGCCCAGCTTCATGTCAAAGATCGGTTGGTAGAACAGTACCAACTGGTTCTGGGCGCGCAGGGCGCTGCGTAGCTCTTCTTCCAATTGCAGTTCGAGGAAGGCACGGGTCTTCAGGTTGGAGCTGAAGAAGTTCAGGCCATTGCGTCCCATGTCCTTGGACTGGTACAGCGCCAGGTCGGCGTTCTTGAGCAGCTCTTCGCAGGTCAGGCCATCCTCGGGAAACAGGCTGATGCCGATGCTGGTGGTCATCACCATACGGCGGCCGGCGAGTTCGACCGGGTCCTTCATCTTCTGCATGATGCGCTGGGCCAGGTGTCGCGCTTCGTCGCGGTGGTGAACGCTGATCAGGATGCAGAACTCATCGCCGCCAAACCGTGCGACCACGTCCGCATGGCTGCGCACGGAGCCTTTGATATGGCTGGCGAGAACGCTGAGCAATTGATCCCCAGCGTCATGGCCGAGGCTGTCGTTGATGCGTTTGAAGTGATCAATATCGAGGAAAATAACCGCCATCATGCCGTTTGAAGCCGTTTTTTCGGCGATTTTTTCCGCAAAAATCTGATTGAAGCCGCGCCGATTAAGCAGGCCGGTCAGCGCATCGTAATGAGCCACCTGTTGCAGGGAGGCGCGGGCCTGGTCCAGTTCGCTGAGCAGCGCGTTGACCCGACGCAGGTCGCGCTCCTTGTGCTGCAGCTTCTTGTCCGCCAGTGCGGCGCTGATGCTGCTGCCGATCACCAGCAGGGTGATCACGGCGACCGACAGGCCCAGTTGGATGGGGTTGTTATCCAGCGCTAATGAGAGGTCGGCCCCCGTGGGGACGATCAGTTGCATGGAGGCCATGCCGGTAAAGTGCATGCTGATAATGCCCGCGCCCAACATCAGGCTGGCGGCGTATTTGAGCAGTTGATGGAAGACGCCGGCGCCGGTGCGCAGGTAGCTCGACAACAACAGGGCGGCCAGGCTGGCGCCAATGGCGATGCCCACCGAGGCGAGCAGCAGGCCCGACTCGAAATACGCCTGGGCCTGGGAACGCATGGCCGACATGCCGACGTAATGCATCATGGCGATGCCGATGCCCATCCACAGCGATGCCAGCAGGTATTGGTTAAATCGCAGTCTGGTGTGACTGAGGGTTTGCATGGCGAACAACGAGGCGATCAGGGCGATGACCAGCGAGGCGAACGTCATGAGCAGGTCGTAGTGAATCGCGATGGGGGCCTGGAAGGCCAGCATGCTGATGAAGTGAGTGGACCAGATACCCCCTGCCAGGCAACCGGCACCCAGCCAACGCCAATGGCGGCGAGCGGTAGGGTCTTCGACATGGCCAACCCGTTCGGCCATGTCCAGGGTGCCGAACCCCGCCGCACAGGCGACCAGATAGGCCAGCAGCACCAGAAAAGGGTTATGACTGCAATTGAGTAATAAGTGCCCGTTCGCTGGGAGGTCGGTAAAAAAGTGCAGACCTAGCCATTCCATAGCATGTCCCGTCATAGCGTCACGTCACAGCCTACGGCGATGACCTATGAGGTCGAGTATAGAAGCCTCGCGGGATTTTCCAGCGATAATGGCACTTTGCTCTGAATGATTTTGGCATGCCGTGCATAGCAATTAGTGCTAAGCGCTGATGGGCAATTCCAACTCGAACGGTGCTTGTAACGGCGGCAGGCCGAACGCAGCACGGGCGGCGTCGCAATCGACATTCTGCTCGCCCTGGCTCCATGAAGCTTCGAATTCTCGGCAGGGGCTTGAGCGTTGCTCATAAATCGAGCAGCTCGTACCTTTGCCGACTTCGCCTTCAAGGCTGCAGCAGCGCGCGGGCTTCTGGTCGGTGCCGATCATTGCCACGCGGGTGGGGTTGATCTGCACCACCAGGTCGTCAGGCACCGTCCCCCCCGAGGAGGCGCACTCACCCCAGAAGAAAGACACACGAAAGTGTGAACAGCAGGCACCGCAACTCAGACACGGACTGGCTTCGGACATGGGCGTCATCGATAAGAAAAGTAGAGTGGGGGACTACTGGAAGGCTCGCCATTCTAATCGGGTCGTGGCCGTTGGGAAGGGGGGCAGGCACTTATATTTTTGTCGGCAAAGTCCCGTGTTGTCGGGTGAAATCATGCCCTATCAGCTTTACGAATCATTACAGACAACCACGGCTCGCCTGACTATGTTGCAGGTACCGGGCGGGATGCATCGGGCATCGCAGCTCTCATAACAATAAAAGAGACGGACCCATGCAGAACTCGACCCAAGCGGCGAATGCCTGGCGCATTCTGTTCCTGCTGTTCCTCGCCAACCTGTTCAACTTCTTCGACCGCACCATTCCGGCGATCATCATCGAGCCGATCCGCATGGAATGGCACCTGAGCGACTTCCAGCTCGGCATCATCGGCACCGCCTTCACCATCGTCTACGCCATTGCCGGCCTGCCGCTGGGGCGTCTGGCCGATACCGGCTCGCGCAGCAAACTGATGGGCTGGGGCCTGTTCGCGTGGAGCGGGTTGACGGCGATCAACGGCCTGGTCGGCAGTTTCTGGACGTTTTTGCTGGTGCGCATGGGCATCGGTATCGGTGAAGCCAGCTATGCGCCGGCTGCCAACTCGCTGATTGGCGACCTGTTCCCGGCGCACCGTCGCGCCCGGGCCATGGGGATTTTCATGCTGGGCCTGCCTTTGGGCCTGTTGCTGGCGTTCTTCACTATCGGTTGGATGGTCAAGGCGTTCGACAGCTGGCGCGCGCCGTTCTTCATCGCCGCCGTGCCGGGGCTGATCCTTGCGGTGTTCATGTTCTATATCAAGGAACCCAAGCGCGGCGCCGCCGAAGCCGTACAAGTCTCCCAGGAGCGCGTCGATCGCCCGATTCGCCGCGTGCTGGCCGTGCCGACCTTCCTGTGGCTGGTGCTGGCCGGGTTGTGCTTCAACTTCGCCACCTACGCGTGCAACTCGTTCCTGGTGCCGATGCTGCAGCGCTATTTCCTCATGCCCCTGCAGGACGCGGCGGTCGCCACCGGCGTCATCGTCGGGTTGACCGGCCTGGTGGGCCTGACCTTGGGGGGCTGGATTGCCGACAAGATCCATCAACGTGTTGCCAATGGCCGACTGCTGTTTGCGGCGTGCAGCCTGATCATCTCCACCGTAACCACCGCCTGGGCCCTGCATGCCGGGCGCATCGAGATCGGCGTGTTTGTGGCGCTGTTCAGTGTGGGCTGGTTGTTTGCGTATAACTTCTACACCTGTGTGTACACGGCGATCCAGGACGTGGTCGAGCCGCGCCTGCGGGCCACGGCGATGGCGCTGTTCTTTGCCGGTTTGTACTTGCTGGGCGGGGGCATGGGGCCGATTGTGGTGGGCGGGTTGTCCGACCATTTTGCCCATTCGGCGATGTATGCGGCGGGGGCCGAGCAGATGACCGAGGCTTACAAGGCGGTGGGCTTGCATGACGCCATGTACCTGATTCCGGTGGCGCTGTTCTTGACGATGCTGTTTCTGTTCCAGGCGTCACGCAGTTTTGTGCGTGATGCCAAGCGGATGAAGGAGGGGTTGAAGGGGGTTGAGGTGCCGGCTGCGGCCGCGATGGCTTGATTCTGCGGTGACGCTATCGGGGGCAAGCCCCCTCCCACATTGATCGGTGACCGACATGACAACGCGGTCAACTGTGGGAGGGGGCTTGCCCCCGATGAGGCCCGCAACGCCAACGCTGTTCTCAAGTGAATAAAAAAGGCCCGCATTGCGCGGGCCTCTATCCAACAGGGCAGGGCGGTAATCAACCCGCTACCAACACCCGAATCGCCTCCAGTCGCAGCGCCGCCTTGTCGAGCATGGCCAGGCCTTGCTCACGTTGGTTGCGCAGGGCGACCAGCTCGCTGTCGCGGACGGTCGGGTTGACCGCTTGCAACGCGGTCAGGCGCGCCAGTTCTTCGTCGGTGTCTGCCGCCAGGCGACGCTTGGCTTCGGCCACACGTTCGGCGTGACGCGGTGTGATCTTCTCTTCACCGGCATTGATCCGCGGTGTGAGTTGATCGCGCTGGGCCTGCACGAACTTGTTGGCGCTGGCCCGTGGCACGCTTTCCAGCTGGTCGTTCAAGGTTTCGAACGAGACGCGGCCGGACAGGTCGTTGCCATTGGCATCCAGCAGGCAGCGCAGTGCCGCCGGCGGCAGGTAGCGGCCCAGTTGCAGTGCGCGGGGCGCGACCACTTCGCTGACGTAGAGCAGTTCCAGCAACACGGTGCCTGGCTTGAGCGCCTTGTTCTTGATCAGCGCCACGGCGGTGTTGCCCATGGAGCCGGACAGCACCAGGTCCATGCCGCCCTGCACCATCGGGTGTTCCCAGGTGATGAACTGCATGTCTTCACGGGACAGCGCCTGGTTGCGGTCGTAGGTGATGGTCACACCTTCGTCGTCGCCCAGGGGGAAGCTGGCGTCGAGCATCTTCTCGCTGGGCTTGAGGATCAGCGCGTTTTCCGAATGGTCTTCGCTGTCGATGCCAAAGGCGTCGAACAGGGTTTCCATGTAGATCGGCAGGGCGAACTGGTCGTCTTGCTCGAGGATGTCCTCCACCAGCGCATCGCCTTCACCGGCGCCACCGGAGTTGAGCTCCAGCAAGCGGTCGCGGCCGGTGTGCAGTTCCTGCTCCAGGCGCTCGCGCTCGGCACGGGCCTCGTCGATCAGGGCTTGCCACTCGCTGTCGTCGGCGTTTTCCAGCAGCGGCAGCAGGCGCGGGCCGAACTGGTGCTGCAAGGCGTTGCCCGTCGGGCAGGTGTTAAGGAATGCGTTAAGGGCTTCGTGGTACCACTGGAACAGGCGCTGTTGCGGGCTGGTTTCCAGGTACGGCACGTGCAGTTCGATCACATGTTTCTGGCCGATCCGGTCCAGACGGCCGATCCGCTGTTCCAGCAGGTCGGGGTGGGACGGCAGGTCGAACAGCACCAGGTGGTGGGAGAACTGGAAGTTGCGGCCTTCACTGCCGATTTCCGAGCAGATCAGTACCTGGGCGCCGAATTCCTCATCGGCGAAGTAAGCAGCGGCGCGGTCACGCTCGAGGATGTTCATGCCCTCGTGGAACACCGTGGCCGGGATGCCGGAGCGGACGCGCAGGGCATCTTCCAGGTCCATGGCGGTTTCGGCGTGGGCGCAGATCACCAGGACCTTGGTGCGCTTGAGCATTTTCAGCTGGTCGATCAGCCACTCGACGCGCGGGTCGAAGCGCCACCAGCGGTTTTCTTCGTCGATGTCCGGTTGCGACTGGAAGCTGACTTCCGGGTACAGCTCGGCGTGTTCGCCCAGCGGCAGCTCGAGGTATTCGTCCGGGTTCGGCAGCGGGTAGGCGTGCAGCTTACGCTCCGGGAAACCCTGCACGGCGGCACGGGTGTTACGGAACAGCACGCGGCCGGTGCCGTGGCGGTCGAGCAGTTCACGCACCAGGCGCGCACTGGCTTCGGCGTCGCCATCGTTGACGGCGGTCAGCAGCGCTTCGCCTTCGTTGCCGAGGAAACCCTGGATAGTCTTGTGCGCGGCAGGCGACAGGCGGCCCTTGTCGAGCAGCTCCTGCACGGCTTCGGCCACCGGGCGATAGTTCTCGCTTTCGGCACGGAAGGCGTGCAGGTCGTGGAAACGGTTCGGGTCCAGCAGGCGCAGGCGCGCGAAGTGGCTGTCCTGGCCCAGCTGTTCCGGGGTGGCGGTGAGCAGCAGCACGCCCGGGATGACCTCGGCCAGTTGTTCGACCAGGCTGTATTCCGGGCTGGCTTTGTCTTCATGCCAGACCAGGTGGTGAGCTTCGTCGACCACCATCAGGTCCCAACCGGCGGCGAACAGCGCGTCCTGGGCCTTCTCATCGTCCACCAGCCACTCCAGCGCGACCAGGGCCAGCTGGGTGTCTTCGAACGGGTTGGCGGCATCGCTTTCGATAAAGCGTTCTTCATCGAACAGCGCCACTTGCAGGTTGAAGCGGCGGCGCATTTCCACCAGCCACTGGTGCTGCAGGTTTTCCGGTACCAGGATCAGTACGCGGTTGGCGCGGCCCGACAGCAGTTGGCGATGGATCACCAGGCCGGCTTCGATGGTCTTGCCCAGGCCCACTTCGTCCGCCAGCAAGACCCGTGGTGCGATACGGTCAGCGACTTCACGGGCGATGTGCAATTGGTGGGCAATAGGTTGCGCACGCACGCCACCCAGGCCCCACAGCGAGGATTGCAATTGGCGGCTGGTGTGTTCAAGGGTGTGATAGCGCAGCGAGAACCAGGCCAGCGGGTCGATCTGCCCGGCGAACAGACGGTCGCTGGCCAGGCGGAACTGGATAAAGTTGGAGAGCTGGGTTTCCGGCAGGGTGACCTGCTCGTGCTGCCCATTGAGGCCGTGGTAGACCAGCAGGCCGTCGACGTCGTCGACTTCCTGCACGGTCATTTTCCAGCCTTCGAAATGGGTGATGGAGTCACCCGGCGAGAACCTCACACGGGTGAGGGGCGCATTCCGTAGCGCATACTGGCGGGTGTCGCCAGTGGCCGGATAGAGCACGGTCAACAAGCGGCCGTCCTGTGCCAGAACGGTGCCTAACCCCAGCTCTGCTTCGCTGTCACTAATCCAGCGTTGCCCCGGTTGATACTGCTGCGCCATGCTGCCTGACTCCCGCCGTGAAAAAGCCGACTATGTTAACGGAACAAGGCCCCACGCCCAAGGACTCTGACAAAAACTACGCCGTTTGGGCGGCCGGGTGAGCACGCAATCGACGGGTGGCGGGCACTTGTGAGTGTCGACTGGGTCACAGGTTGGCGAACCTGCGCTCAAGTCGTCGCGCGGCCCGCCGACAGCCTGCTGACAGGAGAACAACTATCATGCTTCCACCTATGCTGCCCGTCAGCGTCGTACCGGTTACGTCGCAACTCGACCCGGTCCGCCAGAAACCCGATATTCCGCCCGTGGTTCCTGTGCAAGCGGGCTCCAACGAAAGCACCATCGACCTGAAAAAGGGCGATGCCGAGCAGTCGACCCTGTTGTTGCGCGAAGAGCAACGCCGCCAGCAGGAACAGCAGAAACGCCGGCGCGAAGCCGATGAAGACCCGGATCAACACTTGGCGATCCCGGGCGACCTGCTCAATGCCGACAACACCGTACCGGTTGTGCCGCTGATCGAAGACGCGCCGCGCCAGGGCTTGTGGGTGGACGTCGAGGTTTAGCCCCGCAGTTCCCCCAGGGCCGTCATCAGCAACTCGATGTCGTGATCGTTGTTGAACGGGCTGACGGAGATCCGCGCAATACTGGTCAGGCCACGGGCCTGCATATCCAACGGGGTGTAGGCCACACCGTTGGCTCCGATATTGATCCGCTTCAATCCCAATTGCCGCTTGAGTTCGAAGGCGTCCCAGCCGGCGAGGTTGAAGGCGATCAGGCCTGATTGAAGCGTGCCCAGGTCATGCAGGGAAACGCCCGGAATCCCGCGCAACGCTTCGCGGATTCGCCTGCTGGTGTGCGTGATGCGTTCCCACACACGCTCGATCCCCAGCTGATTCATCTCCTGCAGCGCATTGCCCAGGCCTGCCAACAGGGCAAAGGACACCTCGCTGGTCTCAAAGCGCCGGGCGTCGTTGCGCAGGTCAAAACCGTCGGCGCTCCAGGGGGCGGAAAACACGTCGCGCTGGGCGGGGTTCAAGTGCGGGAGGAAATCCGGCCGCACATACAGCAGCGCCGTCCCCCGTGGCCCGCGCAGGTGCTTGCGCCCGGCCGCCTTGAGCACATCGCACTGCAACGCCTGCACGTCCACCGGCACCTGGCCGACGGCTTGGCCGGCATCGATAAAGTAGGCGATGGCATGACGCCTGGCCACTTCGCCGATGGCCTGGGCGGGGTTGATCAGGCCGCCGTTGGCGGGGAGCCAGGTGAGGTCGATGAGCTTTACGCTTGAATCGAGCATGGCTTCCAACGCCACGGGGCACACCGCGCCGCTAGCATCGCAGGGGATGACGTCCACCCGCGCGCCGGCTTGCACCGCCAACTGCATGCTCGCCAGGTTGCCGCCCCATTCGTGGCGTCCTACCAGAATGCGGTCGCCCGGCTGCCACGGGCCCAAGGCCTGGAACGCCATGCTCCAGGCGGTCGAGCCGCTGCTGGCAAAGGCAATAGACGGGGTGGGCGCGTTGAGCAACTGCGCGGCAGCGCGGCGAGCTTTCTCCACCAGCACGGCGCCCTGTTCGCCGGCTTCCATCGGGCCGTCACGGGCTTCGCGTTGCAGTTGGTCGACGATGGCATCGAGGGTTGCCTGGCTTGGTAATGAGGCGCCGGCAGGGTTGAAGTGCACGATGCCCGACTGGCAGCCGGGAGTGCCATCGCGCAGGTGTTGGACCTCAAGCGGGCTCACGGCTGCCACTCGAAAATCCCGTCAACCTCCACCGCCACGCCGGCCGGCAGGCTGCAAACACCCACTGCCGTGCGCACATGCCGGCCCTTTTCGCCGAGGGCATTCACCAGCAGGTTGGACGCACCATTGGCCACGGCGCCCTGGTGCTGGAAGTCGCTGCTGCTGGCGATAAACACCCCCAGGCGCAGGACGCGCACCAGGCGCGACAGGTCATCGCCCAGGGCATCGCTCAATTGCGCGAGCAAGCCCAGTGCAGCCAGTTCCGCGGCCTGGATACCTTCTTCCTCGCTGAGGGATTCGCCCAGGCGGCCCACGTAGGCAGGCTTGCCGTCTATCAGCGGGATTTGCCCAGAGATAAACAGCTGGTTCTGGCTGACCACATGGTTGATGTAGTTGGCAATCGGCTGGCTGGGTGATGGCAGCGTCAGGCCGAGGGCTTGCACGCGGTGGCGGAGGGAGTCGCTCATGGTGAATCCTCTTGGGTCAGGAGGTTTCAGCATGTGGGGCAGGGGGGAGTGTCGACAAACGGATAGATCTCATTCGACGTATCGAAATAACTCACGTGTCGCGGCAGATGTCCTTCAACCACTCGCTGAAACACCGCGCGGCGTCGCTGGCAGGGCCTTGCGCTGCAATCAACCAGTAGCCTATTTCACTGTGATAGGGCGGCCAATCGAAGGCTTCTACCAGGCTGCCATCATCCAGCCTGCGTTGGATCAAGCGATGACGGCCCATGGCAATGCCCTGGCCGGCCACCGCGGCTTCGACCACGATGTTGTAGTCGTGCAGCATGACGCGCGGATGGTGCTTGAGGTCGACTTGATAGTGCCCAGACCAGTCCGTCCACTCAAAAGGACGGTGCGAAGTGGCCATCAACAGCGCACCGTTGTGCACTTGGCTGGCCTTGAATGCCGGGCTGCACACCGGTGAGATCACCTCCGGCATCAGTCGTGTGGCCTGCACGTCGGGCCAGTCGCCCTTGCCGTAGCGAATGGCCAGGTCGACTTCGGCCGCCGCGACGTTTGCCAGTTGAATCGCCGGCAGCAGCTCCACCTGGATATGCGGATAGCGGTTGAGAAAACCCGCCAGGCGCGGCGCCAACCACAGGGTGGCGAACGACGCCAGCAGGCCGACACGTAACACCGTGGCGTTGGGCACCACCCGTTGGGCGCGGGTCGCGACGGCAATGGCGTCCAGGGCGGGACGGATTTCGGCGTAGTACTGCTGGCCGTCTGCGGTCAGATCGATCGCGCGGGTGCGTCGGATAAACAGCGATTTACCCAGGTGCAGTTCGAGCTTTTGTACCTGATGGCTCAGGGCACTCTGGGTTACCGACAATTCCTGCGCGGCCTTGATAAAGCTCAAGTGCCGGGCCACGGCTTCAAAGGCGCGCAGGGCCAGCAGCGGCGGAAGATCCTTATGCAGTGCCACCTGAATACGCCTCCTTGAGTGGTTGGAAAGTGCCGATTTTGGGCGGCGCTCGGTTTTTTGTCGCCGGTTGATTTGCCGTCGGGCGCAGGAGTCCGCATTATTGAGCCTTACTCGCCACGACGTAAGCCAAGCCATGAGTGATGACGACAAGCTGATCGACCTGAACGCCGAACGCGCCAAGCGCGTGCATGACCTGAATGACAAGCGCCTGAATGAAGTGCGCCAGGCGTTTGAGCACGCAATGCCGTTGGGCAAAGCCAAGAAAAAATCAAAGAACAAACCCAAAAAGCGTTAAAACGGCCTGCATCTATTGATGCAGGTCAGTTACTGCCCTTCTTTACGCCCCGTCGCGGGCGACATTGATCCCCGTCAATTTTTCAATCCGCCTTCTCCATTAACTTAGCCCTATCGCAACAAGGCAAGTGCAGGAGGCCGGTCATGTTTATCGATAATGTGGTATTCGCCGGAGTGCTGACTGTAAGCCTCATGGTGCTGTTTTTTGTAGGGTTTGGATTTTTTATCTGGAAAGACGCGAACAAGCGTAAAAAACCTTAGGTCTTTCCGGGTTACATGAGCACGCAAGGCATTTTGGGCGACTTCGGTCGCCCTTTTTTTTGGGTGTTCAATTCTGGTCCATAAAAAAAGGTGCGGTCCTCACAGAGGCCGCACCTTTTTTGTCAGCGCCTGGCGATCAGTTACCCAGTGCCTTGGAGGCCAGCCAGAACAAGCCGGCCGAGAGGCCTACGGTCGCAGGCAGGGTCAACACCCAAGCCATCAGGATGGTCTTGACCGTGCCACCTTGCAGGCCGCTTTTGTTGGCGACCATGGTGCCCGCCACGCCGGAAGACAGGACGTGGGTGGTGGAGACCGGCAGGGCGAAGATATTGGCAAAGCCAATCATCGTGGCGGTGGTGATCTGTGCCGACATGCCCTGGGCATAGGTCATGCCCTGCTTGCCGATCTTCTCACCGATCGTCAGTACCACACGCTTCCAGCCCACCATGGTGCCCAGGCCCAGGGCCAGTGCGACCGCGAGGATCACCCAGAACGGTGCGTACTCGGTGGTGGCGGTGAGGTCCTTGCGCAGCTTGTCGAGGTCGGACTTCTCACGCGCTTCCAGGCCCGGCAGCTTGCCGACTTTTTTCGCGGTGTCGTCCAGGCACAGCAGGTAGCGGCGCACTTCGATGCGGTGATCGGCACTCAGGGAATGGTAATCGGAGACGCCTTTCAAGGTATCCAGCAAGGCATTGATGGTGGGTTCGGTCTGCTGCGGGTTGCAGCGGAACTTGCCCGGCAGGTCGTCTTTCACGCTTTTGCCCAGGGCCAGGAACTCACCCAGGGTCTCGTGGTTGCGCTGGTAGAACTGGTTAAGGTGCAGCGTGGCGTCGCGAGTACGTTCGATCTGGTAGGTGGTGCTGCCCAGGTCGAGTACGAACTGCGCCGGCACGATACCGATCAGCACCAGCATGATCAGGCCGATGCCTTTCTGGCCATCGTTGGAGCCGTGCACGAAACTCACGGCCATGGCCGAAATCACCAGGACCAGGCGGTTCCAGAACGGCGGGTGCTTCTTGTCGTCGAGCTTGCGGCGCTGGTCCGGGGTCTTGTGCATCTTCGACAGCGGGCGCCACCATTTCAGGCCGATCAGCACCAGGGCTGCGACCAGGAAGCCGGCCATCGGCGAGAACACCAGGGACGCGCCGATATCGACGGCCTTCTGCCAGTTCACACCGTCAGCCAGGGGGATGTCGTTGATCAGGGCATTGGCCAGGCCGACACCGAGGATCGAACCGATCAGGGTGTGGGAGCTGGAGGCGGGGATACCGAAGTACCAGGTGCCCAGGTTCCAGGTGATCGCCGCGGCTAACAACGAGAAGACCATCGCCAAGCCATGGCCGGTGTTCACATTGATCAGCAACTCCACGGGCAGCAGGTGCACGATGGCGTAGGCGACACCGACACCACCGAGCAACACGCCGAGGAAATTGAATACCCCGGAGAAGAACACGGCCAGATGCGGCGGCATGGCTTTGGTATAGATGACTGTGGCCACCGCGTTAGCGGTGTCATGAAAGCCATTGATGAACTCGAAGGCGAGGACAAAGGCCAGGGCGAGCAACAGGCTCACGAGAACCCAAGCATCCAGTCCGCTGAATAAATCGATCATGAAGGTTTTCTGACCCGGTCGTAAGGGGGCGCGATTATGCCAGAAAACCTCGGTAATCGATGCACTAGCTGCTCATCGGTATCAATCTTCATCGAATCGCCCTGGGCGAAAGCTGGCGATCCCAGGGTTTTCGGGGCTTTGGCAAGTCTTTGATTTATAAAGCACAGGGCTGAAAAGACAGGGTTTTGTCACCAAATCGTCATGCCTGAAACATTTGTATGAAATTTTACAGGCGATGGTGGGATTCAGGTCGGCTGGAGGATGGCTAAATGGCATCGCTGCAGGCAAGGCCCTGGACTCGATCCGAAGCGCTTATGGCTCTTCGGCCTTGAGTTCCTGTTCAATCTTTTGGATTTCCTGGGCAAATGCCTGGTCGAGCAGGCTGGCTCGCTTGCGCCATGGTTTGCGTTCAGGTTCAGGCTGGGCGGCGTAGGTGGTGACTTCCCCGCCGTAAACGTCCTTGTAACGTTGCTCCTGGCGCTCAAGTTCCGCGCGCAGTTCATCTTTCGTCACGTTGTTACCTAATTGAGTTGAGTGTAAATACGTAGCAGCGTTAATGCCTGAATGCCGCCTCGGGCTATTTCAAAATTGAATCCATGAAGTGTTCAAGTTTGAAATAGAAACGAGAGGCCACTGTTGTGGCAGTCATTCCAGGCAGGTAGTTGCGACCGTCCATGCACGGCCTGTGCATGGTTTGGCGAGCTCCGGCCCCGATATGAAACCGGGTTGACCTCCGCACAGGGTGCATTATAGCGGCGCATTTGAATAACACTATCGGCATAAAGTTAAAAACCGTCAACTTTGTGTGAGTGTTTTGTTACGTCGACGCGTCAGTATTTGCTGAAATTCTGGCGTCATAAACTCAACAAGGAAACAAGCTATTAAATAAACGGCTTAACTTTGCCGGGGATGCGGTTGATAGATCGCCCTCAGGCGCAGGGCTAAATTGCGATAATCGCATGGTTGTCCGATAATCGCCCAATGTTGCGGGGCCTGCCTTGTGCATCACGGCTGGCCCGGCTTGTAATAGCAGCCCAATCCCCCTGCGGTTGACAATAAGAGAAAGGAACCTGGCATGAACGATCAATTGCGCAACTCTTTCGCGTCAGTGGCGCCGCCGATCGTTGCCTCGCCGGCCAAGCGTATCCAGGCGTTTACCGGTGACCCCGACTTCATGACCTCCCTGGCCCGCGGCCTGGCCGTGGTGCAGGCGTTCCAGGAGCGCAAGCGCCACCTGACCATCGCCCAGATCAGTCACCGCACCGAGATCCCCCGCGCCGCCGTACGCCGCTGCCTGCATACCCTGATCAAACTCGGCTATGCCACCACTGATGGGCGCACCTATTCATTGCTGCCCAAAGTCCTGACCCTGGGGCATGCCTACTTGTCCTCCACGCCGTTGGCGGTATCGGCCCAGCCTTATCTGGACCGTATGAGCGAGCAATTGCACGAAGCCTGCAACATGGCCACCCTCGAAGGCGACGACATCCTCTACATCGCCCGTTCGGCCACCACCCAGCGCCTGATTTCCGTGGACCTGTCGGTGGGCGGACGGTTGCCGGCCTATTGCACCTCCATGGGCCGCATCCTGCTCGCGGCATTGGATGACGCTTCGCTGCAGGACTACCTCGACCATGCCGACCTGCAAACCAAGACCAGCCGCACCCTGACCACCCCTGAAGCCTTGTTCGAATGCCTGCAACAAGTGCGTCAGCAGGGCTGGTGCATTGTCGACCAGGAACTGGAACAGGGCCTGCGCTCCATCGCCGTGCCGGTGTATGACGCGTCCGGCCAGGTGCTGGCGGCGCTCAATGTCAGTACTCACGCTGGGCGGGTCAGCCGCAGCGAACTGGAGCAGCGTTTCCTGCCGAGCATGCTCAGTGCCAGCCGTGAGTTGAGTGCGCAGTTGTTTGCCTAAGGTGTTCGGTGACCGCACAGATCCCGGCTTGATCAATTGACGATGTTTCCCCCGGCTTATTACTGTGCGGCAGCGCTCTTGAGGGCGCCCCAATAATAATGACGGCCCCAGGCCGTTGGCCCGCCATCGGTGTGGAATAAGAATAATGAATCAGCCTTCTGTCGGTACCACCCTGGACGTGCAGTCCTTTATCAACACCCAGCCACTGTCCCGTTACCAGTGGCGCGTGGTGATCCTGTGTTTCCTCATCGTTTTCCTCGATGGCCTCGACACCGCCGCCATGGGTTTTATCGCGCCCGCGCTGTCCCAGGACTGGGGCATCGATCGCGCCAGCCTTGGCCCGGTGATGAGTGCTGCGTTGATCGGCATGGTATTCGGCGCCCTGGGTTCCGGACCGCTGGCTGACCGTTTCGGGCGCAAGGTTGTACTGGTGGGCGCGGTACTGGTGTTTGGTGCCTTCAGCCTGGCCTCGGCCTACAGCAGCAACGTGGATCAATTGCTGGTGCTGCGTTTTCTCACCGGGCTGGGCCTGGGTGCCGGCATGCCGAACGCGACGACCTTGCTCTCCGAATACACCCCTGAACGCCACAAGTCGCTATTGGTGACCAGCATGTTCTGTGGTTTCAACCTGGGCATGGCCGGTGGCGGGTTTATCTCGGCCAAGCTGATCCCGGCGTTCGGCTGGCATAGCCTGCTGCTGATCGGTGGCATCCTGCCCTTGATCCTCGCAGTGGTACTGCTGGTGTGGCTGCCGGAGTCGGCGCGTTACCTGGTGGTGCGCAATCGCGGCACCGACAAGGTGCGCAAAACCCTGTCGCCCATCGAACCCTCTATTGTTGCCCAGGCCACGGCCTTCAGCGTGCCCGAACAAAAAACCGTCAAGGCGCGCAACGTGTTCGCGGTGATTTTCTCGGGCACCTACAGCGCCGGCACCTTGCTGCTGTGGCTCACGTACTTCATGGGCCTGGTGATCGTGTACTTGCTGACCAGTTGGCTGCCGACCCTGATGCGTGACAGCGGCGCCAGCATGGAGCAGGCCGCCTTCATCGGCGCGTTGTTCCAGTTTGGTGGCGTATTGAGCGCCGTCGGCGTGGGATGGGCGATGGACCGGTTCAATCCCCACAAGGTCATCGGCACCTTCTACCTGCTGGCCGGGGTGTTTGCCTACGCGGTGGGGCAGAGCCTGGGCAATATCACCCTATTGGCCACCTTGGTGCTGGTCGCCGGGATGTGCGTCAACGGTGCGCAATCGGCGATGCCGTCCCTGGCCGCGCGCTTCTACCCAACCCAAGGCCGTGCCACCGGCGTGTCGTGGATGCTCGGCATCGGCCGTTTCGGCGCGATCCTCGGCGCGTGGATGGGCGCCACCTTGCTCGGCCTCGGCTGGAACTTCGAGCAGGTGCTCACCGCCCTGGTGATTCCGGCCGCTTTGGCCACGGCAGCCGTGGTGATCAAAGGCATGGTCAGCCATGCGGATGCGACCTGAGATCAATCGATAGCCTGCCAACAATCCGTTCGATAATCGAACGCTGAGTCGATTATCGGATTGTTTGGCCGATTTCCCCGGCTTAATCTTCAAGCACTTCGGCGCCACCTCAGCGCCTTTTCGATCCACACCGGGAGCCCAACCCCATGGCTGAAATTCTTGCGCTGCGCGACGCGGTGAAGCAATTCGTGAACGACGGCGACACTGTCGCACTGGAAGGCTTCACCCATCTGATCCCAACGGCAGCGGGTCATGAAATCATTCGTCAGGGCAAGAAAGACCTGACACTGGTGCGTATGACGCCTGACCTGATCTACGACCAGTTGATCGGTGCCGGGTGTGCGCGCAAGCTGATTTTCTCCTGGGGCGGTAACCCGGGTGTAGGTTCCCTGCATCGCCTGCGTGACGCGGTCGAAAAGCAATGGCCGCAACCGTTGGAAATCGAAGAACACAGCCACGCCGACCTGGCCAATGCCTACGTCGCCGGAGCATCGGGCCTGCCGTTCGCGGTGCTGCGCGCCTACGCGGGTTCCGACTTGCCCAAGGTCAACCCGCTGATCAAGACCGTAACGTGCCCGTTCACCGGAGAGGTGCTGGCAGCGGTGCCGTCGGTGCGTCCGGACGTCACCGTGATCCACGCGCAAAAGGCTGATCGCAAGGGCAACGTGCTGCTCTGGGGCATTCTTGGGGTGCAGAAGGAAGCGGCCCTGGCGGCCAAGCGCTGCATCGTCACCGTGGAAGAAATCGTCGATGACCTGAACGCGCCGATGAACAGCTGCGTACTGCCGACCTGGGCCCTCACTGCGGTGTGCCATGTACCCGGTGGTGCCCATCCATCCTACGCCCACGGCTACAACGAGCGTGACAACCGCTTCTACCAGGCGTGGGACCCAATCGCTCGCGACCGTGGGACCTTTACCGCCTGGATGGATGAATACATCCACGGCACTGCCGATTTCAGTGAGTTCCAGGCCAAGCTGACCACACAGCAGGAGGCCAAGTAATGGCTTACTCGACCAATGAAATGATGACCGTCGCCGCCGCGCGCCGCCTCAAGAACGGCTCCGTGTGCTTTGTGGGCATCGGCCTGCCGTCCAAGGCCGCCAACCTGGCGCGCCTGACTTCGTCGCCGGATGTGGTGCTGATCTACGAATCCGGCCCGATTGGCGCCAAGCCCAGCGTATTGCCATTGTCGATCGGTGATGGTGAGCTGGCGGAAACCGCCGACACCGTGGTGCCGACCGGCGAGATTTTTCGCTACTGGCTGCAGGGCGGGCGTATCGACGTGGGCTTCCTCGGTGCCGCGCAAGTCGACCGTTTCGGTAACATCAACACCACCGTGGTCGGTGATTATCACCAACCCAAGGTGCGCCTGCCGGGCGCCGGTGGCGCGCCGGAAATCGCCGGCTCGGCCAAGAGCGTGTTGATCATCCTCAAGCAGTCGTCCCGTTCGTTTGTCGACAAGCTGGACTTCATCACCTCGGTCGGCCACGGCGAAGGTGGCGATTCGCGTAAACGCCTGGGTCTGCCGGGTGCCGGTCCTGTCGGAATCATTACCGACCTGTGCATCATGGAGCCGGAAGAGGGCACCCACGAATTCGTGGTTACCGCCCTGCACCCAGGGGTGACCCGCGAGCAAGTCGTAGCGGCCACCGGTTGGGCGATTCGATTTGCCGAGCAGGTCAGCACCACCGCCGAACCGACCGAGGTGGAACTGACCGCCCTGCGTGACCTCGAAGCACGCACGGCCGCCGCCCACGGCCAAGCACCGGGAGAAGCCTGATGCGCGAGGTCTTTATCTGCGATGCGATTCGCACCCCCATCGGCCGCTTTGGCGGCGGCCTGTCCAGTGTACGCGCCGATGACCTGGCGGCCGTGCCGATCAAGGCGCTGATCGAGCGCAACCCTTCCGTGGACTGGTCGGCCGTTGACGAGGTGTTCCTCGGCTGCGCCAACCAGGCCGGTGAAGACAACCGCAACGTCGCCCGCATGGCGTTGTTGCTGGCCGGCCTGCCGGAGAGCATTCCGGGGGTGACCCTCAACCGTTTGTGCGCCTCGGGCATGGATGCGATCGGTACCGCGTTTCGCGCCATCGCCAGTGGCGAAATGGAGCTGGCGATTGCCGGTGGTGTCGAGTCGATGTCCCGTGCGCCGTTCGTGATGGGCAAGGCGGATGCGGCGTTTTCGCGCAACATGAAGCTGGAAGACACCACCATCGGCTGGCGTTTTATCAACCCGTTGATGAAGGCCCAGTACGGCGTGGACGCCATGCCGCAGACCGCCGATAACGTCGCCGACGACTACCAGGTCTCCCGCGCCGACCAGGACGCCTTTGCCCTGCGCAGCCAGCAACGCACCGCCGCCGCCCAGGCGGCCGGGTTCTTCGCCGAAGAAATCGTGCCGGTGCGGGTCGCCCAGAAAAAAGGCGAAACCGTGGTGGAGCACGATGAGCACCCCAGGGACACCACCCTTGAAGCCCTGGCCAAACTCAAGCCGGTCAACGGCCCGGACAAGACCGTCACCGCGGGCAATGCCTCGGGGGTGAACGACGGTGCGGCCGCGCTGATCCTGGCGTCTGCCGAAGCGGTGAAAAAACACGGCCTGACTGCCCGCGCCCGTGTGCTGGGCATGGCCAGCGCCGGTGTTGCGCCACGGGTGATGGGCATCGGCCCGGTGCCGGCGGTGCGCAAGCTGGTGGAGCGCCTGGGCCTGGCCGTCACTGACTTCGATGTGATCGAACTCAACGAAGCCTTCGCCAGCCAAGGCCTGGCGGTGCTGCGTGAACTGGGCATCGCCGACGATGCACCCCAGGTCAACCCGAACGGTGGCGCCATCGCACTGGGCCACCCCTTGGGCATGAGCGGTGCGCGACTGGTACTGACAGCCCTGCATCAGTTGGAAAAAACCGGCGGCCGTAAAGGCCTGGCGACCATGTGCGTGGGCGTCGGCCAAGGCCTGGCCCTGGCGATCGAACGCATCTAATAAGAGAGGACAGCTCCATGAGTGACAAGCCCGGTTACCGGCGCCCGCAAGCGGGCACTCAGCCTGATTACCTGCACCCGGCCTACCAGTCGACGAACCTGCGTTCGCCGTCCCAGCCGTTGGTGTTCCTGCCTCATTCCTTGTCGGAAATCACCGGCCCGACCATCGGCGCCGAGCGAGTCAGCGAAAAGGACAACGACCTCACCGCCCAACACGACGGCGAACCGTTGGGCGAACGCATCATCATTCATGGCCGCGTGCTGGATGAAAACGGCCTGCCGGTGCCGGGCATCCTCGTGGAGATCTGGCAGGCCAACGCCGCCGGTCGCTACAACCACAAGCGCGACCTCCACGATGCGCCGCTGGACCCGAACTTCACCGGCACCGGGCGCACCGTCACCGACGCCGATGGCTGGTACCAGTTCCAGACCATCAAGCCTGGAGCCTACCCATGGGGCAACCACCACAACGCGTGGCGCCCGGCGCATATCCATTTTTCGCTGTTCGGCCCGAGCGTGCTGACACGCCTGGTGACGCAGATGTATTTCCCCGGCGACCCGCTGCTGGAATACGACCCGATCTACAACTGTGTGCCGGATACCAGCGCCAAGGAGCGCCTGATCGCCCGTTTCGACCTGGAAAAGACCATCCCTTCCTATGCCCTCGGCTACCGCTGGGACATCGTCCTGCGCGGCCGCGACGCCACGCCGATGGAGAAATGAGATGACACTCTACGCGACCACGTCCCACACCGTCGGGCCGTACTACCACATCGGCCTGACCTGGCTGAACCGCGAGGATTTGACCGTCGCCGCCACCCTCGGCGAGCGCGTGGCGATCAGCGGGCAAGTGGTGGACGGCAACGGTGATGTTGTCAACGACGCCATGCTCGAAGTCTGGCAGGCCAATGCCGCCGGCAAGTACGCCCACCCTGAAGACGAGCAGGACAAGGCGCTGGACCCGAACTTCGAAGGCTTTGGCCGGGTACCGGTGGATGCCGAAGGGCGCTTCCGCTTTACCACGATCAAGCCGGGCAGCGTGGCGGGCCTGCAAGGTACGACCCAGGCGCCGCACCTGGTGGTGCTGGTGTTTGCCCGTGGGCTGGTGAAGCACCTGCTGACGCGGATTTATTTCGAGGGCGAGGCGTTGAACGGGGATGACCCGTTGCTGGCCTGTGTGCCTGCCGAGCGGCGCGGCACGTTGATTGCCAAGCCGGACGCGGCGGGTGTGCATCAGTGGAATGTGATTTTGCAGGGCACAGATAAGGAGACGGTGTTCTTCGATTATTGAGTCGCTTGTCAGGGCCCCATCGGGGGCAAGCCCCCTCCCACATTTGATAGGCGGCGCGGTCAAAATGTGGGAGGGGGCTTGCCCCCGATGGGGCCGGTTCAGGCACTGCCTACGCAAAAGTCTGCTTGCGGAACATGGTTGTTGCAAAGTATGTCTAGGCTATAACCGTTCCCACTGAGTGAAAAACCATGACAACAACCACCAGTCACTACACCGGAGAAGAGCGCAGCAAGCGGATCTTTGCGATTGTCGGTGCCTCCTCCGGCAACCTGGTCGAATGGTTCGACTTCTACGTCTATGCCTTCTGCGCCATCTACTTCGCCCCGGCGTTTTTCCCGTCGGATGACCCCACGGTCCAACTGCTCAACACCGCTGGCGTGTTCGCCGCCGGCTTCCTGATGCGCCCCATCGGCGGCTGGCTGTTCGGCCGGGTCGCCGACAAGCACGGGCGCAAGAATTCGATGATGATCTCGGTGCTGATGATGTGTGCCGGTTCCCTGGTCATCGCTTTTTTGCCCACCTACAAAGACATTGGCGCCTGGGCCCCGGCCCTGCTGCTGGTGGCGCGGCTGTTCCAGGGCCTGTCGGTGGGGGGCGAATATGGCACCACCGCCACCTACATGAGTGAAGTCGCACTCAAGGGTCAGCGTGGGTTTTTCGCCTCGTTCCAGTACGTGACCCTGATCGGTGGCCAACTGTTGGCCGTGCTGGTGGTGGTGATCCTGCAACAGATCCTCACTGAAGAAGAATTGCGCGCCTGGGGCTGGCGGATTCCGTTCGTGATCGGTGCGATTGCGGCGGTGATTTCCCTGCTGCTGCGTCGCACCCTCAAGGAAACCACCAGCAAGGAAACCCGCGAGGACAAGGACGCCGGCAGTATCGCCGCGCTGTTCCGTGACCATAAGGCGGCATTCATCACCGTGCTCGGCTACACCGCAGGCGGTTCGCTGATTTTCTACACCTTTACCACCTACATGCAGAAGTACCTGGTAAACACCGCCGGGATGCACGCCAAGACCGCCAGTTACATCATGACCGGCGCGCTGTTCCTGTACATGTGCATGCAGCCGCTGTTCGGCATGCTGGCCGACAAGATCGGCCGGCGTAACTCGATGCTGTGGTTCGGCGCGTTGGGCACACTGTGCACGGTGCCGATCCTGCTCAGCTTGAAAACCGTCAGCAGTCCGTTCCTGGCGTTTGTGCTGATCACCCTGGCCCTGGCGATTGTCAGCTTCTACACCTCGATCAGCGGCCTGGTGAAGGCGGAAATGTTCCCGCCACAAGTGCGCGCCCTGGGCGTGGGCCTGGCCTATGCGGTGGCCAACGCGATCTTCGGCGGTTCGGCGGAATACGTGGCCCTGGGCCTCAAATCCATGGGCATGGAAAACACCTTCTATTGGTATGTCACCGGCATGATGGCGGTGGCCTTCCTGTTCAGCTTGCGCCTGCCGAAACAGGCGGCGTACCTGCATCACGATTTGTAAGGGATGAGTTATGACACTGCGCACGAGCAATCAACTGTTCGACGCTTACTTCACCGCTGACAGCATGGCCGAGGTGTTCTGCGACCAGGGACGCCTGCAGGGCATGCTCGATTTCGAAGCCGCGCTCGCCCGGGCGCAGGCCCGGGTCGGGTTGATTCCCCAGGCCGCCGTGGCGCCGATTGCCCAGGCGTGTCTGGCGTCGCTGTACGACGTGGACGCCCTCGGCGTGGCGATTGCCACGGCGGGGAATTCGGCGATTCCGCTGGTGAAGGCGCTGGGCAAGTTGATTGCCAGCGGCGATGCCGGGGCCGAACGCTATGTGCACCTGGGCGCGACCAGCCAGGACGTGATGGACACCGGGCTGGTGCTGCAACTACGCCGGGCCCTGGGGTTGATCGAAACGGACCTGGCGCGTCTGGGCGATGTGCTGGCCGCCCAGGCCCAGCGTTATGCGACGACGCCGTTGGCCGGGCGTACCTGGTTGCAGCACGCGACGCCGGTCACCCTGGGAATGAAGATTGCCGGTTGGCTGGGCGCGGTGACGCGCAGTCGCCAGCGTTTGAAAGAACTGCAACCGCGTTTGCTGGTGCTGCAATTCGGCGGCGCGTCCGGGACGTTGGCGGCACTCGGTGAACACGCCATGCCGGTGGCCGAGGCGCTGGCGGCTGAGTTGCAACTGAGCCTGCCTGAACAACCCTGGCACACCCAACGGGATCGTCTGGTGGAGTTCGCCTCCGTCCTGGGCCTGATCGCCGGCAGCCTCGGCAAACTGGGCCGCGATATCAGCCTGCTGATGCAAACCGAAGCGGCCGAAGTGTTCGAGCCGTCGGCGCCCGGCAAGGGCGGTTCGTCGACCATGCCGCACAAACGCAACCCGGTCGGCGCCGCTGTGCTGATCAGCACCGCCACGCGCGTGCCCGGCCTGGTGGCGACGATGTTCAGCGCCATGCCCCAGGAACACGAACGCAGCCTGGGCCTGTGGCACGCCGAATGGGAAACCTTGCCGGAGATTTGCCGCCTGGTGTCCGGGGCCTTGAAACAAGCGCTGCTGGTGAGCGAAGGGTTGGAAGTCGACCCCGGACGCATGGCCCACAACCTCGACCTGACCCAAGGGCTGGTGCTGGCCGAAGCCGTCAGCATCGTGCTGGCTCAACGCCTGGGCCGGGAAACCGCGCACCACCTGCTGGAGCAATGCTGCAAACGCGCCGTTGCAGAAGGGCGCCACTTGCGCGCGGTGCTGGCGGACGAACCGCAGGTCACCGCCGAGCTGTCCGCCACCGAGTTGGACCGCCTGCTCGACCCGGCCCATTACCTGGGCCAGGCGCCCACCTGGGTCACTCGCGCTGTCACCGAACACTTTGCATTGACCGCCTAAGGAGAACGCTGTGGCTTTCGTACAACTCGCCGAGGGCGAACTGCATTACCAACTCGATGGCCCCGTGGACGCACCGGTGCTGGTGCTGTCCAACTCGCTGGGTACCGACCTGCATATGTGGGACATCCAGATCCCGGCGTTTACCGAGCATTTCCGGGTGTTGCGTTTCGACACCCGTGGCCACGGCAAATCCCTGGTGACCGAGGGACCGTACAGCATCGAGCAGTTGGGCCACGACGTGATCGCACTGCTGGATGCGCTGGATATTCAGCGTGCGCACTTTTGCGGGCTGTCCATGGGCGGCTTGATCGGCCAATGGCTGGGGATTAATGCCGGTGAGCGCCTGCAGCGCCTGGTGGTGTGCAACACCGCCGCCAAAATCGGCACGCCGGAGATCTGGAACCCACGGATCGAGATGGTCCTGCGTGATGGCGCGGCGGCCATGGTGGCCTTGCGCGATGCGTCGATTGCGCGTTGGTTCACCGCCGATTTTGCGGCAGCCAACCCGCACCAGGCCAAGCAGATCACCGACATGCTTGCCGCGACTTCGCCCCCAGGTTACGCGGCCAACTGCGCTGCCGTGCGTGATGCGGATTTCCGTGAGCAGTTGCCGAAGATCAAGGCGCCAACCCTGGTGATTGCCGGCACTGAAGACGCCGTGACCCCACCGGCCGGTGGTCACTTTATCCAGCACCATGTGCAGGGCGCCGAGTACGCCGAGTTCTACGCCGCGCACCTGTCCAATGTGCAGGCCGGTGCGGCGTTCAGTGATCGGGTGATCACGTTTCTGCTGGCCCGCTGAGGCAGCTGTTGTGGCGAGTTGAAATCTTATTGAACCAGGAGTTTTTTGTGGACGAGAAACAACGTTATGCCGACGGCCTGCAGGTGCGCCGCGAAGTGCTGGGCGATGCCCATGTCGACCGCAGCCTCAATGCCCTGACCGAGTTCAACAGCGAGTTCCAGGACATGATCACCCGCCACGCCTGGGGTGACATCTGGACCCGCCCCGGGCTGCCTCGCCACACCCGCAGCCTGATCACCATCGCCATGCTGATCGGCATGAACCGCAGTGAAGAGTTGAAGCTGCATTTGCGTGCGGCGGCCAGCAACGGCGTGACCCGTGCCGAGATCAAGGAAGTACTGATGCAGAGTGCGATCTATTGCGGGATTCCGGCGGCGAATGCCACGTTTCACCTGGCGGAGTCTGTATGGGATGAGCTGGGTGTCGAGTCGCGCGAGTGATCAGTGGGAGTCCGCGTCCCACACCCAATTCCACACGCCCGGCAGATGCACTGCTTCATTCACGTCTTTGACCGTACGCGCCAGCGCCGCGCGTTGCAGGGCGGCCGTATCGGTGTAGAACGGTTCGGCTGCGGTCTTCATGCCATTGATCCGGGCGCTGTCCAGCAGGATCTGCAGGTATTCCTGCATATGCCGCGCGGTATAGCGGTTGATATCGTGGAAGGTCACCACCACCGGTATCACGCCGTCCACCGTCGGCAGTTCCCCCAGCGCGATGCGCTCGCGCACCACCGACAGTTGTCGATACAGGTTGGCGCGGCGCCTTGGGCTGCCATTGAAACCCCAGATCTTTCCGTCATTGGCGCTCAGGTCAGTCAGCAGGACCTGCATGCCGTGGCGCTGGTAGGCGGCGAAGGTGCGCCGGTCGTAGTTCCAGAACGGCGGGCGGACCAGCACGGGCGGCGCGCCGGTGATCGAGGCGATATCGCTCGCGCCCTGGCTGAGGGTGCGCTCCAGCTCGGCATCATTCAGCCAGCGGTGGTTGGTATGAAAGGTCGTGGCAGTGTGAAAAGCCAGCACATGCCCGCCGGCGTATTCACGCGCCATCGTCTTGCGCCCCCGCGAGCTGCCGCCGGAACGCGACGATTCGGTCTGCAGGAAGAACACCGCCTTGATCCCCGGCAGCACCGGGTTGTGCGCCAGGTCGGCGAGCACTGAGCGGCTGGGGTTGTCGTAGCCCGAGGCGCTGGGGCCGTCATCGAAGGTCAGCAAAAAACGGATCGGCGCCTGGGCTTGCAGGCGTTGCTCGGTCTGCGCGGTCAGGGCGATGGGCGCGCCGATACAGCCGCTGAGGCTCAAGGCCAGGGCAAGCACGGCGGATGCGATGGCAAAGGATTTCATGGTGTGCGCAGGCTCGGATAAGAGGCCGCTGCTGGGCGGATCAGCAGCGGCAGGCGCGCACGATACAGTAAGTGCCGCGCCGGATTACAGCAGACTTATCGGGTAACTGACGATCAACCGGTTTTCATCGAACTCGTTGTTGCTGTAGTCGCGGCGCATGCTCGAATTGCGCCAGCGCACCGTGAGGTTCTTCACCACGCCGCTTTGCACGGTATAACCCAATTCGCTTTCGCGACCCCATTCCTTGCCATCGGTGATGGTGCCGGTGTGCACGTTGCTGCCGCTGATATAGCGGTTCATCAGGGTCAGGCCCGGTACGCCGAGGGCGGCGAAGTTGTAGTCGTGGCGCACCTGCCAGGATTTTTCCTCGGCGTTGTCGTAACTCGAGTTGTAGCTGTCGTTGGCCAGGGTGCCGCCGCTGGTGCCGTTGACGCGCATCCACGCGCTGTTGCCGGTGAGTTTTTGCAGGCCGACGTAGAAGGTGTTGCCGCCATACTTGGCCGAGAACAGGCCGGACCAGGTCTTGTTGTCCAGGTCGCCGGCGCGGGCGCTGCCGTCGTCCTTGCCGTAGAAGAACCCGAGGTTGGCGCCCAGGGTCCAGTCGCCCAGGGGCTGGCTGTGGATCAGGTTGACGAACTGCTGGCTGTAGATGTCCTTGAGCTGGGCGTTCCACAGTCCGATCTGGGTGCGTTTGTCGTTGAAGGCGTACTCGCCGCCCTGGAAGTTGAAGCGGTCCGAGGTGAACGCGGTTTTGCCGACCATCGACATGTCCGACATGCTGCTGTCGTCGCGCGGGCTGTTGGCGCGGAACTGGCCGCCGTAGAGGGTCAGGCCGTCGATTTCCTTCGAGGTGATCTGCCCGCCGCGCAGGGTTTGCGGCAGGGAGCGGCCATCGTCGGCACGCAGGATCGGCAGCACCGGCATCCATTCGCCGACCTTCACTTCAGTCTTGGAAATACGCGCCTTGAACGCCACCCCAAGGCGACCGAATTCATCCGCAGGGCGGCCATCGTGGTCCAGCGGCAGCAATTGGGTGCCGCCGGTACCGCGCCCGCCATCGAGCTTCAACGAGTACAGCCCCAGCACATCCACACCGAAACCGACGGTGCCTTGGGTAAAGCCGGACTTGGCGTCGAGGATGAAACTCTGTGTCCACTCCTGCGCGCCACCCTGGGTTTTGGTGGGGTTGGTGAAATTGCGGTTGAAGAAGAAATTACGCAGGTTGAGGTTGGCGCTGGCGTCCTCCAGAAAACCGTGCTCTTCGGCGACGACGGGCAGGGCAAGACTGGCGATAGCGGTGGCCAGCAGGAGCCGGCGCGGGTGAAAAGTGCTCATGGTGGTGGACCTGTTGTTATTGGGTTTATGCAGGTGGCGGCCATGGTGCGGGGCGGTGCGGGGGCGGTTCAATCGGGGCAGGGCGGGTTGTGGGCGATGATCGAACGCAAGTTGCCGGGCGCACAGGCCCGGCACTGCAGGGTTATCGCTTGGGCAGGTCGAAGTGGGTCCAGGGCACAGTCGGCAGGTAGTGTTGCGCAGCTACGATCAGCGCCACCATCACCACCAGGAACACCATTTGCAGAGGGCTCCAGAAGGCCCAGTGCAGGCCGTTCAACCAGGGGTAGCCTTCGGCGAACTTCTGGCTCATATGACCGATGCGTTTTTTGTGCAGCAGGTTGATCAGCAGTGCGCCGGCATAGGTCACCGCACCCAGTACACCGAGCATCAAGCCGCAGGCCACCAGCATGATTGCCTGCGGTACGCCGTGGCGAATCACCAGCCAGTAGTCGTTGGGGTTGATTCGCTTGGGGATCAGGTACTGGCTCAGCCACACATCCAGCACCCGATAGGTTGAACTCATTCCGGCCCACACTTGGGTGACGCGAAAGCCAACGGCCGCCGGCACGAACGCCATCAGCATGAAAATGACCAGCGACATCCCGTCCATTCTGTCTGGCTTATCGTGGGCGATGCTCAGGCCAAGCCCCAAAGCGAAGACGGCCCATAGCCGGATAAATACCTGGGTGTAGATCGGCCGGGGCACGAATTTGCGCCAAAAGAACAGGTCTGTTTGAGGCAGGCGCTCCACCAGTTGCGGATAGCGCCAGGTCAGTGTTTGCGCCAGGTGCTGGCAGGCGTTCCACTCGTTCTCGCCAAACCCATCGATCATGCGTTTGTGTTGCGTGGCGGACATCGGCGTCAGCAGCAGGCGCGCGGCCAGGGCATCGGCTGATGTGCGCCGCGTGTCCTGGGCCTTGTCCTGCAGGTTGGCGTAGAAGCTTTCCTGTTCGCAACGGGACACCAGTTCGCGCCACATCCACGCCGGTTCCGGGTAGACGCCTTTCTGGTCGTCCCAGCCGAAGGCCTGGCACACCCGCTCGAACAGCGGCACGCTCCACTGGGTGTCATGCAGCAGGTGCAGGACGATGCGCTGCCACTGCTGTTGCAGGTCGAACACCCGCAGCCAGGGTTGGTCGTTGTACTGCGTGAGCTGGGTGATGAACTCGCGCTCGGCCTTTTGCTCCAGCAGTTCCTGCAGGGTGCGGCGGTAGTCTTGCAGCAGCTCGCCGGTCAGTGCTTCGTATTGCCAGGACGTCATCGCCACCTGCTGCCAGGGGGTCAGCCATTCCAGGTGTTGCGCGGCCCAAGCGGCGATGGCGCCGCGTTCGCCCGGTGCGTCGAAACAATGGCGCAACAGGCTGGCCTGGAACGCATCGGTGCAGCCCTGTTGCCGAGCCTGGGCCCAGCGTTCCTCGAGGTTACGCGCGGTCAGGCCGTCGAGCAGGGCCTGGGCCGGGTCAGGTGTGGGGGCGTCGAAGGGCGCAGGGCTGACGGGGATGATGTCCAGCAGTTCGGCCAGGTCATTCAGGTTGGCGTAGACCGCTTCGGCCACGGGCGCCTGGACGGGTTCTGCCTCTTCGTTATCAGCTCGCCAGCGAGCTTCATTCAGCGCGTGTTCATAGGCCTCGCGCAGGCGCTGGAAGCCTTGGGCGTCGTCGTCCGGGCGGCAGTTTTTCAGCAGCCGCGCATAGCTGCGCTTGATGGTGCGCTCGTCGGCGTCATCCGGCAGTTGCAGTACGGTCCAGCAATCCATTGGTGTGCCCTCAGCGCCAGAACCCGTTGTCGAGTTGCTCAAGTTGACGGCTCAGTTCGCTGCGGGCGTCGCGGATGCGGCGTTCGTCCTGGGTGTCGAGTACCTGCTGGAACTGCGCCGCCCAATGCCCGAGCTGTTCGCGCAGCTCGCCGAGGTTTTCCTGGTAGAGCCGTTCGAGGCGGGCGACGAGCACCGTATTGACCTGCTGGTCGCGGGGGTGGACCTTCAATTGCGCCAGGGCTTGCAGGCGTTGCTGGATTTCCTGCGGGTTGAGCACGCCGGGGTTGTTCTCGATCACCAGCGAATGCTGCTCGCCGGTCAGCGGGATATTCACCTGGGCTTCCAGCAGGCCGTTGTTGTCGTAGGTGAAACGCACGTCCAGGGAGACTTCACCGGCCTTGCGCTTGGGCACCGGAATATCCAGTTGGCCCAGCTCGATGTTGTCTTTGACCAGGCGGCTTTCGCCTTGGTAGATCTTCAGCAGTACGTGGGCCTGGTCGTCGTGCAGGGTGACCACGCTTTTGACCCGGCTGACCGGCACGCTGCTGTTGCGTTCGATCAACGGCAGGTAATGGCCGCTTTCGATATGGCCGCCGTACTGGTTGGAGGTTTCGATGCCCAGGGTGTAGGGGCAGACGTCGGTCAGCACCACTTCTTCGAGGGCGGCGGAACGGGCCTTGAGGGCGGCCTGGATCGCCGCACCATGGGCGACCACCTGGTCGGGATCGAGGCTGATGGAGGGAAAGCGCCCGAACAGGCCTGCGGCGAGTTTGCGCACCAGCGGCATGCGCGTGGTGCCGCCCACCAGCAGGATTTCATCCAGGTCGCTGACCCGAATCCGCGCATCGCGCAGGGCGCGTTCGATCGGCGCGCGCAGGCGTTCCAGCAGCGGCGTGTAGAGCTTGGCCAGTTCCTGTTGGGTGATGGTTTTTGTCCATTGCTGGCCGTCGACGCGCAGCGCGAATTGGGCGCTGTCGTCCTGGCCCAGGGCTTTGCGTACGCGCTCGGCTTCGCGGCGCAGGGCTTGCAGCACCGTGCTGGTGGGCGGGAAACCCGTGGTGTTGCGTTGGCTGTCGACAAAGTGTTCGAGCAACAGGGTGTCGAAGTCTTCGCCACCGAGGAAGTTGTCGCCGGCGCTGGCGCGGACTTCCATCACCCCGTCGAACAGCTCGATGATCGACACGTCGAAGGTGCCGCCGCCAAGGTCGAAGACCAGGAACGAGGTTTCTTTATCACGCTGATGCAGGCCGTAGGCCAGGGCCGCGGCGGTCGGTTCGTTGATCAGTTTTTCAACGCTGAGCCCCGCCAGTTCACCGGCGATGCGCGTGGCCTTGCGTTGGCCATCGCTGAAGTAGGCGGGCACGCTGATCACCGCGTCGGTAACGATTTGGCCGTAGGTGCGCTCGATGTCCTCCTTGAGGCTCTTGAGCACCAGCGCCGAGAGCTCTTCGGGGCGGAACGAACGGTCGCCCAGGCGCACTTCGGTGGCGCTGCCCATGTAGCGCTTGAACAGCGAGGTGGTCAGGTGCGGGTGGGTGTGCAGGCGCTCCTTGGCGGCCTGGCCCACCAGGACACGGCCTTGGTCATCCAGCCCGACCACGCTGGGGGTCAGCAACTGGCCCAACGCGTTGGGCACCATTTCGGCGGCATCGCCGCGCCAGACGGCTGCGAGACTGTTGGTGGTCCCCAGGTCGATTCCTACGATCATTACGACAAGCTCCCTCTGTGGTCTGTAAGAATCTGTGACAGATTTTACCCTGAAAGGTTGAGCGCAAAGCAAGGCGGGAGCGCTTTGTGACGAGCGGGGCAAGCCCGCTCGCCACAGAGAGCTTGGCCAACCTGTCAGCCTTATGTTTAACCGCTTCTGCGTCTACTGTCAGGGTTGACAGTAGATGACCCGTTTTTGAACGGCTATGTTCAAGGCGGTGGCAGTACTTTTTCTGGTGCTCAAGGGAGAAGTGCTCATGAGCTTTGGAACAGACATGGGTGAGTTGTTAACGTCGTCGAATACGTTCAACGCGGACCTGATCTTTGGGGGTAACAAGAAGATCCCGATTACATTCGACACATTCGAGTTGATCTATATCGAGGGTGCTCAGTTTTTCATTCGTTTAGGATTTGAGGACAATCCGGGTTCGAGAAATGAACTGACTCTTGAGGCTAAAGAGTTGAAAGCAGGCCAGACCTATCCGATCCGGCCGCAAGCCCCTGGAATCAGGGCAGCTTTTGCCTTGGGAAAACGCATCGAGTATTTTCCCGACGAATATTCGGGGGCCCTGACGGTTGACCGTCTTGAATACAAGGACGGCCATATAGCGCTGAGCATGCAGTTTTCCATCTACTTCAAGCCAGATGGCAAGGGCGATATGGAAGTTGTTTGCCATGCCCTTCAAATTACCTGCGCGTTAGCGAACCACAGCACAACGGGTAAGTTTGTACCCAAGCACCGAGCGCAAGCGAAGGTTCCAGTTTTTTGTGAGATCGACGCCAGTGTCGATGGCAGTTATGACCCCATCGACCTGGGTGATGTATTTTTCGTGATCTACTCAGACTCAAGTTATTTTATTCAGTGCTTGCCCCGTCATGGAGGTGATCGTGCGTCCCTTGAGTTTGCAGGGAGTGCCTTGAAAACCTTTACTGATTATCCAATCACAGGGCCTGGGGGGGCGCCAGAAAGTGTTGATACGCTTCTTATTATGCGGCCTGAATTCTCATACGGGTTTTCTGATCCGACGGGTACATTCCGCGTAAGGCGCACTGAAGATTCAGAGGAAGGGTTCTGGTTTATCGCTGAGTTTAATTTCTCACTCACTGCCCGCAACGCCGATGGAAGAGAAATCGAGTATAAAATTACGAGCCTTAGGTTTCAGGTGCAAGTCAGTGAATTGAGAACTTAACCTTGACACCCAGCCTGTAAAATATCGCGGGCCATAAAAAACCGCCTCCTGATAAGGGAGGCGGTTTTTGTTTATTGCGGCGTTATCAGAACAACTTCAACGCCGGTGCTTCTTCTTTCAACGGCTCGTTCTTCGCAGTCTGCTCGTTCCAGCCACCGCCGAGGGCCTTGTACAGGTTGACCTCGCTGGTCAGTTGCGCCAGGCGGTCGGTGATCAGCGATTGCTGGGCACTGAACAGTTGGCGCTGGGCGTCGAGGAAGGTCAGGTTGCTGTCGACACCGATGCGGTAGCGCCGCTCGGCCAGGCGGTAGTAATCCTGGTTGGCCGCGACGAAGCCACGCTGGGCCTCCAGCTGCTGCTTGTAGGTCTCACGCGCGGCGAGGCCGTCGGAGACTTCCTGGAAGCCGGTCTGGATCGCCTTCTCGTAGTTCGCCACGTTGATCTCTTTCTGGATCTTCGAATAGTCCAGGCTGGCGCGCAGGCTGCCGGCGTTGAAGATCGGGATGTTGATCTGCGGGGCGAACGACCAGGTACCCGAACCGCCTTTGAACAGGCCGCCCAGGGTAGGGCTGGCGGTACCGGCGCTGGCGGTCAGGCTGATGCTCGGGAAGAACGCTGCACGGGCCGCCCCGATGTTGGCGTTGGCGGCCTTGAGGTTGTACTCGGCCTGCACGATGTCGGGACGACGTTGCAGCAGGTCCGAGGGCAAGCCGGCCGGTACGTCGCTGAGCAGGTCATCCGACAGCGGCTTGCTGGCGATATTCGCCGGCAGGCCGGTGCCCAGCAGCAGGGTCAGGCTGTTTTCGTCCTGGGCCACCTGGCGAGTGTAGCGTGCCAGTGCCACGCGGGCATTTTCCACCGAGGTGCGCGCCTGGCTGAGGTCGAGGGCCGACGCCACGCCGACTTCATTACTGCGCGAGGTCAGTTTGAAACTCTGCTCGTACGCGCCGAGGGTGTCCTGGGTCAGCTTGAGCAGTTCCTTGTCGGCCTGCCAGGTCAGGTAGGCATTCGCCACGCTGGCCACCAGGCTGATCTGGGTGCTGCGCCGTGCTTCTTCAGTGGCGAAGTACTTTTGCAGCGCTTCTTCACTCAGGCTGCGCACACGACCGAACAGGTCCAGCTCATAAGAACTGATCCCGAGGCCGGCCGAGTACTGGCTGGTGATGGTCGATTCGCCGGTCTGCGACAGCTTGGCCGGGGTGCGCGAACGGCTGCCGCTGCCCGTGGCCGATACGGCCGGGAACAGGTCTGCACGCTGGATCTGGTACTGCGCCGCATACGCGTCGATGTTCAGGGCCGCGACACGCAGGTCACGGTTGTTCACCAGCGCGGTCTGGATCAGCTGTTGCAGGGCAGGGTCATGGAAAAACTGCTTCCAGCCCTGCTCTGCAGCGGCCTGGCCCGGCGCCTGGGCCGACGAATACGCCGGCCCCTGTGGGAACTGAGCTGCCACCGGCGCTTCAGGGCGCTGGTAGTCAGGGATCAGCGAGCAGCCACTGAGCACGAATGCGGTGACGGCTAAGGAAAGTAGCGACTTGCTCATTGGCCAGCCTCTTGAGGAGTTTGCTTAGGTTCAGTCTTTTTACGTTCGCCCATGGCGGACACGCTCGCAAAGAACAGTGGCACCCAGAAGATCGCCAGCACCGTGGCCGTGATCATACCGCCAATTACACCGGTACCGATTGCGTGCTGGCTGCCTGAGCCGGCGCCCGAGGAGATCGCCAGCGGCAACACGCCGAGGACGAACGCCATGGAGGTCATGATGATCGGCCGCAGGCGCATCCGCGAAGCCTCGATGGCCGCCTCGACGATGCCTTTGCCTTGCTCGTGGAGTTCCTTGGCGAACTCCACGATCAGGATGGCGTTCTTCGCCGCCAGGCCCACCGTCACCAGCAAGCCCACCTGGAAGAACACGTCGTTGGACAAGCCGCGCATGCTGGTGGCGATCAACGCCCCCACCACGCCCAGTGGAACCACCAGGATCACTGCGATCGGGATCGACCAGCTTTCGTACAGCGCCGCGAGGCACAGGAACACCACCAGCAGCGACAGCGCATACAGTGCCGGCGCCTGGGAGCCGGACAGGCGTTCTTCATACGACAGGCCCGTCCAGGCGTAGCCCACGCCCGCCGGCAGCTCCTTGGCGATACGTTCGACTTCGGCCATGGCGTCACCGGTGCTGTAGCCCGGTGCCGGGGTACCGAGGATTTCCATCGCCGCTACACCGTTATAACGCGAGAGCTTCGGCGAGCCGTAGATCCACTTGCCCGAGGCGATGGCCGACAACGGCACCATCTTCCCGGAGTCGCTGCGCACGTACCATTTGTTCAGGTCTTCCGGGGACATCCGGCTGGCCGCTTCACCCTGCACGTAAACCTTCTTCACCCGACCACGGTCGATGAAGTCGTTGACGTAGCTGCCACCCAAGGCAATCGCCAGGGTCTGGTTGATGTTGGACAGCGTGATGCCCTGGGCGCTGGCCTTCTCGTCGTCGACGGTGAGCTCGTATTGCGGCTCATCGTTCACGCCGTTGGGGCGCACACCGGCCAGGATCTTGCTCTGGGCAGCCATGCCCAGGAACTGGTTACGCGCAGCCATCAGCTTTTCATGGCCGACACCGCCCTGGTCTTGCAGGAACACGTCGAAACCGGTGGCGTTACCGAGTTCCAGTACAGACGGCGGCACAATGGCAAACACCATGGCGTCCTGGAAGGTCTGCATGAAGTAACCCTGGGCACGCTTGGCAATCTCGAACACCGAGGTGGACGAGTCGCGCTCATCCCACGGCTTGAGCATCACGAAGGCCAGGCCCGAACTCTGGCCACGACCGGCGAAGTTGAAGCCGTTCACGGTAAACACCGATTTCACGCCTTTGCCTTCGCCCGGCTCGCCTTCCTTGTCATTGAGCAGGTAGGCGCGCATGTCGTCGATGACTTTTTGCGTGCGTTCAGCCGACGAGCCTACCGGGGTCTGCACCTGGGCAAAGATCACGCCCTGGTCTTCATCGGGCAGGAACGCAGCCGGGATGCGCATGAACAGCCAGATCATGCCGGCGATGATCAGGGCGTACACCAGGAACGCCGGGATCTTGTGCTTGATCATGTTACCCACGCCGCGCTCGTAGCTCAGTACGCCACGGTCGAAGGTGCGGTTGAACCAGCCGAAGAAACCACGCTTGGGTTGGCCGTGTTTTTCCGGGTCGATCGGCTTGAGCATGGTGGCGCACAGGGCCGGGGTGAAGATCAGGGCAACCAGTACCGACAACGCCATGGCCGAAACGATGGTGATGGAGAACTGTTTGTAGATCACACCGGTGGAGCCGCCGAAGAACGCCATCGGCAACAGTACCGCCGACAGTACCAGGGCAATACCCACCAGGGCGCCCTGGATCTGGCCCATGGACTTGACCGTCGCCTCTTTCGGCGACAGGTGCTCCTCGGCCATTACCCGCTCGACGTTTTCCACCACGACGATGGCGTCGTCCACCAGCAGGCCGATGGCGAGGATCATGCCGAACATGGTCAATGTGTTGATGGTGAAACCGAACGCCGCGAGGATCCCGAAGGTACCCAGCAGTACCACCGGTACGGTCATGGTGGTGATGATGGTGGCACGGAAGTTCTGCAGGAACAGGAACATCACCAGGAACACCAGCACGATCGCTTCGATCAGGGTGTGCACTACACCGGAGATCGATTCGGTCACGACCGGGGTGGTGTCATACGGCACCACCGCCTTCATGCCAGGCGGGAAGAACGGTTCCAGGGACGCCACGGTGGCACGGATGGCCTTGGCGGTGTCCAGGGCGTTGGCGCCCGACGCGAGCTTGATCGCCATGCCGGAAGCCGGGTTGCCGTTGAACTGCGCGCTGATGCTGTAGTTCTGGCCGCCGAGTTCGATACGCGCCACGTCACGCAGGCGAACCTGGGAACCGTCGGCATTGACCTTCATCAGGATATTGCCGAACTGCTCAGCCGTCTGCAGGCGGGTCTTGCCGATGATGGTGGCGTTCAGCTGGTTGCCGGGCAGGGCAGGCAGGCCGCCCAATTGACCGGTGGCCACCTGGACGTTCTGTGCCGAGATGGCCGTGCTGACATCCACCGGCGTGAGCTGGAAGTTATTCAGCTTGGCCGGGTCCAGCCAGATACGCATGGCGTACTGCGAACCGAACACCTGGAAGTCACCCACACCTGCGGTCCGGGAAATCGGGTCCTGGATGTTGGAAACGATGTAGTTGGACAAGTCATCCTTGGTCATGCTGCCGTCTTCCGACACCAGGCCGATCACCATCAGGAAGTTCTTTACCGACTTGGTTACGCGGATACCCTGTTGCTGCACTTCCTGCGGCAGCAATGGGGTCGCCAGGTTCAGCTTGTTCTGCACCTGGACCTGGGCGATGTCCGGGTTGGTACCCTGGTTGAACGTCGCGGTGATGGTCATGCTGCCGTCGGAGTTACTGTCCGAGGCCACATAACGCAGGTTGTCGATACCGTTGAGCTGTTGCTCGATGACCTGCACCACGGTGTCCTGCACGGTTTGTGCGGACGCGCCTGGGTAGGTCACCTGGATGTCGATGGCGGTTGGCGCGATGGCCGGGTATTGGTTGATGGGCAACTTCAGGATCGACAGTGCCCCGACCAGCATGATCACCAGGGCAATTACCCAGGCGAAAATGGGACGGTCGATAAAAAATTTCGACATGGATTACTCCCCCTGGCCAGGCGCGGCAGCAGGAGCAGCGGCGGAACCGGCGGGCTTGGCGTTGTCAGCCTCCTTGACCTTGACCTCCACACCCGGCTTGACGTACTGCAGGCCTTCGGTGATCACGCGGTCACCGGCGTTCAGGCCTTTCTCCACCAGCCAATAGGCGCCGGCGGTGCGGTTTGCCACCAGTACACGCTGCTCGACCTTGTTGTCGGCGTTGACCACCAGCGCCGTCGGGATGCCCTTGAGGTCGCGGGTCACGCCTTGCTGTGGCGCGAGGATCGCCTTGCTGTTCACGCCGGCTTGCAGCTGGGCGTGTACGAACATGCCCGGCAGCAGGGTGTGGTCAGGGTTGGGGAACACGGCGCGCAGGGTCACGGAGCCGGTGGTCTGGTCGACCGAGACTTCGGAGAATTCCAGCTTGCCGTCATGGCCGTAGTCGCTGCCGTCTTCCAGGGTCAGCTTGACCTTGGCGGCGTTGGCGCCGGCTTTTTCCAGTTGGCCGCTTTCCAGGTCGCGGCGCAGTTTCAGCATTTCCGCCGAAGACTGCGTGACGTCGACGTAGATCGGGTCCAGTTGCTGGATTACCGCCATGGCATCGGTCTGGCCATTGCTGACCAGCGCGCCTTCGGTCACCGAAGAACGACCGATACGCCCGGAGATCGGCGCGAACACCTTGGTGTAGCGCACGTTGATCTGGGCGGTTTGCACGTTTGCTTCCGCGGTCATGCGGTTGGCCACGGCGGTGTCGTATTCCTGGCGGCTGACGGCTTGCTCATCGACCAACTGCTTGTAGCGGTCGGAGATGGACTTGGTCTGGGTCAGGCTGGCTTGTGCGCTTTTCAGCGTGGCTTCATAGACCGACGGATCGATCTGATAGAGCTGCTGGCCTTCCTTCACATCCGCGCCTTCCTTGAACAGGCGCTTGAGGATGATGCCGTTGACCTGCGGGCGAACTTCCGCGATGCGGTAGGCGGTGGTGCGGCCGGGCAGCTCGGACGTCAGGGTATAGGCTTGCGGTTGAATGGTGACCACGCCGACCTGAGGGGCTTGAGCGGGCGGAGCCGCTTCTTCCTTTTTACATCCGCTGAGCAGCGATGCCAGGGCGACGGCAGTGACCAGAGCGGTAACAGCTGGCTTAAGTTGCATGAAGATCCTCGGGTCAGGCGCGCAGGGTGCGCACAAGAAGTGTGGAAGGGTAAAAAACAAGCTGTGAGTGGATAAGTAGCTTGCTACGCAATATACTTACGTTCATGGTTGTTTGTAAACTCTTGACAGGCTTCGCGGATTGTTGACAAAGCAGGCCAAAAGTCTCGATTCCATTACGTTCGGCGCCCATGACGGTGTCGTCCCACAAATATTCGGATGATCGTTAACATCTATTAACACTGCGTTAACGATAGTCTCAGGTGTCCTGATTGAGGTTGTACTGCCATGGTTCGTCGCACTAAAGAGGAAGCTCAGGAAACGCGCAGCCAAATTCTCGAAGCCGCCGAGCAAGCCTTTTATGAGCGCGGCGTTGCACGGACGACGCTGGCGGATATCGCTGCGCTGGCCGGCGTCACGCGGGGCGCTATTTATTGGCACTTCAGTAATAAATCCGATCTGTTGCAGGCCCTGCTGGACACGCTGCATGAGCCACTGGACGAATTGGCCAGGGCCAGTGAAAGCGAGGACGAAGTCGATCCGTTGGGGTGCATGCGCAAGCTGCTGATTCATTTGTTTCATCAGGTGGCCCTGGACCCGAAAACCCGGCGCATCAATGAGATTTTGTTTCATAAGTGCGAATTCACCGATGAAATGTGCGACATGCGCCGTCAGCGCCAGACCCACAGCCTGGAATGCAACCTGCGCATCGGCCTGACACTGCGCAACGCGGTCCATCGCGGGCAACTTCCGGAAAACCTCGACACCACCCGTGGTGCAGTGTGCATCCATGCCTACATCAACGGGCTGATCGGCCAGTGGCTGCTGGTACCCGACAGCTTCCAGCTACATCAGGAGGCCGAACGCTGGGTGGATGCAGGGCTCGATATGCTGCGCCTGAGCCCCAGCCTGCGCAATTGAGACAAAATGCGTAATTGCATCAGGTTGTGTCAACAGTAAAGCCTAAGGACCGTCAATCGTCCTTCTGCCTGATGGGTGGGGTGACTTTATATACGGGCTGGCGGACGGTTGATACATAGCCGCCTAAGTATTTTGTAGGGATTTTGTTGCAAGGCTGTTAAGGAGTGTTTCCCAGGGCAACATAGTGTCAACAATGTGGGAGGGGGCTTGCCCCCGATGGCAGTGGTTCAGTCAACACATACAGTGACTGACGCACCGCTATCGGGAGCAAGCCCCCTCCCACATTTGGTTTCGCGTGTCGGGCGATTACAGCGGCAGCGTCGGGTAATCGATGTAGCCCACCGGGCCCTGGCCGTAGAAGGTTTCCGGATGCGCTTCGTTCAACGGCGCATCGGCTTTCAGGCGTGCTGGCAGGTCCGGGTTGGCAATGAACGGCACACCCCAGGCCACGGCGTCCGCTTTGCCTTCGGCCAGCCAGGCATTGGCGCTGTCCTTGGTGAAACGTTCGTTGGCGATGTACACGCCGCCAAAGGCTTTTTTCAATTGAGGACCGAGGCTGTCCGCACCTGCCTTTTCACGAGAGCAGATGAAGGCGATACCACGCTTGCCCAGTTCGCTGGCGACGTAGGTGAAGGTCTCCTTCAGGTTGTCGTCGCCCATGTCGTGGGCATCGGCGCGCGGTGCCAAATGCACACCCACACGGCCAGGGCCCCAGACCTCGATGGCCGCATCGGTCACTTCCAACAGCAGGCGTGCACGGTTTTCCAGGGAGCCACCATAGTTGTCGGTGCGCTTATTGGTGCTGCTTTGCAGGAACTGGTCGAGCAGGTAGCCGTTGGCGCCGTGGATCTCCACGCCATCAAAGCCTGCGGCCTTGGCGTTCTCGGCGCCGGTGCGGTAAGCGTCGACGATGTCGGCGATTTCAGCGGTTTCCAGGGCGCGCGGCGTCGGGTAGTCGGCCAACGGGCGTACCAGGCTGACATGACCTTTAGCCTGGATCGCGCTCGGCGCCACCGGGGTTTCGCCGTTCAGGTAGGACGCGTGGGAAATGCGGCCCACGTGCCACAGTTGCAGGAAGATCTTGCCCCCTGCGCCATGCACGGCCTTGGTGATATTGGCCCAGCCGCGCACCTGGTCGTTGGACCAGATGCCCGGCGTGTCCGGGTAGCCCACGCCCAGCGGTGTCACCGAAGTGGCTTCGCTGAGGATCAGCCCGGCGGAAGCCCGTTGCACGTAGTACTCGGCCATCAGCGCGTTGGGTACGCGGCCGGCATCGGCGCGGCAGCGGGTCAGCGGTGCCATGATGATGCGGTTCGACAGCTCCAGGTCGCCCAGTTTGATCGGATCGAAAATAGTCGTCATGGGAAAACACCCTTCTCTTTGAAGTTGATCAGTGGGTCGCAGGGGCCAGGTCGGCATCGCCGCCCTGACGGAAAGTAATCAGGGTCACCAGCAGCGCCAGGATCGCCAGGGCCGCTGCCGCCAGAGGCACGCTGCTCAGGCCGAAACCGTGGGCAATCACGCTGCCGCCCACCCAGGCGCCGAGGGCGTTGCCGATGTTGAAGGCGCCGATGTTCAGGGTGGACACCAGGTTCGGCGCGGCCTTGCCGAAGGTCACCACGTTGATCTGCAGCGCAGGTACGGCGGCAAATGAAGCGGTGGCCCAGAGGAACAGGGTGATCTCGGTCGGGATCACGGCGATGCTGGTCCAGGTCAGCGCGGTGGACACCACCGCCATACTGATAAACACGCCGATCAGGGTGGCTGCCAGGCGTTTGTCCGCCAGCTTGCCGCCGATGATATTGCCCACGGTGAGGCCCAGGCCGATCAGCAGCAGGGTCCAGGTCACGCCTTTGGGCGACACGCCGGTGACATCGCCGAGCAGCGGCGCAACATAGGTGAAGAGGGTGAACATGGACGCGGCGAACAGCGCGGTCATGCTCAGCGACAACCAGATGCCGGCACCCTTGAGGGCGGCCAGTTCGGCGCGCATGTCGAGTTTTTCTTCGTCACGCTTGGCCGGCAGGAAGCGGATCAGGCCGATCAGCGCCACTACGCCAATCACCGTCACCGCCCAGAAGGTCGAGCGCCAGCCGGCTTCCTGGCCCAGCGCAGTGCCCAGTGGCACACCAAGCACGTTGGCCAGGGTCAAGCCGGTGAACATCAGGGCCACGGCCGAAGCGCGCTTGTTGGCCGGCACCAGGTTGGCGGCGACCACCGAACCGATGCCGAAGAACGCACCGTGGCACAGCGCGGTGATCACACGGGCAACCATCAGCACGTTGTAGTCACTGGCCAGGGCGCAGAGCAGGTTGCCGATAATGAAGATGCCCATCAACGCTACCAGGGCCGCCTTGCGGGGCAACCTGGCGGTGGCCAGTGCCATAAATGGCGCACCGATGGCCACGCCCAGGGCATAGCCGGTGACCAGCCAGCCGGCGCCGGGAATCGACACGCCGAGGTCCGCCGCCACATCGGGCAGCAGGCCCATGATCACGAACTCGGTAGTGCCGATGGCGAAGGCGCTCAGGGCCAGGATGAGTAGCGAGAGGGGCATTATCGTTTCCTTGTTACAACGTCGCGCTGATTTCAGCGCTGAGTTCAGTGGTAAGCGCCGCGAGGAAGGCTTGGATCACTTCCTCATTGCGCTTGAAAAAGTGCCACTGCCCGGCCTTCTGGCTGCTGATCAATCCCGCCCGTTGCAAGGTGGCCAGGTGGGCCGACACGGTCGACTGGGACAAGCCGCAGCGCTGGTCGATCTGCCCGGCACAGATACCGTATTCGTGGTTGTGCACTTGCTCGGGGAACTGCACTTTCGGGTCTTTCAGCCAGGTGAGGATGTCTCGTCGTACTGGGTGCGCCAGGGCTTTTATTATTTCGTCGAGGTCGATGGACATGGCAGGTGCTCGGTGTCGTAAAGCGTTATATCGCGATGAGGCGAACTTTAAATCGTTATATCCCGATATACCAATATGAATTTGCTCTGAGCTCAGGCTGAATCGGTATATCGGGTTATAACGATACATTGGCGCCAGTGCTAGACTGCGCCGCATGAATTATCTCGCACATCTGCACCTGGGCGGCCAACTTCCTGCGCAACTGCTGGGCAGCCTGTACGGCGACTTTGTCAAAGGCCGCCTGCAGGGCCAGTTCAGCCCGCCAATCGAAGCGGCGATCCAGTTGCATCGCTCGATCGACCGCTTCACCGACAGCCACCCGTTGGTGGGCGAGGCGTTGTCGCGCTTCAGCCTGACCCGCCGGCGCTATGCCGGGATTGTCCTTGATGTGTTCTTCGATCACTGCCTGGCGCGGGATTGGGCGCTGTACGCCGACCAGCCCCTGGAGCACTTCACCTCGCAGGTGTACCGCGTGCTGGCGGCCGAACCGCAGTTGCCGGGGCGGCTGGCGCAGATAGCGCCGTATATGGCCGCGGATGACTGGTTGGGGTCGTACCGCGAGTTTGCGGTGATGGAGCCGGTGTTGCGCGGGATTTCGCGGCGGCTCACACAACCCCAGGAATTAGGGTTTGCGATGCAGGAATTGCGTGAGTTGTATGAGCCGTTGAGTGAAGACTTCCGGATCTTCTACCCCGAACTGCAAGCCTTCGCGCATAACCACCTGACAACACAAAGCTAAATGTGGGAGGGGGCAAGCCCCCTCCCACATTTGGAGCAGTGTCTAGCTCATATCACGCGGCAAAGGCTGGTCGCGCCGCTACTTGTTCAGTCTCCGGCACCGGCCCAAACAACGCCTTCTGCACCGCCTGCTGCGCCTGGAACGCCAGCGCCGCACGTTCCTGCCCGGCGCAGGCAATCGGCTTGAGCACATGGATTTCCACATCGCCCTGGTCATTGCCGAACAGGCGCATCAGGTGCGAGAGCAAATCGTCATCGCCAATGAACGGTGCCAGCGGGTCGATCTGCCCATTGCGCAGATAACGGATGGCCACCGGTTGCAGCGACACATCCGCATCAATCGCACTGGCCAGCAAGCGCCCGTGGAAGGTGCGCAGGCTGCGGCCGTCGGTGGTGGTGCCTTCGGGGAACATCAGCAGCGGGTGCTGTTGTTCCAGATGGCGGGTCATCTGCTTGCGGATCAACTGGCTGTCACCCGAACCGCGACGGATAAACAAGCTACCGGCCTTCGCCGCCAACCAGCCGGCCACCGGCCAGGTGCGCACTTCGGCCTTGGACAAAAACGACATCGGCGCCACTGCGCCCAGCAACGGAATATCGGTCCAGGACACGTGGTTGCTCACCCACAGCATGGGCTGGGTCGGCAACTCGCCGTGCACTGTCACGCGAAAGGGCAGGGCGTTGGTCAGCCGCGCCATGAAGAACCGCGACCAGCGTTGGCGCCGCACCATCGAGTTGGCCACGCCCAAGCGTTCGAACACACCAAACACACTGGCCATGCTCAAGCCCAGCGCCACTACCACCAGTACCCGGGCGATGCGCCCGTACACGCGCAGGCGGCTCATCACATGGCCGCCTTGAAGTGGCGCGCATAGCGCGGGCATAGCTCATCGCGCTTAAGCAGGATGAACACGTCGGCGACCTGGAAATCCTCATCCCAGCACGGTTCGCCGCAGATCTTCGCACCCAGGCGCATATAGGCCTTGAGCAGTGGCGGCATCTCGGCGATTACGTTGGTCGGCAGGTCCAGCGCCGGCAGCGGTTTTTTCGGTTCGGCGCGCAGGTGTTCGTTGCACAGGTAACGTTCGCGCAGGCGCTGCATGATCGCGTGGGCCTGGATGCCGCCGTCGTGCATCGGGATGCTCGCGCAGCCCATCAGATAGCTGTAGCCGCCCTGGTTGAGCACTTCGGCCAACTCGCCCCACAACACGGCGATGGTGCCGCCGTTGCGGTAGGCCGGGTCGACGCAGGTGCGGCCGATTTCCAGGATCGGGCCCTGCAGATGCAGCAGGCCATGCAGGCTGAATTCTTCTTCGCTGTAGAACCGGCCCAGGGTGCTGGCGGCCTGGTGGTCGAGCAAACGGGTGGTGGCGACGAGTCGACCGCTGTTCAAGTCCCGCACGCCGATGTGGCTGCAGTGAACATCATAGTCATCCATGTCCAGGCCGTGTTCCGCGCCTTTGAGCTTGGCGTTGAACTCGCCGCTGAAGACGTTGAAACGCAGGGCCTGGGCTTCCTGCAAAGCCTTGGCGCCAACCAGGCGTTCGGCTTGCAGACGGCGTTCATTGCCGGTGTCGCTGATGCGGGCGATCTGAGTCATGGCGAATCTCCGAGTGCCAGCCACGTTTCGGCCGGTCGACTTTGTTGTCCAAAGTCAGGCTATGTAGCCCCGGTGTCATCTCCATGAAGTTATGGTGACGCTTGGATGACAGGACCTCTGTAGCAAATCTGTCATTGCCCTCGGCTAGGCTCGCGGGCTTGAATGCTCCCTTGAGTGTGTGTCCATGGTCAGAGGCCTGCTGTGCGTTTCCCTGCTGTTCGTCACCGTTACCGCCTGCGCTGAAACCTGGCCCGACAAGGAGTGGGCCAAGGGCACGCCACTCGCAGGACCCGCCGTCGAAGCCCTTGACGCCTATGCATTCCCGCCCCGTGACGACAGTGCCCGCCAAGGCATTCGCACCGACGCGCTGCTGGTGATCCGCGACGGTGTGGTCATCTATGAACGCTACGCCGCGCCGACCACGGCCAGCACGCCACACTTGACCTGGTCCATCAGCAAAAGCCTGATGGCCACGGTGCTCGGCGTGGCCTACGGCGAAAACCGTTTCAAACTGACCGACCCTGCGGCACGCTTTTACCCGCCGATGAAACAACACCCCAAGGTGACCATGGCCGACCTGCTGCACTGGGCCTCGGGCCTCGACTGGCAGGAAGACTATGAATACGCGCCGCTGAAGTCCTCGGTGGTGGCGATGCTTTACACCCGTGGTCGCGCCGATATGGCCGAGTTCGCCGCCAGCACTGAGTCCTTCAGCGCACCGGGCCAGGCCTTTCGTTATTCCAGCGGCGACAGCAATATCCTGTCCGCCGCGCTCAAGGGCATGCTCGGCCACAAGGCGTACATGAGTTACCCCTGGGACGCACTGTTCAAGCCGCTGGGCATTCACAACGCCACCTGGGAAACCGATGCCGACGAAACCTTTGTCGCCTCGTCCTATGCGTTCCTCACCGCGCGTGACCTGGCGCGTGTCGGCCTGCTGATGGCCCGCGACGGGCGCTGGGGGGATCAACAATTGCTGCCCAAAGACTGGGTGGCGTTCAACCGCCAACCCTTCGACAAATACACCGCCGGCCAGGACGAAGCCGTCCCCGGTGGCCAATGGTGGCTCAACCAGGGCGCCCCGAGGCCCTGGCCCGACGCCCCCGCCGACACCTTCGCCGCCCTCGGTCATTGGGGCCAGGCGCTGTACGTGATGCCCGACGAACACCTGGTGATCGTGCGCTATGGCGATGATCGCGACGGCAGCTACCGCCACAACGAACTGCTCAAGCGCGTGCTTGCGGCGGTGCAACCATGATCCGTCGTCGGCCGTTTACCAGCCTGTTTCTCGTGCTGCTGCTTGCCCTGTCGGGTTGGGTGTGGCACGAGCGCGTCAACCTGCAAGCCTTCCCTGACATCATCGCGGCCTATACCGCCAAGGAGTATTGCTCGTGCCGCTATGTGGCGAACAATCCAGCCGACTATTGCCGGGGTTATGTGAAGCAGTACGTGCCCACCAGTGCGTTCAGCGACAACCCGGAGCGTAGCGAAGTGACGGCGAGCGGGTTGGGGCGCACGCACAGCGCGCGGTGGTTGGGGGATCGGCAGGGCTGTCGTCTGAATCCCTGACACAGCGCAAGCCACCCCCCCACATTGGATTTGCGCCGTTCGTGACATTGCGCTTAAGGTTCGTGCAGGTTTTTCGCCCCACGAGTCCTTAATGTTCAACGCGTCTGTTATCAAACCCCTGGCCTTCGCCCTGCTGGCCGCTGCCGTGGTGCCCGCCCATGCCGACTGGTACCTGGACAACGAGTCCTCGCGCCTGTCGTTCGTCACCACCAAAAACACCGAGATCGCTGAAGTCCATCGCTTCCTGGTGCTGCACGGCAAGGTCGACAGCAAGGGCGCGGCGCAATTGGAAGTGGAGCTGGAGTCGGTCAACAGCGGCATTCCGCTGCGCGACGAGCGCATGCGCAACCAGCTGTTCGAGATCAAGACCTTCCCCGAGGCGCTGATCAGCGCACAGATCAACCTGCAACCCATCAATGACCTGGCTCCTGGCGCGCAACTGGAACTGCGCTTGCCCCTGAGCGTCACCCTGCATGGCAAGACCCAGACCTACAGCGCCGAGTTGTTGGCCACGCGCCTGGATGACCGGCGTTTCCAGGTGGTGACCCTGGAACCGGTGGTGTTGCATGCCGAGGATTTCGACCTGGCGCCGGGGGTGGCGATGTTGCGCAAAGCGGCCGGGCTCAAGTCGATCAGTTTGTCGGTGCCGGTGGGTGCGGTGCTGATCTTTACGGCGCGCTGACATGAGCGGCGCAGTGTTCCCGTGGCGCAGCGCCAACCGTTTCGAGTTGTTGATCGACGGCCCGCAATTTTTTCCGCAGATGCTGGTGGGCATTGCCCGGGCCGAGCGGCAAGTAGAGTTGGAATTGTATTTGGTGGAGGCTGGAGCCTGCGCCGAAGCGATGGTGCAAGCATTGGTGCTCGCGGCCGAGCGCGGCGTGCGGGTGCGTTGTCTGTTTGATGATTATGGCAGTCTGGCCTTTACCCTCGGGCTGCGCAAACGACTGACGGACGCTGGTGTGGAGCTGCGTTTCTACAATCGCCTCAGCTGGCGCCGCTGGATGCGCAACCTGTACCGCGACCACCGCAAGCTGTTGCTGATCGACCAGGAAACCGCCGTGGTCGGCGGCACGGGGGTCACCGATGAGTTCTGGACGCCGGGGCAAGACACCGCCGACTGGCATGAAGTGATGGTGCAGATCCGCGGCCCGCTGGTGCTGGACTGGCAGGCGCTGTTCGAACGGCAATGGCACGCCAATGTCGCGCGCCGGGCGTGGAAGCCCGCCACCCATTTCGGGTTGCCGCGTTTGCCCAAGGTGCCGGCGACGGGGCCAGGCCTGGGCCGAGTGGCCTATGCAGACGCCCGACAGCACCGCGATATCCTGCAATCGCTGATCCGCGCGCTGAACAGCAGCCAGCAACGTATCTGGTTTGCCACGCCATATTTTTTGCCCACCTGGGGCGTGCGCCGCGCATTGCGTCGGGCCGCAGGGCGTGGGGTGGATGTGCGTTTGCTGCTCACCGGCCCGCGCACCGATCACCCGTCCGTGCGCTACGCCGGGCATCGTTATTACCCGCGCTTGCTGCGCTCAGGCGTGCAGATATTTGAGTACCAGCCGTGTTTTTTGCATCTGAAGATGGCGCTGGTGGACGATTGGGTGAGTATCGGCTCGTGCAACTTCGATCACTGGAATCTGCGCTTCAACCTGGAAGCCAACCTGGAAGCGTTGGACCCTGGGCTGACGCAGGCGGTGGCGGCGAGCTTTACCGCGGATTTTGCCCAGAGCCTGGTGGTCAGCCTGGAAGCGTGGAAGGCGCGGCCGTTGTGGCGGCGGGTGAAGCAGCGGGTATGGGGGTGGATTGATCGGTTGGTGGTGAACCTGCTGGATCGACGCGGCTAGCAAGAGCACTGAGGTCAAATGTGGGAGGGGCCTTGCTCCCACATTTTTTGACCGCGTCAGGCGTTAGAGCAGTTCGAAGGTCTGCTGCTGCACATCCTGGGAATCCAGCCCGATCTGCACATTGAACTCACCCGGTTCGGCGGCGAACTTGAGCTGGGTGTTGTAGAACTTCAAGTCTTCCTCGGTGATGGTGAAGTGCAAGGTGCGCTCTTCGCCAGCCTTGAGCATGACCTTCTGGAAGTCCTTCAGCTCCTTGATCGGACGGATCATCGAACCCGCCACGTCCTGGATATACAACTGCACCACGGTTTCGCCATCGACCTTGCCGGTGTTCTGCACCGTGACGCTGGCGTCGAGCTTGCCGGTCTTGTTCAGGGTGGTGGACGACAGCGCCATGTCCGACAGGCTGAACGTGGTGTAGCTCAGGCCATAGCCAAACGGGAACAGCGGCCCGGTGGTGTCATCGAAGTACTGTGAGGTGTAGTTGCCCGGCTTGCCCGGGGTGAATGGCCGGCCGATGGTCAGGTGGTTGTAGTAGGTCGGAATCTGCCCCACGGAGCGTGGGAAGGTGATCGGCAGCTTGCCCGATGGGTTGTAGTCACCGAACAGCACGTCGGCGATGGCGTTGCCGCCTTCGGTACCGGCGAACCAGGTTTCCAGGATCGCGTCGGCTTGTTGTTTCTCTTCCAGGATCGACAGCGGGCGGCCGTTCATCAGTACCAGCACCAGCGGTTTGCCGGTGGCTTTCAGGGCCTTGATCAGGTCGCGCTGGCTTTGCGGGATATTCAGGTCGGTGCGGCTGGAGGATTCGTGGGACATGCCACGGGATTCACCCACGGCGGCCACCACCACGTCGGCATCCTTGGCGGCCTTGACCGCTTCATCGATCATCACCTGGGCCGGGCGGGTGTCATCCACCACTTCCGGGGCATCGAAGTTGAGGAAGTTGAGGTAGTCGACCACCGCCTTGTCGTTGGTGATGTTGGCGCCACGGGCGTAGATGATCTTGCCTTTTTCGCCGATGACCGCGTTCATGCCGTCAAGCAGCGTGACCGATTGTTCCGGCTTGCCGGCCGCCGCCCAACTGCCCATCATGTCGATCGGCGCCTTGGCCAGTGGGCCCACGAGCGCGATGGTCGCGGACTTTTTCAGCGGCAGGGCGTCGTTCTGGTTCTTCAGCAGCACCAGGCTGCGGCGCGCCACATCACGGGCCTCGGCACGGTGCAGACGGCTTTCGGCGTAAGTGTCGGCCGGGTCATCCTCGGCCTTGCCGATGCGCAGGTACGGGTCTTTGAACAGGCCCATGTCGTATTTGGCGCCGAGCACTTCACGCACGGCATTGTCGATGTCGCTCTGTTCGATCTCGCCGGACTTGAGCAACCCCGGCAGTTCCTTGCCGTACAACGAGTCGTTCATGCTCATGTCGATGCCGGCCTTGATCGCCAGCTTGGCGGCTTCGCGCCCGTCCTTGGCCACGCCGTGCTTGATCAGCTCGAAGATCGCGCCGTGGTCGCTGACGGCCAGGCCCTTGAAGCCCCAGTCCTTGCGCAGCAGGTCGTTCATCAGCCAGGTGTTGGCGGTGGCGGGCACGCCGTTGATCGAGTTCAGCGCCACCATCACGCCGCCGGAACCGGCCTTGATCGCCGCGTGGTACGGCGGCAGGTAGTCCTGGTACATCTTGACCGGGCTCATGTCGACCACGTTGTAGTCACGTCCGCCTTCCACTGCGCCGTACAGGGCGAAGTGCTTGACGCTGGCCATGATGCTGTCGGCATTCGCGGGGCTGGCGCCCTGGAAGGCCTTGACCATTACCTCGGCAATGCGCGAGACCAGATAGGTGTCTTCACCGAAGCCTTCGGACGTGCGACCCCAGCGCGGGTCGCGGGAGATATCGACCATCGGTGCAAAGGTGATGTCGAGGCTGTCGGCGGCGGCTTCCCGGGCGGCGATGCGTCCGGAGCGGCCGATGGCGTCCATGTCCCAGCTGGAGGCCAGGGCCAGGCTGATCGGGAAGATCGTGCGGTGGCCGTGGATCACGTCATAGGCGAAGAACATCGGGATCTTCAAGCGGCTGCGCATGGCCGCGTCCTGCATCGGACGGTTTTCCGGGCGGGTGATGGAGTTGAACGTGCCACCGATGCGGCCGGCGGCGATTTCCTTGCGGATCAGCTCACGGGGCATTTCCGGGCCGATGCTGATCAGGCGCAACTGGCCGATTTTTTCATCCAGGGTCATCTGCTTGAGCAGGTCGCTGACGAAAGCGTCCTTGTCCTTAAGCGCAGCAGGCTTTGTTTCTGCCCAGACGGGGTGGGTGGCCAGCGTGGCAACAAGGCCGAGCAAACACAGCTTCTTCATGAATATCCTTTTTCGGCTCACTGCACAGCGCTTGGGCTGATCGGCCAAAATGTGGGGAGCGTCTATTGTTGTTCGGGTGTTGTTCAGATAAATGCAGCACACTCTGAACTCTTTATCGCGCTGGGCATCTTTGTAGCTGATTGGCTCGATGCATTCCAGTGGTGGCGGATTATGCCCCAAGCGTGTGGTTTTTAGGGTTAGTCGTCATATTCCATCCAGTTTGGGCAGGAGAAACACCATGCAAGCAGCACAACATTCCCGCTGGGGCCTCAAGGCCGCGGCTTTGCTATTGATCAGCACAGTATTGAGCGGCTGCGGCATCAATAACATCCCGACCCTGGACGAACAGGCCAAGGCGGCCTGGGGCCAGGTGCAGAACCAGTACCAGCGCCGCGCCGACCTGATCCCCAACCTGGTGGAAGTGGTCAAGGGTTACGCGGCCCATGAGCAGGACACCCTGACCGCCGTGATCGAGGCGCGGGCCAAGGCCACCTCGATCCAGGTGGATGCCAGCACCCTGGACAACCCGGAAAAACTCAAGCAGTTCCAGCAGGCCCAGGACGGTTTGAGCGGTGCCCTCAGCCGCTTGATGGTGGTCTCCGAGCGCTACCCGGACCTGAAGGCCAACCAGAACTTCCTGGCCCTGCAATCCCAGCTCGAGGGCACCGAAAACCGCATCGCCGTGGCCCGTCGCGATTTCATCCAGGCCGTGCAGGCGTACAACACCGAGATCCGCACTTTCCCTGGTCGCCTGTGGCACAGCGTGATGTACAGCGACCTGCCGATCCGCGCCACCTTTGAAGCCACCAGTGCCGATGCCGATAAAGCGCCGCAGGTGAAGTTCAAATAAGGCTGCACTGAGGTGTCGATGCGTTTATTACGGATAGGCCTGGCGCTATGGATGCTGGCCTGCGTGGGTGTGGCCCAGGCGGCGCTGACGTTCCCGGCGTTGAGCGGGCGGGTGGTGGACACCGCCCAGATGATCGACCCGGCCACGCGCGAGCACATCACCCAGCAGTTGCAGGCGCTGGAGCAGACCCGTGGCGACCAGATCGTGGTGGTCACGGTGCCCGACCTGCAGGGCGTGCCCATCGAGGACTACGGTTACCAGTTGGGTCGCCAGTGGGGCATCGGCCAGAAGGGCAAGGATAACGGCGCGTTGCTGATTGTCGCCCGTGACGAGCGCACGTTGCGCATCGAGGTCGGCTATGGCCTTGAAGGGGTGCTTACCGATGCGCAGGCCTGGGTGATCATCAACCAGGTGATTGCGCCCAAGTTCAAGGCCGGCAATTTCAGCCAGGGCATCAGCGACGGCGTGGCGGCGATGGTGCAGGTGGTCGGCGGCGAACCGCTGGCGGTGCCGGCGCATGTGGCGGATGCCAACTTTGCCAAGGATAATCCCGGCTTTTCCATCGGCCTGTTCATCCTGCTGATCGGCGTGTTGTGGCTGTGCAATCGCATGGGCCTGCCGGTGGGCGCGATCCTTTTGGCGATCCTCGGCAGCAGTGGACGCGGCGGCGGTGGCGGGGGAGGTGGCGGCGGTTTCCGAGGCGGCGGTGGTGGCTTCGGCGGCGGCGGCGCGTCGGGCGGCTGGTAATGACAATAACTAGAGAGCAACTACAACCATGGCATTACTGACTGAACACGAGCAGCGCCAAGTCGCCGAAGCGATTGCCCGGGTCGAAAAAAACACCGACGCCGAACTGGTCACCGTGCTGGCGGCCCGCGCCGACGATTACGCCTACATCCCCCTGCTGTGGGCCAGCCTGATCGCCTTGGTGGTACCGGGCGTGGTGCATTACCTGTCGGGCTACCTGACCATGTACACCTTGCTGTTGGCGCAGTGGGTGACGTTCATCGTGTTGTGCCTGCTGTTTCGCCTGCCCAAGGTAACCACCCGCCTGATCCCGCGCTCGGTGCGCCATTGGCGCGCCTCCAACCTCGCGCGCCGGCAGTTCCTGGAGCAGAACCTGCACCACACCCTGGGCAGCACCGGGGTGCTGATTTTTGTCAGCGAGGCGGAGCGTTATGTGGAAATCCTGGTGGACGACGGTATCTCCAGCCGCCTGGATGACAGTCATTGGGATGGGATCGTCAAGGCGTTTACCCAGCAGGTGAAACAGGGGCAGACGCTGGCTGGGTTTATTGCCTGCATTGAGGCGTGTGGCGAATTGCTCAAGGTGCATGTGCCGGTGACTCAGACACGTAATGAACTTCCCAACCGCCTGGTCGTACTCGAATAGCCCCAACACCACTGAACCAATGTGGGAGGGGGCTTGCCCCCGATGGCAGTGTGTCAGCCAATCAATCCAGTGACTGACACTCAGCTATCGGGGGCAAGCCCCCTCCCACATTTGAATCTGCGCTGACCACTGGTCAAATAACCCCGTGCCCTAAACCCCCATCCCCCCTAAAATGCCCGGCATTCCCTGCCCGAGGCGTTTTTGTTCATGTCCGTTACCGCTCAACCTGCCAGCCCCGCGCCGGATCATCACGCCCAGTTCATCGAACTGTTGAGCACAAGCCTTGCGCAGAACGCCTTTATCAAGCTGGTGCTGGCCAAATACGTCGGTGACGAAGCCGAGTTGCAGCGGCTGATCGTCAAGGCAGTGACGGTCAAGGAGCAGCCGTGCCTGTCCTTCGTCTACCGCTACAAGACCCGCGACATCACCAAGAACTTGCCGCTGGCCGACGGCGTGGCGGCGATTGCCGCGTTGCTGCCGGGCTCGTTCAAGAACGCGCACCTGCTGTCGCTGACCGACGAAGCCCAGTTGGAATACAGCAAGAAGAACAAAAGCTCGCTGTTCAGGAGCAAGCCTCAGCAACTGCGCGAGGCGCCATCGGTCGAGCATAACCGTGAGAAGCATCGCTTCCTCGACCTGAGCCGGCCGTTCCTCGCCGACCTAGGCGTGACCGACGCCAGGCAGGCGTTGATCCCGTCGATGTCGCGCAAGTGGAAGCAGATCAACAAGTTCATCGAAGTGTTCAGCCATGCGCTGACCTCCTCACCGCTGAAGCTGGACCAACCGGTGCGCGTCGCCGATTTTGGTTCGGGCAAGGGCTACCTCACGTTTGCGATTCACGACTACCTGCGCAACACCCTCAAGGCCGAAGGCGAAGTCACCGGCGTCGAGTTGCGCGAAGACATGGTGACCCTGTGCAACACCGCCGCCGCTCGCCTGGAACACCCGGGGCTGGTGTTCAAGTGCGGCGACGTACGCAGCGTGGCGCCCAGCCAGCTGGACGTGATGATCGCCCTGCATGCCTGCGACATCGCCACCGATTACGCGATCCACACCGGCATCCGCTCCGGCGCATCGATCATCATGTGCTCACCGTGCTGCCATAAGCAGATTCGCCTGCAGATCCAGAGCCCGGCGCTGCTCAAGCCGATGCTGCAATACGGCCTGCACCTGGGCCAGCAGGCGGAAATGGTCACCGACAGCTTGCGTGCGTTGTTCCTCGAAGTGTGCGGCTACGAGACCAAGGTGTTCGAATTCATTTCCCTGGAACACACCAACAAGAACAAGATGATCCTGGCGGTCAAGCGTGCGGAGCCGGTGGACAACGCGCAGTTGCTGGAGAGAATCCAGGAGTTGAAGGCGTTCTACCACATCACCGAACACTGCCTGGAAACCCTGCTGCGCGCGGATGGCTACCTTAAATAGGGGGCTCACGCCGACTTAGCGATCGGCGCAGCCTGCACCGCGGTCTTGCGCCCGAGCATTACCGTGACGATGACCCCACAGGCAAACACCCAGGTAATCGGCTCGATATGTTCACCAAAGAACAGCGCCGAAAACGCGATGGTGAAGAAGATCTGCAACAGCTGAATCTGGCTGACCCGCGCAATGCCGCCCATGGCCAACCCCGCGTACCAGGCGAAGAAGCCCAGGAACTGCGAGAACAGCGACACATAACCAAAGGCCCACCAGGCGCGCATCGAGACCGCGCCTTGGTGCTGCGCCGCCAGGTACCACACCGGGCCGATCAACACCGGCGTGGACAGCACCAGCGCCCAGCAGATCACCTGCCAGCCGCCCATCTCCTTGGCCAACCGGCCGCCTTCGGCATAGCCCAGGCCACCCACGGCTATTGCGCCGAGCATCAATAAATCGCCGGCCTGGATACTGCCGGCGCCGGTGATCAATGCATAACTCAACACCAACCCGCTGCCCAGCGCCGCGCAGGCCCAGAAGGCTTTCGACGGCCGCTCATGGGACAGCCACGCCGCATACAGGGCCACGCACAGCGGTTGCAGGCCATTGACCAGTGCGCCATGGGACGCAGGCAAGGTTTGCATGGCCCACGCCGACAGCACCGGGAAGCCCAGAATCACCCCCGCAATGACCAGGCACAAACCCCGCACCTGGCGCCAGGTCGGCCAGCGCTCACGGCGCCACAGCAACAGCGCCGCCGCCGGGACCGCCGCAAACAAGGCACGGCCCAGGCCGTTGAGCAGCGGGTGGATCTCCTGCACCACGATACGGGTGAAGGGCAGGGTCAGGCTGAAGATGATGACACCCAGCAGGCCGAGGGCCATGCCGGTGTTTTCGCGCGAGCTCATGGGCAGGATCCGAAATCCAGAGGGCTTCAAGGGAAGCCCATCTAGCCACAACCCCCGCCGATTGCGGGCCTACAGCTGAGTGCGGATTTATCCGTACAGTTTTCAGAAGAAGCGCGTGATGCTGATCTTGGCGTCGCGCCCCTTGGTGTAGGCACGGTCGCCGCTCAGGGCCGGACGGAAGTTGTTGTTGAACATATTGTCCAGGGTGAAGTTGACCTCAGTGCCCTTGAGGTACGCCTGCTGCGGCTTCCATTTGGCGAACAGGCCCTGGGTGTTGTAGCGCTTGTTGCCATACTGGTCGTAGAACACGTCGCCGACGCTGGAGCCCGGGCCGCCCGAATATTTGTCGCTGGGCAGGCGGTCGGTGGCGCCGATGAATTGCCCCGTCCAACCGACCTGGGCATCCCAGGCCGGGATGTTGGTCCCTAACACCAGTACCCATTTGGTCGGCGGAATATCGCGTGCCGATACATCCGGCCCCCATGGGTTGGTGTAGGCCCCTTCGTGTTGGCCGGTGGCGTAGGCGTACGATACCGAGCCGAACAGGTAGGTGGAGTTATAGAACGACTCGACCTCGAAGCCCTTGATGGTCAGGCCGCCGATATTGCGATAGTTGGACATCGCCCCCGGCGGGCAGGCCGTGGAAATACTGCCGCCGTTGATAGCCTGGTTCTGGCAGCCCACACCGGTAGCCTTGAAGATTTCGTCCTCGACTTTGTTGTGGAACAGGGTCGTGCGTATTTGCAGGTTGTCATCCTGGGCGATCAGGTTATCGAAGCTGGTGATGTTACCCACGGTGATCGAGGTGATGCGCTCCGGGTCGAGGTCGACGCTGGTGGCGGTGCGGCTGCCCAGGCCTTGCACTTCGTACTGCTCGTCGATCACCGGTGCGCGCCAGGTCTGGCTCCAATTGGCAAACAGCCCGACATGGGGGGTTACCGTCCAGAACAGTGCCAGGCGCGGCGACCAGCCGGTGTAGGTCCGGTCGCTGTAGTCGTGGCCGACGGCCGGGTCGGGGTTGCTGTAGTACGGTGCATCGTTGGCCTCGCCGCGGTTGCGCACGTGGTCGTAACGCAGCGATGGGGTAACGGTCACATCCCCCAGGGTCACCGCGTCCTGGATGAAGAAGCTGTTGGTATCGACCTTGCCATGCGGCATGAAGCCCGGTTGGAAATGCCCGTAGTTGTAGCGTGGGGTGTTGTAGGTGGCGCCGGGCATCCACATCTCGGTTTCGCGGGTGTGCTTGCGAATTTGGCCGCCGAGGGTCACTGCGTGTTGCAAGGGACCTGTGTCAAACAGGCTGACGTTGCGGATGTCGAGGTTCTTGTCGGTGTAGGCCGTGTCCATCTTGCGTCCGCCGGTGGCCAGCTGGAAAAACGCCGTGGCATCGCGCTCGTCGGTCTGGTCGGTGTTGGACTGGGAGTATTTGACGGTCAGGTCCACCAGCGGGTTGTCCAGGGGCTGGTACTCATACTTGCCCGACCACGTGGTGTCGACGGTGTCGCGGTGGGCTAAAAAACGCTTGAGTGCTCCTTCGTAGCCGTAGCGATCAATGTTGGCCTGAGTCGGTGGCGTGGGGTAGCTGGCGGCGGAAAACGGTGTCCAGCGGTTGCTGTGGGACCGTGAGTAGGACAGGCCGACGCTGTGTTCATCGGTGAAGTGCGCATTGACCTTGAACAGCTTGCCGTCCACATCCTGGGCCGTATTGGGCAGGCGTTGGGGGTTGATCGGGTACTGGTTGTTCTCGTTGGGCAGCTTGGCGGCCACCTTCATGTCGTCACCGTCGCGTTTTGTCAGGTAGGCCAGCGCATCGAAACGGCCGTCGTCGGTGCGGCCATACACGGCGCTGCTGTAGACCTGTTCGTGGTCGTTGCTGGAATAACCGTACTTGAGCATCGCACCGCTGTTGCGACCGTCCTTGAGCAAATCCGGGGCATCCTTGGTGGTCATGTTCACCGTACCGCCAAAGCCGCCGTTCCCGCTGAACGGCGAGTTGGGGCCTTTCTCCACTTCGATGCTCTTGATCAACTCCGGCTCGATAAACACGGTGCCTTGCTGGTAGCGCTCGAAACCGCTTTTGGTCGCGCCATCGACGGTCAGCGGCACGTCTTCGGCATCGCCGAAGCCACGGATGTTGATGGTCTGACCGCCGGGTTTCAGTGAGCCACCCTGGCTCACGCCGGGCAGGGTCTGCAACAGGCTGGGGATGTTATTGGCCTGGTAGCGATCGATATCCGCCTGGCTCAGGGTGGAGCGGCCGACGGTGCTGGAGTCGACCTGATTGCCGGTGCCGATCACGCTCAGGGTGTCCAGCTGGATCGCGCCGCTCTGGGTGGTCTTGGCCTCTTCGGGCTTTACCACGTACGTGCTGCCGACCTTGATCAGGGTGAACGCGCCGTTTTTCAGCAGGCTGCGAATCGCCACTTCCGGTGTGAAGTCACCGTTGAGTGCAGGTGCCTGCACGTTCTTGAGCAGCTCCTCATCGAACAACAGCTGGATCTTCGCCTGCTGCGCTACTTGGCTCAGGGACGTGGCCAGCGCCTGGGCGGGCAGTTGCAAGGTGAATGACTCGGCCTGGGCGCTGAGGCTGAACGCCAGGCAGGTGGCGATAAGGGTCGGTCGAAGATACAGGTGCGAAGCGTGGCAAGGCGCGCGAAACATGGAATCCCCCGGAGCGGCCAAATGGCCAAAAAAGGTGTGCTGATCAGATACAGACCGGAGGAAGACGGGGCAGGCAAAAAAATCCACACCTGCGAATGCAAAATATTCTCAAATAAGAATTTCGCAGGTTATTTGCTCGGTTCAATCCGCACGATGCCATCGGCCGAGACCACGGTTTTCACCGGCAACAGGGCGGGCAGGGCGTTAAGCAGGGCATCCGGATCATTCACGTCCAGATTGCCCGAGACTTTCAGGTGCGCTACCGCGTTGCTGACCTGCAACGGTGCCTGCGGGCGATACAGGCTCAGTTCATCGATCAGGCTGGCCAGTTCACGGTTGCGGAACGACAAGTGCCCGCTGCGCCAATCGGCCACTTCTTCGGCCGTGAGGGTTTGCTGTTGCAAGGTGCCCTTGGCGTAGCTGTAGATGGCGCGTTGCTGGGCCCCGAGCAGAGAGACGGGGCTTGTGGCGGACGGCTCGAAAGCGACCTGGCCGTGGGCGACGCTGACCACCAGTTGCTGCTGGCTGCGGCGCACATCGAAGCCGGTGCCGACCACCCGCACACTGGCCTCGCCGGCTTGAACGAACAGCGGCCGCTCTTTGTCGGCCGCCACTTCGATATACACCTGGCCCTTGTCCAGGTGCACGATGCGCTGGTGGGCGCTGAAGTCCACGCGCAGGCGGGTGTTGGCATTCACCGACAGGGTGCTGCCATCGGGCAGGTTCAGGGTGCGCATGCCCTTGGCATGGGCCGCCACCTGGCTGTGATACAACTCGCGGGGCGCACCGATGTGAGGGGCCAATACGGCGCATAGCACGGCGGCGGCTACGGCCAGGGCCGGGCGCAATACCGATGCTTTGCGCTTGGGCAGCGCCACGGGTTTGTTCAGTTGCTGCAACTGGGCCAGGTCGGCCCACAACTGCTCGAATTCGGCATAGGCGCGGGCATGGGCGGGCGTGGCCTGCCAGGCGGCAAAGGCCTTGCGATCGGCACGGCCTGTGTCGTTCCGGTTGCGCGCAAACCAACTGGCGGCTTGGGCATCGATGGCGTCACTGGCTTCGATATCCAGGCCGTCGGTGTCGCTCAGGCGGTTCATTCTGGCTGCTCCGTGCCGGGGTCGTTTTGAAGGCGTCGCTTGCAATGCAGCAGGGCAAAAGCGATGTGCTTTTCCACCATGCTCGTCGAAATACCCATGCGCTCGGCGATCTGCGCCTGGCTCAGGCCTTCGAAGCGGTGCAGCATAAGGGCTTCTCGCCGGCGGGGCGAGAGTTCGGCGAGGACTTCTTTCAACTGTTCCAGGCGTTGCAGGCGCTGGGCGGCGGCCATGGGGTCGTTTTGCTCGTCGGTGATCGGTTCCGCGTCCCTGTCGGCCTGATCTGGGTGGACGGTCTGCCGTACCTTCTGTTTGCGCCAGTGATCACGCAGCAGGTTGCGTGCCATCTGGAACAAAAATGCCCGTGGCTGTTCGACCTTGGCCCGGTCGCGGTAGTCCAGCCACTGGGTAAAGACGTCCTGGGTCATGTCCGCCGCGTCGCTGGCGTTGTCCGTGCGTCTGCGCAGGAAATACAGAATATCTGCATAGAACCCGCGAAAGGCATCGGCCGACACCGGGTCGGGCTTGGGACGAGACATGGATATCCTTCTTGACGAAGCACGACGTGGAAAAGTCGTGAATGATATCGAGAACTATTGTCATTTGTCTCTATTTTAGACGGGCCCGGATTAAAATATGGGGAGGAGGCAAACCCCTCCCACATAAGGTCGCAGTTTTACCGCAGCAAGGTCTTCAGTTGTTCGATCCCTGCTTCACCCAATGGAAACACCGGCAAACGAGGATCGCCCGCCTCCAACCCGGTCAGGCGCAGCCCGGCCTTGATCGTCGCCGGCAACCCGCCCTTGAGGATGAACTCCAGCAAAGGCAACTGCCGATAAAACAGCTCGCGCGCCTTGTCCAGGTCATTGGCCAGCACCGCCGCATACAACGCCAGGTTCAGGTGCGGGATCAGGTTGGGCGCCGCCGTGCACCAACCCTTGGCTCCGGCCGCAAAGGCTTCCAGGGCCAGCGGGTTGCAGCCGTTGTAGAACGGCACGTCGCTGTGGCGCCGCAGTTGATGCATGCGTTGAACGTCCCCGGTGCTCTCCTTGACCATCGTCACGTTTGCCACCTGCTTGACGATACGCAGGATCAGCTCCACCGACATGTCCGTACCGCTGGTGGCCGGGTTGTTGTAGAGCATGATCGGCACGCCGATGCTGTCGCCGATCGCAGCGTAGTGGGCGAGGATTTCCGCCTCGCTGAGCTTCCAATACGAGGCCGGCAGCACCATCACCACATCCGCGCCATTGGCTTCGGCGTAGCGGGCGCGGCGCACGGCCTTGGCGGTGGTCAGGTCGGAGACGCTGACCACCGTGGGCACGCGCCGGGCGATTTTTGCCAGGCTGTAGGCGCTGACTTCGTCCCACTCGGCATCGCTCAAATACGCACCTTCACCGGTGCTGCCCAGAGGCGCGATGGCGTGCACGCCGCTGTCGATCAAACGGTCGATGGAACGACCGAGGGCGTCGAGGTCGATGCGCTGGCCGTCAGCGCTGAACGGGGTGATGGTGTAGCCGATGATGCCGTGAATCGTTGGGCTGGACATGGAAAGTCTCCGGTAGAAAAAGGTCGGGTCAGTTCAGGCAATCGGCGTGCTGGCGCAGGTTCTGCCGCACGTAGTAATTGAACGCGGCGCCGTGGCGCTTGGGTCGGGAAATCCAGGCATGGGCTTCGCGCCCCAGTTGCGGCAGGATCGGCTTGATCGCACCGGCTGCCATGGCGAGCAACTGCAACTTGGCCGCGCGTTCGATCAACTGCGCGATCACGCACGCTTCCTCGACACTCCCTCCGGTCGACAACTGGCCGTGGTGCGACAGCAGGATCGCGCGCTTGTCGCCCAGGGCCTCGGTGATGATTTCCCCCTCTTCATTGCCCACCGGCACGCCCGGCCAGGCCTCCAGGAACGCGCAGTCTTCGTACAACGGGCAGAGGTCCATGTGGGACACCTGCAACGGCACTTCCAACATCGACAGTGCAGCGATATGGGTCGGGTGCGTATGAATAATGCAATTCACATCCGCTCGCCCGCGGTACACCCAGCTGTGAAAACGGTTGGCCGGGTTGGGGATGCCGTGACCTTCCAGCACCTCAAGATCCTCGTTTACCAGCAACAGGTTGCTGGCCGTGATTTCATCAAAACCCAGGCCCAGTTGCTGGGTGTAGTAGGTGCCCTGTTCAGGCCCGCGCGCGGTGATTTGGCCGGCGAGACCGGAGTCGTGACCGTGTTCGAACAGGATTCGGCAAGTGAGCGCCAGCTTTTGCCGGACGGTCCACGTATTATCCGCCAGGGTGTTTTGCATCTGGACCAGCGCTTGCTTGACCAGTTGGTCTTTGGGGAGTGCTAATGTCTTGGCCATATCGGTGTCCTTTGGGTGGTTCAATGGACGTCGGATTTGCTGGTCTCCCGCTGCTCGCAAGGTCGTTGGGTGAGGCAAATGACACTAATGATGCTATATGACACAAAGTGTCATTATCAAGCGCAGCTTATCGCTTCTGCATGGATTAACCGCAGCACATGTCTATCCGTTTGAAATTATTGAGGAAAAAACTTGGCGTGACCTTGGAGGCCCTGGCTGAAAAGTCCGGGATGACCAAGAGTTACCTGTCCAAGGTCGAGCGTGGGCTCAACACGCCGTCGATTGCCGCTGCGCTGAAACTGGCCAAGGCGTTGAACGTGAAGGTCGAAGAACTGTTCAGCGAAGACCGTGTCAGCCTCGACAGCTACAGCCTGGTGCGCAGCCATGAGCGGCCCGACACCGCGCCGGGTTACGCAGTGCTGGCCCATCAGGTCAGTGAGCGCAGCTTGTTGCCGTTCATCATCTACCCGCCGGCGCAATTCTCCGACAAAACCTTCAAGGAGCACCTTGGAGAGGAGTTCTTGTTCGTGCATGAAGGGGCGGTGGAAGTGGATTTCATGAACGAACGGGTGATTCTGGAGCGCGGCGATGCGCTGCATTTCAATGCGCAGAAGCCGCATCGGCTGCGTTCGGTAGGGCCTGTGCAGGCGCAGCTATTGGTGGTTGTACACAGCTCGCAAGAATGACCGCGCTGACGGTTTGAAATGCGATCGGTATGGGCGGGAGCAAGTCCCGCCCACCGGTGGCTCAACGTTCGACAGGTACCGACAGTGCCGGATCACCCAACGGATGCGCGCGCGCGGCAAAAAACTTCAACTGCACGCCAGAGCCATCAAACAACTGCGAATACCGCCGCTTCTGCTGGCGAATAAACCCGTCGCTGCGGCCCGATACCGAGATCGCCAGGGTCGCGGGCCGGGACTGGCGAATTGCATCCACCAGGTGTTGGTCCTGCGTTCCCAGGTCATGGCCAAAGATGCACAGCGCGCCCTCATGGCTCAGTAACTGTTCATAGCAGAACGACAGGTAATCCGAGCTGCGGATGGTCTTGAGCTTCTCTTGCACCGTGCCTTCGTTGATAAACAGCGGCACATCGTCCAGGGTCTTGATCGTGTTGTTGATCGCAAAGCTGCTGAGCAAGGTGCTGTCGGTGCTCGGCAATTTGCGTGCGGTGCCGTCAAGGTTGCGCACCAGGTGCAGGCCGCCGTGCAGGTAGAGGATGCGCGTGGTATCGGTGTGGGTGTTGCGCAGGTCGAAGCTCGAGTCGGCGCTGCGGAACAGGTCGTCGATGCCCGGCGTGTGCAGGATCGCCCAATAGTTGAGCAGGTCGTAATTGGTGGTGAATACGCTGGCGTAGTTCGCCAGTTCGCGGTTGATCGTCGCCAGCGTCGACGGCTGCACCAGGCGCCACGGAATGTGCACGGCGTGGATGGTATTGATCAGCGCTTCCTTGATCGCGTAGTAGCGATTACGCGGTGCCGCCGAGCTGACCGCCAGGGCCTTGTTGACTCGGCTGGTGGTTTTCAATGCCCCCAGGGTCTGCTCGAAGCTGCGGGTCTGCAGGGCGTCGAACACACTGAGCTCGGATGGGCCCAGGGGTTTTTCTTCGACGGTGCGTGCGTTTTCGAACAGCGAGTCGTAGGCAAAGTCTTCCCAAATCGTGCGGCTCGCGCCATTGCCGATCAGAATCCCACTGAAGGCGGTGCTGCTGCGCAGGGCGCTCCAATCTTCAAGGTGGGCGTCAATATCCTGGAAATCCTTCATTGCTGTGGGTCTACTCGAAATCGGCTGGATGGCGACTTTATCACGAGCCGGCGTTGATCCTGGTCAAGATGCCGCAGGCAAGTGAGGTTGATGCTGTAGGCATACACGTCATCCGAGGATTCGCCATGAGCAGCACCTTCTTCATTCCCGCCGTCAACATCATGGGCACCGACTGCCTCGACGAAGCCATGAATGCCATTCGCAACTACGGTTTTCGCAAAGCGCTGATCGTCACCGATGCGGGCCTGGCCAAGGCGGGCGTGGCCAGCATGATCGCCGAGAAGTTGGCGATGCAGGACATCGATTCGGTGATCTACGACGGCGCCAAGCCCAACCCCAATGTGGAAAACGTCGAGAAAGGCCTGGCGTTGCTGCAGCAGAGCGCCTGCGATTTCGTGGTGTCCCTGGGCGGCGGTTCGCCCCATGACTGTGCCAAGGGCATCGCCCTGTGCGCCACCAACGGCGGGCATATCAGCGACTACGAAGGCGTCGATCAATCCAGCAAGCCGCAGATGCCCCTGGTGGCGATCAACACCACCGCCGGCACCGCCAGCGAGATGACCCGTTTCTGCATCATCACCGACGAAACCCGCCACGTAAAAATGGCCATCGTCGACCGCAACGTCACGCCGCTGCTGTCGGTCAACGACCCGAGCCTGATGGCCGGCATGCCCAAGGGCCTCACCGCCGCCACCGGCATGGACGCCCTGACCCACGCCATCGAAGCCTACGTGTCCACGGCGGCCACTCCGATCACTGACGCCTGCGCGATCAAGGCCATCGAACTGATCAGCGCCAACCTGCGCCTGGCCGTACGCGACGGCAGCGACAAAGCCGCGCGGGAAAACATGGCCTATGCCCAGTTCCTCGCAGGCATGGCGTTCAACAATGCGTCCCTGGGTTTCGTGCATGCCATGGCCCACCAACTCGGCGGTCTCTACGACCTGCCTCACGGCGTGTGCAACGCGGTGCTGCTGCCCCATGTGCAAAGCTTCAACGCCAGCGTCAGTGCCAAGCGCTTGAGCGATGTCGGCCGCGCGCTGGGCGCGGACACCCAGGGTATTACTGTGGAAGAGGGCGCTCAGGCGGCCATCGCGGCTATTCGAGCGTTGTCCCAGGACGTTGAAATCCCCGCCGGCCTGCGCGAACTGGGGGCCAAGTTGCAGGACATTCCGCTGCTGGCTACCAATGCATTGAAGGACGCGTGCGGGCTGACCAACCCACGGCGCGCCGATCAGCGTCAGATTGAGGAGATCTTTCGCAGCGCGTTCTGACGGCGCAGCCTCAAGCGGCAAGCGTTAAGCTACAAGCTGTTAAGGTGCGAGTCTCGCACTGCATTCAACTTGAGCATGAAGCTTGCGGCTTGCCGCTGAGGTCCCCTTATGAGAGTTCTGTTATTCGGTGCCACCGGCATGGTCGGCCAGGGCGTCCTGCGCGAGTGCCTGCTGGCCGCTGACGTACAGGAAGTCGTCGCCGTCGGCCGCACGCCCCTGACCCGGGAACACGGCAAGTTGCATCAGGTGTTGCACAGCGACATGCTGGATTTCCAACCCCTGGAAAACCTGCTGCAAGGGTTTGACGCGTGTTTCTTCTGCCTCGGCGTCTCCTCGGCGGGCCTGAATGAAACCAAGTACACCCACCTCACTTATGACCTGACCCTCGTCGCCGCCAGCACCCTGGCGCGGCTTAATCCGCAGATGACGTTCATCTACGTGTCCGGCGCCGGTACCGACAGCTCCGAGGCGGGCAAGTCGATGTGGGCGCGGGTCAAGGGCAAGACCGAGAATGCCTTGCTGCGCCTGCCGTTCAAGGCGGTGTACCTGTTCCGGCCAGGGATCATTCAGCCGCTGCACGGTGTGCGTTCGAAGACGCCGTTGTATCAAGCCTTCTATTCCGTGCTCGGGCCCGTGCTGTCGTTGGTGCGTCGGGTCAAGCCGGGCTGGGTGGTGAGCACGGAGACTGTCGGCCGGGCGATGCTCGCGGCGGTGCGCCATGGCGCGCCGCAACCGGTGGTGGAACAGGCCGAGATCAATCGCCTGGCATCCGAGCGCGCCTGATGTTGCACAAGAGCCTGGTGCGTCGCCTTGACTTGATCACCCTGCAGCTGTTCGTCGCGGTGTTCGAAGAGGGCACCCTGACCCGCGCCGCCGCCCGCGAAGCCATCGCCGTGTCGGCAGCCAGCAAGCGTTTGATGGAGCTGGAGCAGGTGCTGGGGGTGAGCCTGTTCGTGCGACGGGCCAAGGGCATGGACCTCACCGCCGCCGGCGAAACCCTGCTGCACCATGCCCGGCAGATGCTGTTCAACGTGGAAAAAATGGGCCTGGAGCTTGGCGAGCATAGCCACGGCGTGCGCGGTTACGTGCGGATGCTGGCCAATCTCTCGGCGATTATTCAGTTTCTTCCGGAAGACTTGCGGGATTTTTCCAGGCTGCATCCCGAAGTGAAAACCGACCTCGAAGAACGCCCCAGCAACGGCGTGGTGCAAGGTGTGCTGGATGGGGTGGCGGACCTGGGGATCTGCTCCAGTGATACCGACACCAAGGGCCTGCCCAGCGTGACCTATCGCCACGACAAACTGGTGGTGTTGATGCCGGCGGATCACCCCTTGGCGCCGCGCGAAAGCCTGGCCTTCGCCGAGACCCTGGACAGTGACTACGTGGGCCTGCACGCCGCCAGCTCGATCAACATGCGCACCCACGCCGCCGCGCGCGAGGCCGGCAAGACACTGCGCCTGCGTATTCATGTGCCGGGCTTTGATGCGATGTGCCGGATGGTCCAGGCGAACATGGGCATCGGCATCCTGCCGCTGAAGGCCTATGAATTGTTTGGCCGTGCCCTGGGCCTGCATGCCGTGCCACTGACCGATGCCTGGTCGGACCGCAGTTTGATCCTGGTGGTGCGCGATGAGGCGCAGTTGTCGCCAGTGAGCCGGCTGCTGTTCGATTACCTGAGCGTTCGCATTCAGCGAACGCTCCTTGCCAACTGACGGTTGGATTTTTCCTGTCCCTGTCCTCTAGCCTTGGCTGCACATTCCAAGAATAAGAGGTACACCCCATGACGGCTCCCTTGAGCGGTATCAAGGTGATTGAGATCGGCACGCTGATTGCCGCACCGTTCGCCGCCCGGCTGATGGCCGAGTTCGGCGCCGAGGTGATCAAGATCGAAGCCCTGGGGCAGGGTGATCCACTTCGTAAATGGCGAAAGCTGCATGAAGGCACCTCGCTGTGGTGGTACCTGCAATCGCGCAACAAGAAATCCCTGGCCCTGGACCTCAAGTCCGCTGAAGGCCTGGACCTGATCAAGCAGCTGCTCGGCGACGCCGATGTGCTGATCGAAAACCTGCGCCCCGGTGGCCTGGAAAAACTCGGCCTGGGCTGGGACGTACTGCACGCGCTCAACCCCAAGCTGACCCTGGTGCGTATCTCCGGCTACGGCCAGACCGGCCCGTACCGCGACCGCCCTGGTTTCGGTGCCATCGGCGAAGCCATGGGCGGGATTCGCTACACCACCGGCAACCCCGACTCGCCCCCGGCGCGGGTCGGCGTCAGCCTAGGCGACTCCCTGGCGTCGTTGCATGGCGTGATCGGCGCGCTGATGGCGTTGCTGCGGGTCAAGACGGGCCAGGGCGACGGGCAGGTTGTCGATGTGTCCCTGGCGGAAAGCGTGTTCAACCTGATGGAAAGCCTGGTGCCCGAATACGACATGCTCGGCCACGTGCGTGAGCGCAGCGGCGGTGCCTTGCCCGGTATCGCACCTTCGAATACCTACCTGACCGCCGACGGTGCCTATGTGGTGATCGCCGGTAACAGCGACCCGATCTACAAGCGCCTGATGACCACCATCGGCCGTGCCGACCTGGCCGAAGCCGCCGAATTCGCCCACAACGATGGCCGTGCGGCGAAAAGCGCTTTGCTCGATGCCGCCATCACCCACTGGACCAGCAGCCTGCCTATCGAGCAGGTGCTCAGCGCCCTGGAAGCCGCCGAAGTGCCGGCCGGGCGCATCTACTCCGTGGCCGATATCGTCAGCGACCCGCACTACCAGGCGCGCGACATGTTGCTCAATGCCGAGCTGCCGGGCGGTGTGTCGGTGAAGATGCCCGGCATCGTGCCCAAGCTCTCGGAAACCCCCGGCGCCGTGAACTGGCAGGGCCCGAGCCTGGGCCAGCACACCGATGACATCCTCGGCAGCCTGGGCCTTACGGTTGCCGACATCCAACGCCTGAAAACCTCGGGAGTGGTGCAATGATCACTGACTATTCCGACCCGCTGATCGTGCAGGAAGTGTCCCCGCGCGATGGCCTGCAAATCGAACCGACCTGGGTCGAGACCGCTGACAAGATCGCCCTGATCGACCAGCTTTCCCTGGCCGGTTTTTCGCGGATCGAAGCCGGTTCCTTCGTGTCGCCCAAGGCCATCCCTGCATTGCGCGATGGCGAACACGTGTTCCAGGGCATTGCGCGCAAAGCCGGGGTGATCTACGTTGCGCTGATCCCTAACCTCAAGGGCGCCCAGCGCGCCGTCGAGTCGCGCGCCGATGAACTGAACCTGGTGATGTCGGCCAGCCAGACCCACAACCTGGCGAATATGCGCATGCGGTGCGAGGCGTCGTTGGCGGCATTCGGCGAGATCGTCAGCTTTGCCGCCGGGCACCCGGTACGCCTCAACGGCAGCATCGCCACCACCTTTGGCTGCCCGTTCGAAGGCAGGATCAATGAAGATCGCGTGCTGCAACTGGTCGAGGCCTATCTGCAACTCGGCATCCAGGGCATCAGCCTTGCCGACACCACCGGCATGGCCAACCCGCGCCAGGTGGAACGCCTGGTCAAGCGCGTGTTGCAACACGTGCCGGCCAGCGACCTGACCCTGCATTTCCATAACACCCGCGGCCTGGGCCTGTGCAATGTGCTGGCCGCCTACGAAGCCGGGGCACGGCGTTTTGACGCGGCGTTGGGTGGCCTGGGTGGGTGCCCGTTTGCGCCGGGGGCGTCGGGCAATATCTGCACCGAAGACCTGGTCAACCTGTGTGAAGAGGTGGGCATTCACACCGGAGTCGACCTGCCGCACCTGCTGAACCTGTCCCGCCGCTTGCCGGTCTTGCTGGGCCATGAATTGCCTGGCCAGGTGGCCAAGGCCGGGCGCAATTGCGACCTGCATCCGCCGCCGGACTACATCGCCGCCTTGTAACGCCATACCAGACAACAAAAACAATCGGACGCCTGTGAGCAGTCCGCTGGAGAGAAACCATGAGCACTAATACGTTGGAGGCCGGCGCGCGCCCGGCCGCTGAAATCGATGCCGAAAAAGCCCTGGTCAGCAAGGTCGCCTGGCGCCTGATGCCGCTGATCATGGTGTGCTACCTGTTCGCGTTTTTTGACCGCATCAACATCAGCTTTGCCAAGTTCCAGCTGCAGGCCGACCTCAGCCTGAGCGACACCGCCTACGGCCTGGGCGCCGGGTTGTTCGTGGTGGGGTATGTGATCTTTGAAGTGCCGAGCAACATGATGCTGTACAAGGTCGGCGCGCGGCGCTGGATTGCGCGGATCATGATGTCGTGGGGCCTGGCCACGGCGGCCATGGTGTTTGTCACCGCCGAATGGCAGTTTTATGGCCTGCGTTTCATCATCGGTGCGATGGAGGCGGGCTTCGCGCCCGGTGTGCTGTATTACCTGACGTTGTGGTTCCCGCAGCACTTCCGCGGGCGCATTACCTCGATGCTGTTCCTGGCGTCCGCCTTTGCCGGCCTGGTAGGTGCGCCGTTCTCCGGCCTGGTGCTGGAACACCTCGACGGCGTGCTGCAGATGCGCGGCTGGCACTGGCTGTTCCTGCTCGGCGGCTTGCCCTGCATCGGCTTGGGCTTGCTGGTGCTGACCCTGCTCAAGGACCGTATCGAAGATGCGCACTGGCTGACGCCGGCGGAGAAGACCCTGCTGTCGAGCCGCATTGCCCGGCATGAGCCGAACACACATGGCGGCTCACTGTTGTCGGCGATCCGCATTCCCGGCTTCCTGATGCTCGGGCTTATCTACTTCCTGATCCAGGTGGCGTCTTACGGCCTCAACTTCTGGGCGCCGCAGCTGATCCGCAGCGCCGGCACCCAAAGCCCGGTGATGATCGGCCTGCTCACCGCGATTCCCTATGTGTGCGGCGCGATCAGCATGGTGGTGATCGGGCGGCTGTCGGACGCGACCGGCGAGCGCCGCAAGTTTGTCTGCGGCTTGGTGGTGCTGGGCGCGGTGGGCTTCTTCAGTGCGGGGATCTTTGCCGACCACACCACCTTCCTGATCATCGCCCTGGGCATGTTGGGCGCCGGCATCATCGCGTCGATCCCGACCTTCTGGACCCTGCCACCCAAGTTGCTGGCCGGTGCCGGCGCAGGCGCGGCGGGCGGGATTGCGGTGATCAATACCCTCGGGCAGTTCGGTGGAATTGTCAGCCCGGTGATGGTGGGGCGGATCAAGGACCTTACCGGCAGCACCACCCCGGCACTCTATGTGATCGGCGTGTGCGCGCTGTTGGCGGCGGCGCTGCTGCTGTGGGGCCTGCCGCAAAAGCTGCGCACCCTCGACAAGGCCTGATCAGCCGGCGGTTGTCAGCGCGTGGGCCGGTGTGGCGCTGAACTGAATCAACGCCACGCCGCCCATCAACAACAACGCGCCAAGGATTCGGGGCGTTGTCAGTGGGCGCTCCGCCAGGCCAAACAGGCCGAAGTGATCCAGCAGCAGCGACGCGAGAATCTGCCCGGCCATGGCCAGGGCGATAAACCCCGACGCGCCCAGCTTGGGCAGCAGCGTCAACGCCAGCGCGATAAAGCACACGCCAAACGCGCCCCCGGCCCACATCCACAGCGGCGCCTTGGTGATAAATGCGAGGCCGGGCAGCGGCAGGCGCAGCGCCACGATCACCGGCAGCAGCACGAGGATGCTCACCAGCAGCGACGCCAGGGTGGCCCACAGCGGGTGCCCAAGGCCGCGTCCGAGGCTGGCGTTGATCGCACTTTGAAATGGCACCACCGCCCCGGCGATCACCGCCAATAACACAAAACCGGCCCAATGCAACGTCGTCATGGCGAATCTCCCAGAGGTTTTGCTGGACTCTAGGCTATTCGTCGCGCAAATTTAAATTCCAAGCTTTTATACAGAGCATGCAGCTGATGAATGATCTGCGTCGCATCGACCTTAACCTGTTGGTGGTCCTTGACGCCTTGCTCAGTGAGCAACACGTCACCCGCGCCGCCGAGCGTTTGCACCTCAGCCAGCCGGCAGTGAGCCACGCGCTGGCGCGCTTGCGCGATTTATTGGGTGACCCGTTGCTGGTGCGCCAGGGCGGCACGTTAGTGCCCACGGCCCGCGCCCTGGAGTTGGCGGCGCCATTGGCCGAAGCCCTGGCCCAGGTGCAGGCGCTGCTGGCGCCGAATCGCTTCGACCCGGCATCGGCCAAGCGCCGGTTTCGCGTGGCGATGTCGGACTACAGTGCGGCGATTTTCCTACCGGGTCTGGTCCGCGTCCTGCGACGTGAAGCGCCCGCTATCGACCTGCAAATCATCCAGGCCAGCCGCGAAGGCATGGTGGAGGGCGTGCTCAATGGTGATATTGACCTGGCTGCCGGCGTCTTCCCCGACATGCCCGCCGAGCTGCGCACTGCGCCGTTGTTCGAAGAGCATTACACCTGCCTGTTGGACCGCAACAGCCTGCCGCAGGGCGGTGTGCTCGACCTGCCCACCTACCTGTCGCGCCCCCACGTACTGCTGGAAATGCGCGGCAGCGGCGCGCCGGAAATCGAGCGAGCACTGACCGCGATTCGTGAGCGACGGCATGTGGCAATCAGCCTGCCGCACTGGGGCGTGGCGCCGCAGTTGATCGAGGGCACGGACTTGATTCTCACCGTATCGTCGCGAGGCTTGCTGAATATTGATCACCCGCGTCTGGTCGCCGTGGCGCCGCCGTTTCATATTCCGTCGTTTACCTTTGAACTGGCATGGCATGCGCGACGGGGCGGGGATTCGGGGTTGCAGTGGTTGATTGGGCAGGTGCAGGGAGGGTTACAGGGCTGAATGGTTGCTACCAGGATGTCGGTGGCTGGCGACGTGTATGAAAAATTCGCATCACTTGTAATCGTCCATCTCGAATACGGTAGGGAACGATGTAAGGCCATCGAGGCACTACCCACTCCCGAGTTCCTGGCACTCGACCTTCCTTTCCCATTGCAGGAAATTCGGCGACATGTCCTAGTCCAACCATGATGGCCTGGACGAACTCATGGGCGGCTTTGGGGTTTTGCTGCGCAATGTACGTGGCTTCATCATCAAGGTTCTTGAGGGCTGTCCTCAGCCACTCAACCTGCATTGGTGCGCCATTTATCGGCGACGGCTTTTACCTCCGCAGCCGTTGCGAACTCGCCTGCGTCTGCTTCTTTCAATGCTTTTTGAATTTCTTCGATTTGCCACGCTTCGCGCGTCAAGTATTCGCGTAATGCATCGACTGCGAGAAAGGATTTGCTGCGCCCGGTCGCCTTGGCGAGACTGGCAAGCGTGGCGGCGATGTCTTCGGGTATGCGTAGGGACATAACAGACATGGGGAGCCTCGATGTAGTGATGTGTAGTGCAACATACTACATTGTCACCTCTTCACGATTTACCCCCGTTCGTCAGGGGGATCCGATAAGGAAAATGCTCATGCTCTCAGGCCTCAATCACTTGACTCTGTCGGTCACCGATTTGCAACGCAGCGTCGGGTTTTACCATGAGTTGCTGCAACTCAAGCTCGACGCCACCTGGGACTCCGGCGCCTATTTGTCATTGCCGGGCCTATGGCTATGCCTGTCGCTTGATCCGCTGCGCGAGTCGAAGCCAGGGGCCGATTACACCCACTATGGGTTCACTGTCGCAGCGAGTGAGTTCGCTGCGCTGGTCTCGCGCCTGCGCGCCGCCAAGGTGCAAGCGTGGCGCGACAATCGCAGCGAAGGCGCTTCGTTCTATTTCCTTGATCCCGACGGCCATAAGCTCGAAGCCCATGTGGGCGACCTGGCTTCGCGTCTGTTGGCTTGCCGCGACAATCCCTATGCGGGAATGAGGTTTTACCCATAGCGCAGGAACTTGCAGAATCCGCCCACCTTCCCATGCTTTGTCAGAGTCGCGACCATGACCCCCTCCTTGCTGCTTGCCGTCCTCGCTTCGGGTTTTATCTACGGTATTACGCCTGGCCCCGGGGTACTGGCGGTGTTTGGCATCGGCGCCGCCCGGGGCCGTCGTGCGGGGGCGGGGTTTCTGTGCGGGCACTTGCTCGGCGATGTGCTGTGGTGCAGTACGGCGCTGATCGCGATTGTGGGCGCGCGGGAAGTCGGCAGCAGCGCGTTCGATGTGCTCGGCGTGCTCAGTGGCCTGTACCTGTTCTGGCTTGGCTGGCGCGCGATTCGTACCCAGCGTCGCAGCAGTGAAGCCCCCCAGGGCGCGGCGCGGCATCCGTTCTGGCACGGCATCCTGTTCGGCTTGACCAACCCCAAGGCGTATCCGGTGGCCGTGGCGACATTTACTGCATTGCTGTCCAGCCGCGCCGAATTGCTGACCTGGTCGATGCTGCCGGCGTTGATCTTCCTGAGCTTCGTCGGTGGCCTGTTGGCCTACGCAATCCTGATCGGCGTGGTCGGTGCCCAGCGGGTGCGCACGGTGTATCAGCGCCATGAAATCCTCATCACCAGGCTCTGCGGCGTGATGTTTATCGGCTTCGCCATCAATGCCCTGGCCCATGCGCTGCCAGGCCTGTTCGGCAGCAAACCGGCCTGACTGGGCACGACCGTTCGTCGCGCGGGCAAGTTTTTTCTAAACCTTTGCCGCCCTGAAAATTCGAATTCAGGGCGAGGTGTCTTTCCCCGCACCTATTTTTGCCCTGGAGGAACCCATCATGAGCCGCATGGCTATCCGGTTACGCACCGCCAGTTTCGCGATGCTGCTGGGCCTCGGCGCCAGCAATGCTTTCGCCCAGTCGCCTGCTGAATTCATCGAGCAGGCTTCGGCCAAAGGCATGGCCGATATCGAAACCAGTCGCATGGCCCACGCCAAGACCTCGTCCCAGGAAATCAAGGACTACACCATCGAGGTGATCAACGAGCGCACCCTGGCCAACCAGCATTTGGCGGCGATCGCCAAGAAGCTCGACCTGCCCGTGGCCCCACGGGAGAAGATCGTCGACAAGGCCGAAACCCTGATGCCCGAACTCAAGGACGGCGACTCCTTCGACGCGGCCTACACCGCGCAGCAAGTGAAGGAAAACGAAGACGCCATTGCCCTGTTCAAGCGCGAAGGGGCGGCCTCGGATGTGCCGGAAATCAAGGCACTGGTGGATGAGACGCTGCCCAAGCTGGAAGAGCGCCTGCAAAAGGCCCGAGCCCTGGCGTCGACCTACGGTAAGGGCCATCAAGGCGATGGTTGAGCCCTTCGCTTGATATGAAAAACGGCGGTTGGATCCTATCCAACCGCCGTTTTTTTACGCCTGGTTCAGGTCGGTTTTGTTCGGGGCCGCGTCATCGGCCGCGTGGCCGCAACTGCTGTTCAGGCTTACGGTGCCGGTGTTGCCGATGCTGCGGTATTCCTGGCGCAGTTTTTCCAGTTCCTTGCGGTCCAGGCCATCCAGGCTCAGCACGGCGTTCTGCGCATCCTTGGAGACGCGCAGCAGCTCGTCAATCTTGATGTGCAGGATGTCGTTATCGCGGTTTTGCGTGTTCTGGATCAGGAACACCATCAGGAAGGTGATGATGGTGGTCGAGGTGTTGATGATCAACTGCCAGGTGTCGTTGTAGTGGAAGTACGGGCCGCTCAAGCTCCACAGGCAAATCAACGCGACCGCCGCATAGAACGTCCGGGCACTGCCTGCCCAACGGGACAAGGATTGTGAGACTGCGGAGAATTTCATGACCGTTTTCCTTAAGGTGAGTGATGAAAATACTGACCGCAGGCACGCTCTGAAATTTCTTTTTACATCTTGGGATATGAACAACGTTGTGCGTTTTTCTTCCGGACTTTTAGGAGTGGGCTTACGGCACGCCGATGGAGCGAGGGGCAAGACTGGGATTTTATCCGGGAACGCCCTATGCACGTTAACGCCGCCTGTGACCTGACCGCGCTTTATCACCAGACCGAAGATCATTACTTCGCTGCCACTTGCTCGCTGCATCGTCGCTACAACGCCTGTATCAACGCTTATTTTATCGACGGGTATTTCGAGCCTGCGAACCTGTTGTTTATCCGGATAGGCAGCACCCCGATGGGGGACGCCATGGCGGCGCCCATGGAACTGATTCGCTGTATCTTGATGAATACACGCATCGTGATTCATGAGGAAAAGGTCGCGCAGGTAGGTGCGGTGCTGATGGGGATCGGCTTTCAGGCAGCCGAAAAGACCACGGCGATGGCCCTCGACCTGTCACGCCTTGTTTCATCGGAGCGTGACAGCACTGTACAGGTCAGCTTGACTCGAAACCTGGACGGCTGGGCGGCTCCCCTTGGCAGTGCGTTTTTGCTCCCGCCTGAATGGGTTACGCGTTATCAGGCACGGCACCAGCGGGCGCTTGACGTGGGTCAAGCGCTTTACCACTTCACCTTGTCCACTGAGGGGCAGGTGAGGTCTTCGTTGACGCTGTCCATGTGCAATGGAGAGGCCCGGCTTAACGATGTCGGCACGATCACGGAGTTCCGCGCCAAGGGGTATGCCACGCAACTGATTCAAACCGCGCTGCTTCATGCTTCGAGCCTGGGGGCCCGGCGCTGTTTTCTTGAAGCAACGACGCAGGGTGTTTCGGTGTACCGCAAGTTGGGTTTCGAAGATTTATTCGACTACCAGTCTTTTGTCCGTGGCCCGGTCGCAGGCCAGTGATCAGAAGGTCATTTTCCCTTGACCACGGTCCTCAAGCGTCAACAGATACTGCTTGGCTTCGAGTCCTCCGGCAAACCCGGTCAAGGTGCCCGAGGCACCAATCACTCGATGGCACGGCGCAATGATCGAGATGGGATTGCGCCCATTGGCAGCGCCCACGGCTCGTACGGCTTTCGGGTTGCCAATTTGTCGGGCGATCTGGCTGTAGCTGCGGGTTTCGCCAAAAGGAATAGTCAGCAGTGCCTGCCAGACCTGTTTCTGAAAGTCGGTACCGGTGAAATCCAGTTCCAGGTCGAATGTGTGGCGAGTCCCCGCGAAGTACTCCTTCAACTGGCGCTCGGTTTCCAACAGCACCGGGCTGTCGTTGGCTTCGTGCAATTGACCCAGGCGCACACGGTTGGCGCGCTCGACTTCCCACAGGATGGCACTGAGCTTGCCATCGCGCGCCACCAGGGTGAGTTCCCCGACAGGGGAGGGCATGAGCTTGTATTCGTAGGGCATGAGCGGGCTCCTCGAAGGGCGGTTGTTAAACGCTACAGGCCTACGGTAATGCCATCCGCCGGACTGAACACTACGTTTCTTGCGGTGGAATTCTCACTGACCCTGGACATTCCAGTAAACCCAGTTGGAATAGTACGGGTACCAGTAGAACCAGGAAATCCTGTAGAGCCCCATGATGACTGAGGCCTCCCCGATGGCGACCAGGGAAATCAGATTGAACAGCGTGACGATTGCCGCGAATACGGTGACGCCTCGGCTGGCATGGCGCCTGGCAAACACTACGCCGTAGACGGATGCGGCGATGGATCCGAGCGCCAGCCCCAGCCCCAAGGGATACGGAAGCCGCACCAGCGCGACCAGCAGTGGTAACACCAGCACCCAGCCGAGTACTTGGCGCAGTACAGGTGTGGATGTGGGGTGTTTGGGTTCAGTCATGTCAATAACCCTTGGGTGGCAAGCTCAATGAAGCGACATCATCACGCTATGGATCCGGTGCCGCATTCAGACTTTGCTCCCGTTGCAGCTACCGATCCTGTTGCAGCACCTTGAGCGCCGCCGACGCGAGGAAGCCGGAGCGGCTTTTTTCTTCCGGGTGGTGCAGTACATATTCATCGATGCGGTTGAGCAGGTAGCCCGGCAATGTGATGTTGAGTTTTTGCGCCTTGCCCAGGTACTTGGTGACATCGATGTCTACAACCGCCCAAGTGCAGCCGGCGTACTGAGGGTTGGCGGCATGCACGGTGACCTTCTGGGCGCTCGGGATCGGCGCGCCGTCTTCCGCGAGGATTTCGAAGTGCCCTTCGATGGCTTCGCGCGCCATGGCCATGGCGTCGTCCAGGTCATCACCGGCAGAGTAACAACCGGGAATATCCGGGACTTCCACACCCCAGGCGTGGTCTTGGTCGCCGGTTGAAATTGCGATGGGGTACAGCATGTTCGTTGTCCTCCAGGGACGATTAACTCAACAGAGCTTGTTTCAAAATGCTCTTGGCGGTCTTGTCCAACAGGTCTTTCTTTGGATGGGGGATCGTCACCAAGCCAGGCTTCGTCGGGTGCTTGAAGTGGTGATGACTGCCTCTGATGCGCACCAGGTACCAGCCGTCTGCGACGATGTGACCTATCAAGTATCGGCTATCCACAGCACCTCCTTGTGGTGTGTGTTGGTGGTGACTATAACCACTGAAAATAAATTATCAACACTCTACCTACCAGTCTTCGATGACTGGTATTTCGGCAGGTGGTGAATGCAGTGTAAAAGCCAGTGGGATCGGCGCTGTGGGGAGGTATTGCGAGGTTTTTCGGGTCATTGCCGGATGTGTAATGCCTCTTCGATAACGGCAAGAAACGCGTCAATCAACACACTGTGTCTTTCGGTCGGTGTCAGCACCAACAATCGCGCACACGCATCTGCCTCCACCAAAGGCCGATAAGTCACGCCCTTGTTCATCAAACTCCGGGTACAGGCCGGCACCAGCGCCACCCCTTGCCCGGCGGCCACCAGTGCAATGATCGATGTGATCTGCCGTCCGGTCGGTCCGGCCTGCAGGGGCACACCATGGTGGCGGTAAAGCTGCTCGATGGACTGGTTCAGCCCCGAGCCGTAATCGGCTGGAAACAAAATCAAAGGATAGGCACTGAGCTGCGCCAGGCTGATGTCGGCCTGGCTGGCCAACGGGCTGTCACTCGACACCGCTGCCACCAAGGGTTCCTCGCCCAACGACAGCGCTTGCACCGCGTCGTTTTGCGGTAACAGCCGGCTCAAGCCAATATCCAGCCGTCCATCGGCCACTTGCGCGCCGAGACTGCCGGAGGCGCATTCCACCAGGGTCAGTTGCACATCGGGAAAGCGTTGGGCGAAGGCCTGGATCGATTGGCTGAACAGGTCCGACAGGGCGATGGAACTCACATAGCCCAGAGCCAGTTGCCCAGCCGTGCCCGCAGCCAATTTACTCGCGATCACCTGTGCCAATTCAACCTGGTCCAACACACCACGGGCGTAGGGCAGGAACGCACGGCCCTGGGCGGTGAGCGTCACTGTGCGGCTGGTGCGATCGAACAGCTTGAAACCCAACTCTGCCTCCAGCGCTGAAATATGCCGGGTCAAAGGCGGCTGGGCGAGGTGCAGGCGCAGGGCCGCGCGACCGAAGTGCAATTCTTCGGCGACGGTCAGAAAGTAACGCAGCTTGCGTAGGTCGAGCATCCTGATCCTTGGGTATCAATCGGTCGGAATTCGGTATTGGTTTAAGACCCGCCGGCCATTCTATAAAGACCTTTCAAAATAAAACGAGAGGTTTCATGAAACCGCGCCTGCATTGTGCCCGCCTTGCCCTGTTCCTGTGTGGCTGCGCGGCGTTTCTCAACCTCTATGCGACCCAAAGCATCCTCCAGACGTTCGCTGCGCACTTTCATATCAGTGCCAAGGAGGCGGGGTGGAGCATCACCGTCACCACCCTGGCGGTGGCGATCACCGCCCCGTTCGTCAGTCGCCTGACCGGGCGCTTCGAGCAACGCAGTGTGATTGTCGTGGCGGCTTTACTGCTGGCAGTGCCGGCGTTGATGACCGCCTATGCCGACAGTTTTGCCGAAGTGCTGGTATGGCGTTTTGTCGAGGGCATGCTGATCCCGGTACTGTTCGCCACCAGCGTGGCTTACATCGGCGACCGCTGGCGCGGCGGCACGGTCACGGAGGTGACGAGTCTCTACGTCGCGGGCACCGTGTTGGGCGGGTTCGCCGGGCGCTTCGTCACCGGAGTCATGACCGAGTATGTGGGCTGGCGCGAGGCCTTTGAAGTGCTCGCGGTGCTGAGCTTGATGGTCGGCGGATTCATCCAGTTTCTGTTGCCGGCCAACCGCCCGCGGACCGTGCAGGTTAAAGCCTCCTCGTCAGGTGTATTTCGCAGGCCGCTGTTGGCCGCATACGCCGTAGGTTTCTGCGTGTTGTTTTCGCAAGTCGCGGCGTTTACCTACGCAGGTTTGTACTTGGGCCTGCCGCCGTTCAACCTCGGGCCTGCGGCGTTGGGGACGCTCTATATGGTGTTCCTGTTGGCGTTGATCGTGATCCCCATCGCTGGACGCCTCAGCAAAGCCCGGCCCCATGCCCAACTGCTGGGTGTCGCCGCCGTGCTGGGCGTCAGTGGTTCGGCGTTGACCCTGATGCCCTCCCTCTGGTGCATCGTAGTCGGCCTGGCGTTCAGTTCCACCGGTGTGTTCCTCGCCCAAGCGGCCGCCAATGGGTTTATCACGGCCACCGCGGGCGATAACAAGACGGGTGCTGTCGGGGTGTATCTCACCTGTTATTACCTGGGCGGCAGTGGCGGCGCCATTGTCCCGGCGCTGATCTGGGAACGCTGGGGCTGGGCCGGTTGCGTGGTGCTGATCATCGGTTTCCAACTGCTGACCTTGTTGATCGCCTTGACCGGCTGGAAGCCCCTTAAACCTGAGCTGATTCCTGCACCATGAACGACACCGTCGCTGTGCCTTCGCCCGAATCATCGACGCGCCGGCGCGCCTTGTGCGCCGGTTGCAGCGCCCATGCCGTGCATGATGGGCTCACTGATGTGATCTACGTTTTGCTGCCTGTCTGGCAGGCTCAGTTCGCCTTGTCCTACGCCCAGATCGGCCTGCTGCGGGGTGCCTATTCCGGGATGATGGCCGTGTTCCAATTACTGGCCAGCCGCGCCGCCAGACGCTGGGGCCGCACACCGATGCTGGTGGGCGGCACGGCGCTGGCGGGTGTTGCCTACCTGCTGGTGGGCCAAGCGACAGGGCTGGCTATGTTGCTGGTGGCGCTGCTGCTCGGCGGCCTGGGCGCCAGCACCCAACACCCACTGGCCTCGTCGATGATCACCGACGCCTACGAGGACGGCGGTGGGATCAAGCAGGCGCTGTCCCAGTACAACTTCTCCGGCGATATCGGCAAAACACTGATTCCTGGTCTGGTCGGGCTGCTGCTCACCGTCATCAGTTGGCAGGCGAGTGCCACGTTGCTGGGCCTGCTTGGCCTGACGGCGGCGGGGCTGTTGTGGTGGCTGATTCCTGCACAAGCATCCGAATCCACCGCCACAAAAAAAGCCAAGTTTCTCAGTGGTAGCGGCTCCGCCACGGGCCTGCGCGCGCTGATCCTCACCGGCACCCTCGACAGCGCCGTGCGCATGGGCTTCCTCACCTTCCTACCGTTCCTGCTGCAAGCCAAAGGCGCCGGTACTGCCGGCATCGGTCTTGCGTTGACCCTGCTGTTCATCGGTGGTGCCTTCGGCAAACTGTTCTGCGGCTACCTCGGCGCACGCATCGGCATGATGAAGACCGTATGGATCACGGAAACCAGCACCGCAGTGCTGATCGTCGCAGCGGTGTACCTGCCGCTCAGCGGGTTGATGGTGATGCTGCCGCTGTCGGGCCTGGTGCTTAATGGCACCTCCTCGGTGCTGTACGGCGCCGTGCCCGACCTTGCCGGCGCGGGCAAGCGCGAGCAGGCGTTTGCACTGTTCTACACCGGCACGATTGGCGGTGGCGCGCTGGCGCCGGTGGTGTTTGGTGCAGTGGGGGATGTGCTGGGCGTGCCGGTGGCGGTGATGGTGTTGGCGGGGATGTTGGGTGTGACGTTGCCGTTGGCGTGGGTGGTGCAGAGGAGTGGGGTTGAGGCTTAAAAGGCTCACTCTCGGGTACTTGGAATTTTTTGCTTAATGCCACGGAGTCGAACGGCTGAGGTTCTCGGCTGGACTCAACCATCGCCAGTTCTGCCCGAATTTTCTCACGGGCTTTGGCCGCAAAATCGACAGCCCTTAGGAACTCTGATTTATCACCCTCTGCAATCACCTGAGAAAGGTATTCGTGGATGGCTTCCTCGCTGTCGAGCAGGTCAACAATATCGAAAACGGCTTGCCTTCCCAGGCCGCCCATACCACGGGGGAGGGGAGCCAGGATTTACAGTGTCGCCGCCAGCGAAAACGGAATGCGCAACGCACCGATAGGCCCTTCACGCGTACCGCACATTTCATCGTGAACGCAGTGCTGCACCAGTACGCAAGGAAACGGCGGAACCCGCTGCAACAGGTCGCGTAAATGCGTGGTGGACCCGATGCGCATCGGCTTGCCGTGATCGTCCAGTAACGTTGCCTCGACGTGCTCCAGCCTGACGCGAGCGATATAGAAACCGCCCTCCAGGGACAGCAACTCCAGCTCACGTATTTCGCCTTTCCCGGCCAGCTCGGCCAGCATTTGCATATTCATGATTCACCCTCGCTTAGGGCTCATTGGTGACGAAAAACAACGTGACCTGGCCCCACTCATGGCCTGGCTCTTCGAAGGTGCGGGGCGAAGTGCCGCCGCTCGAAGTATGATACTTGTACAAGAAAAATAATTTGTACAGTTTTGTGCGCGCTTTATTTTTCGAATCTCAAATCCCACCCACAAAAAAACCGGCCACCAAGGACCGGTTTTTTTATGCATCCCCCGCCAAAACCCTGCCGGCGTGGAATCTATGTCTGAGTGGAGCGGGTGAAGGGAATCGAACCCTCGTTATCAGCTTGGGAAGCTGGAGTAATGCCATTATACGACACCCGCTCAGAGCGGCTGACTTTGTACCAGATGTGCGCCGGGATTTGAAGTTTTTCTTCGGAATTTGTGCAGCTTGCCGTGGCGAGCAGGTCCGCTCGCCACGGCAAGCCTTCATTTCAGATGGCGAATGCATGCTGCGTCTGGCCCTGGTGATAACGCAATCGGCTGGCCTGCCGTTCCGGTTTCAAAAAGCCCACCACCGCGTCCCGGCTGTCCCGGCAGGCGGCCTTGTGCTCCATATCCAGGAAGTGCCCCGTCGCCTGGATGGTGCTGAAGCTGCTCTTCGTCACGTACTGCCCGAACTGCCTGGCGTCTTCGGCGCTGGTGTATTCGTCCCATTCGCCGTTCAAAAACAGCACCGGCACATCGATCTGCCGCGCGGCCTTGAGGTAGCACAGGCGGTCGTTGTGCAGTACCTGGCTGATGTGAAAATGCATCTGCCCGTATTCGTGCTCGGCCAGGCTGCTCACATGCTTGTAGTTGAAACGCTTGAACAGCGACGGCAGGTGTTTGCCGATGGTGCTGTTGATCAAGTGCCCGACGCGGTCGCGGTCGAGGTTGCCGAGGTAGTCGACGCCACGCTCCAGGTAGTCGCGCATTGGCGCGTTGATCACCGGCGAGAACGAGCTGATCACCGCCTTTTCCACATGCCGTGGCCGCTGGGCGAGGGCCACCAGGGTGGCGGCGCCGCCCCAGGAGAAGGACAGCACGTGCTCGGCGGCGAAGTGGTCGATAAGCTCCAGGAGGATCTGGCCTTCAACTTCCTTCGTCAGCATTTGCTCATGACGGTTATGGATTTTGGAGCGACCGGCGTAGGGCTGGTCGTACAAAACCACATTGAATTGCGGGTACAGGCTTTTCACGGTTTGGGCGAAGGAGGCCGTGGTGGCCAGCGAGCCGTTGACCAGGATGATGGTCTTTTCAGCAGCATCCGCGCGGTAGAACTCCGTGTAAACCCGATACTGACCCTGTATATCCAACACAGCGATTTCTGGCCTCATGTCGTAAGACTCCTGGCAAGCGGGTAGGGCGCGCAGATCACTCTGCACGAGCTTTATGACAGGTAGGCATACGCCTGGAAGATGAGAGCCCATGTCGGTCCGATGACGGCTGGCCGACGGCTGTTGTTAGGGCGGGCTGTTTGCCTGGGAGGCCCGTAGATCAAGCGCGGGCGGGGCAAGGTGTTTCTTGGAGGTTATAGGCGACTCGTCAGTCATATTTTGGCTGACGGTTTGATTCAAGCAGTAGACCGGGGATGCCGCAAGTCACAGAAATGGGTTTTTGCCATCACCGGCCGAACGGTCGTCAGACCCGTCGGATTTCTTCCTCGGACAGCGCCCGGTACTTGCCGGGCGCCAGGGCCGCATCCAAGCCCAATGGGCCCATTCGCTCACGGTGCAGGCCGATCACTTTGTTGTTGAAGTGCCCGAACATGCGCTTCACCTGGTGATAGCGGCCTTCGATGATGCTCAGTCGGGCCAGGCGTGGCCCCAGCAGCTCCAGCTCGGCCGGTTGCGTGGTCAGGTCTTCAAAAGCGAAATAAAGGCCCGCTGCAAAGGTTGCCGCGTATTCGGGGCCGATGTCCTGCTCCGTTTCTACCCGATAGACCTTGGGCAACTTGGTCTGCGGTTGCGTCAGGCGCCGCGACCACTGGCCGTCGTTGGTGATCAGCATCAGGCCGGTGGTGTTGAAATCCAGGCGACCGGCGATATGCAGCTCGTCTTTGTCCGGCTCATCCAGCAGGTCCAGGACGGTCGGGTGTTGCGGGTCCGAGGTCGCGCTGACGCAGCCCTGGGGTTTGTGCAGCATGAAGTAGCGCGCCGCTTTACCCACCTGCAGCACGTCATCGTCCACGCACACGCGGCTGAATTCGCGCACTTCATGATGTGGGTCGCTGACAGCCACGCCATCCACCGTCACCCGCCGCTCCACCAGCAACACGCGCACTTGCTGGCGATTGAAACGCGGCAGGTTGCTGAGGAAACGGTCAACGCGCATTGCGAAGCTGCTCATCCACCTGAGCACAGCGCGGGCACAGGCAGGCCGTGTTGCGCAATGCATCGGGCAACGCTTCAAGCACCGCCGGGTCGATGGTGACGCTGTAGCACCAGCACGGCTGGTCGGCGGTGCGTGGGTCGGCCAGGGTGCAATCGTTGCGGGCACCGCAGGCGGGGCAAAGGGTTGGCGTGGTCATGGTCGCTGGGGCAGGGTCTCGGAAGTCCCTGCACGATACAGCGCCGGTCAGTCCCGTTCCAGCACCACGACCCGTTGGCCGGCGCCAATGCCGCTGCCCGGCTGCACCGGGATTTCCCGCACCACCCCGGCAAAGGGCGCCAGCACTGGGATCTCCATTTTCATCGACTCCAGAATCACCAGCACATCCCCGGCTGCAACCTTTGCGCCCACGGCCACCGGCACCTGCCAGAGGTTGCCGGCGATAGGGCTGTCGATGCTGTATTCATTGGCCTTGAGCAGCGTGTCTTGCGCCGCTGGCGCCGCGAGCTCTTCGCTGTCGAAATGCGCCTGGCCGCTGGCGATCCAGCGCTCACGCTCGGCGTTGAACGCCTGTTGCTGTTGTTCACGAAAAGCACTGATCCCCGAGGCTTCCCGCGCAAGAAATGCCTGGTAATCCGCCAGGTTCAGGGTGCTCTCCTCGATATCCAGTTCGAAGCGTCCCAGGGGGAAATCCCGACGAATCCGTACCAGTTCATCCGCGCTCACGGGATAGAACCGAATCTGATCGAAGAAGCGCAGCAGCCACGGCTTGCCGTCAAACGCCGCCACTTCGCGATAGCGGTTCCACATCTGCAAGGTGCGCCCGACAAACTGATAACCGCCGGGTCCTTCCATGCCGTACACGCACAAATACGCGCCGCCGATGCCCACCGAATTTTCGGCGGTCCAGGTGCGGGCCGGGTTGTATTTGGTGGTCACCAGGCGATGACGCGGGTCCAGCGGCGTAGCCACCGGCGCGCCGAGGTAGACGTCGCCCAGGCCCATCACCAGGTAGCTGGCGTCGAACACGGTGTGGCGCACTTCATCGAGGTTGGCCAGGTCGTTGATGCGACGGATGAACTCCAGGTTGCTCGGGCACCACGGGGCGTCCTTGCGCACGGTGGTCATGTATTTTTCGATGGCCAGCTGGCACGCCGGGTCGTCCCAGGACAGCGGCAGGTGCACGATGCGCGAGGGCACTTGCAGGTTTTGCCGGGTGCACACGGCGGTCCACTCGTGGCTGATCAGTGCGATCAGGTCGGCGAGGGGCAGTTGTTCCGGCTGGTAGTGGATCTGCAACGAGCGGATCCCGGGCGTCAGGTCGATCACGCCCTTCAGCGCTCGGGTTTCCAGGGCCTGCATCAGGGCATGGCCGCGAAAGCGCAGCACCAGGTCCAGCTCGGGCGCGCCGATTTCCAGCAGCAGGTGGGTGTCGCCGGCGAGGCGGGCGACCAGGCGGGTGTCGGCGTGGCCGATGTCCAATACCAACGGTGATTCAATCGCACAGTGAGACCGAGTCGCCTGCATCGCGGGCAAGTCCGGCTCCCACGTTTGATCCCATTTCAGGGCGAGGTCGCGGGCGGTCTTGAGGTCCACCGGTTCAAAGCGAATCTTGTCACCGGCCTTGAGCTGGCCGAGTTGCCAAAGGTCCGCCTCGATCACCGTCACCGGGCATACGAAACCGCCCAGGCTCGGCCCGTCCGGTCCCAGGATCACCGGCATGTCCCCGGTGAAATCCACGGCGCCGATGGCATAGGGGTTGTCATGGATATTCGACGGATGCAGCCCTGCTTCGCCGCCGTCCGTGCGTGCCCACAATGGCTTGGGTCCGATCAGCCGAACACCGGTGCGGCTGGAGTTGAAATGCACTTCCCACTGCGTGGCGAAGAACGTGTCGATGTACGCCGGCAGGAAGTATTCCGGCGCGCCGTGGGGGCCGTAAATCACCCGCAGTGTGCGGACCTCCGGCAGCGGTTCAGCGACTGATTGTTGCCCGGCGTTCCGGTCTTCCAACGGCAACAGATGCAACACATCGCCCGCCCGCAAGGCGCGCCCGCCATGCCCGCCAAACTGGCCGAGGGTGAAGGTGCTTTTGCTGCCCAGGTAGTCCGGCACTTGCAGCCCGCCACGCAGGCACAGGTAACTGCGCGCCCCGGCGCCGGCGAGGGTGCCCAGGCTCAGGACCGACCCGGCCTCAATCAACAACGCGGTGTTCATTGGCACGGCTTGATCATTCAACCGCAGCGGGATTTCAGCGCCGGTCACGGCGACCACCGCCGCGCAATTGAAGCGCAGCAGCGGCCCGCTCAGGGTGATTTCCAGCGCCGCTGCTCCCTCGTCGTTGCCCAGCAGGCGATTGCCCAGGCGCAGCGCGCGGCTGTCCATCGGCCCCGACGGCGGCACGCCCACGGCCCAGTAGCCGAGGCGGCCGGGATAGTCCTGCACACTGGTTTGCGTGCCTGCGCTGATCACTTCAAACGTGGCGGCCACGTAGACCAGGTCTTCCAGGCACCGCGTCCACGGCCGGCCATTGGCAAAGGGCGGAGCCAGCAGGATTTGGCACAGGTAATCGCGGTTGGTTTCCACGCCGTACAACCGACTGTCACTCAACGCCCGGTGCAGATCCAGGCGCGCCTGTTCGCGGGTGGGCGCCCAGGTGATGAGCTTGGCGATCATCGGGTCGAAGTACGGCGGGATCTCGCAGCCGGCTTCCACCCAAGTGTCGATTCGCAGGCCCTCGGCCAGCGGGAAATCCACACAGGTCAGCAAGCCAGGGCTGGGCTGGAAATCGCGGCCCGGGTCTTCGGCATACAGGCGCGCCTGGATCGCGTGGCCCCGGGGGGTTAACTCGAGTGTGTTCAGCGGCGGCATTTCCCCGGCCGCCAGTTGCACCATCCAGCGCACCAGATCCACGCCCCATACCTGTTCGGTGACGCCGTGTTCCACCTGCAAGCGCGTGTTCACTTCGAGGAAGTAGAAGCGCCCGTCAGCACTGTCATAGATAAATTCCACGGTGCCGGCGCTGCGGTAGTTCACGGCCTTGGCCAGGGTGATGGCGGCGGCGCACAGGGCCTCGGCCATGCCTTCGGGCAGGTTCGGCGCCGGGGTTTCTTCGAGGACTTTCTGGTTGCGCCGTTGCACCGAGCAGTCGCGCACGCCGAGGGCGATCACTTCACCGGCGCCGTCGCCGAACACCTGCACTTCCAGGTGGCGCGCGTGCTCGATGTACTTCTCGATAAACACGCCGGCATCGCTGAAATTGTTCTGCCCCAGGCGTTTGACCGCCTCGAAGGACTCGCTCAACTCCACGCTGCTGCGGCATACGCGCATGCCGATACCGCCACCGCCGGCGGTGCTTTTGAGCATCACCGGGTAGCCCACGGCGTCGGCGGCCAGCAACGCAGAGGCGAGGCTGTCGAGCAGTTCGGTGCCTTCCAGCAGCGGGATCTTGTGTTGCTTGGCCAGGGCGCGGGCGGTGTGCTTGAGGCCAAATACCCGCAGCTGTTGCGGCGTCGGCCCGACAAAGGCGATGCCGGCGTTTTCACAGGCTTCGGCAAACGCGGCGTTCTCCGACAGGAAGCCGTAGCCGGGATGGATCGCCTTGGCCCCACAGGCCTTGGCGGTGGCGAGGATTTTGTCCACCGCCAGGTACGTACTGGCCGCTGCGCCTTCACCGAGGCTGTAGGCCTCGTCGGCTTGCTGGATATGCAGGCTCGCCGCATCGGCCTCGGCGTACACGGCGATGCCCTTGACCTGCAGCTCGCGCAAGGTGCGCAGGATGCGGCAGGCGATGGTGCCACGGTTGGCGATCAACAGTTTTTCGAACATGGCAAAACCCTGCGGGCCGTCCCGCAAAGTGGGGGAGCACTGCGGTCGTCCGCAGTGTGTGCAGTCAGTGTGGATCCCACATTGGCGCGCTATTGTTTGCGGATGCACTGCCCGGCTCGGGATTGGCACAGGGCAAACAGCCAACGGCGCAGGCGCTTGAGTTTCAGTTCCATACCAGCAGCTCCGCAGGGGTGGGGTTGTAGGCGTTGCACGGGTTGTTCAACTGCGGGCAGTTGGAGATCAGCACGATCACATCCATCTCCGCCCGCAGGTCGACGTACTTGCCGGGGGCGGAAATGCCGTCTTCGAAGGTCAGCCCGCCGTCGGCCGTCACCGGCACATTCATGAAGAAATTGATGTTCGGCCCGATGTCGCCTTTGCCCAGGCGGCCGTCGTGGGCACAGGCGCGCAGGTAGTTGTCGCGGCAGCTGTGCATGTAGCGTTTTTCCAGGGCGTAGCGCACGGTGTTGCTCTCTTGGGCGCAGGCGCCGCCGAGGGTGTCGTGGCGCCCGCAGGTGTCATCGACGATGGTCAGCATCGGCTGGCCGAGGTTGGAATACAGCACGCTGCCGGTGCCCAGGTACACGCTGTTCTGCCGGCGCAACGTGCGTTGCACGTCGTAGCGTTCACGCGGGTTTTTCACGCTGTAGAACAACGTGTCGACGGCCTGGTTGCCCTCCAGGTCGAGGATGCGCAGGGTCTGCCCGGCCTTGACCTCCATCAGCCACGGTTCGCCGGCGGGGATGGTTGCGCGGTACACGGCCGCGTCCGGTTGTTTCAGTGCGATAGACATGGCAGTTCCTCAGGCGAACAGGCGGTCGGTGTTGATAAAGCCGCGCTCGTTTTCCGGGCGCGAGGTGCGGCAGTGTTCGGCGACGCTTTTGTCGGCGTTCATCCAGCTCAGTTTCAGCGGTTGCGGGGCGTAGTGCGGGTTCGGGTCCATGGGGTGTTGCAGCGCGGTGAGTACCACCAGGGTGTCCATCGGCGCATAGAGTTCGATGTAATCGCCGGCCCTGGAATTACCCGGTACAAAGTGCAGGCCACCGTCGCCATCCACCGCGACTTTGCTGAACAGGTTGAGGGTCATCAGCAGGTCGGACAGACCCAGCCCCCACTTGCCCAACTCCACAAGCAGGTTGTCGGTGCCGTTGCGGAAGAAGCCATTGCGCAGTTCCTGGTAGCGGCCCTGGCCGTACTTCTCGGCGACTTCGGCGGCGCACAGTACGCCGCCGATGCTGTCGCTCCAGCCGCAGGTGTCGGCGGTGATCGCGGCCAGCACGCGGCCCATGTCCGAGTACAGGCAATGGCCGGTGGTGAGCTTGGCGGTGTGTTGGCATTTGAGGCTGTCGGGCAGGTTCAGGCGCTCGGTTTTTTCGTTGGCGTTGAGCAGGGTCAGGCTGACGTTGGCGCCGCCGCGGAGGTCGGTCAGGCGCAGCAGTTGGCCGCGCTTGAGCACGAACGAACGGTGGCCGCCGCCGGGCAGCATTTCTTCGGCGAAGGGTGGGAACAGTTGGGTGGAATCGGTCATTTGGACGTGGCTCCAAGTTCGGCGGCGAGCGCCTTGCGGCGTTCGCTGTTCAAAGGGATGTCGTAGGTGATGCGCGCGCCATAGGCGCCGGGGGCGTGGGGATCGACGCGAACCTTGTCGAACACCAGCAGGCGCGTGCCGAGGCTGAAGCCTTCGCTCAGGTCATGGGTGACCATGAACACCGTCAGCTGGGTTTCGTGCCATAGCGCCAGCAGCAGCTGGTGCATGTCCTTGCGAATGCCCGGGTCGAGGGCGCCGAAGGGTTCGTCCAGCAGCAACACACGGGGTTTCATGATCAGGGCCTGGGCGATGGCCAGGCGTTGTTGCATACCACCGGAGAGCTGCGCGGGGTACTTGTCCAGGGCGTGGCCGAGGCCGACCTTGTGCAGCAGCGCGGCAGCCTGTTCGCGGGCGTCCTTCCTGGCTTTACCGAACAGCCGGCCCAGCAGGCGAGAACGTGGCAGTTCCAGGCCGAGGGCGACGTTGTCGAGCACCGTCAGATGCGGGAACACCGAGTAGCGCTGGAACACCACGCCACGGCTGGCATCCGGCTCGGCGGCGAGGGCCTGGCCGTCCAGCAGGATCTGGCCCTTGCTCGCGGTTTCCTGGCCCAGCAGCAGGCGCAGGAAGGTCGACTTGCCACAGCCGGACGTGCCCACCAGCGTGCAGAATTCACCCTCGGCGACCTGCAGGTTGAGGCCTTCGAGCACCACCTGATCGCCATAGCGCTGCCACACATTATTGACGCTGATAAAACTCATGCCCGCGCTCCTTCGTACCAGGGGAACGCACGCCGGGTCAGGGCCTTGAGGCCCCAGTCCATCAGCCACGCCAGCAGGGTGATCCACACCACATAGGGCAGGATCACGTCCATCGCCAGGTAGCGTCGTACCAGGAAGATCCGGTAGCCCAAACCGTCGGTGGAGGCGATGGCTTCGGCGGCGATCAAAAACAACCACGCCGAGCCGAGCATCAGCCGCAGCGAGATCAACAGGCGCGGCAGCAATTGCGGCAATACCACACGCAGCATCAGGGTCCAGGTGGAGGCGCCGAGGGTCTGCGCCTTCACCAGCAGCTCGAGCGGAATTTCCCGCGCGCGCTGTTCCAGGTCTCGGGCCAGGCAGGGGGCGACGCCGATGACGATCAGCATCACCTTGGACAATTCCCCCAGCCCGAACACGATGAACAGGATCGGCAGGATCGCCAGCGGCGGGACCATCGACAGCACCGTCAGCAACGGTGACAACGGCGCGCCAAACAGCGGCAGCGTGCCGGCGGCGATCCCCAGGCACAGGCCGGCGAGGGCGCTGATCCCCAGGCCGATGGCGAGGCGCCGCAGGCTGGCGGCGCTGTCCTGCCACAGTACGTATTCGCCGGTGCGAGTGTCGGCGTTGAAGGCCAGGCGCTTTACCGCGTCAAGCATTTGCCCGGCGCCGGGCAGCAGCTTGTCGTTGGGGTTGTCCGCCAGGCGCTCGGCCGAGCCCACGAAGTAGGCGAACAGCAGCAGGGCGAACGGCAGCAGCACCAGCAACAGGCGGCTGGAGCGGTCCGGATGACGGTTGATCAGGCGCATGGCCGGGTCCTCTTACAGCTTGCCGTCGGCGGCCATCTGTACGTAGCTGGGGTCGAACTGCAGCTTGAGGTTGGCCTTGTCGCCACTGGTCACACCGTTGGCGAAGCGCATGCCCACGGCGCTGGCGTCCTTGGCGCCTTCACCCAGCAGGCCGTGTTTAAACGAGAACTCGGCGACTTTGCCCATGGTGGCGGGCAACTGTGGGCTGGTGGCGAAGGCCAGGGCTTCCTGGGGCGTGGCGAACAGCTTGGTAGTGTCCAGTTGCGACTGGAAGCCCGCAAGGTCAGTGCCCGAGGCCTTGGCCATATGTTCGAGGGCTGCGGTGCTGGCGGGGCCCTTGGCGTTCATCAGCGCGACCACTTCGAACCAGGCGCCGGTCAGCGCTTTACCCAGCTTGGGGTTGTCTTTGAGGACCTGGGTGTTGACCACCATCATGTCCATGATTTCGCCGGGCACTTTGCTGGAGTCGAACACTTGGCTCACCCCAGGCTTGGCCTTGATCTCCGAAAGCATCGGGTTCCAGGTGGTGACGGCCTGGACCTGGTCGGTATTGAAGGCCGCCGCGATGTCGGCATCGGAGGTGTTGACCACCTTCAGGTCTTTTTCCGTCAAGTCCGCCGACTCCAGCGCGCGGGCCAGCAGGTAGTGGGACACCGAGAGTTCCACCATGTTGACGTTCATGCCCTTGAGGTCGGCCACGGTCTTGCCGGTGCCCTTGATCACCACGCCGTCGTTGCCGTTGGAGAAGTCGCTGACCACCAGCGCGGTGCTGTCCACGCCACCGGCGGCGGGGATGGTCAGGGCGTCCATGTTGGTCATGGTGCAGCCGTCGAACTGGCCGGCGGTGTATTGGTTGATGGATTCGACGTAGTCGTTGAGCTGCACCATGTCGATGCTGATGCCGTACTTCTTCGCCCACTTGTCGAGGATGCCTTGGCTGCCGGCGTACTCCCACGGCATCCAGCCGGCGTAGATCGTCCAGCACACGCTGAAGTGTTTTTTGGGGGCGGCTTGGGCCTGGACGCTCAGCACGGCGGCAAAGACGACGGCGAGCAGGGCGGGTAAACGGATTGAGGGCATGGGTCTTCTCCAGTTGATCAAGGGCGAGCAGGAGCAACGCGGCACCGTGAACGGTGGCTTGTCTCCCGGGCTTTTATCCCGCCGTGTAACCTCAACTGGAGGTCGCCAACTCTCGGACCAGCCACTCGCTTTCGGCGAGCCGGAACCCTAGTCGGCCATTGCAAATTGTGGTGCCGCGAACCTGTATCAATCCTGCACGCAAGAGATAAAGCGAGAGTCGTGCCAAGTGGCTTCGATGCCCGGCGGTTCAGCCGGGCGGGCGGGAGAGGAGGGTGTAGAAGAGGGCGGTGTGCGCCACGCGGGTGCGTCGGCGCACTGCTATGAGGCGCTTACAGCTGGAACTTGCTGACCAGCACATTGAACGAGGTGGCCAGGCGCGACAGGTCCTGGCTGGAGGCGTTGGTCTGGTGCGCACCGGCGGCGGTCTGGGTGGACAGGTCCTGGATGTTGAGCAGGTTGCGATCCACCTCCCGGGCCACCTGGGCCTGTTCCTCGGACGCCGAGGCGATCACCAGGTTGCGCTCGTTGATGCTGGCCACGCTGGCGGTGATGCGCTCCAGCGCCTGGCCGGCGTTTTGCGCCAGGGTCTGGGTGTTGTTGGCCCAGGTCAGGCTTTTGTTCATGGCGGCCACGGCGCCATCGGCACCGGCCTGGACTTCACCGATCATTTTCTCGATGTCGACCGTGGAGGTCTGGGTGCGGTGGGCCAGCGCCCGCACCTCATCGGCCACCACGGCAAAACCACGGCCTTGTTCACCGGCTCGGGCAGCTTCGATGGCGGCATTGAGGGCCAGCAGGTTGGTCTGGTCGGCAATGCCGCGGATCACATCGATCACCTTGCCGATTTCACGCACCTGGCCGGCGAGGTCGACGACCGATTGGGTCGAATCGTTGATCTCGACCACCATCGATGACATGCCCGACACGGCCTGCTCCACCTGCTGGCGGCCGTCCTCGGCTTCGGCGGTGGCCTGGCGCGACGCCTCGGAGGTCGACACGGCGTTGCTCGCCACTTCGTCGACCGCTGCGGTCATCTGGTTGACGGCGGTGGCGGCTTGCTGGATTTCGTCGTTCTGGCGAGTCAGGCCACGGCTGCTTTCATCGGTGACGGCACTCAGCTCTTCGGCTGCCGACGCGAGCTGGTCGGAGGCATTGGCGATTTCCACCAGGGTGTTTTTCAGGCCGCCCTGCATATCCGACAACGCCATCAACAGTTGCCCGGCTTCGTCGGTGCGGTCGGTAACGATGGCTTGGGTCAGGTCACCCTTGGCAATGCGCTGCGCGCCTTCCACCGCCTGGGCGATGGGACGGGTGATGAGCCGCGTGATCAGCACGCCAATGATGATTGCAATGATGAAGGCCAGCACGATGCCGGCAATCATCCAGGTCATCGCGCTGTTGCGCAGCTCGTCGGCGGCGGCGGCACCTTCCTTGATCTGGCGGTTATTGGAGTCGACCATCACGCGAATCAGCTCACGTGCCTGGCGGAACAGTTCATTGTTACTGGTGTTGAGCTGCGTACGGGCTTGCGCAAGCTGGCCGGCATCGAGCATCGCGATGATGCCTTCGGAGTTACTGACGTAGGTGGGCCAGATCTGGTCGAACTTGTCGCCGGCTGCCCGTTCGTCATCTTCCAACGGTGTGGCGCGATAAATGGCGTAGGCGGTCTGGCTGCGTTTGAGTTCGTTGGCGATGTCCTGGCGCACGCGTTCGCGGTCCTGCTGGGCCACATCGCCATTGCTGGCATCCACCAGGCGATACAGGCCGCGGTTGTGGGCGACCATGCCATTGAGGGTGGCGGCGGTATTGCTCACCGAGACCAGGTTGTTCGAGAAGGTCAGTTCAAGCGCCGAAGCCAGCCGTGTCACGCCCTTGATACCCAAGGCGCCCACGACGAGGGTGATGAACGCGCACAATACAAATGAGAGCAGCAGTTTGGTTGAAATCTTCATGACTGGAATCCGGGGATGAGGGGAGGAAGCTCGCGCTAGAGCCTCCCTGGCATTGTGCGATGTCGTAATGACATCATGCAAATCCGGAAAGTTTCAGTTCGTACAAAAAAGCCCTGTTCATGACGGTTACACACATGTTTCAAACTATTGCGAAAACGCACCAGTTTCGTTTTTTGATGTCAGATACTTCGTCATTCAGTGAAAGCTGAATGCCGCCCCCCAGCGTCGCTGGAGGTGCTCTTCCGCGGTCCAGGAGGCCGCCATGTATCGACGACTGCTGCTCAGCGCTTTACTCGGTCTGACCCTTTCCGCTTGTGTGCCCTACTACGATGGAGGCCAGAGCTACTACCGTTCCGAGGTCTACACCTCACCGGCGCCGGCTTATTACTATGGCGGCGGCACGGCGTATCAATATCGCCGTGATTACTACCCGTCGCCGCGTTACTACGCTCCGGCACCGCGTTACTACTCGGCACCGCGTTATTACCAGCCGGCGCCTCGCTATTACCCGTCAGGGCCAAGGGCCGGTTACCGGCCATACCCGAACCAGGGCTGGGGGGATCGTTGGAACAATGGCGGGCATGGACGCGGTGGCGATCATGACCGTGGAGGTGGCCGCGGCGGTCACCGTTGACCGGCCTGTATGACAAGCGGCGCATGAAGCGCCGCTTTTTCATGGGCGCAAAACCTCAGTAATCGGACAAGTCCGCCAGCGGGTGCCGGCCTTCCCACGCCTTGGTGAAGTGCGCCTGCACCACGGCGTCCGGGACCGTATTGATGTCAGGCCAATGCCAATGGGGTTTCTGGTCCTTGTCGATCAACCGCGCGCGTACCCCTTCGCTGAATTCCGGATGGCGGCAGCAGTTCAGGCTCAGGGTGTATTCCATCTGGAACACCTCGGCCAGGGACAGATGGCGGGCCCGCTGGATCTGTTCCCACACCAGGTGCGCGGTCAGCGGGCAGCCTTCGCTCAATGTCTTGCCGGCGCGATTGAACAGTGGGTCCGCGTGGTCACGCAGCGGGCTCAAGGCGCGCCAGGCGCTGCGCACATCGCCGACGTCCAGCCATTCGTCGATCTGTGCCCGGCGCGGCAGCCATTGCGCCTCGGGTTGCTGGGCCACGGCTTCCTGGGCCAGGGCCTTGAACAGGCTGTTGAGCTGTATCGCGGTCTGCTCCTGCCAGTTCAGTTGCAGCAAGCCATCGAGCAACTCGTCTTGTTGATCGTCGCGCAGGAAACGGTCGGCCAGGCCCAGGTCCAGGGCGTCACGGCCGTTGATATGGGCGCCGGTGAGGCCAAGGAATAAGCCCAGCTTGCCGGGCAGGCGCGACAGGAACCAGCTGGCGCCCACGTCCGGGTACAGCCCGATGCTGATCTCGGGCATGGCCAGGCGGCTACTCGGTGTGACAATCCGTATGGCCGCGCTTTGCAGCAGGCCCATGCCTCCGCCCAGCACGTAACCGTGGCCCCAGCAGATCAGTGGTTTAGGGTAAGTGTGCAAGCGGTAGTCGAGACGATATTCCGCAGCAAAAAACTGTGCGGCCAGGGCCGGCACTTCACCCGGCTGCTCGCGGCAGGCTTGGGCCAGGCTGCGCACTTCGCCGCCGGCGCAAAAGGCCTTGGGCCCGTTGCCACGCAGCAGCACACAGACGATGGCCGGGTCTTTGGCCCAGGCCTCCAGGCGATCTGTCAGGGCCAGGATCATCGGCAAAGAGAGGGCATTGAGGGATTTTTCAGCGTCGAGGCTGGCGATGCCGACGCGGGCGCCGCCATTGCCGGTCAGTTCTTCGAAGTGCAGATTCATCGTGACCTCAATCGAGAAGGTGAAGGATCAGTATGATCGCTTCGTGGGAAAGTGCCGGTGGTGTGTCAGATCAATTGACAAGCAGGGCCGGCTTTCCTAGGGTTCGCCTCATTCTTTTCTACAAGACATTTCAACTATGACCGAAGGCGACCGTATCAAACTCGAACCCAGCTGGAAACACGCCCTGCGTGATGAGTTCGATAAGCCCTACATGGGCCAGTTGCGCGAGTTCCTGCGCCAGGAACATGCCGCCGGCAAAGAGATCTACCCGCCCGGCCCGCTGATCTTCAATGCGCTTAACTCAACGCCGCTGGACAAGGTCAAGGTGGTGATCCTCGGCCAGGACCCGTACCACGGCCCCGGCCAGGCCCACGGTTTGTGCTTCTCGGTACAACCGGGCGTGCCGGCGCCGCCGTCCCTGGTCAATATCTACAAAGAGCTCAAGCGCGACCTGAACATCGACATCCCCAACCACGGCTGCCTGCAAAGCTGGGCCGACCAGGGCGTGTTGCTGCTCAACACCACCATGACCGTGGAACGCGCCAACTCCAATGCCCATGCGGGCAAGGGCTGGCAGTTCTTTACCGATCGGATTATCGAGGTGGTCAGCGAACACCAGCCGCATTTGGTGTTCCTGTTGTGGGGCGCCCATGCCCAGGGCAAGCAGAAGCTGGTCGATGCCACCAAGCATTTGGTGCTGACGTCGGTGCATCCGTCGCCGTTGTCGGCGTACCGGGGGTTCCTGGGGTGCGGGCATTTCAGCCGCACCAACAAGTTTCTTGAGCAGAACGGCGAAACGCCGATTGAGTGGCGCCTGCCGCCGCTCTAAGGCCAGGCACAGTTCAACCTGTGCCGAAGGTTTAGATTTTTTCCGGCTGACGGTTCCAATGCCGAAACAACGGCTCTGCCAGAAACAGCACAAACAACAAGCGCATCACCTGCATCGCCGTCACCAACGGCACCGACAGTTGCAGGGTCTCGGCCGTAAGGCTCATCTCGGCAATCCCACCGGGCATCATGCCCAGGGTCAGCGAGCGCAAATCCAGGTGGGTGAGGGCGCTCAAGCCCACCGCCGCCAACGTTGCCAGCGCCATGGTCAAGGCCGTGCCGATCAAGGTGCGGCCCATGAACGACGGCGCTCGACGAAAGAACTGCCGATTGAAGTGGCAGCCCAACCCGCTGCCGATCAACCATTGGCCGATCTGGCTGCCGCCGTCGGGCAGGCCGATATGCAGGTCCCACACCACGCTGGCCGTCGCACTGACCAGCAAGGGGCCGAACAACCACGGGTTAGGCTGGCGCAAGCGCTGCCAGCCCCAGGCCACCAGTGCACCGAGTGGAAACAGCAGCGCCAGCCACGCCCAACTGACCGGTGCCGGATGAAACTGCGGCGCACCGCCGCCCAACAGATACTTGAAGATCGCCGGCACACACAGCACCACCACCAGCACGCGCAGACTTTGCCCAGCCGCGACACGGCTGAGTACCGCGCCATTGCGCGAGCCGAGGTTGACCATCTCCCCGGAACCGCCCGGCATGCTCGAGAAAAACGCGGTGGCGCGGTCTTCACCACTGCGGCGCATCAACCACACGCCGACCACGCTCGACAGGCTGGTGACCAGCGCCCCGAAGAAAATCAGGCCGAAGTGGCTCATCACCTGTTCGATCACCACCGGGGTGAAGTGCAGGCCGATGCCGATGCCCACCACCCATTGGCCGCATTTGCGCCCGCCGGGAATCTCCGCCAACTGCCAGGGCGTTAGGCAACGCACGAGGATGATCGCCAGTAAGGAGCCGACCATGTACGGCAAAGGCCAGCCGACCAGGCTGGCCAGGTAACCGCCGGCCAGGCCGACCAGCGGTGTTCCCCACCAATGTTTAAAGGTGACCTCAGACATCGGCCACGGCACGACGCTGCAGGGCACGTTTGCGGTAGATGCGCACCAGCGGGAAGGCCAGCATCAACGCGGTCAGTACCCACACACCGAAGGTGATCGGGCTTGACCAGAGAATCTGCAGGTCACCGTTGGAAATCGACAGCGCGCGGCGCAGGTTCTGCTCCATCAGGCCGCCGAGGATAAAGCCCAGCAGCACCGGCGACAGCGGGAAGTCCAGCTTGCGCAGGATGTAGCCGAAGATGCCGATGCCGACCATCAGGAACAGGTCGAAGGTGGTGGCGTGCACCGCGTACACACCGATCGCGGTGATGATCGCGATCACCGGCACCAGCGCCCAGTTCGGCACGGCGAGGATGCGCGTGAAGATGCGGATCATCGGGATGTTGAGGATCACCAGCATGATGTTGGCGATAAACAACGAGGCGATCAGGCCCCAGACGATGTCCGGTTGCTGTTGGAACAGCAGAGGGCCGGGGGTGATGTTGTACAGCGACAGGGCGCCGATCATCACGGCGGTGGTGCCCGACCCGGGAACGCCGAGGGTCAGCATCGGTACCAGGGCACCGCAGGCGGACGCGCCGATGGCAGTTTCCGGTGCCGCCAGGCCGCGCATGTCGCCCTGGCCGAATTTGCCGCTGGCACCGGCCAGGCGTTTCTCGGTCATGTAGGCCACGGCCGAGGCCAGGGTCGCGCCCGCGCCGGGCAGCACGCCCATGATGAAACCGAGCAGGCCGCAACGAATGTTCACCACGAACACCGAACCTGCTTCCTTCAGGTTGAACATCATCCGCCCGGTGGCTTTCACTGCTTCCTGGCCACGGTGGGTTTTTTCCAGCAGTAACAGAATCTCGCTGATGGAGAACAAGCCCAGCACCAACACCACAAACTGGATGCCGTCGGTGAGGTGGATGTTATCGCCGGTAAACCGGTACACGCCGCTGTTGGCGTCGATACCCACGGCGGAAAGGAACAGGCCGATCAGCGCCGCCACGAAGGTCTTCAGCGGTTTGTCACCGGCCATGCCGCCCAGGCAGACAATCGCGAACACCATCAGCACGAAATATTCCGCCGGGCCGAAGGCAATCGCCCATTTGGCCAGCAGCGGCGCGAACAGCACCATGCCGCAGGTGGCGATAAACGCGCCGATGAACGAACTCCACGCGGACAACGACAGCGCCACGCCGGCCAGGCCTTTGCGGGCCATCGGGTAGCCGTCGAGGGTGGTCATCACGGTGGAGGCTTCGCCCGGGATGTTCAGCAGGATCGAGCTGATACGGCCGCCGTATTCGCAGCCCAGGTACACGGCCGCCAGCAGGATCAGCGCCGATTCCGGCGGCAGGCCCAGGGCGAACGCGATGGGGATCAACAGCGCCACGCCGTTGATCGGGCCCAGGCCCGGCAACAGGCCGACCACGGTGCCGATCAGGGTGCCGCACAGGGCAGTCACCAGGTTGTAGGGGGACAGCGCAACGCCGAAGCCCTGGCCCAAATAGCCGAAAGTATCCATATCAGTTCTCCAGAACGTCGAGCAGGCCGAGGGGCAGCGGAACATCCATGGCCTTATCGAACAGCAGATAAAGACCGATGGCCATCAGGCTGACGATCACCACGCTGGGCACCCAGCGACCGCCATACAGGCGCGCCATGGGGATGCCGATCAGCATGCTGCTGAGGATGAAGCCCAGGGGTTCGAAGGTGCCGGCAAACACGATCAACAGCGCCACGCAGATGCCGATCTTGACCAGGGTCTGGCGGTCCAGCGCCGGTTCTTCTTCGGTGTGCTGGGTGGGTTGCGGGCGGAACAGCATGTAGATCAGCGCCAGGCTCATCAGCCCGAGCATCAGCAATGGGTAGGCGCGGGGCCCTACGGGTTCGTAGGAAAACGACGCCTGGTAGGGCCAGGCCATCAGCGCCAGACCGGCGCAGGCCAGCAGCAGCGCGGCGGCGAATATGCGTTGTAAGAGCATGTTGAACTCCTGGGCCATGCCTGGGGTTCGCCAGGCATGGCCGCGCGACAGAGGGGCGATTACTGGATCAGGCCGAACTCTTTGGCCAGCACTTTGTAGTCAGCCACCTGTTTCTTCACGTAGGTGTCCAGCTCCGGGCCGGTCATGGCGAACGGGAACAGCTCGCGCTGGTCACGCAGCTTGGCGAACTCGTCGGAGGCCAGCAGTTTGTCGAAGGCCTCCTTCCACCAGGCGTAGTCGGCATCGCTGACTTTTGGCCCGAGGTAGAAGCCACGCACCACCGGCCAGACGATGTCGTAGCCTTGCTCTTTGGCGGTCGGAATATTCTTCATTTCCGGCTCGTCCAGGCGCTCCTCGGAGAACACCGCCAGCAGGCGCATGTCACCGCTGAGAATGTGCGGCATGGAGTCGGAGATGTCGGTACTGCCGACCTGGATATGCCCGCCGAGCAGGGCGGTGGCGATTTCACCGCCGCCTTCGAGCGCCACATAGCGCAGCTCGCGCGGGTTGATCCCGGCGGCCTTGGCGATCAGCGCGGTTTGCATCCAGTCCTGGCTGCCCACGGTGCCGCCGGAACCGATTACCACACTGCCCGGATCTTTCTTCAGGGCTTTGACGAGATCGTCGAGGGTCTTGTAGGGCGAATCGGCTTTAACGGCGATGGCACCGTAGCTGGTACCCACGGCGGCCAGCCAGCGTACGGCGCTCTCATCGAAGCGCCCGAACTTGCCCTGGGCCAGGTTCAGCAGCGAACCGCTGGACCAGGCCACGAGCGTACCGCCGTCTGCAGGACGCTGGGCCACCACGGCGTTGTAGGCCACCGCGCCCACGCCGCCCGGCATGTAGGTCACGCGCATTGGTTTGCTCAGCAGTTTCTCGTTGACCAGCGCGCTTTGCGCCAGTTTGCAGGTCAGGTCAAAACCACCGCCGGGGGAGGCCGGGGCGATGCATTCCGGGCGCTTGGGTTCGTCGGCGGCCAGCAGTTGGCCGGCGAACAGCATGCAGCCGGCGGCGAGGGCCAGTTTACGCAATGAAGGGGTCATGGTGATCTCCGTCTTTGTTGTTATGAGTGGCTTACCAGAGCGCAACGCTGTAGCTGACCAGCAGGCGCATTTCATCCGCATCACGGGCTGAATAGTTGGAACGGTAGGTGGCATTGCGCAGACGCACGGCGACATCCTTGAATGTGCCGCTTTGCACCACGTACTTGATCTCGCTGTTGCGCTCCCATTCCTTGCCGGTGTCGCCGTTCCTGAGCTTGATATTGTCACCCGAGAGGTAACGGCTCATGAAACTCAGGCCGGGAATGCCCAGCTTGGCGAAGTCGTAGTCGTAGCGCGCCTGCCAGGAGCGCTCTTCGGCGCCGGCAAAGTCGTTGATCTGCACGAAGTTGACCAGGTACGGGTCGCTGCCATCCACATAGGGAAAGGCACTGTCGCCGGACATATGCTGGTAGCCGGCGCTGAGCTTATGGCCATTGAGGGCATAGCTGAACAGGCCGTTGAGGGAGGTGTTGTCGATCTTGCCGCCACGGGCTGCGCCTGCGTCATCGCTGATCGCCAGGCGCAGGTCGGTGGCGAAGGTGCCGGGGCCCATCGGGCGTGCGGCGACCAGGCCGAGGAAGTGCTGGCGGTACACGTCGTCGAGTTGGGCGAAGTGGTAGCTGCCGGTGATCTTGTCGGCGAACTTGTAGTCGACACCGCCGAAGTTGAAGTGCTTGCCGGTGGCACCGCTGAGGAAGCGGCTGTTCTTGTTGTTGAGGGCGATGTCCTCGTAGTTGCTGTCGTCGCGGTCCTTGGTCTTGTCGAGACGGCCGCCGGTGAAGACCAGGTTCTTGAATTCCTTGGAGGTGACCAGGCCACCGTTGAAGGTCTGCGGCAGAATGCGCCCGTCATTGGGCTTGAGGATCGGCAGTTCAGGCATCAGCGAGCCGATCTTGAGCTCGGTGGCGGAAATCTTCACTTTGCCGGTCAGGCCCAGCTTGGAGTATTCGTTGGCGGCGCGGCCATCGTCGTGAGTGGGCAGCAGGCCGGTGCCGGTGCGGTCGGGGCTGGAGTCGAGCTTGACCCCGAGCATGCCCAGCGCATCCACGCCAAAGCCGACGGTGCCGTCGGTGTAGCCTGATTGCAGGTTGAGCATGAAGCCCTGGGCCCACTCGTCGCGCTTGGACTGCTGGGCGCTGGTGCCGTCGCGAAAGTCGCGGTTGAAGTACATGTTGCGGGTTTCCAGGGTCGCGCTGCTGTCTTCGAAGAAGGCAGCCTGGCCAAGCGGCGAAAAGCCGGCAAGGGCAGCGGCACTGACAAGGGCGGTGTGGGTCAGGCGGGAAATACGAACAGGCGGGCAAGCCTGTGGCTGTGTCGACAGCATCGTGGTGCACTCCGTTATTGTTCTTATTTTGGCGAAAACGCTTCGAGGCGTTTTTCGGGCGCGACCCATCAGGTCGCTCGGCAGGCATGACCTACCGTGGCTGGATGCTAAAGGGCGAAGCTTTCACTAACCTTTCAGCTGCCTTTCAATGTTTTCAGGCTTCACAGGGCAGTCGGCGCCTGTAAACTGCCCGGCAAAGCGTGGCGCCGACCACGTCCGAATAAGGTGGAAATCCATGCGTGTCCTTCTGGTTGAAGACCATCTGCAACTCGCCGAAAGCGTCGCCCAAGCGCTCAAGAGCACAGGTTTGACCGTTGACGTATTGCATGACGGCGTGGCCGCCGACCTGGCCTTGAGCAGTGAGGATTACGCGGTGGCCATCCTCGATGTGGGCCTGCCGCGCATGGACGGTTTCGAGGTGCTGGCGCGCTTGCGGGCGCGTGGGAAAAACCTGCCGGTGCTGATGTTGACCGCGCGCAGCGATGTGAAGGACCGCGTGCATGGCCTGAACCTGGGCGCCGATGACTACCTGGCCAAACCGTTCGAACTGACTGAACTGGAAGCGCGGGTCAAGGCGCTGCTGCGCCGCAGTGTATTGGGCGGCGAGCGCCAGCAGGCCTGCGGTGTGCTGGTCTATGACCTCGACACCCGCCGTTTCACCGTGGGCGGCGAGTTGATGACGTTGACCTCCCGCGAGCAAGCCGTGCTTGAAGCGCTGATTGCCCGCCCAGGCCGGGTGATGAGCAAGGAGCAACTGGCTTCCCAGGTGTTCGGCCTGGACGAAGAGGCCAGCCCCGACGCCATCGAAATCTACGTGCACCGCCTGCGCAAGAAGCTCGATGGCCAACCCATCGCCATCGTGACGTTCCGCGGTCTCGGCTACCTGCTGGAAGCCCGCGATGCATAAGCCCAGCAGCCTGCGCTGGCGCCTGCTGTGGAACCTGGCGCTGCTGCTGGTGCTGTTGATGCTCGCCAGTGGCATGAGTGCCTACTGGAACGGTCGCGAAGCGGCCGACACCGCCTATGACCGCACGCTGCTGGCCTCGGCGCGTACCATCGCCGCGGGCCTGACCCAGGTGGACGGCACCCTCAGCGCCAACGTGCCCTATGTCGCCCTGGACACCTTTGCCTACGACAGCGCCGGGCGCATCTACTATCAGGTCAATGACATTGATCAGAAGCTGATTTCCGGCTACGAAAACCTCCCCGGCCCGCCCCCCGGCACACCGCGCACCGACGACTACCCGGCGCTGGCGCGCTTCTACAACGCCAAGTACCAGGGCCAGGAAGTGCGGGTGGTCAGCCTGCTGAAGGCGGTCTCCGAACCGAACATGAACGGCATGGCGGAAATCCGCGTGGCCGAAACCGATGAGGCACGGGTGAGCATGGCCCGCAGCCTGATGGCTGACACCTTGCTGCGCCTGGGCATGCTCGCCATTGGCGCCTTGTTGCTGGTGTGGTTTGCCGTCAGCGCCGCCTTGCGCCCGCTGGAGCGCCTGCGCACGGCGGTGGAAGAGCGCCAGCCCGACGACTTGCGGCCGTTGCCGTTGGTGGAGGTTCAGCATGAGTTCGGCCCGCTGGTGCGTTCCCTCAACCACTTCACCGAACGCCTGCGCGGCCAGTTCGAGCGTCAGGCGCAGTTTATTGCCGATGCATCCCATGAACTGCGTACCCCGTTGGCGGCGCTCAAGGCGCGCCTGGAGCTGGGCCTGCGCGCCGAAGATCCCGCAACCTGGCGCAGTACCCTGGAGACCGCCGCCCAAGGCACCGATCGGTTGACCCACCTGGCCAATCAGTTGCTGTCCCTGGCGCGCATCGAAAACGGTGCCCGGGCGATTGCCGAAGGCGGCGCGCAGTTGCTGGACCTCAGCCAATTGGCCCGTGAACTGGGCATGGCCATGGCGCCGTTGGCCCATGCGCGCGGCGTGGCACTGGCACTGGAGGCGGATGAACCGGTGTGGTTACGTGGCGAGCCGACGCTGCTCAACGAGCTGTTGAGCAACCTGGTGGACAACGCCCTGGCGCACACGCCACCGGGCGGCAACGTGATCCTGCGCGTCACGGCGCCGGCGGTACTGGAGGTGGAAGATGATGGCCCGGGTATTCCGCAGGATGAGCGCGACCGGGTGTTCGAGCGCTTTTACCGCCGCAGCCAGCAAGGCATGGGCTCAGGCCTGGGGTTGGCGATCGTGGGCGAAATCTGTCGCGCGCATCTGGCCCAGATCAGCCTGCATGACGGCGAGCACGCGGGGTTGAAGGTGCGGGTGAGTTTTATCGCCGGTTGATCAATCGAACATGGCGCGCGCTTCATCCAGCTCTGCACGCAGTTTTTCGCTGTAGGGATCAACCCGCAGTTTTTTCATCGCAGGCACGCTGGAGACGTCCACCTTGGCCAGGGGGTGGTCGGTGCCGTGATGGCAATACAGCATGGCAATCTGCACCAGGTCGATGTAGTCGAGGCAGGCTGAGTCCCGTTCCAGGTTCAGGTACTGGCCCGGCAGTTTCGCCAGCATTTCCGGGAAGTCCCAGCCACTCAGCAACTTGTCGCCCAGCACCGGGTGGATGCTGTCGATCACGTGGTTGAGGCTGACCGGATCTGACAGCAGCTCGTAGTGGTCTTCGGCGTAGGTCAGGATCGGCAGCACGCCGATCTGGTGCACCAGGCCGCCCAGCGCTGCCTGGTCCGGCTTGAGCTGGCTGTGGTTGCGGCACAGGGCGTAGCTGACGCCCGCCACTTCCAGGCTGCGGCGCCACACATCGCGCATTTTCTGTTCGACCACTTCGGAACGGGCGTGGAAGATCTGTTCCATCACCAGGCCGATGGCCAGGTTGCTGCTGTAGTTGGTGCCCAGCCGGGTGATGGCGGTGTGCAGGTCGGTGACTTCCTGGGTGGCGCGCAACAGCGGGCTGTTGACCACTTTGATCAGGCGCGCCGACAACGCAGTGTCGCGGCCTATCACTTTGCTCAAGTGGCTGATGCTGATTTCCGGGTCTTCAGCGGCCTGACGGATGTTCAGGGCCACTTCCGGCAATGTCGGCAGAACCAGGTCATCGTTGTCGATGGCCTTAACCAACGCCTGTTGGACTTTTTCCGCCAGTTTGTTCATTCATGCTCTCTAGGGTGTTGCAGGAAAATACGGCGACTAACGCTGGATCTCACGATCACGGTCAAGGGTGTAAGGCAGGTCAAGCAGTTGCAAACCGGGGCCTTCCAGTGTGCCTAGGTGCACATCGCCACTATCGGCAGCTTCGGCTTGCAATACCGCCAGAAGTTCAATCACCTGGTCAGCTTTTGCTGCAATCACCACTTCGCCGATCGAGCTGTTGTGGCTGGGGGAAAACAACGGGGTGCCTGGCTCGGGCATTTGCGCCGCGTTCAGGCTCAAGCGGTACAGGCGACGCTTGAGTTTGCCCAGGTACTGCATGCGCGCGACGATTTCCTGGCCGGTGTAGCAGCCTTTCTTGAAGCTGACACCGCCCACGGCCTGCAGGTTGAGCATCTGCGGGATGAACAGTTCGCGGGTCTGGGGCATGACCTGGCCGATACCGGCGCGGATCTGGCCCAGTAGCCAGTGATTCAAGTCGGTTTGTGTCAACTGTGCGGCCAATTGGCCGCGCACGCTGTCGGCTTGCTCGGCAGGTACCCAGAGTTCGGCGCGGGCGGGAGACACGCGGACGGCGATCAGGTGTTCGGTACGGGCAACGCTGTCCGTTTCGGTGGGCAGCTCAAGGCCAAGGCCGGTCAGCGCCTGATCGCCATCGATCACACCGAAACGCACCCAGGCGGCGCTTTCGTCGGTGAGCTTGGACTTGGAGAACACCGCATATTTCTTCAGGTCCGCCAGTTGCGGTTCGAGCAGTTCGCTGGCCATGGCCAGAAGTACGCCGTCGCCCTGCAACAGGATGCGGAAGCTCGACTGCATGCGGCCTTTTTGCGTGCAGCGCGCACCGAGGCTGGCCTGGGTATCGCTCAGGTAATTGAGGTTGCAGGTGAGTTGTCCCTGCAGGAACTTGGCAGCGTCGGAGCCGCGGACGGCGAGAACGCCTTCGTGGGACAGGGGGCAGAAGAAAGCAGAGTCAGCCATGGGTCATCGCAGGTCAAAAAGTCATGGGTGCATCATAGAGGGGCGCCCGGCAAATGGATAGTTTCCGTAGGGGGCGACCAAAGCCGACTGTTCCGGTGCCGTCGGGCCTGTATACTTGCGCTCTATTTGAGGAGCGCTCCATGGTCGAAGATGTAGAAATCAATCGTCTCTACTGGCACAGCCGTCGTGGCATGCTTGAGCTTGATGTGTTGCTGGTGCCTTTTACCAAAGAGGTGTATGCGACGCTCAATAAGGAAGATCGCGATCTCTACGTCAGGCTGCTGACTTGCGAAGATCAGGACATGTTCGGCTGGTTCATGGAGCGGGCCGAATCCGAAGATCCTGAACTGCAGCGCATGGTCCGGATGATCCTGGATCGTGTCCAGCCCAAGTAATCGTTTCGAATGCCGCTGGCAGGCCTCACGGCTGCTGCTGGCGGCGTATCTCCTTGCCCAGCTCTTCGCGCTGGGTGCACTGATGGTCCTCGACGCTTCCTTTGCCGTCCTCGGTGTGCTGGCGTGCCTGGCCCAGGCTGCCTGGGTATTGCCGCGTTATGTCCTGCTGACTCACCGTTCGTCGATTCGTGGTCTGCGACGGGATGAGGAGGGCTGGCAGTTATTCAGCAGTGAGTGCGGCTGGCATCGCGTGCAGCTGCGCCCCGACAGCCTGGCGCTGCCGCTGATTGTGGTGTTGCGCTATCGCGTGCCGGGGGAATGGCGGGTGCGCTCGGTCTGCGTGCCGACGGATTCGCAGGCCGCCGATGTGCACCGGCGCCTGCGGGTTCGCTTGAAGTTCAGCCGCCGTAGGTGGTTGGCACCAGAATAGTGTCACGGGCCTCGGGCAACATCTGCGGGTAGTCGAGGGTGTAGTGCAGGCCCCGGCTTTCCTTGCGTTCCATGGCCGAACGGATCATCAACTCCGCGACTTGGGCCAGGTTGCGCAGTTCGATCAGGTCACGGCTGACCTTATAGTTGCTGTAGAACTCATCAATCTCATCCAGCAGCAGTCGCACCCGGTGCTGTGCCCGTTGCAGGCGCTTGTTGGTGCGCACGATCCCCACGTAGTCCCACATGAAGCGCCGCAGCTCGTCCCAGTTGTGGGCGATGATCACGTCTTCGTCCGAATCGGTAACCTGGCTGGCATCCCAGCGGGGCAGGGCGGCCGGCACCGGGATGCGTGGCAGTTGTTCGAGAATGTCCGCCGCGGCCGAGCGGGCGTAGACGAAGCATTCGAGCAGCGAGTTGCTGGCCATGCGGTTGGCGCCGTGCAGGCCGGTGAAGCTGGTTTCGCCAATCGCGTACAGGCCGGGTACATCGGTACGCCCATGCTGGTCGACCATCACGCCGCCGCAGGTGTAGTGCGCCGCCGGTACCACCGGGATCGGCCCTTTGGTGATGTCGATGTTGAACGCCAGGCAGCGCTCGTAGACAGTCGGGAAGTGGGTCTTGATGAACGCTTCGGGCTTGTGGCTGATGTCCAGGTAGACGCAGTCGATGCCCAGGCGCTTCATTTCATGGTCGATGGCGCGGGCGACAATATCCCGTGGAGCCAGCTCGGCGCGCGGGTCGAAGCGCTGCATGAAGCGCTCACCGTTGGGCAGCTTGAGGTGTGCACCTTCGCCGCGCAGGGCTTCGGTGATCAGGAAACTCTTGGCCTGTGGGTGATACAGGCAGGTGGGGTGGAACTGGTTGAATTCCAGGTTGGCCACCCGGCAGCCCGAGCGCCATGCCATGGCAATGCCGTCGCCGCAGGCGCCGTCGGGGTTGCTGGTATAGAGGTAGACCTTGGCGGCGCCGCCGGAGGCGAGGATGGTGAAGCGTGCACCATAAGTATCCACTTCGCCGCTGGCGCGGTTGAGCACATAGGCGCCGAGGCAGCGTTCGCCCGGCAGGCCCAGGCGCTTTTCGGTGATCAGGTCGACAGCGACGCGTTGTTCCAGCAGTTCGATGTTGGGGCGTTGGCGGGCCTGATCGAGCAAGGTCCTGAAAATCGCGGCACCGGTGGCATCGGCGGCGTGGATGATACGGCGATGGCTGTGGCCGCCTTCGCGGGTCAGATGGAACTCGAAGCCGCCGTCATCGCTGCCTGCGTGTTCATCGCGGGTGAAGGGCACGCCCTGGTCGATCAGCCATTGGATCGCCTCGCGGCTATGCTCGACGGTGAAGCGCACCGCGTCTTCGTTGCACAGGCCGCCGCCGGCGTTGAGGGTGTCTTCAACGTGGGATTGCACCGTATCGGTGTCGTCCAGCACCGCGGCGACACCGCCCTGGGCCCAGAATGTCGAACCGTTGGCCAGGTCGCCTTTGCTCAGGACGGCAATGCGCAGGTGGCTGGGAAGGGTCAGCGCAAGGCTCAAGCCGGCCGCGCCGCTGCCGATCACCAGGACATCGTGTTGAAACTGTTGGCTCATTTGAAGGATTCCGCAAAAAGCGATCCACAGGGCTGGCGCAAACAGGACGCCTGGATCGGCGAATCAAAGGGTCACACGGGCCACTAGTATATAGAGGGGGGGAGCGGCACAATAGCCGGGCATTCGTGGCAATGTGAGATTACGGTGCACGGCTCGGGTAAAATCGACAGGTTATTGAGGTGGGAACTTTTTGCATAAGCCTCGACTCAATAGCAGGTTGCCCGAAAGCTGGGAAACGTTGAGTTTATTGGCCCGTCGGGAGCATTGGACGCGTCAGAAAACCGACGACAAGATTATTCGCGCAGCCGGCGTTGCCCGCGCTGCGTTTTTCGTGTGTGCCAAATCAGTGCATGCCGGAAACTTGCTTGAAGGGGGAGAACTTTTGCGAAAAGTCCGAGTCTATGTTTGCAAGCCTGATCGTTTAGTTATGCAAGCCTCCTTCAAGTACAACGAGGAGTGTTCATGCTAACCCAGGAAGAGGATCAGCAGCTGGTCGAGCGCGTTCAACGCGGTGACAAGCGAGCATTTGATCTGCTAGTGCTGAAATACCAGCACAAAATTCTCGGGTTGATCGTGCGGTTTGTGCACGACACCCATGAAGCGCAGGACGTTGCACAGGAAGCCTTTATCAAGGCGTACCGTGCACTGGGCAATTTCCGCGGTGATAGTGCGTTTTACACGTGGCTCTACCGCATCGCCATCAACACGGCGAAGAACTATCTGGTGTCTCGCGGACGCCGCCCACCGGATAGCGATGTAAGTTCAGAAGATGCAGAATTTTACGATGGTGATCACGGCCTCAAAGATCTCGAGTCGCCGGAGCGTGCATTGCTGCGCGACGAGATCGAAGGCACCGTTCATCGCACAATTCAGCAACTGCCAGAAGATTTGCGTACGGCGTTAACTTTACGTGAATTCGATGGTCTGAGTTACGAAGACATTGCGAGCGTCATGCAGTGTCCGGTGGGGACTGTAAGGTCACGGATTTTCCGGGCCCGGGAAGCCATCGATAAAGCCTTGCAACCGTTGTTGCAGGAAAACTAAAGACAGCGGCGACAGCCAAGAGAGGAACCGCCATGAGTCGTGATGCCCTGCAGGAATCGCTGTCCGCAGTGATGGATAACGAAGCGGATGAACTGGAACTTCGTCGAGTGCTCAACGCATTTGATGATGCCGAAACCCGTGATACCTGGTCTCGTTACCAAGTCGCTCGGGCGGTGATGCACAAGGATCTTCTAATCCCTCGTCTGGATATTGCTGCGGCCGTTTCTGCCGCGCTGGCTGATGAAGCCGTTCCGGCAAAAGCTGCTCGTGGCCCTTGGCGCAGCCTGGGTCGCCTGGCAGTGGCTGCCTCGGTGACTGTTGCAGTGCTGGCCGGTGTTCGCCTGTACAACCAGGACGAAATCGCCGGTGCCGAACTGGCCCAGCAGACTCAGCAACCGGTCATGGCCGGTCCGCAAGTCAAAGGCCCAGCGGTACTGGCCGGTTACAAGGAAAGCTCAGACACCACCGGCCCTATGGCCAACGGTGTGCTGCAAGGGCAATCCGGCTGGCAGGACCAGCGTCTTCCAGGCTACCTGCGCCAACACGCACAGGAATCCGCCTTGAAAGGCACTGAAAGCGCTCTGCCATACGCTCGCGCTGCAAGCCTGGAAAACCGCTGATCCGTTAAGGAGCCCTATGCGCGCCATACCGCTCCTTACGTTATTGCTCAGTGGTTGGTTTGCACTCCCCGCCCATGCCGATGAAGCCCAAGACTGGCTGACTCGACTTGGGCGTGCTGAGCAGCAGCAAAGTTTTCAAGGTACGTTTGTCTACGAACGTAATGGTAGTTTTTCTACCCATGACATCTGGCATCGTGTCCAGAATGGCCAGGTCCGTGAGCGGCTCTTGCAGCTCGATGGTTCTGCCCAGGAAGTCGTTCGTGTAGACGGTCGTACTCAGTGCGTCAGCGGCGCTCTTGTCGCCGGCCTTGGCAATTCGCGTGATGCACCCTCGCGCGCCCTCGATCCGCAAAGACTCAATCAATTCTACGAACTGGCCGTTATCGGAAAATCTCGCGTGGCCGGTCGCAATGCAGTGATTGTGTCGATTACGCCCCGTGATCAATACCGCTACGGTTTTGAGCTGCATCTTGATCGTGAAACTGCGCTGCCGCTCAAATCCTTGTTGCTGAATGATCAAGGACAATTGCTGGAGCGCTTTCAGTTCACTCGATTGGACACCTCCACCACACCCAATGATCGCGACTTGCAGCCCAGCGGCGAATGCACCTCCATCGCCGTCGGCGACACCAAGGCAGCGGCCGTAGAGGCCGCCGAGGCGTGGCACTTGGAGTGGTTGCCGCCAGGCTTTCAGCTGACCAATAACAGCGCCCGCAAGGATCCCCATACCAAGGCCACGGTCGACAGCCTGATGTATGAAGATGGACTGGCGCGCTTCTCGGTGTTTCTCGAACCGATCAGCGATGTGAGCGTGACCGAGACTCGCACCCAATTAGGCCCCACGGTTGCTGTATCTCGTCGCTTGAATACGGTGGATGGCGAAATGATGGTGACGGTCGTCGGCGAAATACCTATTGGCACCGCCGAACGTATCGCACTGTCGGTGCGCGGTGAAAAAAAGGCCACCCCCAAGCCGTGAGTCGTTAATCCTATGTTCATCCAGATCTTTCACAGTACGCCCATGCCAGGTTGGCTGCCGAGAGCATGAAATGTCTGGATCAGCATTTTCACTTGCAAAAATCTCCCATGTTTTTTATAGGTCAGGGCTTGTTGGCCCTGGCCTTGTTTAGTTCGCGGAACAAAGATGTCGTTCGCAGTTTTCGGCGTTTCTTGAACCCTGTCGCTCAACCCTGCTCGTCGTAACGGGAGCTGTATGTCGATACCACGTTTGAAGTCTTACCTATCCATAGTCGCCACGGTATTGGTGCTGGGTCAGGCCGTGCCCGCGCAAGCGGTCGAGTTGCCTGACTTCACCCAATTGGTTGAGCAAGCCTCGCCTGCCGTGGTGAATATCAGTACCACCCAGAAGCTGCCGGATCGCAAAGTCTCCAACCAGCAGATGCCTGACCTGGAAGGCCTGCCGCCGATGCTGCGCGAGTTCTTCGAGCGTGGCATGCCACAACCGCGTGCGCCCCGTGGTGGCGGTGGTGGCCAGCGTGAAGCGCAGTCCCTGGGGTCGGGCTTCATCATCTCGCCAGATGGCTACATCCTCACCAATAACCATGTGATTGCCGACGCCGACGAGATCCTTGTGCGCCTGGCTGATCGCAGTGAGCTGAAAGCCAAATTGGTCGGCACCGATCCGCGTTCCGATGTGGCCTTGCTGAAGATCGAGGGCAAGGACCTGCCGGTGCTGAAGCTGGGCAAGTCCCAGGACCTGAAGGCGGGGCAGTGGGTGGTAGCCATCGGCTCGCCGTTTGGTTTTGACCATACCGTCACCCAGGGTATCGTCAGTGCCATTGGTCGCAGCCTGCCGAACGAGAACTATGTGCCGTTCATCCAGACCGACGTGCCGATCAACCCGGGCAACTCCGGTGGCCCGTTGTTCAACCTGGCGGGCGAAGTGGTGGGGATCAACTCGCAGATCTACACCCGTTCCGGTGGCTTCATGGGGGTTTCGTTCGCCATTCCTATCGACGTGGCCATGGATGTTTCCAATCAGCTGAAAAGCGGTGGCAAGGTCAGCCGTGGCTGGTTGGGCGTGGTCATTCAGGAAGTGAACAAGGACCTGGCTGAATCCTTCGGCCTCGACAAGCCGGCGGGCGCCCTGGTCGCGCAAATCCAGGACGACGGCCCGGCTGCCAAAGGCGGCCTGCAAGTCGGCGACGTGATCCTGAGCATGAACGGTCAACCGATCATTATGTCGGCCGACCTGCCGCACCTGGTTGGCGCACTCAAGGCCGGCAGCAAGGCCAAGCTGGAAGTGATTCGTGATGGCAAGCGCCAGAATGTCGAGCTGACCGTGGGTGCGATCCCTGAAGAGGGCGCGACCCTGGATGCCCTGGGTAATACCAAGCCGGGCGCCGAGCGCAGCAGCAATCGCCTGGGCATTGCCGTGGCCGAGCTGACTGACGAGCAGAAGAAAGCCTTCGATCTCAAGAGCGGCGTGGTGATCAAGGAAGTGCAGGACGGCCCGGCCGCCTTGATCGGCCTGCAGCCTGGCGACGTGATCACTCACCTGAACAATCAGGCGATTGAGACTACCAAGCAGTTCACCGACATCGCCAAGGCGTTGCCGAAGAACCGCTCGGTATCGATGCGCGTGCTTCGCCAGGGGCGTGCCAGCTTCATTACCTTCAAGCTGGCCGAGTAACCCACCCGGCCAATAAAAAGCCCCGCCTTCGTGTTACGAGGGCGGGGCTTTTTTGTGGGCGATGGGTTTAGCCCATCATGCCTTTAACCAGGCGCTCCTGTTCGATCAACTCACGCTGACGTGCATCGATACGTGACGACAACGGGAAATTGCTGCCGGCGCGACGTTTGGCAAAGTCCAACTGCTGAATCGCCTGCTGGAAGTCGCCCACCAAAGCAAAGTATTCGGCGCGAGCCTGATGCAGGCCGATGATATTGCCCGACAAGCCACGGGTCTCGGCGACCTGGTACCACACATCCGGATCGTCCGGGCGCGACTTGAGCAAGCCATCCAGGGCCTTTTCCGCATCGGCGGTGCGATTCTGTTTAAGCAACAGATCTACCCGAATCTGATTCAGCGGGTAGTTGCCGGGGTATTGGGTCAGCATCCGATCCGTGCGTTGCTGGGCATCGGGCAGGTGGTTGTTGTCGATGTCCAACTGGATCTGCGCCAGGTTGTAGGTGATGTCATTGGGCGCCTTGGCCAGCAAGGGTTGCAGGCTTTCCCGTGCCTGTTTGAACTGGGAGGCTTTGATCTGGGCGATGGCCAGGCCATAGCGCGCCACGTCGTTTTTAGGATTTTCGTCCAGTTGCGCCTGGAAGCGCTTGGCGGCGAGTCCGGAGGTGTCTTCGTATTGCAGTTGTACCCGCGCGCGAATCAGCTGGTAGCGCAGGCTGTCTTCCTTGCCGCCGGCCTTGGCCTGTTCCGCGCGGTTGCGGGTGTCGGCGATACGCGATTCGGTCACCGGGTGAGTCAGCAGGAATTCCGGCGGCTTGGCGTCGAAGCGATACTGACGCATCAGACGTTCGAACATGGTTGGCATGGAGCGCGGGTCGTAGCCGGCTTTCTCCAGGTTGACGATGCCGATACGGTCCGCTTCCTGTTCATTCTGGCGAGAAAATCGTCGTTGTTCCTGGATGGCCGCGGCCTGTGTGCCGGCGATTGCAGCGATCCCGGCATCCCCGGCACCGGCGGCGGCCGCAATGATGCCGCCGAGGAGGGCGGCCATCATCGGGATCTGCATGCGCTGCTGCGCCTCGACACCACGGGCGAAGTGACGCTGGGACAAGTGAGCCAGTTCGTGGGCCAGCACCGACGCGTATTCCCCTTCGGTCTGGGCATTGAGAAACAGGCCTCCGTTCACGCCGACGATACCGCCGGGTGCGGCAAAGGCGTTCAGCTGCGGGCTGTTGATCAGGATGAATTCCAGGCGCCGGTCATTCACCTGGCTGGTTTCCACCAGCTTGTACACGCTCGTTTCGACGTAATCCTTGAGCTGCGGGTCGTTCAACTGCGAGACCTGGCCCCGTAGGTAGGCCAGCCAGGCGCGGCCCAGCTGATATTCCTGTTGCGGCGAGACAATGGCAGAACTGGCGTCGCCAAGTGACGGCAGGTCGTCAGCGAAGCCTGGGGAGGCCAGCAGGCAAGCCAGCGTCAGCAGGGTGGGGCGCAAAAAAGTCATGCACAGAGCCTTTCGACAAAGAGCTTACTGTAGCCGGACACTGAGCTTCGGACCAGATATTCTAAGCACCCCGAATGCGTGCCCGGAGTAAAACCATGACCGACGCTGTAGCCTTTGATGCCGAACTCGATGCCAGCGGCCTCAATTGCCCGTTGCCTCTGCTCAAGGCCAAGCTGGAACTCAATCGATTGGCCAGTGGCGCTGTGCTCAAGGTGATCGCCACCGACGCAGGTTCCCAGCGTGATTTCCGCACCTTCGCCAAGCTGGCCGGCCATACCCTGTTGCATGAAGAAGACGTCGCCGGTGTGTACCGTTACTGGTTGCGCAAGGCCTGAACCGTTTGCCCCTACCACCCGAGGTTGATTGATGTTCAAAGTGTTACGAGACTGGATCCAGCGCTACTTCTCCGATGAAGAAGCCGTGGTGCTGGCGGTCCTGCTGTTTCTGGCCTTTACGGCCGTACTCACCTTGGGAGGCATGCTGGCGCCGGTACTGGCGGGGATGGTGCTGGCTTACCTGATGCAGGGCCTGGTCACCACCCTGGAGCGTCTACGCTTGCCGGGCGGCGCGGCAGTGGGCCTGGTATTCGCCTTGTTCATGGGGCTGCTGGTGGTGTTTGTCGTCGTGGTATTGCCGCTGCTGTGGCACCAACTGATCACGTTGTTCAACGAGTTGCCGGGCATGCTCGCCAAGTGGCAGTCGCTGTTGCTGCTGTTGCCGGAGCGCTACCCGCATCTGGTGTCGGACGAGCAGGTGTTGCAGGCCATAGAAGTGGCACGGGGCGAAATCGGAAAATTCGGGCAATGGGCGCTGACCTTTTCCCTGTCCAGCCTGCCGCTGCTGGTCAACATCATGATCTACCTGGTGCTCGTACCGATCCTGGTGTTCTTCTTCCTCAAGGACCGCGCCATGATCGGACGTTGGGTGAGCGGCTATCTGCCCCGCGAACGAGCGCTGATCACCCGGGTGGCCGAAGAAATGAACCGGCAGATCGCCAACTACATTCGTGGCAAGGTCATCGAGATCATTATCTGCGGGGGCGTTACCTACATCGCGTTTATCGCACTGGACCTCAACTACGCCGCCTTGCTGGCACTGCTGGTGGGGATTTCGGTGGTGGTGCCGTATGTCGGTGCCGTGGTGGTAACAGTGCCGGTGACCTTGATCGCCTTGTTCCAGTGGGGCTGGAGCGACCAGTTCATCTACCTGATGGCGGTCTACGGCATCATCCAGACCCTGGATGGCAACGTGCTGGTGCCGCTGCTGTTCTCGGAGGCGGTCAACCTGCACCCGGTGGCGATCATCTGTGCAGTGCTGTTGTTTGGTGGACTGTGGGGATTCTGGGGGGTGTTCTTTGCGATTCCCCTGGCGACGCTGTTCAAGGCCGTGCTGGATGCGTGGCCGCGGCAGGAGCCGGTGGTGGCACCGTTGTTGTAAGGGGAGGTGCGAATCACTGCTTCATCGCCGCAGTGATCCGCGCTACAGATCAGGCCTTGTTCAACGCCTGGGCTGCGGCCAGAACGGCGTCCACATGGCCCGGCACTTTCACGCCGCGCCATTCCTGGCGCAGCACACCGTCCTTGTCGATCAGGAAGGTGCTGCGATCCACACCCAGGTATTCCTTGCCGTACAGCTTCTTCAGCTTGATGACATCGAACAGCTGGCAGACCGCTTCATCCTTGTCGCTGATCAGCTCGAACGGGAATTCCTGCTTGCCCTTGAAGTTCTCATGGGACTTCACGCTGTCGCGCGACACGCCAAACACCTCTGTGTTGGCGGCCTTGAATGCCGCGTACTGGTCACGGAAACCCTGGCCTTCGGTGGTGCAGCCCGGGGTGCTGTCCTTCGGGTAGAAGTAGATCACCACTTGCTTGCCCTTGAGGGCGGCAAGGCTGAAGGTCTGGCCGCTGGTGGCCTGGGCTTCGAAATCGGCTACGGGTTTGTCGATGACTACCGCCATGAAAAAACTTCCTTACATTGGGTTCTGTGGGCGCCACGGCTCGATCAACGCGTCGAGGTTCAGGGCATCGGCGAAATCCAGGAACTGGTCGCGCAGCCAACTGATCTGCACGCCGGCCGGCAGGGTCACGGTGAAGGTGGCGTTGAGCATGGTGCCGCCGGTCTGCGGGGCCTGGTAGGTGTCGCAGGTCAGGTTCTCCAGTTCGACGTTGTGGTCGATGAAGAACTGGCACAGCTCATTGACGATGTCCGAGCGGTAGGCCGAGCTGACATACGCCACATAAGGAAGCGCCTGCGGGCGATTTTCCAGGGCGGCGCTGCGCACCACGTTGACGGTGAAGTCGTGCTTCTTGGCCAGGCCCGGCAGGCCGGTCTCCAGGCGCGCCAGGGCATCCCAGGTGCCGGAAATCTGCAGGACCAGCGCACTGCACTCGCCATGGCGGGTCAGGCGGGAGGTCACCACGGCACAGCGGTTTTCATGGCTGGCGCGGCACAGGACGTTGGTCAGCTCCATGGGGTTGGCGCCGAGGGCACTGATAACAAGGAATTGTTCGCGAACTGTGGGGGTGGACATGCAGCCTTCCTAAAACGATGAGCGGTCGATACTGTGAGGGCTGTATCGATCAAAGCATGAAGGGTAGCGAAAAGCGTCGCCAAGGGATAGGAGGTGGCGTTTTCATTGCGTGATCCGCCTGATTTTGCCCAGCCTCAACCCGTGCTTTGGCCCAATGATGGCATTGCCCGTCGTTTAGTTGCGCCAGAACGCATCCTCAGGCGGTACTTCGCTTGTACAAGCATCTTGGCGCCAGTACCATTACGGCTCTCTTTTTCCGGCAGGAGCGGTTGCATGATTGCGGGCAGTATGGTGGCACTGGTCACACCCATGGATGCACAAGGTCATCTCGACTGGGACAGCCTGGGCAAACTGGTGGACTTCCACCTGCAAGAAGGCACCAATGCCATCGTGGCGGTCGGCACCACAGGTGAATCGGCCACCCTCGATGTGGAAGAACACATCCAGGTGATCGAATTCGTGGTCAAGCGTGTCGCGGGGCGTATTGCCGTGATCGCCGGCACGGGCGCCAACTCGACGCGCGAAGCCATCGAGCTGACCCGAAACGCCAAGAAAGCCGGCGCCGACGCTTGCCTGCTGGTGACCCCGTACTACAACAAGCCGACCCAGGAAGGCCTGTACCAGCACTTCCGCACCATTGCCGAAGCCGTCGACATCCCGCAGATCCTCTATAACGTGCCGGGTCGTACCGCGTGCGACATGAAGGCCGAGACCGTGATCCGCCTGTCCACCGTGCCGAACATCATCGGCATCAAGGAAGCCACCGGCGACCTGCAGCGCGCCAAGGACATCCTGGCCGGGGTGAGCAGCGATTTCCTGCTGTATTCCGGTGACGACGCCACGGCTGTCGAGCTGATCCTGCTGGGCGGCAAGGGCAATATCTCCGTGACCGCCAACGTGGCCCCGCGCGCCATGAGCGACCTGTGTGCCGCCGCCATCGCCGGCGACGCCGTGACCGCCCGTGCGATCCACGAGAAGCTGATGCCGCTCAACAAGACACTGTTTATCGAATCCAACCCTATTCCCGTGAAGTGGGCGCTGTTCGAGATGGGCCTGATGCCGGACGGTATCCGTCTGCCGCTCACCCGCCTCAGCGAAGCCTGTCACGAACCGCTGCGACAGGCCTTGCGCCAGTCCGGCGTCCTGGTTTAATTGAGGAAGCACTACGCATGAAGCGATTGGCCGGACTTTCCGCACTTGCCTTGATTATCTCCAGCACCAGTGGCTGCGGTTGGATCTGGGGCCCGGAAGGCTACTTCCGTGACCGCGGCAGCGATTACCTGGAAGCACAAGCAACCAAACCGATGCAACTGCCGCCGGACGTCAACGTCGCCAAGCGCCTTGACCCGTTGCTGCCGATTCCACGCAACGTTGCCGACGACACCACCAAGGGTGAATACGTCGTGCCACGTCCACAGCCGATCTCGGCCGTAGCGGATGCCAGCGATTACAGCCTGCAGAAGAGCGGTGATTCGCGTTGGATCGTGGCGCAGCGCCCACCTGCCGAAGTCTGGCCGGTAGCGGTGCAGTTCTTCCAGGACAACGGTTTCCGCATCGACGAGCAGCGCCCGCAGACCGGTGAATTTACCACGGCATGGCAGCAGGGCAGCGAGCTGTCCGCCACTATGGCCAAGCGCCTTCAGGCCGGTGGTGTCGCCGCCGACAGCGAAGCCCGTGTGCGTGTGCGCATCGAGCCGGGCGTACAGCGCAACACCAGTGAAGTCTATGTGGTCAGCGCCGAGCGTCCAGCCGGCAGCACCGCCAACGTCGACTTCACCAACCGCTCGGTCAACACCGGTGTCGACTCGGCATTGGTCGACGAGATGCTGGCCAGCATGAGCCGTATTTCCGAGAAGGGCGGTTCCGTTTCCCTGCTCGCCGCCCGTGATTACGACACCCCGAGCCGCGTCAGCCTCACCGAGGACGGCAGCGGCAACGTGGTGCTGAACCTGGGTGAAGACCTGGATCGCGCCTGGGCCAGCGTCGGCCGCGCGTTGGAGCAAGGCCCTTGGCGTGTTGAAGACATCAACCGGAGCCTGGGCCTGTACTACATCAACGTGGCTGAAAAGGCCGAGCGCAAAGACGAAGAGCCTGGTTTCTTCGGCAAACTGTTCGGCAGCAAGCCGACCAAGGAAGAAATCGAGACCCGCGCCGAGCGTTATCAGGTGCGTTTGAGCAAGGTTGGCGAGACTGTGCAGGTCACCGTCGAGAAGAACATCAACACCGTGGCGCCGGCTGAAACAGCGCGCAAGGTGTTGGGCGTGATTCAGGACAACCTGGGCTGATCCGATGCGTTTTGCCGTTCTCGGCAGCGGTAGCCAAGGGAACGGCACGCTGGTCGCCCATGACGACACGTACGTGCTGGTGGATTGTGGTTTCTCGTTAAAGGAAACCGAGCGGCGCCTGCTGCGCCTGGGGGTTCACCCCTCGCAGCTGAGCGCGATTCTGGTGACCCACGAACATGCCGATCACGTGCATGGCGTGGGTTTGCTGTCTCGGCGCTACAATCTTCCGGTGTACCTCAGTCGCGGCACACTGCGCGGGATGCGCAAACCTATAGAACCCGCAGGTTTCCTGGCCGGTGGCGAGCAGCTGCAAATCGGTGCCCTGAGCATCGATGTGATTGCCGTGGCGCACGACGCCCAGGAACCGACGCAGTATGTATTCAGTGACGGAGAGCGGCGTTTCGGCGTGCTCACCGACCTGGGCTCCTACTGCGCCAAGGTACTGGACGGCTACCGGAACCTCGATGCCTTGATGATCGAGTCCAACCACTGCCGAGACCTGTTGGCTCGCGGTCACTATCCGTACTTTCTCAAGCAACGGGTCGGCGGCGAACTGGGACATTTGAACAACCATCAGGCGGCGTACCTGGTGTATGAGTTGGGCTGGCAAGACCTGCAACACCTGGTCCTGGCCCACTTGAGCAGCAAGAACAACCTGCCGACGCTTGCCCGGCAATGTTTTGTCGACACCCTCGGGTGCGACCCGGACTGGCTGCAACTGGCCGATCAAGATTCAGGGCTCGACTGGCGACATATCGCCTAGCCCACCTCACTCAAAGCGGAGCCCATCATGGAAAAACGTGAAGAACTCTACCGCGGCAAAGCCAAGTCGGTTTACAAGACCGACGACGCCAACCGCCTGATCCTGCTGTTTCGCAACGACACCTCGGCGTTCGACGGCAAGCGCATCGAACAACTTGATCGCAAGGGCATGGTGAACAACAAGTTCAACGCCTTCATCATGCAGAAACTCGAAGCGGCCGGCATTCCGACCCAATTCGACAAACTGCTGGGCGACAACGAGTGCCTGGTGAAGAAGCTGGACATGATCCCGGTGGAATGCGTCGTGCGTAACTACGCCGCCGGCAGCCTGGTCAAGCGCCTGGGCGTGGAAGAGGGCCTCAAGCTCAACCCTTACACGTTCGAGCTGTTCCTGAAGGACGACGCCAAGGGCGACCCGTTCATCAACGAATCCCACGTCGTGGCGTTCGGCTGGGGCACCGCCGAGCAACTGGCACGCATGAAGGAGTTGTCCCTCAAGGTCAACGACGTGCTGAGCAAGCTGTTCGACGACGCAGGCCTGCTGCTGGTGGACTTCAAGCTGGAATTCGGTGTGTTCCACGATGGCTCCATCGTCCTCGGCGACGAATTCAGCCCGGACGGCTGCCGCCTGTGGGACAAGGACACCAAGAAGAAGATGGACAAGGACCGCTTCCGCCAAGGCCTCGGTGATGTGATCGAAGCCTACGAAGAAGTCGCCAAGCGTCTCGGCGTGCCGCTTTAATCGACGCAAGCATCTGATAGCACGGAAAAAAATCTCGTTTGAGCTTTGCTTCCACGAAACAGGCTGTTATGATGCGCGCCGTTGGAGAGATGCCAGAGTGGCCGAATGGGACGGATTCGAAATCCGTTGTACCTTCACCGGTACCTAGGGTTCGAATCCCTATCTCTCCGCCATTACATAGAAAAAGCCCCGTAGCTGAATAAGCTACGGGGCTTTTTCGTTTCTGAGATTTGGGGGCAAGCTACTCGTTCCGAGCAGCAAACAGGGTCGTAGTGGTTGTTTCCAGCAGGCACAACCAACCGTATTCCGTCTTCAAGCATGCCTTACTGGCTTGATCAGGCTTTCTGCTGGAATACCAAACATCTCATGCAGTTTCCAAATCATCGGCAAGGTCAGCGCTCGTTTTCCATTCAGCACTTCATGAACACGATTCTGACGGCCAATGGCGGGAATAAGATCAGCCGCCGACAGGCCAGACTGTTCCATTCTGAAGCGAATGGCATCGATTGGGTTGGGCAGGTCTACGGGAAAGTGTTTGGCTTCATAGGCCTCGATCAGCGTGATCATTACGTCAAAGTAATCACCTTCCGGGGTGCCGGGTTCTGGTTCGTTGTCGAACAGCGCAGAGACAGACTTGAGCGCGTCCTTGTAATCCTGTTCGGTGTGGATAGGTCGGATGTTCATGGGTTACTCCGTTTCGTCATCTTTGATGTGTTCCCAGTATTCTCGTGGGCATCATGCTCGGCGACGCTGCAAATAACTCACTGATATTTATAACTTCCCATTTCCTGGGTGTACGTCCCTCAAGTCTTTATCCAAACGGCCGAAACACTCTCGTACGACATCGTATCCCTAATAAGAGAGTCCCCCCTAATGTCCCTTCGCAGCCTGTCCATCGCCCGCCGTGCGGGTCTGGGTTTTGCCCTGATTGCTTTGCTCGTGGCCCTGCTGGGGTTTTTTGCACTGTCGAACATGGCAAGCATCCGCGCCAGCGCGGTGCAGGTGGAAAGCGGGCTGGTGCCGAAGATGCGGCTGGTGGCGGACATTCGTGAAATCATGCTGCGCATTCGTACGATCTCTTTGCGCATGGCCCTGGACCCGAACCCGGCGAGCATCCCGCAATACCGTAGCCAGATGGACACCCGCAGCCAGGACCTGAGCAAACGGCTGGCCGACCTCGATGCAGTGATCGACACCCCCGAAGTACGCACGCTCTATGACCAGTTCCAGGTTTCGCTGCGCCAATACCAGCAAGGGCTGGCGCAGTCGTTTATCCTTGCCGACAAGCAGCAGGGCGCCGAGCTCAACAAGCTGTTGCTGGTGGATATGAAAACCGTGGTTGATGGCTCCGGGGCCCAACTCAATGCCCTGGCCGACTACTACAACGCCCAGATCAACCAGCAAGGCCAGGCGGCCGAATCGCAGTACGGCCGTTCGCGCACCATGGTGTTCGGCTTTGTGATCGTGGCCGGGTTGAGCACCGTGCTGCTGGCCTGGTTGCTCACGCGCAGCATTGTCGGCCCGCTCAGTCATGCCGTACGGGCTGCCGAGAACGTTGCCCAAGGTGACCTGACCCAAACGGTGGACGTGAGCGGCGACGACGAAGTGACGCGCCTGCTCGTGGCACTCAAGACCATGCAGGCCAACCTGCGCGGGACCTTGCAACTGATTCGCCAGTCGGCCGGGCAGATGGCGTCATCGGCCACCGACCTCAACGGTATCACCGACCAGAGCAGCCGCAGCCTGCAAAAGCAGACCGCTGAAATCGAGCAGGCCGCCACCGCCGTCAACGAGATGACCTCGGCGGCGGATGAGGTAGCGCGCAATGCGGTGTCCACCTCCGAGTCCACTCGCCTTTCCAATGAAACCGCACGCGAAGGCCAGCACCGTGTGGGTGAAACCGTCAGCGCCATTCAAGCCCTGAGCACCAACATCGGCGAAACCTCGACCCTGGTGCAGAACCTCGCCGAGCAATCGCGGGATATCGGCAAGGTGCTCGATGTGATCCGCTCCATCGCCGAGCAGACCAACCTGCTGGCACTCAACGCTGCGATCGAGGCGGCGCGGGCCGGTGAGTCCGGGCGTGGCTTTGCGGTGGTGGCTGATGAAGTCCGTGCACTGGCCCACCGTACCCAGCAATCGACCCTGGAAATCGACCAGATGGTGACCGCGATGCGCACGGGGTCCAACGACGCGTTGAGCTCGATGCAGTCGAGTACCCAGCGTGCCACCGACACTCTGGCATTGGCTGAGGGCGCGGGCGGCGCATTGAGCCAGATCACCGACTCCATCGACCAGATCCACCAGCGCAACCTGGTCATCGCCAGCGCCGCCGAGGAGCAGGCCCAGGTGGCCAAGGAAGTCGATCGCAATATCGTCAATATTCGCGACCTGTCTGCACAATCTTCTTCCGGCGCCGGGCAGATCAATGGATCGAGCCGAGAACTGGCGCAGCTGGCCGTTTCCTTGAACGAAGCCGTCGCAAGGTTTCAGCTGTAGTGACATGCGCGGGCTAGTTCAGTGTCGACTCGTCCACGATCTCGATATTGACGGCCTGCCAGTCGCCGCCCGGGCCCCTGACCAATTCGTAGGTGACCGTCTGCCCCTCGTGCAGCCGCCGGCCACCCTGGGCGGTGGTGGCGCTGCGAAAGAAAATGTCCTGCTCATCGTAGGCGGCAGTCTTGCTGCTGATGGAGATTGCAGTCTGTGGAGTTTTCCTGGGCATGGCCGTTCTCCTTTCCAGTGCAATAGGTGGCCCGTCGGGGCAGGCATGTCTGCGGGCATCAAGCGGGTCAGGACACGATTTGGACTTTATCGGCCTGCATGCCTTTCTGGCCCTGTACGGCTTCGAAGGTGACCTTCTGGCCCTCCTTCAATGTTTTGAACCCGTTGCCCTCGATTGCCCTGAAGTGGACGAACAGGTCGGGGCCGCTCTCCGGTGTGATGAATCCGTAACCCTTTTCATCGTTGAACCACTTCACTGTGCCGTTCTGTCTGTCGCTCATTCTTGGTGTCCTCGAACCGGTGTGCCCCGCTGCTGATTCGTCGCGGTACCCATAAGCAAAGTCCCGAAGCCACTGCTCGTCAACGCGCCACGGGACCAGCGGTACTGTCATTCCTGACAGGTTCGCCGCCTGTGCCGTTGCGCGATACTGCTTCGTTTTACCGTGGGTTTTCGCGCTGGGCGGGCATCCGATTTCCGCCGCCTTCGGGCACCAGGCAGGTGCCTTGTGGCGTGGTGCCCCTGTCCCTTCTAACCCTCGCCTGCCGTCCCATCCAGCCCACGACGGATCTTTTCCAGCAACTCATCGATATGGAACGGCTTGGAAATCAGATCCATGCCTTCGCCGAGGAAACTTTGCCGGTTCGCGGCATTTTCCGCGTAGCCGGTCATGAACAGGATCGGCAAGGTGTGGCGGATCTCGCGTGCCACGTCTGCCAGTTCGCGCCCGGTCATAAAGGGCAGGCCGACGTCGGTCAACAACAGGTTGATGCTCGGGTCGCTGCGCAGGCAGACCACCGCTTCGTCACCATTGGCGGCCAGGCTGCAACGGTAGCCGGCGTCGGCCAGGACTTCGGCGACAAAGCTGCGCACCGAAGGCATGTCTTCGACGACCAGCACATGTTCGCCCTTGCTCTGGCCGGGTGCGGCCAGAGGCTTGGTCACGATGCTGGCAGGCCCGCTGGCGGCGGGAAGCATGATGGTCACTTCGGTGCCCTGGCGGGTCACACTGCGGATTTGTGCATCACCGCCGGACTGGCGGGCAAACCCGTAGATGGTCGACAGGCCCAGCCCGGTACCCTGGCCCAGTGGTTTGGTGGTGAAGAAGGGGTCGAAGACTTTGTCGATGACGCTGTGTTCGATGCCCACACCGTTGTCCCGCACCGACAGGGCGATGTAGGCGCCATTTTCCAGTTTCAGGTTGCCACTGGAGTAGGCCGGGTAAGTCGTCACCCAGACAGTGCCGCCCTTGGGCAGCGCGTCGCGGGCGTTGATCACCAGGTTCAGCACCGCACTTTCCAGCTGGATCGGATCGACCATCGCCACGGCTGGGTTGTGGGTCAGCTCCAGCTTCAGCGCGATATGTTCACCGATGGTGCGTACCAGCAGTTCTTCCAGGGAGCGGATATGCGCGTTGATGTCGATCGGCCGCGTGTCCAGCGGTTGCTGGCGGGCGAAGGCGAGCAGGCGGTTGGTCAGGCCGGCGGCGCTCAGGGCCGAGCTCAACGCTGCATCGGCATAGGCCATGACCTTGTCGGTGCGCTGGGTCTCGATGCGTTTCTTGATCAGCTCCAGGCTGGTGATGATCCCGGTCAGCAGGTTGTTGAAGTCATGGGCAATGCCGCCGGTGAGCTTGCCCAGGGCATCCATCTTCTGCGCCTGCAACAGTTGCGCCTCGGTACGTGCCAATTGGGTGGCGGCGTTGGCCAGCTCGGCCTGTTGGTGCCGCTCGCGGTGGCGGTGCTCGGTGACGTCTTCGACAAACACCAGGCTCAATTCGGCGCTGCGGTAGGGTGAAACCTGCCATTCGGTCTCCCGCATCTGGCCGTCGACCTTCATCTGCAGGGTGCCCTTCCAGCGCTCGCCGGCAGCCAGGCGCTGGCACAGTTCCTGGAGCACGCCGAGTTGATCGGCGGCGAAGCACTCCAGCAGGGCGTCGGGGTTGAGGTTGTCGTGAATCAACTGGGCGAAGGCGTGGTTACATTCGTGGACCTTGAGCTGTGCATCCATGACCGCAATCGGTGCGCTGATATTGAAGAATATTTCGCGAAAGCGCGCCTCGCTCTCGCGCAGCGCATATTCGGTGTCACGCACCCGCAGCAGGGTCCGCAGGGTCGCCAGCAGCACATCGGGGTCGATGGGGTGGATCAGGTAGGCATCGGCCCCGGCATCCAGGCCGGTGATGATATCGCCGGTCTCGATGGAGGCGGCCGACACGTGCACCACCGGCAGCAAGGCCGTGACCGGATCGGCGCGCAGCCCGCGTACGATGTCGAAGCCGCTCATGTCCGGCAGGTTGACGTCGAGGATCAGCCCGTCGATCTTTTGGCTGGCGATCAGGTCCAGCCCTTCCTGGCCGGTGCCGGCCTCGAGCACGCGGTAGTCATGGTTCTCCAGGCGCCGGCGCAGGGCATAGCGGGTCGCCGCGTTGTCGTCGACGATCAGCAGTTGGATGTCACGGTTCATCAACAAGCCCGCCAGGAATAGAGAGAGGAATGATCACGAAGAACATCGAGCCCACGCCTGGGGTACTTTCCACGCCGACGCGGCCTCCGAGCAACTCGGCAAAGCGTTTGCACAGCGACAGCCCCAGGCCGGTGCCGCGCAGGCGTTTTTGCAGCGGCGAATCGATCTGGGAAAAGTCTTCGAACAGGTTGCTGTGCAATTCGGCCGGAATGCCCAGGCCGGTGTCGTGCACGGCAAAGCGGATTTCCTGATCACCCACTCTCTGCGCCGACACTCGCACTTCACCTTGCACCGTGAACTTCAGGGCGTTGGAGATGAAGTTGCGCAGGATCTGTGCGAGCTTCTTGTCATCGGTGTACAGCTTGGGCAAGCCGATCGGCTCTTCGAAGATCAAGTCCATCGACGTCGCATCGACGATCGGGCGGAACATCCCGCGCAACGCCGAGAACAGATCGAACATGTCGAACCAGGCCGGCGAGATCGTGATGCGCCCGGCCTCGATCTTGGCCAGGTCCAGCAGGTCGTCGACCATTTCGCGCAGTTCGCGTGCGGAGCTGCGGATAAACCCGACCTGTGTGTGCTGCTCGGGGCTCAGCGGACCGTCGAGTTCGTCGACCAGCAGGCTGGTGATGCTCAGGATCGAGCCCAGGGGCGTGCGGAATTCATGGCTCATGTACGACAGGAAACGGCTTTTCAGGTCCGACGCCTGGCGCAGTTGGTCGGCCTGGGTATCCAGCTCGGCATAGAGTGCCAATACGCCCTGGTTGGTTTCGTCCAGTTCGGCGCGCAGTGCATCGGCTTCCAGGCGAAGCGTTCGCACTTGCTCCTCAAGCGAAACGGTGGTGTCAGCCATCGGTGGCCTCCAGGGCAATCACAAAGACGGTAACGTCATCCCGGCCGCGAGAGAAATCACGGTGCAGGACGGCGGCGATCAGGGCAGGGTGGCGATGTGAAAGCCCGGGATAGTCCGCCAGGTTCCAGCGTGACTGCAGGCCGTCGCTGTAGAGGATCAGCATCTGGCCACCCACTTGAGCGTAGTCGAAGGGCTGCGCCTTGCGAAACTGCACGCCGACGATCCCGGGATGGGACGCCAGCCCGCGGGACTTGCCGGGGCCGATCAGGCTGGCGCCGATATTGCCCACCCCGGTAAAACGCAGGCTGTCGGTCGTGGCATCGTACTGCGCCACGGCCACGGCTGCGCCGCGGGTGCCGTTCATGCCGATATGCAGGTCGTTGAACAGCTCGCTTGCGTCGAAGAAGGCGTCTTGGGCAAACACCGCTTCGCCGGCCTGCGCCGCGCGTTCGGCTTCGCTGCCATGGCCCAGGCCGTCGGCTACCATCACGCTGAACCGGCCGGGTTCGATCACCAGGTGCCAGGCATCGCCGCAGGCCGGGTCGTCGTGCAGGGAATGCTGGCTGACGCCGTAGCGGATATCTTTGCTGGCCGATGCCCGTGGATACAGGCGCGCCAGCATTGCCGTGCCGCGCTGATCGGCGTACACGTCGAACACCTGGGCCACACGCGAAATGGCGCCCATGCCAATGCCCTGGGTACCGCCGGTGGAAAAGCCGTCCACCAGGCAACTGTCCAGGTCAAAGCCCTGGCCACGGTCCACGGCGATCAGCTCCACGCCCTGGTTACCCGTGAGGCGCAGATGCAATTGGCCATGGGCGGCATGCTTGAGGATATTGCTGGCCAGCTCGGTGGCCACCAGTGCCACGCGGCCGGCATCGGTCTCGTCGAAGCCCGATTGTTCGGCCAACTGTTGCGCGGTGCGTCGGGCATGGCCGATCTGGCTGACATCCTCGATCAACAACACTTGGGTCAGGGCACTGGGAATATTCAGGCCCATCGGGTAATCGTCACGCGGGTGCCTTGGCCGGGTGCGGTGTCCAGTTCAAACTCGTCCACCAACCGCTTGGCGCCGGTCAGGCCCAGGCCCAGGCCGCTGCCGGAGGTCCAGCCGTCGGTCATCGCCAACTTGAGGTCGGGGATGCCCGGCCCTTCGTCGCGAAAGGTCAGGCGCAGGCCTGGGCGGTGGTCTTTTTCGACCACGGCCCAGTCCATATGGCCGCCGCCGCCGTACACCACGGTGTTGCGCGCCAGCTCACTGACGGCGGTGACCAGCTTGGTCAGGTCGATCAGGCGCATGCCGCATTCCTGGGCCAGCTTGCGCACCAATTGTCGGGCCAGCACTACGTCCTGTTCGATGAGCACCGGGTGAGTGCCACTGCTGGCCTGGGTCATGAGTGATCTACCCGGTCACGCAGCAACTTCATGCCGCGCTCGACGTTCAACGCGGTCGCCACGCCCGGCAGGGTCATGCCCAGTTCCACCAGCGTGATCGCTACGGCCGGCTGCATGCCCACCAGCACGGTCTGGGCATCCATGATGCGCGACAGGCCGGAAATGGTGCCGATCATGCGGCCGATAAACGAGTCGACCATGTCCAACGCCGAAATGTCGATCAGCACGCCCCGGGCGGATGTACGGCTGATGCGCTCGGACAGGTCGTCCTGCAGCGTCAGCGCGAGCTGGTCATGCATGTCGACCTGGATCGTCACGAGCAGGAATTCGCCCATCTGCAAAATAGGGATACGTTCCATGCTTAAACAGCCTTGCTGATGGTGACGCCCAGGCGTTTCAGGGCCAGCGCCAAGGCATCCGCCAGGTTGGCCTTGGTCACCACCCCTTGCAGGTCGAGACCCAGGTGCACGATGGTCTGGGCGATCTGCGGACGCACGCCGCTGATGATGCAGTCGGCCCCCATCAGGCGGATGGCCGTAACGGTTTTCAACAGGTGCTGGGCTACCAGGGTGTCCACGGTGGGTACGCCGGTGATGTCGATGATGGCGATTTCCGAGCCGGTGTCGACGATGCGCTGCAGCAGGGACTCCATGACCACCTGGGTGCGTTGCGAATCCAGGGTGCCGATCATCGGCAGGGCCAGCACGCCGTCCCATAGCTTGACCACCGGGGTGGACAGTTCCAGCAATTCTTCCTGCTGGCGCTTGATCACCGACTCACGGGATTTCTGGAACGTACGGATGGTGTGCATGCCCAGCGCGTCAAGCAGCTCGGAGATTTCCCAGAGTTGTTCGGCCAGTTGCGTCGGTTGTTCGGCGTATTCCCGTTGCAGCAGCGCGAACAGCGGGCCCTTGAGGGCAAAGATAAAGCTGGCGGTCTGTTGCGAGTCCTGGCCGACCAGGGCGCGGCTGTGGGAGAGCTTTTCCAGGAATACCCGGGTTTCTGCCCAGTTTTCATGGTTGACCGGCTGGGAACCGCCTTGCTGCAGGGCCGTGATCAGCAGGTTGAGGAAGTCGTTGGCCTGCTGCCGGGTGTCTTCGGCCTTGACGTTACGCGTGGCCCCCGAAGCTTCAAGGCTGGCAACCCATTCGGTCAGCAGGGTCGGGCGATGGGTGTGCAGTGCCTGGATGGTGTGAGCTTGCAGAGTTGCCACGGGAAACCTCCTTGAATGCCTTGTTGAGTGGCATGCAATTTATACTAAATTGAAGTGCTTTGAATTGTTTCGAAGGTTTTCGTTCATTCGCCTCAAGCCCTGTGGACCGGGCACTTCGGGCTGGTGGAGGCGGGATGGGGGTCGATGCTGCCGTCGATCGCAATACCGGCGTCGGAGCAGCCCATTTGGCTGAGTGTGCCGTGGGTGGAACCGCAGGTGATGGGTAATGTGGGCTTGATCAAACGCCGCGGACGGAGCTGGCCGTCGGCGGCGCTGGAATTGGAGCGGTGGGGGAGGGAGATACCGTTTCGGTCAGCGTGCCACCGAGTCCAGGCCGGTGGATTGCACCACCGGTTGTGCCTGGGGCGAGGCCAGGAACTGCAACAACGCCTTGGCCTGTGCAGGGTGTTCGGCATTGACCGGAATGCCCGCCGCAAAGCGCGTCACCGATTGCACGTCTTCCGGGATCTTGCCGACGTAAGTCACACCCGGCACCGGCAATAACTCCGCCACCTGCTGCAAGCCCACTTCGTAATCGCCCTTGGCAACCTGTTCGGCCACCGGGAGGCGTTCAATCATGGTGCCTTTGGCGGGCATGCCGAGCTTCTTGAACAGCTCTTTCTCGACATACACACCGCTGGCGCTGTCCGAATACGCCACGGACTTGGCTTGGCTCAGCACTGCCTTGAGTTCGGCATCGGTGCCGATCGCGGGTTTGGCCGCACCTTGTTTCACCACCATACCGATACGTGAGTCGGCCAGTTCTACGCGGGACGCCGGGTCGACCTTGCCTTGTTTGATCAAGTCATCCAGGGCGTAGCCGACCATGATCACCACGTCGGCGTGCTCACCTCGGGCCAGGCGGTTGGGAATCGCTTCCGGCGCCTTGCCCATGGAGGGGCCGAGGATGGTATCGAGGGTGTCGCCGCTGTGCTGGGCGTATTGCGGGCCCAGCAGTTTATAGGCGGCGGTGAAGCCACCGGAGGTCATCACCTTGAGTTCCTCGGCCTGGGCCGTCAGCGCCAGGGCACCGAGGGCCAGGGCCGCCAGGGGCTTGAACAGTGGCTTCATCACGCTGCCCCCTGCATCACCTGCCCGCGTGCATTGGCGCGACGATACAGCGCCAGGGTCGAACACAGCGCGCACAGCGCTGCGAACATCATCCAATAGGCCGGCGAGGCCTTGTCTTCGGTGATGTGGATGAACCAGGTGGAGATCGCCGGGGTAAACCCACCGAAGATCGCGGTCGCCAGGCTGTAGGCCAGGGAGAAGCCCGCCACGCGCACTTCCACCGGCATGATTTCCGTGAGGGCGGGGATCATCGCGCCGTTGTACATGCCGTACAGGAACGAGAACCACAGCAGCGTCTCCAGCATATGGGCGAAGCTCGGTGCATTCACCACATAGGACAGCGCCGGATAAGCCGTGAGCACCGTCAGTGCGGTCATGGCGATCAGCACCGGCTTGCGACCGAAGCGGTCGCTCAGGGTGCCGCCGATCGGCAGCCAGACAAAGTTCGACACCGCCACCAGCAAGGTCACCAGCAGCGCGTCGGAGGTGCTCAATTGCAGCACGGTCTTGCCGAAGGTCGGCGCGTACACGGTGATCAGGTAGAACGCGGTGGTGGTCATGGCCACCATCAGCATGCCGCCGATGACCACGGTCCAGTTTTTCACCAGTGTGGCCAGCACCTCGCGCATGGTCGGGCGATGCTTGCGGTTGGCGAATTCTTCGGTTTCCTGCAGGTTGCGACGCAACACAAAGATAAAGGGGATGATCACGCAACCGATGGCGAACGGAATGCGCCAGCCCCAGTCGGCAACCACCGCCGGTTCCATCCACACGTTCAAGCCATAGCCCAGGGCGGCGGCGACCACGATGGAGATCTGTTGGCTGCCCGATTGCCAGCTGGTGTAGAACCCCTTGCGGCCTGGGGTGGCCATTTCAGACAGGTACACCGACACACCGCCCAGCTCCGCACCGGCCGAAAAGCCTTGCAGCAAGCGGCCCAGTAGCACCAGCGCCGGTGCCCACAGGCCAATGGTGTGATAGCCCGGCACCAGCACGATCAACAGCGTGCCGCTGGCCATGATCGACAAGGTCACGATCAACCCTTTGCGGCGACCGACGTCATCGATATAAGCGCCGAGGATGATTGCGCCCAGTGGGCGCATCAGGAAGCCTGCGCCGAACACCGCGAAGGTCATCATTAATGAGGCAAATTCATTGGCGGCAGGGAAGAACGCGGCAGCGATGTAGGTGGCGTAGAAGCCGAACAGAAAGAAGTCGAACTGTTCAAGGAAGTTGCCCGAAGTAACGCGGAATACCGCACCTACTTTCGAACGGGCAGAATCGGGCCGGGAAGGGCTAGTCATGGGTTTGTGTCTCCAGCGTTCTTTTTTAAGTGCTTGTTTCGCGTAAGACCGAGAATAGTGGCTGACACATTTAGAAATGAAAAGTGAAAAATATGGATTGATTAATGTCTGTTGGTTATGAATTTGCGCGCCTTTCAAAGATCCCGCTCTGTTCTATGCTGGAAGGTATGACCAATTCTTACGGAAGGGAGATGGCTATGGGCAATGAACCGAAGCGCCAAGATGAGCCGGAGCATGAGCAACCCCGGCGACATGAAGAGGAAAAACCCCAGACCTGGAAGCACCCGGACGACGGCACTGAGCTGTCCGAGCGGGATCAGGAGCGTCCGCTCAAGCCCTGATCAATGTTCGGCCGGGGCTAAAAAGCACCCTTGACGGGCCATGAACTGCCTCCACGAAGGGCTCTCCGTGGGGGCAGGTGTTACCTGGGGCGGGGTTTCGAATTGCGCCAGCGCGATGCCGGTATCGGCAATGTTGCGGATGTTCATCAAGGCAGTAGCGTCCAGTTCAAAGAGGGGCGTTATGAAACCAGCAACGAAACAGGAAAACCCGACGCCAGCACCAGGTACGCCATCACTGCTGCCAGGCATAGGCCGACGAACACCCGCAACAAGGTGCGGACGGTGGGGCGGGTGACAAAGCGGATAAGCCAGAGGCAGAACCCGGCCACCAGAATGGCCAGGCCAAAAATGACCAGCACGGTAGTGTTCCTGCGACGTGCGAGCGCTGTTTATAGTCCCAAAGCCGCGTGATGAACAGTGTGCACATAGACGCGGCCGACCGGGCTTTCTAAACTGCGGCTTGTCTTGGGCAAGGGGCAGGCGCCGATGAATCGCAATGAATTACGCAAGGCCGACATCAACCTGATGGTGGTCTTCGAAGCACTGATGCTCGAGCGCAATGTGACGCGGGTGGCCGAGAAGCTGTTTCTCGGCCAGCCGACCATCAGTTCGGCCCTCAACCGTCTGCGCACCTTGTTCAACGACCCGCTGTTCATTCGCGTCGGCCATCGCATGGAACCTACCGCGCGCGCCGAGGAAATCATCCAGCACCTGTCGCCCGCCTTGGACTCACTGTCGTCGGCCTTGAGCCTGACCCACGATTTCGACCCATCCATCAGCACCATGACCTTTCGCATCGGCCTGTCCGACGACGTCGAGTTCGGCCTGTTGCCACCGTTGCTGCGCGCCTTGCGCCAGGAAGCGCCGCAGGTGGTGTTCGTGGTGCAGCACGTGGACTATTGGCGGATTCCCGATCTGCTGGCGTCCGGCGATATTACCGTCGGCATCACCCAGACCCGTGGCCTGCCGGCGAATGCCAAGCGCAAGCTGCTGCGTCATATCCGCCCGCGACTGCTGCGCGCCGATGCCTCGGACACCCCGTTGACCCTCGATGAATATTGCTCGCGCCCCCATGTGCTGGTGTCCCACACCGCCAACGTGTCCGGGTTTGCCGATGAGTGGCTGGCGGAAATCGGCCGCAAGCGCCATGTGGTGTTGTCGGTGCCGCAATACAGCGCATTGCCCGCGCTGCTGGCCGGGACCGACCTGATCGCCAGCCTGCCGGACTACACCGCCGAGGCCATGGCGGTGTCGGGCAACCTGTTCTGTGAGCCGTTTCCGTTCGAGACGCCGACCCTGGATTTGTCCATGGTCTGGCTCAGTCATGTGGACACCGACCCTGCCGAGCGCTGGGTGCGTTCGCGGCTGGAAGCGTTCATGAGCGATCGGGGCCAGGCGAACAAGGCCTGAGGCTTTTATCCGTGCTATATCTACAGACTTTCCTACGAATGACTCGGAGTCATCCATGCCACACCTGCACTTGGAATACACCGCCAACTTGACAAACCTGGCCGTCGAGAAAACCCTGTTGCGGCTCAACAATGTGCTGATGGCGTCCGGGCAGTTCGGTTCCGAGTTCGATATCAAAAGCCGCGCCGTGAAGCTCGAGAGTTTTCAGGTCGGCACCTCCCTCAACCCACGCGGTTTCATCGCGGTGAAGCTGTCACTGCTCAGCGGGCGGTCGCCGCAGGTCAAGCAGCAATTGTCGCAAAGCCTGCTGGCAGCGTTGCAGGACATGGGCGACTGGCCGGCGGATCTACAGGTTCAACTCAGTGTCCAGCTGGTCGACATGGATCGCGACTCCTACAGCAAAGTCGCGATCGGCTAACCCTCGTCACAGAAGTCAGAGTAATCCCTGATCCGCACACACCTTCACCACCTGTTCACGAAACCAGGTATTGGCACTGTCCTGTTCACTGCTTTCATTCCACTGCATATCCAGGGTGAACCCCGGCAATCCGTTGGGGGCCTCGCAGTGGCCGAACACCGTCGCCGGTGCCAGCAGTTTCTGCACGCGGCGCGGCAGGGTGACGATGAAGTCGGTGCCGGTGATCATCTTCAGCGCCGCGCTGTAGCTGTTGGCGCGGGCGATCACCTGGCGCTTGTGGGCCTGGCGCGCCAGCCAGCCGTCGATCATGTTGGTGTCGGAGGTCCATGGCGTGGGGAACACGTGGCGCCGTTCGACGAATGATTGCAGGCTGAATGCCGGCTCGCGCGGTGCCGAGCGTTTATCGAAGACGCACACCAGATCGTCCTCCAGCAGCATCTGGCTCTTGAAGTCTTTATGGGCGCGGTGAAAGTGCGGTCCGAAGCAGATCACCAGGTCCAGGCGGCCCTCGCGCAGGTCGTCGGCGGGGATGTCGGCTTCCAGTTTCTGCACATTGACGATCACCGGCAGGTCGGCGCGGTCGAAATGCTTCAACAGGCGCGGCAGGATCAGTTGTTCGAAGTACTCCGGCGCGCAGACATTGAAGGTCACGGCCTTCTGGGTCGGGTCGAAGGCCTGGCCACCGGCGTGGCACAGGTTGATGCTTTCGAGGATCTTCTGCACATGGGCGTACATGGTGGTGGCCTTGTACGTAGGCCGCATGCCCGCCCGCGTGTTGATAAACAGTTCGTCTTCAAAACTGGTCCGCAGTTTCTTCAGGCTGTAGCTCACGGTGGACTGGCTGACGAACAGCGTTTCTGACACGTCGGTAACGCTGCTCTGGTCATAGACGGCGATAAACACCATCAAGTCCTGCATATCGAGTTTTCTGAGCAAGTTACTGTTTAACATCGGTTTCGTCCGTAAACCCCATGTACCGAAGTCAGTACAAGACAGCGCGAAAGCTTAACGGAACGGCCGTACCAATAGAAAGCTCTGTAGGGCGTTTCTATGTTTGTCGTGGGACAAATACTGTTTACAACACGACGTCAGCGAATGTGTTCTGCGTAATGCCTTGGGTTGAAGCGCGTGACGATCAGCAGCATCACCACGACCACCGCCGTCAACGACCACCAGGCCCATTCGAAGCTGCCCAACTGGTCGCGGATCATCCCGGCGATCAGCGGCGACAGGCCGGCAATCAGGTAGCCGATGCCCTGCACGAATGCGGTAAGGCCCCCCGCGCGGCGCGGGTTGTCGAGGTGGTCGAGGGACAGGATCAGGCTCATCGGGAACAACCCGCCGATACCCAGGCCCAGCAGGCACGGCCACAGCAGACTGAGGTGTTGCGGGCTGAGGATCAGGCCGCAGAACCCCAGGATGATCAGCCCCAGCAACACCGCCACCACCCCGCGTTTATCCCGGCTGCGGTTGGCGATGGCCGGCGTCACCAGGCCGGACACCACCTCCATCGCGGTCAGGAAACCCAGCAACAAACCGGCATTCTGTTCGCTCCAGCCTTGCTCCACGTAGTACGGCGCCAGCCACGCCAGTACGCAGGTGTAGGACGCCGTACCGAGGCCGAAAAAGATCGCCAGCAACCAGGCGCGGCCGTTGCCGAAAAACGATTCCTGAGGGCCGGCGGCGGCTTGGGGCAACGGTGGCAACCCCGAGCGCTGGGCGTACCAGAACACCAGGGCCAGCAACGCCAGAAACCCCCAGATCGCCAGGCCGATGCGCCAGCTGCCGGTCTGCACCTGCACGAAGGGGGAGAACGCTGCCGCCAGCGCCGCGCCGCCCATGATGGCGGTGACGTAGAGGCCCATGAACAGCGAAACGTTGTCGCTGAACCGCGACTTGATCAGGGCCGGCATCAACGCCTGGATCATGGCGATGCCCACACCGGCGGCAATCGCGCTGACGATCAATTCCAGGGCCGAATCCAGGAACAATCGCGACAACGTCGCCACGCCAATCACCAGCAGTGACAGCACAATGCTGCGGTGCTCGCCAACGCGCTTGGCCAGGCCCATGCCAAAGAACATCGCCAGGCCCATGGCCATGACCGGCAACATGGTCAGCAACGCCGCGCTGCTGAAACTCAACGGCACGTCGCCGCGAATCGACGACAACAACGGCCCCACGGCGGCCATCGACGGCCGCAGGTTAAGGGCGACCAGCACGACGCTGATCATCAGCCATACGGCGGTGGTGGGTTTTGCCTGAACGTTTTCCATGGGCCTGCCTTGAGTGAACAAGGGTGAATCAGGCCACGCAGGGGGGAGGGGGGCAAATGAGAAAGTCGCAGGGACTATCTAAAAATTGCGGTTAACTGAACCACCGCTATCGGGGCAAGCCCCCTCCCACAGTTGTTCTGCGTCGTCAGATAGACCGGATCACATGCTTGATCTCCTGAAACGCCGCCAGCCCCCACGGGCCCAGCTCACGGCCGATACTGCTCTGCTTGTAACCGCCCCATGCGGTCTGCGGGAAGATCACCTGCGGTGCGTTGATCCACACCAACCCGGCCTGCAAGGCATTCGCCACGCGCTCGGTGGTCTCGACGCTACGGCTGACCACGCTGGCCACCAGGCCGAAATCGCTGTCGTTGGCCAGGGCAATGGCCTCTTCCTCAGTGGCAAAAGGTCGTACACACAGCACCGGGCCGAAGATTTCTTCGTTCCACAATGCACTGTCCAATGGCACGTCGGTAAACACCGTCGGGCGAATGAAGTAGCCCTTCGCCAGGTTCGCCGGGCGTTCGCCGCCACACACCAATCGCGCGCCAGCCTCGACGCCCCGTTGGATATGCCCCAGCACCCGCTGATACTGCACGCGGTTGATCAGCGCGCCCATTTCCACGTCGTCGGCAAACGGGTCGGCGACGCGAATCCCTTCAGCCCGTGCCTGCAAGCGTTGCAGGAATTCATCCGCCAGGCTGTCGGCCACCAGCACGCGGCTGGTGGCGGAACACATTTGCCCGGCGTTGAAAAAGCCACCGCCACACGCCAGCTCCACCGCCAGGTCGAGGTCGGCATCCGCCAGTACCAGCAGCGAAGATTTACCACCCAATTCCAGGCTCACGCCCTTGATGGTTTCCGCTGCGCGTTGCATCACCTGCACGCCCACGGCGTTGCTGCCGGTGAAGGAAATCTTCGCCACGCGACGGTCTGCCGCCAGCGGTGCGCCAACGGCCAAGCCGGTGCCGCAGACCAGGTTGAACACCCCCGCCGGGCAGCCCGCGTCAGCGATGATTTGCGCCAGCTGCAACTCTGCCAACGGCGTGACTTCCGAGGGCTTGAGCACTACGCAGCAACCGGCGGCGAGGGCCGGGGCGAGTTTCCAGGCGGTGGTGACCATCGGGAAATTCCACGGCACGATCAGCCCCACCACGCCGCACGGCTCACGGCGCAGGCGCGCGCTGAAGTCATCGCTGGGCAGCGCCACCGGGCGATCCTGGCCGGCGTCCATGTCGTCGGCGATACCGGCGTAGTACTCGAACGTGGCGATCACATCGTCCACATCGATGCCGGCTTCAAACAGCGGCTTGCCGTTGTTGCTCGATTGCAGGTGCATCAACTGCTCGCGCTGCGCGCTGACGCCTTGGGCGATTTTGCGCAGCAGGCTGGCGCGATCGCGGCCGCTACTTTTCGACCAGTCGATAAAGGCCGCGCTGGCTGCATCCACGGCCTGGGTCACGGCCTGCCCATCGCCGACGCTGACGCGGGCCAGGGTCGCCTCGGTGGCCGGGTTGATCACCTCCAGCACGTCATGGCCGGCACGCCATGCGCCGTCGATATACACACCGTTCAATACTGCGCTCATACCGCTACTTCCTTCATCCATAGGTCCTGGTTGATCTCAATCAGCGTCGGCCCCGGGCGATCGGCGGCGGCGCGCAAGGCGCTGCGTAGCTGTGCAACGCTGTGAGCGCTGTCGGCAGCACTGCCGAGGGCCTTGGCCACGCCGATAAAGTCCGGGGTGTAGATGTCTACGCCGACCGGTTCGATGGCGCGGTTGAGCATGTATTTCTTGATCTCTTCATACCCCTGGTTATTCCACAGCAGCACGATGATCGGCGTGCGCGCTTCCACCGCGCTGGCCAGTTCCGGCAGGGTGAATTGCAGCCCGCCGTCACCGATCAAACACACCACCGGCTGCCCATCGCCACGGCCCAGCCAGGCGCCGATGGCGGCGGGCAGGGCGTAGCCCAAGGTGCCGTAGCCGGTGGAGGAATTGAACCAGCGGCGCGGGTGGTCGAGGTTCAGGGTCAGGTTGCCGCTGTACACCGGTTGGGTCGAGTCGCCCACCAGCACGGCGCCCGGCAGTGCTTCCAGCACCGTATTGAGGAACAGGGTTTGCGCGCGGGCGGCGGCGTCCCAGGTGGGGGCCAGTTCGGCCCACAACCGGGCGACGCGCTGAGCGCCCCAGTCGGTGCGGCGAGGGCCCAGCGGCGTGCGGTTCAATTCCGTCAGCAAGGCATCGGCGGCGATCTGCGCATCGGCCACCAGTGCGAGGTGCGGCGGGTAGTTGCGTACGGTCTGATCGGGGTCGATATCGATGCGTAGCAGCGCGCCGGGTATCTCGAAGCCACCGGCGAAGGTCACGTCGTAGTCGGTCTCGGCCAGCTCGGTGCCGATGGCCAGCACCACATCGGCCTCGGCCACCAGCGCGCGGGTAGCGACCAGGGACTGAGTCGAGCCGATCAGCAGCGGATGCTCGGAAGGCAGCATGCCCTTGGCATTGATGGTCAGGGCCACCGGCGCGCCGAGGGCTTCGGCCAGGCGGGTCAATTCGGCGGCCGCCTCAATCGCGCCGCCACCGGCCAGGATCAGCGGGCGTCTGGCGTTGGCGAGCAACTGGCTCATCTGCCTGACCGCCGCCGGTGCCGCACCGGCACGGGCGATGCTGACCGGTTGACTGCCCAACAGTGCATCGGCGTTTTCCACCAGCACATCCAACGGAATCTCGATATGCACCGGGCGCGGCCTGCCGGCCTGGAACAACGCAAACGCCCGCGCCAGCACCGCGGGCAGCTCCGCTGCCGACATCAATGTATGGGAGAACGCCGCCACCCCGGCCATCATCGCGCCCTGGTTCGGCAGCTCATGCAGCTTGCCGCGCCCACCACCCAATTGGCTGCGCGATTGCACGCTGGAAATCACCAGCATCGGGATCGAGTCGGCATAGGCCTGGCCCATGGCGGTGGTGATATTGGTCATGCCCGGGCCGGTGATGATGAAACACACGCCCGGTTTGCCACGGGTGCGCGCGTAGCCGTCGGCCATAAAGCCGGCGCCCTGTTCGTGGCGCGGGGTGACGTGGCGGATGCTCGAGCGGGCCAGGCCGCGATACAGCTCCACGGTGTGCACGCCGGGGATACCAAACACCTGGTCCACGCCGTAGCGTTCCAGGAGGTTGACCAATACTTCGCCGCAGGTCGCCATAGGTGTCGCTCTTGTCATGGAATCGTGGCGGTATTGGACCGGTTGGCCCGTAGCGGCAACAATCGATAAAAAGTCATACTAGCCATGTCCTCACGTCATGGCTGCGCCCTTATGAAACGCCTTCCGCCACTGCCCGCGCTGCATACCTTCTGGGTCACGGCCCAGTGCTCCAACTTCACTCGCGCCGCCGAGCAACTGCACATCACCCAAGGCGCGGTGAGCCGGCAGATCGCCGGGCTGGAGAGCCATTTGGGCTACGCCTTGTTCCAGCGCCAGGCACGGGGGTTGAGCCTGACCGAAGAAGGTCGCGAGTGGTCGCAACGGGTGCAGCAGGTGTTCGGCCTGCTCGGCGACGCGGTGGAGCAGATCGGCAATCGTCGCCATACCCTGCAAATCAAGGCCTCCACCTGTGTGATGCGCTGGTTGTTGCCGCGCTTGATGCAGTGGCAAAAGGAACGCCCGGATGTGCCGGTGGAACTCACCACCACCGTGGCCTACAGCGTGGATTTTCGTCGCGAGCGATTCGACGCGGCGGTGATCTATGCGCCCATCGCCGAGCAGTCGGCCGAGGCGCGGCACTTGTTCGACGAACAACTCACCCCGGTCTGCGCACCGGCGCTGCTCGCCGGTTTGCACACCCCGGCGGACTTGCAGCAACAGGTGCTGTTGCACCCCACGCGGGATGAGCGCGATTGGGCGCGGTGGCTCAAGGCGGCGGATACGCGGTTGAGCAACGTGAGCCAGGGGCATCATTTCGAGACGTTGGACTTGGCGATGAACGTGGCCTCCCAGGGCTCCGGGGTGGCGATGGGCGACAGTGCGTTGATGGGCGAGGATCTCAAGGCGGGGCGCTTGGCGATGCCGTTTGAACTGCGGGTACCGACGGGGAAGGGGTACTACCTGGTGTATCCGCCGGAGACGGTGCCGTCGGCAGGGCTTGAGGCGCTGATGGATTGGTTGGTGAGCCAGGCGCAACAGTCGTAGGCGCTGAAGATCCAAATGTGGGAGGGGGCAAGCCCCCTCTCACAGGTGTCAGTAGCCGACGGTGAAGCGCTTGCGCGAGTGCTTCGGGGTTTCCACTTCATCGAGCATGGCGATGGCGTAGTCGGCAAAGCTGATCGAGCTGGTACCGTCACTGCTCACCAGCAAGTCATCCTGGCCCAGGCGGAATTTACCGGTGCGCTGGGTGCCATCGAACAGGGCCGACGGCGACAGGAACGTCCAATCCAGGTCCTTTTCCTGACGCAGCACGTCCAGAAACGCGGCGCCTGCACTGGCTTCGGCCTTGTATTCAGCCGGGAAGCCCGCGCTGTCGATCACACGCCCGCCACCGGGCAGCAGCAACGAACCGGCGCCGCCGACCACCAGCAGGCGTTTCACCCCGGCTTTTTTCACCGGGCCGATCACGGCGCTGGCGGGCAGGGTGGCGAAGTGTGCCGCACTGATCACCACATCGCTGCCGCTGATGGCTTGTTCCAGGGCATTGGCATCCAGTGCATCAACCTGCTTGACGGTGACGCCGGGGCGTACGGCGAGCTTGTCGGTATTGCGCGCGATAGCAACCACGCTATGCCCACGACGCAGGGCTTCTTCCAGCAATTGGCTGCCGGCACGGCCGGTGGCCCCAATGATTGCGATCTTGCTCATGATGTTCTCCAGTACGGTCAGGGTTTAAAGCCATTCACCACTTCATTTCGCCCTTGGCGACTTTGGCGCTCAGTTCCAGCGAGCTTTCGTCGGCGAGGGTGGGGTAGCGCTTTTTCATGGCCGCGATCAGGGCGGCGGCGTCCTTGGCCTTGGCGGTTTCTACGTCGAAGGCCTTGATGTAGTCGGCAGTAAAGGCCACGGATTGCGGTGACGGCGTGCCCAGGTAGTGGCCAGGAATCACCGTGCGTGGCTTCAACTGTTCGATGCGTTGCAGGGTCGCAAGCCAGTCTTTATGGGATTGCGCGCTTTGGGTATCGGCCATCCACAGGTGAATGTTTTGCGCGACCACGACGCCCCCGACCACGGCCTTGATCGACGGGATCCACACGAAGCTGCGGTCCGGCTGCGGGCCGTCCAGGCCGATCACCTCCAGTTGCTGCCCTTCAAGGGTCAGGCTGTGGCCTTGCAGCACCTGGGGCACGATGGTTTTGCCCGGTTTGTCGGCACCCATTTTCGGGCCCCAGAACTCAAGTTTGCCGGCCACGGTGGCGTTGATATGGTCGACCACCGGTTGCGGTGCCAGGACCTTGGCGTCGGGGAACGCGGCCGTCAGGGTGTCGAGGCCGAAGTAGTAATCCGGGTCGCCGTGGCTGATGTAGATGGTGGTCAGGTGTTTGCCGCTGGCGCGGATCTTCTGCACCAGTTGCTCGGCCTGGCCCTTGCCGAATTGCGCGTCCACCAGGATTGCGTCTTTGGCGCCGCTGACCAGCACCGAGCTGACCGGGAAGATCGCCGCCTCGCCTGGGTTGTAGACATCCAGGGTCAGGTCGGCCGCCGCTGCATGGCCGGCAAATGCCAAGGCAGCGGTGAAGGTCAAGCGCTTGAGGGTTGAGAACATCGGGCAGCTCCAGCAGTGGATTCAAAGGATGCACAGAGCTTAGTTGCACTAAACCGAACTAAAAATGCGATGCTGGGACATAGTTTGTTTCTGAAATCGGGCAAATCATGGATCGTCTTCAAGCAATGCGCGTGTTTGTCATGGTGGTGGACCTGGGCAGTCAGTCCGCCGCCGCCGATCATCTGGACCTGTCGCGCCCAGTAGTGTCGCGTTACCTGGCCGAGTTGGAAGACTGGGTCGGCGCGCGCCTGTTGCACCGCACCACGCGCAAACTCAGCCTCACGGCGGCCGGTGGCGAAACCCTGCCACGCTGTCGGCAACTCCTGGAATTGTGCGGCGATATGCAGGCCGCCGTCAGTGAGCCCGATAAGGCGCCCCGTGGCCTGTTGCGCCTGAGTGCCAGCACCTCGTTCGGCCAGGCGCAATTGGCCGAGGCCATCGCGGAGTACGTCAAGCGCTACCCCTTGGTGACCATTGACCTGCAAATGCTCGACCGCACGGTGAACCTGGTGGACGAACGCATCGACCTGGCCATCCGCACCAGTAACGACCTGGACCCCAACCTGATCGCCCGGCGCCTGACAGTCTGTCGCTCCGTGGTGTGCGCAACCCCGGCGTACCTGTTGGAGCACCCGGCGCCGCAGAAAGTCGAGGACCTGGCCCGGCACAACTGCCTGACCCATTCGTACTTCGGCAAAAGCCTGTGGCATTTCGAGGAGCACGGCGAGCACGTCTCGGTGCCGGTGCACGGCAATATCACCGCTAACGAAGCCAGTACGTTGTTACGCGTGACGCTGGCCGGCGCGGGTGTAGCGATGCTGCCCAGCTACCAGGCCGGCGATCACATCCGCCGTGGTGAACTGGTACGTCTGCTACCCGAGGCCGAACCCCGGCAGATGAACATCTACGCGGTCTATGCGTCACGCAAACACATGCCTTCGGCGCTGCGCAGCCTGCTGGATTTCCTGGTGGTGAGGTTCCCCGAGGAGCCGGTGTGGGATAGGGGGCTCTAAAGCGACATAACCCTGTTGAATGTCGCCCAATAATGGCAACTCGCCCTGGTTGACCTATGCTTTAAACAGCACCCTGTAGATCCGCTCAGAGGTCTGTGCCATGAGCATTAAAACCCGCAAATACCTGATGATTTTCTTCCTCTGCGCCTTGGCGACCGGCCTGTATGGCACCGCCGCCTACCGCGTGGAGCAGACCCGGATGCAGCCGACCTTTGCGATCAGCTGCCATCAGGACCAATGCGTTCCCCACACCGGCAGTTTCAGTGCACTCAGGTAGGCGGCTGTTCGGCCTTGAGTTGCTCGCGAAACGCCTTGGGTGAGAACCCGACCCGTCGGCGGAACAGCCGAGAGAAGTTGGTCGGGTCGGAAAAACCCAGTACTTCCGACATCTCGTTGATGGTCATGCTGGTGTAGGTCAGCAGGCGCTTGGCTTCGAGTAATTGGCGGTCATGCATGATCTGCAAGGCAGGCTGGCCACCCAGTTCCCGACACGTTCCATTCAGGTGCGAGACCGAGATACCCAGCTTGTGGGCCAGATCCTCAATCTTCGGGTGTTCCCGATAGTGCTGTTCAACCAATTGCGTAAAGCGCCGGAAATACTCGCGGCCCCTTGGTGCACGCGGGTGGCGACGCTGGATGGCCTGACGGCTGATCCACACCAGCAGCACACTGACCAGCGCATGCATCAGCATGTCCCGGGCCGGTTGGTCGTCGGCGTATTCGTCCTGCAGGCGGGCGAACTGGCTGTTGAGGTAGTCACTGTCCTTGCCCGCCGGGTAGCTGCCCAGGGTCTGCAAACCGCCTGCCGTTGCGCCCAGCTGGGCTTGCAAGTGGCTGACCAGCGGTGCCGCCAGGGTGACTACATAGCCTTCGACATCTTCGGCAAAGCGAAACCCATGTACGCACAACGGCGGCAATACCTGCAGCGTGGCTTCGTTGAGGGTGGTGCGCTGGCCTTCGATTTCCAACTCGGCCTGGCCTTTGTGCACGTACAGCAGTTGGCACAGATCCGCATGCCGGTGGGGTTGGATTTCCCACTGGTATTCCCGACTGCGCCGGGAAATGGTTTCGCAGTGCAACAAATCGGGGGTCGGCCATTGCTGGCTTTCTCCGTAAAGCTTGAAGACCGGAATCGCGGTGTTGGTCATGGTTTCAATCCGATACTCAGGACAGTGGTGCGGTAATCGCCCAAATTGGCAAAAAGCGCAGGTTTTGTCGCAGTTTTCACCTTCTTATACTGCGCACTCAAGTGAAAACTGTCAGCCACAAGATCAATGACAACTCTTTCACTCGATCCGTTCGGGTGGAACTTGCGGGCGATAAAAATAATGAAAACCCTGAAAACCCAAGTCGCCATTATCGGCGCCGGTCCCTCCGGACTCTTGCTCGGCCAGCTGTTGCACAACGCCGGTATCCAGACCCTGATCCTGGAGCGCCAGAGTGCCGACTACGTGCAAGGCCGCATCCGCGCCGGGGTGCTGGAACAAGGCATGGTCAACCTGCTGCGCGAGGCGGGCGTGAGCCAGCGCATGGATGCCGAAGGCCTGGTGCATGATGGCTTCGAGCTGGCGCTGGACGGTCAACTGACCCACATCGACCTCAAGACGCTGACCGGCGGCCAATCGGTGATGATCTACGGCCAGACCGAAGTCACCCGCGACCTCATGGCCGCCCGCGCCGCCGCTGGCGCCACCACCCTGTATGAAGCACGCGACGTGCAGCCCCATGATCTTAAAAGTGATCGACCCTGGCTGACGTTCGAGCATCAGGGCCAGGCGTTTCGCCTGGAGTGCGACTACATCGCCGGTTGTGATGGGTTCCACGGTGTGGCGCGCCAGTCGATCCCAGCTGAATCGCTCAAAGTGTTCGAACGGGTCTACCCCTTCGGTTGGCTGGGCATCCTTGCCGACACCCCGCCGGTGCACGCGGAACTGGTGTACGCCAAGCATTCACGGGGCTTTGCGCTGTGCAGCATGCGTTCACCGACGCGCAGCCGCTATTACCTGCAAGTGCCGGCCGAGGAGCCCGTGGATGAATGGTCGGACGAACGCTTCTGGGCGGAACTGAAAACCCGGCTGCCCAACGCTTTGGCTGAACAGCTGGTCACCGGCCCCTCCATCGAAAAAAGCATCGCGCCCCTGCGCAGTTTTGTGGTGGAACCGATGCAGTACGGGCGCCTGTTCCTGCTCGGCGATGCGGCCCATATCGTGCCGCCCACCGGGGCCAAGGGCTTGAACCTGGCGGCCAGCGACGTGAGCACCTTGTTCCGGATTTTGCTCAAGGTGTATGGCGAGGGGCGCGTGGACTTGCTCGAACGTTATTCCGCCATCTGCCTGCGCCGGGTGTGGAAGGCCGAACGGTTTTCCTGGTGGATGACCTCGATGTTGCATCAATTCCCTGAGTCCGACGGATTCAGCCAGCGCATTGCCCAGAGCGAGCTGGAGTACTTCATCCACTCCGAAGCCGGGCGCCAGACCATCGCGGAAAATTACGTCGGACTTCCTTACGAGCCTATCGAATAGCCTGCTATCGTATCGAGCATTCCCGCGGGCCGCCTTTTCCCGCGGGCCCTGCTCGAAGGTTCTGCCGTGACTCAGCTCAATCAGCCCGCGCCCCCGCTCCCCGCGGTGCGCAGTATTCTCGCCTCGTTGATGATGGCGATCTTCCTCGGCGCTCTGGACCAGACCATTGTCGCCGTGTCCATGCCCGCCATCTCCGCGCAATTCCACGACGTCAACCTGCTGGCCTGGGTCATCTCCGGTTATATGGTGGCGATGACGGTGGCGGTGCCGATCTACGGCAAGCTCGGCGACCTCTACGGGCGGCGGCCGATGATGCTGATCGGCATGGGCCTGTTCACCGTCGCTTCGTTGTTCTGCGGCATGGCCCAGAGCATGGAGCAACTGGTGCTGGCGCGGGTGCTGCAGGGCATCGGCGCCGGCGGAATGATCTCGGTGAGCCAGGCGATCATCGGCGACATCATCCCGCCCCGTGAGCGCGGGCGCTATCAGGGCTATTTCAGCAGCATGTACGCAGTGGCCAGCGTGGCCGGGCCGGTGTTGGGCGGCTACATGACCGAGTATTTATCCTGGCGCTGGGTGTTCCTGATCAACCTGCCGCTGGGGGCCGGTGCCTGGTACGTGGCCCATCGCACCCTGGTGGGGCTGCCGGCGCCGCAACGCAAGCCGATCATCGATTACCTCGGCACGGTGCTGATGATCATCGGCCTCACCGCCTTGCTGTTGGGCATCACCGAAATCGGCCAGGGCCATTATTGGCGTGACAGCCAGGTGCTGGGGCTGCTGGCCTGTGCCCTGGTGGCATTGACCCTGTTCGTCTGGCACGAGCGCCGCGCCCGCGAGCCCTTGCTGCCGATGCACCTGTTTGCCAACCGCAGTGCGGTGCTGTGCTGGTGCACGATTTTCTTCACCAGCTTCCAGGCGATTTCCCTGACGGTGCTGATGCCCTTGCGCTTTCAGACAGTGACCGGCGGCGGTGCCGACAGCGCTGCCTTGCATTTGCTGCCCCTGGCGATGGGCCTGCCCATCGGCGCCTATTGCGCCGGGCGCATGACCTCGGTGACCGGGCGTTACAAACCGATGATCCTCAGCGGCGCGCTGTTAAGCCCGCTGGCGATCCTGGGCATGGCCTACAGTGCGCCCCAGGATATGCTGCTGACCGGCGTATTCATGTTGCTGTGCGGGATCGCCGCCGGCATGCAGTTCCCCACCTCCCTGGTGGGGGCGCAGAACTCGGTGGAGCAACGGGACATCGGCGTTGCTACCAGCACCACCAACCTGTTCCGCTCCCTGGGCGGCGCGGTGGGGGTGGCGTGCATGTCGGCGTTGCTGCTGGCGTTGTTGCTGGACTCCAGCTTCGCCCACCTGGCCAGCGGTGCGCTGGTGGCCGAGGGCGGTTCCGGCAACGTGCTGCTCGACGGCCTGAACGCCGCGCCAGGCCCGGCGCAGGATGCCCTGCGCGGGGAGCTGGGGGTGACGTTCCGGCATTTGCTGCTGGTGAGTGCGGGGGTATCGCTGCTGGGGTTGGCGGCGGCGATCGCGATGCCCAATCGCGTGCTGCGCGGGCGGGAAGACAAAAACCGCTGACTGACACAATAGAGATCTGATGTGGGAGGGGCTTGCCCCCTCCCACATTTGAATGCATTCCAGTTCAGATCAGGGGCTGTAGTAACCCACCGCAACCATGAAATGCCCGGCCTTGCGCACATACGCATGCTTGTTCTCGACCTTATCCGTCACCGGGTTCTTCCAACGGTACTTGTATTCCCCCTGGTCCTGCTCGGCCATCAGCTTGAGGATCGGCTCGCCCACCGGCTTGCCGTCGGGGTCCTTGATCTTGCTGAAGTCAGTGTTGATCAGGCGCAGGTTGGTGCCATGGGCCACGTAGCGCTGGGTGTTCAAGTCCACGACAAACACATAGAGGTCATCCTGCAGGAAACCGCCCTGCAATGAGTTGATGGCCTTGAGTGTGCCGGCTTCATCCTTCAGCAACGCGTTCACCGCCTTGTTGCGCAGGGCCCGGGCCTGTTCCGGGGTGGCGCGCGGCAGGTAGTAACCCACGGCCAGGATGCGCTGGCCGACACGCTGGTAAAACACATGCTTGTGCTCGACCTTGCCGTCGTTCCAGTTCTGCCAGCGGTAGTCGGCCTGTTGGATACCCTGGCCTTCCGGCACCTTGAGCGCGTCCTTGAATGACTGGCGCAACTCTGGCCCGAGTACCTCGGACACATCCCGGCCGATCAAGGCGGAGGAGGGCCCGCCGCTGGCGAGCAGCACGCCCTGGGTGTCGACCACGAACACATAGCGGTCGTGATCGATGAACTCGCCCTGGCGGCTGAACGCCGCGAAGGCCTTGTCACCGTTGCTCTGGTAGTAGGCCAGGGCTTTTCCCAGCAACGCCTTGGCGGCCTGGGCGTCCTCACCCGGCGCGTCGGCGTGCACCTGGCTGAAACACAACAGCAGCAGCCAGGTGGCGCGGAGCAATCCCTTCATGTTCCGTCCCTCGTTCTTATTGATGTGACCACAGCGTAGACGGCTCTGGCTCAGGGCGCCGCCAACCATTGGCTGACGATGCCGTCGTAGACGCCGGTGGCCACGCTCAGGTGCAACCACTGGTCGACATAGCTCTTCCACGCCACATCATCGCGGGGCAGCAGGAAGGCCTTTTCGCTGTACTGCATCTGCCGCTCCGGGTTGACCGCGCACAAGCCGGGCTTTTGCTTCTGCTGGTAACGCGCCTCGCTGGCGTCGGTGATCATCACGTCGGCCTTGCCGGCCAGCAGTTCGTCGAAGATGGTCACGTTGTCGTGCAGGCGGATTTGCGCCTGGCCCAGGTGGGCGCGAGCGAAGATTTCGTTGGTGCCGCCCGCCGGTTCGATCACGCGCACCTGGGGCTGGTTGATCTGCTCCACGGTCTGGTAGCGCTTGACGTCGGCGCAACGCACCAGCGGGATCTTGCCGTCGACCCCGAGGGACTGGCTGAAGAAGGCTTTTTTCTGGCGTTCCAGGGACACCGAAATCCCGCCCACGGCAATGTCGCAGCGCTGGGCGAGGAAGTCCGGCATCAGGGTTTTCCAGGTGGTGGGCACCCACTGGATCCTGGCATTAAGGCTCTTGGCCAGGGACTCGGCCATGGCAATGTCGATGCCTTCATAGCCGCCATCGGCGCGCAACGAGGTGTAGGGCTTGTAGTCGCCGGTGGTGCAGACGCTGAGGGTGCCGCGCTCAAGCACCTGGTCAAGGCGCGAGGGGGCGGTGTCGGCCAGGGCGGAGGTGGCCAGGCTTGCCAGTACGCACAGGGTTATCGTTGTTTTCATGCGATCGGGTCCTTGGGGCATGCTCGGGGGCGGTCATTATTTCCAGCAAGGGCCAAGGTAGCAAGGCGCGGCGAATGTTTAGCCAAGTCGCAACCAAACTCCATCAACCCTGAATTTAAACACCTATGTGGGCGTGTGACGCTGGGCGTATCTCTATCATTGTGATCCACCCATGGGCGGCTCTTCCGACACTCACCCTGCGACACTGCCCTCCGAACTCGCCTTCTGGGCCCTGTTCCACTGCCGCCACGCGCGCCCGCCAGACTCCCTTCTCCTACGCTGATTTACCCCACGGATGACGCACCCTTGTGTGCGGCTGCCTGACACAAACGTACGAGAAACCCCCATGAGTGTTTTTGCCAGCCTGCACGAAGCCCACGCCTTCCTTGAACGGCATCCGGACATCGAGATGTTCGAGCTGTTTATCCTCGACAACAACGGCGTGCCGCGCGGCAAGTTGCTGCACCGCGACGAATTGCTGGCGGTGTATGAAAGCGGGCGGCCGCTGCCCAGCACCATCCTCGGCCTGACCATCAATGGCGACGATGTGGAGAATTCCGGGCTGGTGTGGGAGGTGGGCGATATCGACTGCCGCGCCTACCCGATCAGCGGCAGTTTGCAGCGCATGCCGTGGCGGCTGATCCCCACCGCTGCGGTGCAGGTCAGCATGCATCCCACCGAAGGCCTGCCCGCCACCGTGGCCGACCCCCGGCATTTGCTGGCCAAGGTAATCGAAGGGCTGAACGCCGACGGTTATTACCCGGTGATGGCGGCGGAGCTGGAGTTCTACTTGCTCGACCAGAAGCCCGACAGCAATGGCCGCCCGCAACCGGCGCGGGACGTGGACGGCGGTCGCCCGCGCGCGACCCAGGTCTACGGCCTGCGTGAGCTGGAGCAGATCGAACCGTTCCTCGCCGACCTTTACAGCGCCTGCAAACTGCAAGGCATTCCGGCGCGCACGGCGATCTCCGAATACGCCCCGGGCCAGGTGGAAATCACCCTGGAACACCGCGCCGACGCCCTGCAAGCCATGGACGAAGCGGTGCGCTACAAGCGCCTGGTCAAGGGCGTGGCGCACAAACACGGCATGGCTGCGTGCTTCATGGCCAAGCCGTTCGATGACCTGGCGGGCACCGGCATGCATATGCACGTCAGCCTGGCCGACGCCGAGGGCAACAACCTGTTCGCCAGTGAAGCCGCCGACGGCACGCCACTGCTGCGCCACGCAGTGGGGGGCATGCTCAGCACCCTGCTCGATTCACTGCTGATGTTCTGCCCCAACGCCAACTCCTATCGCCGTTTCCAAACCAACAGCTATGCGCCGCTGGCCGCCACCTGGGGCGTGGACAACCGCACCGTCAGCCTGCGGGTGCCGGGTGGTCCGGCCCATTCCCGGCATATCGAACACCGCATTTGCGGCGCCGATACCAACCCTTACCTGGCGGCGGCCGCGATCCTGGCGGGCATCCAACGTGGCCTTCGCGAACAACTCGACCCCGGTGCCCCGGTGGAAGGCAACGGCTACGCCCAGGCCAAGGCGTTGCTGCCCACCGATTGGCTCACCACCCTGCGCGCACTGGAGGCTTCAAGCTGGGCGCGGGAGGCGTTCGGCAGCGACTTCCTGGGCGTGTACCTGGCGGTGAAACATGCTGAATACCGCCAGTTCATGGGCGAGGTGGGCGAGCAGGACTGGCGTTGGTATCTGCATCAGGCGTGATGGTTTTTACGCTGGTGAGGGCTTCGACCTTTTTTTCACGTTGCAAGGGTTAAGCTGCGAATCAAGGTCGTTCACTACCGTTTCAGTCACATGAGCCTGCGATGTCGCCACAACCTCCTTCTTCCATCGAGATCGAATACGCCGAACGCTGTGGCCTTGAGCACGCCAGGGTCTGCGGTGACACGCGCCCGCCCGGGCTGCGCCAGCGCCTGGCGTCATGGCGCGACGAGTGGTTGGTGCGCCAGGCGCTCAAGGTCGCTGGCGAGCCGGGGCTGATCCTGGACCTGGCCTGCGGCTCGGGGCGCTTCTGGCCGGTGTTGGCCGAGCACGTCAACCGGGTGATCCTGGCCTCGGACAATTCCCAGGACATGCTCGACCATGCCCGTAGCCACCATCCGCCGTCATTGCTCAAGCGCGTCAAGACCTTCCAGGGCTCGGCGTTTTCCATCGGTTTGTCGGCGAATGCGGTGGATTGCATTTTCTGCCTGGAGTTGTTTCGTCATGTGCCCAGCAGCGAAGGGCGCATGGCGTTGCTGCGCGAGTTTCACCGGGTCAGCCGCGACACGGTGATTGTGTCGGTACCCTCGCGTACCGCTGTGGAAGAGGAATTTCGCCAGGCCGGGTTCAAGGTCTTGAGTCAGCAGGAATTCATGCCGGGCTCCAGCCTGTGGCGGGTCTACGTTCTTCGTAAGAAAGGATAACTCCCACTTGTCGGACTATTCTTCATCTCCTGTCTGAGTTTTCATGGTTGCCTGTGCACTGCGGATGCTCGCTAGCCCCGTTCGCGATATATACTGCGCGCCATTCTTCAAGGGAGAGCCGTGTGGCCATCGATATTCACTGGATCTGCGACAACGATAGCCTCGGCCAGCATTGCGCCGAATGGCAGCAGTTGCCATTCGTCGCCCTCGACACCGAATTCATGCGGGTCGACACCTTTTATCCCATTGCCGGGCTGATCCAGATCGGTGATGGCGTACGCGCTTACCTGATCGATCCCCTGACCATCGACAACTGGCAACCCCTGGCCGCGTTGCTGGAGAACCCGGCGGTGATCAAGGTGGTGCACGCCTGCAGCGAAGACCTTGAGGTGTTGCTGCGCCTGACCGGCAGCCTGCCGGTGCCGTTGTTCGACACCCAATTGGCCGCCGCCTACCTGAACCTCGGCTTCTCCATGGGCTACTCGCGCCTGGTGCAAGCCGTGCTCGATATCGAGTTGCCCAAGGGCGAGACCCGCTCGGACTGGCTGCAGCGGCCGTTGTCCGAGACCCAGGTGAGCTACGCCGCCGAAGACGCCGTGCACCTGGCCGAGGTCTACATTCGCCTGCGCCCGCGCTTGTCGGATGATAAATACGCCTGGGTCCTGGAAGACGGCGCCGAACTGGTTGCCAACCTGCGCCGCGAAGTCGACCCGTACGAGGTGTACCGTGACGCCAAGCTGGCGTGGAAACTGTCCCGTGCCCAGCTCGCCGTATTGCGTGAACTCTGCGCCTGGCGCGAGCAGCAGGCCCGCGCCCGCGACCTGCCGCGCAACCGCATCATTCGCGAACACTCGCTGTGGCCCCTGGCCAAGTCCCAGCCGGACAACCTCGCCGCCCTGGGCAAGATCGAAGACATGCACCCGCGTACCGTGCGCCAGGATGGCCAGTTCCTGCTGGACCTGATCAAGCGTGCCGGCAGCGTGTCCATGGACCAATGGCCGCCGGCCGTGGCCGAACCGCTGCCGGTGGACGCCGCCACGCTGATCAAGCAACTGCGCGCCCTCGGCCAGACATTCGCCGAGCGCCTGGAGATGGCGCCGGAACTGATGCTGCGCAAGAAAACCCTCGAAGCCCTGGTTAAAAGTGGCTACCCCGATGGGCCTTACCAATTGCCAGACTCGCTGCGTGGCTGGCGCCGCGAGTTGATGGGCCAGGCGTTGCTCGACAGCCTGGCCCCTGCCGGAGAACAGCCTTGAAACGTATTTGCTCCATCTATCGCAGCCTGAAAAAAGACGGCATGTACCTCTACGTGCTCAAAAGCGACGCCCTGGAGCGCGTGCCGGAGCCGTTGATGGCGGCGTTCGGCAAACCGCACCACGCCTTCGACATGGTGCTGACGCCGGAGCGCAAACTGTCGCGCGAGGACATCGTGGTGGTGCTGGAAAACCTCGACAAGCAGGGCTATCACTTGCAAATGCCGCCGGCCGAGGACGAGTACATCGAGCACCTGCCCGAAGAGCTGCTGCGTCGCAACGACCCGATGTGATCGGGTAGTGCCCCGCCCGGGGCACAGGTTTCAATGGAATCGTATTAGTGGGCGGTGGCCGTAGGGAAGCGGGCGGCCGTCTGCACTGTTTTTGAAAGGTTTGAACCATGCGTGTTCTGATTGCTGAACAGGATCACCCGCTCTACGCCCAATTGCTCAATGACGCGGCGCCGGACCTGGAGGTGCTCACCAGCGGCGACTCGGCCGAACTGTCGCGCCTGGCCGCCGATTGCCCGGTATGGCTGGGCCAGCCGGACCTGTTGGCGACACTGTTGCGCCAGGGCCACCAGCCGCAGTGGCTGCAATCGACCTGGGCCGGCATTACGCCGCTGCTGGCCGAAGGCTTGCCCCGCGACTATCGCCTGACCCGCGCCGTCGGTATTTTTGGCCAGGTCATGGCCGAATTTGTCCTCACTTACATGCTGGGCCACGAGCGTGAAGTACTGGCGCGACTGGTCAGCCAGGTCGAGCGCAAGTGGGACAGCCGCACCGGCCAGAGCCTGGCGGGGCGCAAGGCGTTGATCGTGGGTACCGGTGACATCGGCCAGCGTGTCGCCGAGTTTCTCGTGCCGTTCGGCGTCAAGTTGTACGGCATCGCCAGCACTGCGCGGGAACAAGCGCCGTTTATCGAAGTGGCCGGGCTCGACCAACTGGGTCGGTTGGTGGGGGAGGTGGACTACGTGATCAACCTGCTGCCCAACACGCCGAACACCCATGACCTGTACGACGCAGCGCTGTTCAAGCAGTTCAAGCCGACCGGTTTGTTCATCAACGTCGGGCGCGGTGTGGCGGTGGTGGATGCCGATCTGGTCGAAGCCCTGAAAGAAGGGCACCTGGCCGGCGCGGTGATCGACGTGTGCCGCCAGGAACCGTTGCCGCAGCGCCACCCGTTCTGGACCGCCTGGGGCCTGCTGTTGACCGGGCACAGCTCCGCGCCGACCTCGCCGCCGATGATGGTGGAGCTGTTCCTGGAAAACCTGCGCGCGTACAAGGCCAAGCAAGCCTTGCGCGGGGAAGTGGATTTCGAGCGCGGTTACTGACGGCGACACAAAGCCTGATAGTCAAGATGGAACCTCCTTTGCGGGCACTCCCACCCAGTGACCGCAGAGGGCGCAAACTCGCGCCTTTTTAAGGACACCCATTTGACTGAGGACAGGTACGCCCATGAGCACTTTCACACCTCCCTCTTCCAATACGCCGCCATTGGCGCTTTCCAGCGGCGCCAACGTGCCTTTTTCCGAAGCACCGGATCCCACAGACGACGCTGTCATGGCGGCGACTTACCTGAGGCTTGATCCCGAATCCGAGGCGGGCCCCACGCGCAATAGCGTCGCCGGTTTTGACCTGGCGCACAGTCGGCACTGGGGGCAACCTGCGTCGGTGGTGGTGGACGAATTGGCCAGGCACCTGATCGACAAAGGCCGAGCGCACGCGGGAATTGCCCACCAGGGGGCATCGCTGCTTCTGGCCAGGGTGGCGCCGGAATACTTGGTCAAGGACATTCCCAGCAGCGTGCCCTATGGCAGTGTGCTGTGGGTGCAATTGACCATGGCGGTAGCCAGGATTGAAGCGCAAACCCCTGGCAGTACGCTTGGCATGGGGTACGCCGAGATTTTCCTGGCCGCCGAGAAACTCAATACTGACGCAACGCTCACCCAGCAGATTGCCTATGACGCGCTGAGGGACTGGGGTGTCGCCAATGGGTTTCTCGCCGCCCCTGGTGTACCGCCATCGGCCAATGAAATGGAGCGCGTGAGGATCGCGTTCAACCACCAACTGGAGGCGTTGAAAACCACCAGCACCTTGCTGCAGACGCAAATCCCCAGCCGAAGAGACATGGCGCTTGCCCAACTTGAACAGACGTTTCCTGACCTGGATAAGCGCCTCTTCGAGGTGAGGAACCTGCATAAGGCCTGGTTAAAGAAGGGCCGGCCAGGCGTTCACCCCGGTGCGCGTTCGATGCTCGATATCGTCATGGAAGGGGGCAAGCTGGGGGCCCAGGAGCATTGGCTCAGCAATGACAAACGCCTACCCGTCACGCGCTTTTGCGACCTTTATTCAGCCGGCAAACTGGGGGTCGCTGCGCCGTTCAAAGAGGCCTTCGACACGGCGATACACGCGCATGCAGAGGGGCACCAGAACCGGGTCAGGCAACTGATCGCCACGTTGCCTCTGGAAGACCGCAAGAACCTGGAGTATGGAGAGTTGGCGTTCTTCCATACCAACCAATATAAAATTGCCGGTGATTTGTTTACCCCGCCTGCCCTGCATGTCAGGGGGCATACGCTGGAGGTGAAGGCGACGCGAAACGGGCAGGTCAATCTGTACACGATCGACACGCGACGCGGCACCATCGAGAAAGACAACTTTCTGATACGCCGCCGCACCGAACCTTATACCGCCAGCAAAATGGAGGAGCGCGACGCCAACATCCTGTCCAAAACCGTGCTGTTTGAGCCTGATAAGGAGAAGTACGCTTCGCAGTTTCAGACGCAACCTGAAGGTGCGCGGCCGCCTGACAGCTTCAACTCCGCGCGCAGTCGTGCGATCGCTGACGTGTTCGTGCAGTCCCTCGACCTGAAGAATGACGATCTGCTCAATGAAGCCAGAGACACCACGTCCTATGATCAGGAGCGCACCAGAAATGCGGCGATTTCCGAGTTTTTTCTGAATCTCATCCCTTTTCGCTCGGCGATTGTCAATTTTCAAAATGGCAATGTCGGCCAAGGTCTCTTCGACTTGGGCATGGATGTCGTCGGCCTGGTGACACTGGGGGCGGGTAAGGCCGCGCAGGCGGGCAAGGTCCTCGGCAGCGCCGTCTCGACGCTGGGCCAGGCGGCCAAGGCGGCGAGGTTTGTCGGGGCCACCGCTATTGAAGCCTTCAACCCTTTGAGCGGGGGCGACCTGCTGGTGGATGGTGGCAGGTGGTTGCTCAATGGCGGTCGTCACGCTGCGGCGAAAGTGTCCCGGCAGCTCAGTCGCCTCAAGGACTCGGCCGGCGAACTGAACAATCAGCTGTATCGCGAGTTTAAAGTGCCGGCGTCGAGAATTGCCGGGCTCTCACCCAACAGTCAGGGGGTTTATGTCAGCGTCGACGGACATATGTCCCATATTCGCCATACGGACAGTGCGGGCCACACCGCCATTTACGAAGTACGCCAAGTCGGCCGAACGCAGGATGGACGGATACAGGCGCGGGTTTACCACAATGACCGGCAAACCCCATTGTTGCTCGAACGTGTCCAGGGTGATCAATGGCAGCGCCTGGGGATTCGCGGCGGTAGCCCGGTTTCGGTCAAGGCCGACCTGGGACCTCAGATTGGCCAGGGTGGGGAAGGCGTCGTCTACGCCAGTCTTGACGGGAAGAGTGTCTACAAAGACCTGGGGCCTACACGGCTGACCACTGCCGAGGGCCATATCGACATGCAGGTGGTGAACCTGAACAAATATTATGGCGATGGCTTTGCCGAGGTGATGATCGACGAAGGCCGCAAATACATAAAAATGCGCAGAATCGAAGGTGTAGATCTAAGCCAGATTGAAAAGGGCAGTCTGCCGCCGAACGCACGGACGCTGATCGACGATGTATTGGCGCAGATGGAGGCGAAGGATATTTTTCACAATGATCCACAGCTGAAAAACTTCATGTACTCCAGCAAGGAAAACAAGATTTACCCCATCGATTTGGATGGTATGTCTGCCGAGTTCATGGTGCCGGTTGTCAGGAGGGCGTACGACCGGCAAACCGTTGAATTGCGCAACGCATTCCGTGAACTCATCGCTCAAGAGCCTTGATGGTTCACCCTGCCGTTTTGCAACGGCAGGGCGTCTCCGCCTTAAAGGCTGAAGTCACCCTCGGACACCAGCTCGCTCAGCGGCTTGCGCGGGCTTGGCGCTTCACGGCCTTGCAGGTACTCCGGCAAGGTCGATTTGTCGCCCAGCTTGCCCACCGCAACGGCGGCATGCAGCGCATAACCCTGTGGAATCTTCAGCTCCTTGCGCGTCAGCTCCTGATCGAAGCCGGCCATGCCGTGGGTGTGCCAGCCGCTGAGGCTGGCTTGCAGCGCCAGGTGGCCCCAGGCCGAGCCGGTGTCGAAGGTGTGCCAGAGTGCCGGGGTTTCTTCCGTGGCACCGGGGGCGATGAAGTCGGTTTTCGAGGCAATGATCACCAGGGCCGACGCATGCTGTGCCCAACCACGGTTGAATTCATTCAGCAGGCCCAGGAAGCGCTCCCAGTCCGGCGTATCACGGCGTGCGTAGAGAAAACGCCAAGGCTGCGAGTTGTAGGCCGACGGTGCCCAGCGTGCGGCTTCGAAGAAGCTCAGCAGGGTTTCCTGCGGGATGCTCTCGCCGGTAAAGGCACGGGGCGACCAGCGTTCGGTGAACTGGGTATGGATCGGGTAATCGGCAACGCGTGTCATGGGCAGCTCCTGATCGTCAATTCGGCGCTCAAAGCTACTGCGCCCCCGCTAGACTGACAAGTCTTGTCATACCGACAGTCGTAAGCGCTTGGCCCCAGGGGCCTTGGGCACTAGACTGGCGGCCTTTTCACCTACCGATACCGATGTAGAGCCATGGCCGCCAAAGTCGAACCTTTCTGGATACGCAAAACCCTTGAACACCTCGACCAGGAGGAGTGGGAGTCGTTGTGCGACGGCTGTGGCCTGTGCTGCCTGCAAAAGCTTGAGGATGAAGACGACAACAGCGTCTATTACACGCGCATCGCCTGCAAGCTGCTGGACCTGAAAACCTGCCAGTGCACCGACTACCCCAACCGCCGTGCCTCGGTACCCGACTGCATCCAGCTCACCCCGGGCCAGGCCGACCAGTTCAAATGGCTGCCGCCCACCTGCGGCTACCGCCTGGTCAGCGAGCGCAAGGACCTGCCGCTGTGGCACCACCTGGTCTGCGGCGACCGCGATGCCGTGCACCACGAACGCATTTCCCAGTCCGGGCGCATGCTCAGCGAAGGCAGCGTGCCCGAGGATGACTGGGAGGATTACCTGATCTTCCGCGCGGGCTGAGCAAGGAGTGTGTATGAGGGTGGGAACCAAGCTGGCGGCAAGCCTGGTGTTGCTGGCGTTGAGCATGCCTGCGTGGTGCGCGAAGAAAGTCGACCTGGATTATCACGTCAAGCTGCTGCCCCAGGACGATCAGGCCGAGGTGCGGGTGAGCCTGTCCCAGGGTTCGGCGGTGCGCAGCCTGAACTTCGACCTGGGCCGCACCGGCGACTACAGTGACTTCAAGGCCGATGGCCAGTGGAGCATCAATGACCACCGCGGCCTGTGGCAACCCAGCGCCAACAAGGCCAGCCTGACCTATCGGGTGCGCCTGAGCCACGCGCGCAAACCGGGTATTTATGAAGCGCGGATGACCCCGAGCTGGGCACTGTTTCGCGGCGAAGACCTGGTGCCGCCCGCACGCCTCGACCAGCAGGACGGCGTCGAACTGGTCTCGCGCCTGGTGTTCGAACTGCCGGCCGGCTGGAAAAGCATCGAAACCGCCTGGCCGCGCATCGGCAAGAACAAGTTCCGCATCGACAACGTCTCGCGCCTGTTTGACCGGCCCACCGGCTGGATGCTCGCCGGCACCCTGGGCAGCCGCCGCGTGCGCCTGGGCGAGACCGAAGTGACCATCGCCTCGCCCAAGGGGCAAGCCATGCGGCGGATGGATGTGCTGACACTGCTGACCTTTGTCTGGCCGCAGGTGGAAGCGGCGTTCCCACGTCATCCGGCCAAGCTGCTGGTGGTGGGCGCCAGCGATCCGATGCGCCGTGGCGCGGTCTCGGCGCGCGACTCGATCTACCTCAACAGCCGCACGCCGCTGGTCAGCGAGAACGGCAGCAGCCCGTTGATCCGTGAAGTGGTGCAGGCGATTGGCCGCTTCAACGACCACGACACCAGCGACTGGATCAGCGAGGGGCTGGCGGAGTACTACGCCATTGAACTGGTGCGCCGTGCCGGCGGGGTGACCGATGAGCGCTATCAGGCGATACAGGCGCGCTTGGCCAGGGACGGCAAGGACGTGACCAGCCTGCGCGGCGACCACGTCAGCGGTGCGACGGTGTCACGGGCGGTGGTGGTGTTGCAGGAGCTGGATCGCGAGATCCGCGTAAAGACTCACAACAAGCGCTCCCTGGATGATCTCGCGCAGGCGGTGATGCGCGCCAACAGCATCACCACCGCCGAGTTTGTGCAGTTGGCCGAGAGCATCATCGGCGAATCGTCGGTGGTGCTCGATTCCAAACTCTTACGCTGATGCCTAGCCCTTCCACATTTGAATCTAACCCGTGGTTTTAACCGCTTTCTCCGCCGCCACTTCCGCCTTGGTCTTCAGGTTTTTCAGCTCTGCACCGGCACGCTCGATCTTCGTGCGCACGCTGTTCATTTCCTGGCGGCCCTGTTCCAGCTTGTCTTTAAGCGCGCTGTGCCCGGTAAAGCCGCGCGCCAGGGCCACGCCGCCGATCGCCACCTGAATCAGGCCGAAAATCCCGCCACGGCGCAGGCCTTTGCCCACCATCATTACGCCACCGGCCACCGAGCCGATACGTTCCCAGCCGTGCACGTTCTGGGTGGGCTGATTCTGGAAGGGGGTGTGTTCGATGATAGGTCGCAAGGTTGTGCTGTCGCTCATGATCTGTCTCCAACAAGGGCAAGTGTATGCAGCTGACTGCGCGCAGGCGCCGGATGTTCCCAAAAGATCAGTACTTGGGACCCGAACGGGTGTTATTGCCCTTGGCCATGCGGTCGTAGAGCACCACGTTGACGGTGGCGGCCAGGTTCATGCAGCCGGTGGTGGGGATGTACACGACGTCTTCGCACCAGTCGCGGATGTCTTTATCCAGCGACCCGTCTTCAGGGCCGAAGATATACAGCGCGCGGTCGGGGTGAGTGTATTCGGGCAGCGGGCGGGCACCGTCCACCAGCTCCACGGCGACCGGGATGCAGCCCAGGGGCAGGATCTTCTTCAGGTCATCGATGCCGATCAGCGGAATGTCGTGGTGGACCTTCTTGGTGTCGGTGATGAAGTCCCGGGCGCGCTCGTAGCGCACGCCGGTGTAGAACACCGAGGCCACGCCGTAGCAGCCGGCGGCACGCATGACCGAGCCAACGTTTTCGGGGGATTTGGGGTTATACAGACCGATGCAGCTGTAGCGTTTATTGCCCACGGGGAAGGGTGCCTTGGAGAAAAGCGGCGATTATACGGCCTGAAGGCGGTGTATTGCTTGGGCTAACGCTATCGGGAGCAAGCCCCCTCCCACATTTGAAAGTGTTCGCAACTCAAAATGTGGGAGGGGGCGTGCTCCCGATGAGGCCAGGACAGGCGACGACACTCTTCAGTCGTCCTTCTTCATCAACCCCGCCAACGCCGCAAACGGGTTATGCGTGGCCTTGGCGATCGTCGGGCTGCTGGTGGAGCCTTCGCCGAAGTATTGCTGGTCGGTGTAGCGCGAGTGTTCGTTGTCGTGGCAGTACAGGCACAGCAACTCCCAGTTCGAGCCGTCCTGGGGATTGTCATCATGATTGTGGTTACGGTGGTGTACGGTGAGTTCGCTCAAGCGCTTGCCTGCGAACTCACGGGCGCAGCGGCCGCACACGTGGGGGTACATCTTCAGGGCTTTGTCGCGGTAGCCCATTTCCCGGTCGCGCTGGGCATCGGCAAGGATGCGGTCCAGCTTGGCGGTGTGGGAGGGCGGGTTGGTCGAGCTCATCATGGCTCCTGGCTGTTTGGTGGTCACGGATAGCGTTGATTCTAGCCGCTTGCGCCGCAAATGACCGCTGGGATCGATTTACTTTACTCATAAGGATCTGAAAAACATGCGTCTGCTTTCATGGACTGTTGCACTGCTGCTGTGTGTCGTTACCCTTCAGGCCCAGGCGCTCTCGACGCCCAAGCCCGGGCAGGTGATCGAGGTTGCCCTTGAACAATTGCATCCGACCCAGGCGGTGGTGGGCTTCGACCAGATCTACTATAGCCTGGGCCTGTTCGCCGACAAACCCGCCAAGGTCTTCGATGAATACTGCGAAACCAACGGCCAGGGCGAGGCCGACAAGGTGCCCGACAAGGCTGACCTGCACCAGCCCGACAGCTTCACCTGCAAGGACCCGGTGGGCACCCATCCCGAGGACATGAAAACCGTGGTGGTCGGCCCCGCCGGCCAACTGTACCTGACCGACGGTCACCACAGTTTCACCACCTTGTGGGAAGTGCCCGGCGGCGGCCCGCGCCTGAAAATGTGGGTGAAGGTCACCGATGACTTCAGCAACAGCCCGAACATGGCGAGCTTCTGGCAGCGCATGGAAGCGGCCCGCAAGGTCTGGCTCAAGGACAACCAGGGCCAGGCCCTGCCGCCGGAACAACTGCCGGCGCACCTGGGCTTCAAGAACCTGCAGGACGACACCTTCCGCAGCCTGGTGTATTTCACCCGCAAGGCCGCCTATGGCAAGCCGAATGACGGGCAGATCGCCCCGGAGTTTCTGGAGTTCTATTGGGGTAACTGGCTGCGCACACAGATTGATCTGGGCCAGTACAACTTGAACAAGAAAGGCGGCTACAAGGATGCTATCGAATCGGTCGCCAAGCGCATGGTCAGCCTGGCGCCGGGCTCGCAGGTGGGGGACAGCGGTTTTACCGCCCATCAACTGGGCGGCATGACCCGGCTGGACCGCGATGAGCTGGAGAAGACCTTCGACAAAAAAGTGCCGTACGTGATCGACTACCGCAAATCCCACAACTGACAGGGATCAACATGTGGGAGGGGCGTCTTGGGAAGCGTGCTCAGCCCTTGAGCTTCTCCGCTATCCAGATGGTATGCCGGGTGCCCTTGTTGCCATGGGCAAACACCTGCACTTCCTCGGCCTTGAAACCGGCCTTGCGCAGTTTGTCGCTGAACAGTTTGTCGGCGCTGGCGGACCACACCGCCAGCACGCCCTTGGGCCGCAAGGCCTTGGCGCAGGCAGCCAGGCCACCGGCGGAATAGAGCCAGCTGTTGGCCTTCTGCGTCAGGCCTTCGGGGCCGTTGTCGACGTCGAGCATGATCGCGTCAAAGCCCTGGGGCTCGGCCTGCAGCACCTTGGCCACGTCTTCCATGCGGATCACCGTGCGCGGGTCCAGCAGTGGGCGGCCGGACTTTTCCCCCAGTGGCCCCCGGTTCCATTCCACGACACCGGGCACCAGTTCCGCCACCACCACTTCGGCGCTCTTGCCCAGGTGCTTGAGCGCCGACGCCAGGGTAAAGCCCATGCCCAACCCACCGATCAATACCCGTGAGCCCGGGCGCCCCGCGACCTTGCGGCAAGGGATTTCCGCCAGCGCGTCTTCGGAGCCGTGCATGCGCGTGTTCATCAACTGGCCGCCGTCACCGCCCTGGATCTTGATGACAAAGTCTTCACCGTATTCGAACAGGCACAAGGCACCGCCGTTGTCGGGGATCGGGGTGGTGTCCAGCAGAACGAAACGTTTCATGGAAATCTCATTGGGAAGGGCATTCTTGCGCGGTTGGGAGTAGCCTTACGACATTCCGGTCAGGCCATGGAGCCATCGATGAAGTGCAGCATTCTAACGGTCATTGTGTTGAGCGCGCTCGCATTGGGTGCGGCGCAGGCTCAGGAGTTGCAAACCGTACCGGTGGCGCCGGCACCTAGCCCCGGCGCACCGGGCACGCCAACGCCGACGCTGTATCCGCAGATCACCCCGCCGGCCGTGCCGAAGACGAATGGCTCACCGCCGTTGGTGCCCATCGTATTGCCGACACCGCCGAAGGACCAGACGGTGCCCGGCCTGCAGCAGAACGACAGCAAGCCGAAGACGCCCGGCGGTTAAAACTGTTGGGAGAGTAATTGCCCATCGGCCATGCGCAGGCGCTTGGACAACGCGATGGCGATTGCGCGGATGATCTTCGCCGCCACACGCGGCGTTTCATTGAGCATCTTTTCCAGGGCGTCCTTGCCCAGGTTCAACAACACGCAGTCGCTGGCGGCCACGCAACTGGCGGAGCGCCGCTCGCCGTCAAGCACGGCCATCTCCCCAAAGGCCCGGCCGCTGCGCAGGGTGGCAATGGTCAGGCGCTGGCCGGTGTGGTTGGTTTTCTGCACCGCCACCTGGCCGCTGTGGATGATGCACATGAAGGTGCCGGCATCGCCCTCGAGGAAAATCACCTCGCCCTCGGCAATGCTGCTGATATTGAAGTAGCCGGCGGCGACGTAGAAGTCTTCCGGCAACAACGGGTCGAACAGGCCGCAGTCCATGAGCATGTCGCGGATTTCGGTATTCATTAGCGTCGGTAGTGCCATGGCTGCAATCTTGGTCCATCAATCAGGAGGCGGTCTGAATGTTCAGACAGGACCGCCCCGCTAAGTTCCTTAAACCAGCCCCAGCGCCTTGAACACGAATGCATATTCGAGGGCTACGTCACGTAATCCCTGGTAGCGACCGCTCATCCCGCCATGGCCGGCACCCAGTTCGGTCTTGAGCAACAGCAGGTTGTCGTCCGTCTTGGTCGCGCGCAACTTGGCCACCCACTTGGCCGCTTCCCAGTACTGCACGCGGCTGTCGTTGTAGCCGGCGATCACCAGCGTGGCCGGGTAGGCCTGGGCGCTGACGTTTTCGTACGGCGCGTAGGCCTTGATGCGTTCATACACCGCAGGCTCTTCGGGGTTGCCCCACTCGTCGTACTCGGTGATGGTCAGCGGCAATTCCGGGTCGAGCATGGTGTTGAGCACGTCGACAAACGGCACTTCGGCAATCGCCGCCTGGAACAACTCCGGACGCTGGTTGAGCACCGCGCCGATCAACAGGCCGCCGGCACTGCCCCCGCTGATGACCAGTTGCCTGGAGGTGGTCAGGCCCTCGGCGATCAGGTGTTCGGCACACGCGATAAAGTCGCTGAAGGTGTTCTGCTTGTGTTCCTGCTTGCCATTGCGATACCAGGCTTCACCCAGTTCGCCACCGCCGCGCACATGCGCAATGGCGAAGGCCACGCCACGGTCCAGCAGGCTCAGGCGTGCATGGGAGAACCACGGGTCGAGGCTTGAGCCATAGGCGCCGTAGCCATACAGGTACAAGGGTGTCGGTTTGCCGAGTTGGTCGCGCTTGACCACCAGGCTGATCGGCACCTGGGTGCCATCGGCGGAGGTGGCCCACAGGCGCTGGCTGACGTAGTCATCGGCATTGAACACGCCGAGTACCGGGGTTTCCTTGAGCACCTGCTGCGCGCCGCTGGCCAGTTCCAGCTGGCGCACCTGGGCCGGGCGGTTCAGGGCTTCATAGCGCAGGCGGATCTTGTCGCTGACGAATTCCAGGCTGTTTTGCACGTAGAGGCTGTAGGCGGCGTCGGGCAGCTCCACGCGATACGCCGGCAAGCCCTGGGGGTGCACTTCGATCACCGGCAGGCCGCCGATGCGCAGGCTCAGGGTCATGGCGCCGGTGTTGAGGCTGACGCCGTCGAGCATCACGTCATCGCTGTGGGGGATCAGGTTCTGCCACTCATCCTCGGTCGGCACGTCGCCAATGTCGGTCGCCACAAACAGGGCGTAGTTGATGCCATCACGGTTGCTGCGGATAAACCAGGTCCACGCGCCATTCAGTTGGCCGTGGTCGACATCGTATTCATGGTCCTCGACCCGTGGCGCCAGGCAGGTGAAGACCAGGTGCGGCTGGTCGGCATCCAGCGCCCAGACCTCGCTGGTGGTCTTGCTGCCGAGCGAGAGCAGCAACTGGCGCTCGGAGCTGGAACGGTAGCAATGCAGGAAGAACCGGCCGTCGGGCTCATGGAACACTTCCTGCGCCGCCGTGCCATCCAGGCGGTAGCGATACAGCTTGTGCGGGCGGTGGGTGTCGTCCAGCTCGCCGAAGAACAGGGTCAGGCTGTCATTAGCCCAGGTCATGCTGCCGTCGCAATCCTGGAACTCCAGTTCGCTGACTTTGCCCGTGGCCAATTCCTTCACGAACAGGGTATAGATCTCTTCGCCACTGGTATCGAGGCTGTAGGCCAGGCGCTGGTGATCGGGGCTGATGCTGAATGCGCCGAGGGAAAAGAAGCCGCCGTTGGCCAGCACGTTCGGGTCCAGCAACAGCTCTTCGCTGCTGTCGTCCACCTGGTTGCCGTCGTCGGCCGGGCGGCGGCAGCGGTAGTGGCGGGCGTATTCGTCACCGGCGGTGGTGCGCGTGTAATACAGGTACGGGCCCCAGGGGGAGGGCAGGGACAGGTCGGTTTCGAGAATGCGGCCCTTGATCTCCTCGAACAGGGTTTCGCGCAGGGCCTGCTGGTCGGCGAGCTGGGCTTCCTGGAAGGCATTTTCGGCCTTCAGGTAATCAAGGACCTCAACGCTGTCGCGCTCTTGCAGCCAGGCGTACGGGTCCTGGCCTGGGGCTTTACGGGCAATCGGGGCGGTCGATGAAGGCATGGAGCACTCTCTGTCTGGCGGAAGGTGGCAGGCATTGCAGCCGCGACACGCAAAAGCCGTTATCATAGCCGCCTGTTTGCCTACCTTGCCATGGACACCATGACCGAGAACGACTATCTGACCGCTTGGGGCCTTTACGCCTTCGCTGCCTTGGGCTGCCTGTTGGTGTGGTGGCGCATGACCCGCTGGATCTGGCGCTGGCTGCGCGAACCGCTGCAATTGCTGATGGCCGTGCTGTTGCTGAGCCCGACCATCGTCGACCCGGTCAAGACTCAGTTCGCGCCGGCCGTGGCCATCACGGCCCTGGACCTGGTGCTCAAGGTCGGCAATAACGCCTGGCGGGCGATTTCCGATTTGTTCATGTACACCCTGATCGCTTTTGGTGTGTACCTCGTGTTTGTGCTGATCCGCTGGCCCATCGAGCGCGCCGCCAACGCCCGCCGTGAGCGCAAGGCCGCCACCGACGCCGCCTTGGCCGCCGAGCCTGTGGATGAAGACGATGAGCCGTTCCGTCGTCCTGCACCGGTGAGCGGTATGCGGGTCGAACCGCGCCTTTAACGTTGTCCGCCCTGCAGCGAGAGCCCTGGCATGTGTGAATTATTGGGCATGAGTGCCAACGTCCCCACCGATATCGTGTTCAGCTTTACCGGGCTGATGCAGCGCGGTGGGCGTACCGGCCCCCACCGCGACGGTTGGGGCATCGCCTTCTACGAAGGTCGTGGCCTGCGCCTGTTCCAGGACCCGGCCGCCAGCAGCGAGTCGGAAGTCGCCCTGCTGGTGCAGCGTTACCCCATCAAGAGTGAAGTGGTGATCGGCCATATCCGCCAGGCCAACGTCGGCAAGGTGAGCCTGGCCAACACCCACCCGTTCGTGCGCGAACTGTGGGGCCGCAACTGGTGTTTCGCCCACAACGGCCAGTTGGCGGACTTCCATCCCCGCGCCACGTTTTATCGGCCAGTCGGCGATACCGACAGCGAAGCGGCCTTCTGCGACCTGCTCAACCGCGTGCGCGAGGCCTTCCCCGAGCCGGTGGACATCGAACAGATGCTGCCGGACCTGATCGCCGCCTGTGCCGAATACCGCAGCAAAGGTGTGTTCAACTGCCTGCTCAGCGACGGTGACTGGCTGTTTTGCTATTGCTCGACCAAACTGGCGCAGATCACCCGGCGTGCGCCGTTTGGTCCGGCGCGCCTGAAGGATGTCGACGTGATCGTCGATTTTCAGGCCGAAACCACCCCCAATGATGTGGTGACGGTGATCGCCACCGAGCCGTTGACCGACAACGAAAACTGGACCCGCTACGAACCGGGCCAATGGAGCCTGTGGCGACGCGGTGAATGCGTCAGCCAGGGCGTTACCGAGTAAGGATATCGACCATGTTGCTCAGTTATCTGCGGTTGGTGCTGTTTGCCATTGGCCTGTTGGTCGGCGTGCAAGTGCCGGGGTTTATCAACGACTACGCCAAGCGCGTCGAAGCCCACCTGATCGAGGCCCAGACCGGCCTGAGCGGGTTTGAAACCACCGCGCGGCAGTTCTTCAACGGTGACTTGAAGGCCTTGGTGGCGCATTACCGCGCCAGCGACGACCCGGTGTTCCAGAGCGACGCCAACAGCCTGGGCGCCATGCTTGACCGCCAGGTGGCGTTGGACAAGCAATTCCAGGCCATGCAAGGCCCATGGTACATCCGCGCCCTGCAAGTGGCGGTGGCCGCCGACCCGGATATCCGCCTGGAGACCTGGAACGGCTACAGCTACCAGATCCTGCTGACCCCCGAAGCCATGGGCTGGGGCCTGGGCGGGGCGATGCTGCTGTCGTTTGGCCTGGAGTGCCTGTTCCGCCTGATCGACTGGGTGGTGCTGGGCGGCAAGCGCTTGCGCCAGAGCCGGCCAATCGAAGAACGGGACCTGAAAGGTCTCTAACCCACACCTCGGTCTAATGTGGGAGGGGCGGTGCGACGACTCGACGTGCCCCCTCCCACATGTGTATCCGGTTTATTCAGTTGCTCAGCACCATCCGCTCTTCGCCGACTTCCTCGGCATAGCGGGTAACGACCTTCTGGCACAGCCCGACAATCTCCTCCACCAACTCCACCCCCACGCGCCACGACACCACCACCTGCAGGTTCGGCAGTTTCTGCGCCATCGGCAACATCACCAATTCGCCCCGCGCCAATTCTTCCCTGACCAGCACCGGCGGCAACGCACCAATCCCGAAGCCATCGCGCAACAACCGGGTAATCGCCGACACCGAGTTCACGCAGTTCATCCGTGGCGCGGCCACGCCGTTGGCCTGCATCAGGCTGATGACGTCCTGGTGCGGGTGGGAGTTTTTCGAGTAGGTGATGATGCGCTCCTGGGCCAGTTCGGCGAGGGAGGCGTAGTCGCGGTTGTAGATCGACTGGCTGGCGACGATCCAGGCCATGGGATGGCTGGCCAGCTCCAGGCTGCGCACGGTTTCCAGGCGCAGCAGGTCGGTTTGCAGGATCAGGTCGAGAAAGCCTTTTTGCAGCTGATCGCTGAGGTTAAGCGCGGTATCGGCGACCAATTCGATTTCCACCAATGGGAAATGGTCCATCAGTTCCGCCACCAATGGGCTGAGCCAGGTGTGGATCACCGTGTCCATCGCACCGATGCGAATGCGCCCGACCTTGCTGCTGGTGGTTTCCAGGGACTGCTTCAGGCCCTGCATGGTCACCATCATTTGCTCGGCGTAATCGAGCACCTTCAAGCCTTCCGGGGTCAGGCTCACGCCCCGGGAGTCGCGCAGGAACAGCTTTACCCCCAGCTCGCTTTCCAGCACGGCGATGCGGCTGGAGATCGAGGCCTGGGTGGTGAACAGCTTCTCCGCAGTCAGGCGGAAGCTCTTGAGCTTGGCCACCCAGACGAAGGTTTCGAGGAACTTCAAATTCATGGGATCAACTTTTTCTTATGCATGGATCGGTTTTTATTAGTTGGACGCCGCACCGGGCAAACGCCAAAAATCAGGCTATTCCACGATAAGCGCCGTTGGGGTATCAGGACAAGTTGCGAGTTCTGCGTAAAAAATCCCACACTACAAAAAAACAAAGCCTACAGGAGCAACCAGCGTGAGCCGTCTGCTATTGAATTGCGACATCGGCGAGAGCTTTGGCAACTGGACCATGGGTCTGGACGCCGAGGTCATGCCGTTCATCGATTGCGCCAACGTGGCCTGCGGCTTTCATGCCGGCGATCCGAGCATCATGCGCAAGACCGTCAGCCTGGCCCTCAAGCACGGTGTACAGGTCGGCGCACACCCGGCGTACCAGGACCTGCAAGGCTTCGGCCGCCGCTCCATGGCCTACACCCCCCAGGAAATCCAGGACCTGCTGCATTACCAGATCGGCGCCCTCGACGGCATCTGCCGTGCCCAGGGCGGGCGTGTCAGTTACGTCAAGCCCCATGGCGCGATGTACAACGACATGATGGCCAACCCGGCGCAACTGCGTGCTGTGATCGAGGCCGTGGCCGCGTATGGCGACCTGCCGCTGATGCTGCTGGCGACCCGCGACAACAGCGCGGCCCAGGCACTGGGCGACGAATACGGGGTGATCCTGTGGTTCGAGGCCTTTGCCGACCGTGCCTACGACGCCAACGGCCATCTGGTTTCACGTCAATTGCCGGGGGCGGTGCACCATGATCCAGAGGTCATCGTCCAGCAGTCCTTGACTCTTTCCCGTGGCGAACCCCTTACCGCCAGCGACGGCAGCCCGTTGCTATTGCGCGCCAATACCCTGTGCGTGCATGGCGACAATGCCAGCTCGGTCGCCGCCGTAAAGCGTATCCGCGAGGCATTGAAGCCAGCATGAAGCCACGGATTGAAGTGGTGGCGATCGACTGCCTGATGGTGCGTCTGTTCGAGGTGATCGCCGAAGCCAATATGCCGTGGATGCTCGCCGCCACCCAGCGCCTGCGCAGCGGCTTTGGCGCAGCCCTGGTGGACCTGGTGCCGTCCTACACCACCTTGATGGTGCATTACGACCTCACGGCGTTGAACCCGGCCCAGGCGCGGGAATTGATCGACCAGGCCCTGACCGACCTGCAACCCCAGGCCCAGGGCAGCGGCCAATGCCATGTGCTGCCGGTGTTGTACGACCTGAGCGTCGGCCCTGAATTGACATTGCTCGCCCGGCGCAGTGGCCTGGCCGTCGACGACGTGATCCGCCGCCACAGCGCCCACGAATACCAGGTGTTCGCCCTCGGCTTCGCCCCCGGTTTTGCCTTTATGGGGCTGGTGGATGAAATCCTCGCCACACCGCGCCTGAGCACCCCACGCAAACGCGTGGCGGCCGGCAGCGTGGGCATCGCCGAGCGGCAAACCGCCGCCTACCCGGTGGTGTCCCCCGGTGGCTGGAACCTCATTGGCCGCACGCCGGCCAAGCTGTTTGACCGCGAGCGCGACGGCTACAGCCTGATGCAGCCCGGTGACACGGTGCGCTTTGAGTCGGTCAGCCACGCCGAATTTATCAATCTGGGTGGCGATGACACGCCGTTGGAGGCGCAGGCATGAGCCGCTTGATCATCGAGGCCAGCACGCCGCTGTGCCTGCTGCAGGACGCCGGTCGTTTTGGCGTGCGCCACCTGGGCGTGACCCAGGGCGGCGCGCTGGATTGGGTGTCGATGTCCTGGGCCAACTGGCTGCTGGGCAATGCGCTGGACGCGCCGGTGGTGGAAATCACCCTCGGTGGCTTTACCGTGCAGGCCGAGGACTATTGCCTGTTGTCGCTGGCCGGTGCGGATCTGGGGGCGTATATCGATGAACGTGCGATCAGCCCCGGGCGCAGTTTTATCCTGCAAAAGGGCCAGCGCCTGCGCTTTACCCAGCCGTTCAGCGGCGCGCGGGCTTACCTGGCGGCACCCGGCGGGTTTGATGCGCCGGATGTGCTGGGCAGTTGTGCCACGGTGGTACGCGAGGAACTCGGCGGGCCGGACGGCTTTGGCAAGGCCCTGGCCGAAGGGGGGCGGTTGGGCTATTCGGGTACCGGCGGAGCGATGAAAGTGCTGAGCGCACAGGCGTTGCCGGCCAAGGCGCCGCTGGATGTGATCGTCGGCGCCCAAATTGGCCTGTTCAGCGGCCAGAGCCTGTTCGATGCCTTTAACACCGAGTGGGCCCTGGACAGCCGCGCCGACCGCATGGGCATGCGCTTGCTGGGCACGCCCTTGCAATACCAAGGGCCGTCGCTGATTTCCGAAGGGATCCCGTTGGGCGGCATCCAGGTGCCGCCGGATGGGCAGCCGATCGTGTTGCTCAATGATCGGCAGACTATTGGCGGTTATCCGCGTCTGGGGGCGTTGACGCCTTTGTCGCTGGCGCGGTTGGCGCAGTGTTTGCCGGGAGAAAAGGTGAGGTTGGTGCCGGTGGTGCAGGAAATGGCACATCGGCAGCATGTCGAGTATTTGCGCCGATTTACATAACACCGCCCCTCCCACATGAGATCTCCTGCATTATGGGGATCGGCGTTTATTTGGAGAGAAAGCGCATCCCTTCCTCAAGCCCGCGCAACGTCAGCGGGTACATCTGATCCTCCACCAACTCCCGCACAATCCCCGTCGAGGCCGTATAACCCCAGGTATCCTTGGGATACGGGTTTATCCAGATCAGTTTCTTGTACTTGGCCATGAAGCGCTGCATCCACACATACCCCGGCTCTTCATTCCAATGCTCGACGCTGCCGCCGGCCTGGGTGATTTCATACGGCGCCATCGACGCATCGCCGATAAAGATCACTTTGTAATCGGCACCGTACTTGTGCAGCAGGTCCTGGGTGGAGGTGCGCTCCGAGGTGCGGCGCTGGTTGTTTTTCCACACCGATTCGTACACGAAGTTGTGGAAGTAGAAGTACTCCAGGTGCTTGAACTCGGTCTTGCAGGCCGAGAACAGCTCTTCGCAGATCTTCACGTGGGCGTCCATCGAGCCGCCGATATCGAACAGCAACAGCAGCTTGATGGTGTTGCGCCGTTCCGGGCGCATCTGGATATTCAGCAGTCCGGCATCGCGAGCGGTGTGGTCGATGGTGCCGTCGATGTCCAACTCTTCGGCCGCACCCTGGCGGGCGAACTTGCGCAGGCGGCGCAGGGCGATCTTGATGTTGCGGGTGCCCAGTTCCACCTGGTCGTCGAGGTTCTTGTACTCGCGCTGGTCCCAGACCTTCACGGCCTTGCCCTGGCGTTTGCCGGCGTCGCCGACGCGAATGCCTTCGGGGTTGTAGCCGCCGGAGCCGAACGGGCTGGTACCGCCGGTGCCGATCCACTTATTGCCGCCGGCGTGGCGTTCCTTCTGTTCTTCCAGGCGTTTCTTGAATGCCTCGATCAGTTTGTCGAGGCCGCCGAGGGACTGGATCTGTGCGCGCTCTTCGTCGCTCAGCGAGCGTTCGAACTCCTTGCGCAGCCAGTCTTCGGGGATCAGTGCCTGCAGGTGGTCGTCGAGCTTTTCCAGGCCATTGAAGTAGGCGCTGAAGGCGCGGTCGAACTTGTCGAAATGCCGTTCGTCCTTGACCAGGATCGCCCGGGCCAAGTAGTAGAACTCGTCCATGTCGGCAAAGGTCACGCGCTGCTTCAGCGCGTTGATCAGGTCGAGCAGCTCGCGCACCGACACCGGGACCTTGGCTGCGCGCATTTCATTGAACAGGTTGAGCAACATTATCGATTACCGCGACGGCTCATGAATGCCAGGCGTTCCAGTAACTGCACGTCTTGCTCGTTCTTGACCAAGGCACCGGCCAGGGGCGGGATGGCCTTGGTGGGGTCGCGCTCGCGCAGCACCGCTTCGCCGATATTGTCGGCCATCAGCAACTTGAGCCAGTCGACCAGCTCGGAGGTGGACGGTTTTTTCTTCAGGCCGGGGACTTTGCGCACGTCGAAAAACACGTCCAGCGCCTCGCTGACCAGCTCCTTCTTGATGTCCGGGTAGTGCACGTCGACGATTTTTTGCAGGGTGGTGCGGTCGGGGAAGGCGATGTAGTGAAAGAAGCAGCGGCGCAGGAATGCGTCCGGCAGTTCTTTTTCGTTGTTGGAGGTAATGATGATGATCGGGCGCTTCCTGGCCTTGATGGTCTCGTCGATTTCGTAGACGTAGAACTCCATCTTGTCGAGTTCCTGCAGCAGGTCGTTGGGGAACTCGATGTCAGCCTTGTCGATTTCATCGATCAGCAGGATCACCCGCTCCTCGGACTCGAATGCTTCCCAGAGCTTGCCCTTCTTCAGGTAGTTGCGCACGTCGTGCACCTTGTCCACCCCCAGTTGCGAATCGCGCAGGCGACTGACCGCGTCATACTCGTACAAGCCTTGGTGGGCCTTGGTGGTGGACTTGATGTGCCAGGTAATCAGCTTGGCGCCGAAGGACTCGGCCAGTTGTTCGGCGAGCATGGTCTTGCCGGTGCCGGGCTCACCCTTGACCAGCAGTGGGCGCTCCAGGGTGATGGCAGCGTTGACGGCCAGTTTCAGGTCATCGGTGGCAACGTAGGCCTGGGTGCCTTCGAACTTCATCGGTCATTCCTCGAATTCATCAATGCCCGGACTATACCGCGCGGCCCCGGCGACTGTGAACGCAGACGGGTTATTCAGTCTCTGAATGACCGGTCACGCCCCAGATCCTTTCTTGTGTTTTTCCGCCTCCCACGCCCGCGCGTCGGCTCTATCCCTGAGCTTGCTGCCGCCCCAAAGGGCGAGTGCAGCCACGATCAGCGTACCCAGGCCGGTGAAAATGAACTGTCGCGCAAATGGCCCTCCGTTCATGGCGGCCGCGGCGATTTTCACCACGCCTGAATAGGCCCATAGATAGCCCATGATTGTCAGTATCCAGCCTACGATGCGCATTTCAGTGTCCTTACTCATTCGTTGGGGTGTGGGTGTAGGGAACGGCATCATAGCGGGCGGCACTGGCCGGGCTCAATCCGCCGAGGGCTTGGGCTGCTCATAGCGCGCATTGAACGCCTGGATAAAACCATTACGCAAAATCGCCAAAAATGCGGAGAACGCGCTGACATTTTGCTGGTGCACGCTGCCACTGAGTTCCACGCGGGTGGCGAACTGGTTCTTTGCCTGGTTTTTCAATACGGTCTCGCTGGCGCCCACCACGGCCTCCCAGATCGAACGAAAGATGTTTTTGTCCTTGTTCTCCACGTCCTGCTGCCAGTCGAAGACTTCCACGTCGCGCAGCAGCGGTTTGATGTACCCGGTCAATTGACCTTTTTCCGCCTGGGCTTCGATCACCACGTCCCCGGTGCCGGCCTTGAAGTCGAACTTGCCATAGGCCGCGGCGAAGTCGTTCATGCGCTTGAGCTGCAAGTCCCTGGCGCGGAAGCGAAACTCGAAGTTCTCGAAATTGCTCAGCGGGTCGAAGGTGGCGGTGGCTTCCAGCGGAGCCTGGCCTTGCAGCAGGGCCTTGCCGTCGAAGCGCGCGTCGCGCCGGCCTTTGACGTCGACCACATTGGTCAGGTTGTAGAAGCTGGCGTTGACGTCGGTCGCATCGATCTTCACCACGGGTTTGGAGCTGAAGTTGTGGAAGGCGATCTTGCCGTTTTCAATGCGCACTTCGTCGAGGGTGATGGGGGCCAACTTACTCAACTGCTCGCGCCAGTCGGTACCCTTACCGGTCTGGGAGGCTTGTTTGTTGGCGCCGCCGTCGACGAAGTTAACCTCGGGCTGGATAAACAGCACTTTGGCCACCACCGCGTGGTCGTACCAGAGAGCGTGCCAGCTCACCGCCAGGTCGATCAGCGGCGCCTTGACGAACGGGACGGGCACCTTGCCGTCGACCTTGACGATCTCCAGGCCGTTGATCCTGTAGGCGCCCCGCCACAGCGCGAGGTCCACGTCGGTCACCTGGCCGCGGTAATCGCCCATGTTGGCGAGCTTGTCATTCAGGTAGTTACGCACCAGGTAAGGGAGCGCGATGCTCACGGCGACCAGGACCACCAGCAATCCGGCAATGGTCCATAGTGGCCAGCTGTAGCGACGTTTCATGGGGAGAGTCCTCTGTCCATACTGGTGCGGTGGACCCCTGCGGCAGGTGCAACGTTCCTTCGACTGGACGCTTTGCAGCACGAGGCATACCCTTGGAACCTTTCTGAAAACCGCCTAATAGGATCCGCCATGAGCCGCATTTTTGCAGACAACGCGCACTCCATCGGTAACACGCCCCTGGTTCAGATCAACCGTATCGCACCGCGTGGCGTGACCATCCTGGCCAAGATCGAGGGGCGTAACCCAGGCTATTCGGTGAAGTGCCGCATTGGCGCAAACATGATCTGGGACGCCGAAGGCACCGGCAAACTCAAGCCGGGCATGACCATCGTTGAACCGACTTCCGGCAATACCGGTATCGGCCTGGCCTTTGTCGCCGCCGCCCGTGGCTACAAGTTGCTGCTGACCATGCCGGCGTCCATGAGTATCGAACGCCGCAAGGTGCTCAAGGCCCTCGGCGCCGAATTGGTCCTGACCGAGCCGGCCAAGGGCATGAAGGGCGCCATCGACAAGGCCGGCGAAATCGTTGCCAGTGACCCGGCCACCTACTTTATGCCGGCCCAGTTCGAAAACCCGGCCAACCCGGCCATCCACGAAAAAACCACCGGCCCGGAAATCTGGAACGACACCGATGGCGCCGTGGACGTGCTGGTGGCGGGCGTGGGCACGGGGGGCACCATTACCGGTGTGTCGCGCTACATCAAGAACACTGCAGGCAAGCCGATCCTGTCGGTGGCTGTCGAGCCGATGGTGTCGCCGGTGATCACCCAGGCCCTGGCCGGTGCCGAGATCAAGCCCAGCCCCCACAAGATCCAGGGGATTGGCGCCGGGTTCGTGCCGAAGAACCTCGACCTGTCGATGGTCGACCGCGTGGAACTGGTGACCGACGAGGAATCCAAGGCCATGGCCCTGCGCCTGATGCAGGAAGAGGGCATCCTGTGCGGTATTTCCTGCGGTGCCGCCATGGCCGTGGCCGTGCGCCTGGCCGAGAAGCCGGAAATGCAGGGCAAGACCATTGTGGTGATCCTGCCGGACTCCGGTGAACGCTACCTGTCGAGCATGCTGTTCAGCGATTTGTTTACCGAGCAGGAAAACCAGGCTTGATTTATGTCAGCCGGTCAGCCTGGGCCTTCTGCATAATGGCCCAACTGTTTATCATGGCCGGCTGTCACGTCTGGTCTCCCGTCACCGGGAGGCTGTTGGCCAGGCGCTTATTTCCAGGAGTTGCTGCATGACCTTTTCTTTGGCCGCCAAACTGTCGGTGTTGTTGCTGTTCATCGGCAGCACGCTGTACGTGCACCTGCGCGGCAAGGCCCGTTTGCCGATGTTGCGCCAGTTCGTCAACCATTCGGCGCTGTTCGCCCCCTATAACGCCTTGATGTACCTGTTTTCGGCCGTGCCGTCCAAGCCGTACCTGGACCGCAGCAAGTTCCCGGAACTGGACGTGCTCAAGGACAACTGGGAAGTGATCCGCGAAGAGGCCATGCACCTGTTCGACGAGGGTTACATCCGCGCCGCCGAAAAGAACAACGATGCCGGTTTTGGTTCGTTCTTCAAGAAGGGTTGGAAGCGTTTCTACCTCAAGTGGTACGACAAACCCCTGCCATCGGCCGAGGCGCTGTGCCCCAGGACCGTGGCGCTGGTGAGCAGCATCCCCAACGTCAAGGGCGCGATGTTCGCGCTGTTGCCGGGGGGCAGCCACCTCAACCCGCACCGTGACCCGTTTGCCGGTTCCCTGCGGTATCACCTGGGCTTGTCCACGCCGAACTCCGACGACTGCCGCATCTTCGTCGACGGCCAGGTATACGCCTGGCGCGACGGTGACGACGTAATGTTCGACGAAACCTACGTGCACTGGGTGAAAAACGAAACCGACAAGACCCGCGTGATCCTGTTCTGCGACATCGAGCGTCCCCTGAGCAACCGCCTGATGACCCGCGTCAACCGCTGGGTCAGCAAGCAATTGGGCCGCGCCACCGCACCGCAGAACCTGGATGACGAGCGCGTCGGCGGCATCAACCAGGCGTATGCCTGGAGCAAGACCTTCAGCGACAAGTTCAGCGGTGTGGTCAAGCAATGGAAGCGCAAGCATCCGAAGGCTTACCGCATTGCGCGGCCGGTGCTGGCGGTAGTGGTGTTGGTACTGCTGTGGAAGTGGTTGTTCGGCTGATCTGAAGCGTTAAACGCGGTCAAAATGTGGGAGGGGGCTTGCTCCCGATGGCGGTGGATCAGTCATAGATGTTTTGACTGACATACCGCCATCGGGGGCAAGCCCCCTCCCACATTTGATCTCCTGTGTTCTTAAGAGGCAATCAACTGCCGCAGCACATAGTGCAGAATCCCCCCCGACTTGAAGTACTCCACTTCATTCAAGGTATCGATCCGGCACAGCACCTCGACCTTCTCGCTGCTGCCGTCCTCCCGGGTAATCACCAGCGTCAGGTTCATCCGCGGCACGATCTCTACCTCGGTCAGGCCGAGGATATCGATCTTCTCCTTGCCCGTAAGCTTCAGCGCCTTGCGGTTCTGATCCAGCTTGAACTGCAGCGGCAGCACGCCCATGCCCACCAGGTTGGAACGGTGAATCCGCTCGAAACTCTCGGCGATCACCGCCTTGACCCCCAGCAGGTTGGTGCCCTTGGCGGCCCAGTCGCGGCTGGAGCCGGTGCCGTATTCCTGGCCGGCGATCACCACCAGCGGTGTGCCCGAGGCTTGGTACTTCATGGCCGCATCGTAGATCGGCATTTTCTCGCCGGTGGGGATGTACAACGTATTGCCGCCTTCCTCGCCGCCAAGCATTTCATTACGGATGCGGATATTGGCGAAGGTACCCCGCATCATCACTTCATGGTTGCCCCGGCGTGAGCCGTAGGAGTTGAAGTCACGCGGCTCCACGCCTTGCTCGCGCAGGTAGCGGCCGGCGGGGCTGTCGGTCTTGATGTTGCCGGCGGGGGAAATGTGGTCGGTGGTCACCGAGTCCCCCAGCAACGCCAGTACGTGGGCGCCCTTGACGTCTTTGATCACCGGCAGAGGCCCGGCGATGTCGTCGAAGAACGGCGGGTGCTGGATGTAGGTGGAGTCTTTCTGCCACACATAGGTCGCGGCCTGAGGCACTTCAATGGCTTGCCACTGTTCGTCACCGGCAAACACCTCGGCGTATTCCTTGTGGAACATTCCGGTGCTGACTTGCGCAACGGCGTCAGCGATCTCCTGGCTGCTCGGCCAGATGTCCTTCAAATACACCGGATTACCCTGTTGATCGTTACCCAGCGGTTCGCTGCTGATATCGATGCGTACGGTCCCCGCCAAGGCGTAAGCCACCACCAGCGGCGGCGAGGCCAGCCAGTTGGTTTTCACCAGGGGGTGCACGCGGCCTTCGAAGTTGCGGTTGCCGGACAGCACCGAGGCTACGGCGAGGTCGGCCTTCTGGATGGCTTTTTCAATCGGCTCGGGCAACGGCCCGGAGTTGCCGATGCAGGTGGTGCAGCCATAGCCCACGAGGTCGAAGCCAATTTTATCCAGATACTGGGTGAGGCCCGCGGCCTTGTAGTAGTCGGTGACCACTTTGGAACCGGGCGCCAGGGAGGTCTTCACCCAGGGTTTGCGCGTGAGGCCTTTCTCCACGGCTTTTTTCGCCACCAGCCCGGCAGCCATCATCACGCTGGGGTTGGACGTGTTGGTGCAGGAGGTGATGGCGGCGATCACCACGGCGCCGTTTTTCAGGCGATAGGTCTGGCCTTCGTATTCATAGTCGGTTTCGCCCACCAGGTCGGCGTTGCCCACGGCCACACCGCCGCCGCCTTCACTTTCCAGGCGGCCTTCTTCCTTGGTGGTGGGTTTGAACTGCAGGTCGAGGAAGTCGCTGAACGCCTGGCCGACGTTGGGCAGGGACACGCGGTCCTGTGGGCGTTTCGGCCCGGCGAGGCTGGCTTCGACGCTGCCCATGTCGAGGGCCAGGCTGTCGGTGAACACCGGTTCCTGGCCAGCGTTGCGCCACAGGCCCTGGGCCTTGGTGTAGGCCTCGACCAGCTTCACGGTGGCAGCCGGGCGCCCGGACAGGCGCAGGTAGTCCAGCGTCACCTCATCCACCGGGAAAAAACCGCAGGTGGCGCCGTATTCCGGGGCCATGTTGGCGATGGTCGCGCGGTCCGCCAGGGGCAGGTCGGCCAGGCCGTCGCCGTAGAACTCGACGAATTTACCCACCACGCCTTTCTTGCGCAGCATCTGGGTGACGGTCAGCACCAGGTCGGTGGCGGTGATGCCTTCTTTCAATTTGCCGGTGAGCTTGAAGCCGATCACTTCCGGGATCAGCATCGACACTGGCTGGCCGAGCATCGCCGCTTCCGCTTCGATCCCGCCCACGCCCCAGCCGAGCACGCCGAGGCCGTTGATCATGGTGGTGTGGGAGTCGGTGCCCACCAGGGTGTCGGGGAACGCGTAGGTGCGGCCGTCCTCGTCCTTGGTCCACACGGTGCGGCCCAGGTATTCGAGGTTGACCTGGTGGCAGATGCCGGTGCCCGGCGGTACCACGCTGAAGTTGTCGAAGGCGCTCTGGCCCCAGCGCAGGAAGGCGTAGCGTTCGCCGTTGCGCTGCATTTCGATGTCGACGTTCTGCCCGAAGGCGTCGGCGTTGCCGAACTTGTCGACCATCACCGAGTGGTCGATCACCAGGTCCACCGGCGAGAGCGGGTTGATGCGCTGCGGGTCGCCACCGGCCTTGGCCACGGCGGCGCGCATGGCGGCCAGGTCGACCACGGCGGGTACGCCGGTAAAGTCCTGCATCAACACGCGGGCGGGGCGGTACTGGATCTCACGGTCGGACTGGCGTTCTTTGAGCCAGGCGGCAATGGCCTTGAGGTCGGCGCCGGTGACGGTCTTGTTGTCTTCCCAGCGCAGCAGGTTCTCCAGCAGCACCTTGAGGGACATCGGCAGCTTATCCAGGTCACCCAGGCGCTTGGCGGCTTCGGGCAGGCTGAAATAGTGGTAGGTCTTGTCGTCGATTTCTAAAGTTTTAAGGGTACTCAGGCTATCAAGGGATGACATTACATGACTCCTTATGGTCCGCACGGCTACGGACCTGACGGGACGAACAGAGCTTTCAAACTAGCGCTGTTTTCAGTAGCTGGCTAATTACTGGACTCTATGGACAGAACCAAGGTTCCGAACTCGGCTATCATGCGCGCGTTTTCATGACAGGCATTGCGATAGCGCAACGTCAGTTGAGTCACCAGGAGAGTCGATGAACACCCTTTTTATGCACTGCCGCCCGGGGTTTGAGGGCGAAGTCTGTTCCGAGATCGCGGAACACGCCGCGCGCCTGAACGTTTCCGGCTACGCCAAGGCCAAGACCGGCAGCGCCTGCGCCGAATTTGTCTGCACCGAAGAAGACGGCGCCCAGCGCCTGATGCACGGCCAGCGCTTTGCCGAGCTGATCTTCCCGCGGCAGTGGGCGCGCGGGGTGTTTATCGACCTGCCGGAAACCGACCGTATCAGCGTGATCCTCGCTCACCTGCGTGAGTTTCCGGTGTGCGGCAGCCTGTGGCTGGAGATGGTCGACACCAATGACGGCAAGGAACTCTCGAACTTCTGCAAGAAATTCGAAGTGCACCTGCGCAAAGCCTTGTTGAACGCCGGCAAGCTGGTGGACGACCCGAGCAAGCCGCGCCTGCTGTTGACCTTCAAAAGCGGCCGCGAAGTGTTCATGGGCCTGGCCGAGTCGAACAACTCGGCGATGTGGCCGATGGGCATCCCGCGCTTGAAATTCCCCCGGGACGCGCCAAGCCGCTCAACCCTGAAACTGGAAGAGGCCTGGCACCACTTTATCCCCCGCGACCAATGGGACGAGCGCCTGCATGGCGACATGACCGGTGTCGATCTGGGTGCGGCCCCTGGCGGCTGGACCTGGCAGCTGGTCAACCGTGGCATGCTGGTGACCGCCATCGATAACGGCCCCATGGCCGAAAGCCTGATGGACACCGGCCTGGTGCAGCACCTGATGGCCGACGGATTTACTTTCGTGCCCAAGCAGCCGGTGGACTGGATGGTCTGCGACATCGTCGAAAAGCCGGCGCGCAACGCGGCATTGCTGGAGACCTGGATCGGCGAAGGGTATTGCCGCGAGGCGGTGGTGAACCTGAAGTTGCCGATGAAGCAGCGTTACGCCGAGGTCAAGCGCCTGCTGGAGCGTATCGAAGACGGCTTCAAGGCGCGGGGCATTCGGGTGGAGATCGGCTGCAAACAGCTGTATCACGACCGTGAAGAAGTGACCTGCCACCTGCGTCGGCTGGTGGATGTGAAGAAAACCAAGGCCCGCTAAACTGAGCGCCGGTTTTAGGAGTAGACAATGAGCGATATTTTCGACACCGCCGTGGATGGCACCCTCGACGCAACGGGCCTCAACTGCCCTGAGCCGGTGATGATGCTGCACCAGCACATCCGCGACCTGCCGCCCGGCGGCTTGCTCAAGGTGATCGCGACCGACCCGTCGACGCGCCGCGATATTCCCAAGTTCTGCGTGTTCCTTGACCATGAACTGGTGGATCAACAGGAGCAGGCCGGTACGTACTTGTACTGGATCCGCAAAAAGGCCGATTAACCCCGCGCCTTCTCCAGGCGAATGCGCCGGCGTGCACTGCGCGCCAGGCGCACCAGCAGCATCCCCGCCGCACAGCTCAAGCCCACGATCAGCCCTTGCCACAAACCGCTCGGGCCGCTGGGTTCGCCCAGCCAGTTGCTCAGCCCCAGGGCGTACCCCACCGGCAGCCCCACGCCCCAATAGGCAAACAGGGTCAGCACCATGGTGACACGGGTGTCCTGGTAGCCCCGCAGGGCGCCGGCGGCGGTGACCTGGATCGAGTCACTGAACTGGAACAGCGCTGAAAACACGATCAGCGTCGAGGCCAGGTGGATGACAATCGGGTCCGGGGTGTAGATCGCCGCAATCTGCTCGCGAAACACCAGCATCAGGCTGCAGGACAGGCAGGCATAAGCCAGCGCCGTGCCCATGCCGACCCCTGCGGCGAAGCGTGCTTCACGCGCCTCGCCACGCCCCAGGGCCTGGCCGACGCGCACGGTGACGGCCATGCTCAGGGAATAAGGGATCATGAACACCAGTGAGCTGACGTTCAGCGCGATCTGGTGCCCCGACACAACGGTGGCGCCCAGGCTGCCGAGCAGCAGGGCGATGACGGCAAAGATGCTCGATTCGGCAAAGATCGCGATGCCGATCGGCAGGCCAATCCCCAGTACGCGCTTGATCACCGACCACTGCGGCCAGTCGAAGCGCTTGAACAGTTCACTGCTCTGGTAGGCGGCCCCCCAGCGGGTCCAGGCGGCCATGCCGAGCATCATCACCCACATCGCAATGGCCGTGGCCCAGCCGCAGCCCACGCCGCCCATGGCCGGCACGCCCAGGTGACCGTAGATGAAGATGTAGTTCAACGGAATATTCAGCGCCAACCCGCACAGGCCCATGGCCATGCTGGGCAGGGTGCGGCCCAGGCCATCACTGAAACAGCGCAGCACGTAGTAGAGGGCGATGGCCGGCATCCCGGCGGCGATGCCATGCAGGTAGCCCATGGTGGGGGCGATAAGGTCCGGCTCGACCTTCATGGCATGCAGGATTGGCTCGGCGCAGAGCAACAGCAGCGCGCCGATGATGCCGACCACCACCGCCAGCCACAGTGACTGACGCACCAATGGCCCGATTTCGCCGTAGTGGCCCGCACCGTAGCGCTGGGCGACTTTCGGCGTGGTGGCCAGCAGCGTACCGGTCATCAGCAGGTACACCGGAATCCAGATCGAGTTGCCCAGGCCCACCGCCGCCAGGTCCTGGGGGCTGACGCGCCCGGCCATCACCGCATCGACGAAGCTCATGGCCGTGGTTGCCAGTTGGCCGATCATGATCGGCAGCGCGAGCGTCAGCAGGCCACCCACTTCCCGGCTGATGCGGGCGGGGCGGGTGAGGGGGGCAGTGGCAGTGTTCACGTACGCAAGTCCAGTCAAGAGGGTGCAAGGCCGCGGATTCTACGCCTTGACGTAACGGTCAGGAAAAAACCTGTGTTAGGGATTTGTAAGCGACCTGCCAGCCCCCTCCCACATTGAAGATCGCATCCCTGTACACTGCTGATCCGCCAAAGGAGCCTGCCATGCTGATTGTTGCCGACGAAAATATCCCGCTGCTCGATGAGTTCTTCCAAGGATTTGGCGAGATTCGCCGAGTGTCCGGCCGTTCCATCGACCGCGCCACCGTCGAGCAGGCCGATGTACTGCTGGTGCGCTCGGTAACCAACGTCAACCGCGCCCTGCTGGACGGCACGCAGGTGCGTTTTGTCGGTACCTGCACCATCGGCACCGACCACCTCGACCTCGATTACTTCAAGCAGGCTGGTATCCAGTGGTCCAGCGCGCCCGGCTGCAATGCGCGGGGTGTGGTGGACTATGTGCTGGGCAGCCTGCAAACCCTGGCCGAGATCGAAGGCGCCGACCTCAACCAGCGTACCTATGGCGTCGTCGGCGCCGGTGAAGTGGGCGGGCGACTGATCGAAGTGCTCAAGGGCCTGGGCTGGAACGTGCTGGTCTGCGATCCGCCGCGGCAGATCGCCGAAGACGGCGATTACGTCAGCCTCGAGCAGATCCTCGAGCAATGCGATGTGATCAGCCTGCACACGCCGTTGACCAAATCCGGCAATGGTTCCACCTGGCACCTGTTTGATCGCGACCGCCTCAACCGCCTCAAGCCCGGCACCTGGCTGATCAACGCCAGCCGTGGCCCGGTGGTGGACAACGCCGCCCTGCGCGATGTGCTGCTGGCGCGTGAAGACCTGCAAGCGGTGCTGGACGTGTGGGAAGGCGAGCCCGAGGTGGACGTCGACCTGGCCGACCTGTGTGTGCTGGCCACCCCGCATATCGCCGGCTACAGCCTGGACGGCAAGCAGCGCGGTACGGCGCAGATCTATCAGGCGTTCTGCGCGCACCTGGGCCATGAGCCCAGCATTCAGCTGGGCGACTTGTTGCCGCAACCGTGGCTGGCCGAAGTGCACTTGAACGCATCGACCGATCCGGCCTGGGCGCTGGCGACGTTGTGCCGCAGCGTGTACGACCCGCGCCGTGATGATGCGGATTTCCGTCGCAGCCTGGTGGGCAGCGTCGAAGAACAACGCAAGGCGTTCGACGTGCTGCGCAAGCATTATCCGGAGCGTCGTGAAATCGACGGCTTGAAGGTGCGCATTGTGAATGGGGAGTCAGCGGTGTTGGCGAGCATCGTGTCCGCATTGGGCGCGGCAACCGTTTAAACACCGAACAAAAAACCCGGCCACCTGGGCCGGGTTTGAAAGAGCGTAGGCCCTTCAGCCTTGCTGGGCAGGCTTGACCAGTCGCTGTTCCAGCTCGCGGCACGCTTGCTGGATCATCTCTTCGGTAATCTGCACTTCGCGGCCCTGGGCGTCGATCACGGAGCAAGGCAAATGCTGCGGTTGGCGGATCACTTCAATCTTGGCATCGCTGCTGTTTTGCAAGGTCATGGCCTGTCTCCTCATCAGGTTGTGTACCTACTGTATAACCCCCGAGTGACCGCGCTGTTACAACTCCTTACGAGATCACCGGTTCGAACACCCAGTCCACCAGAAACCGCTGTGGATTTCCAGCCGGGCGTTAGACCGATAGCCTCTAGGGGCCAGCATCGGCGGGCATAATTAACCTGACTCATTGTTATTCGCGCAAGTTCCCCCCATGTAAGCAGGCAGGTACCAATCCTTTCCGATCAGGTGATGCCCTCCATGCTCTCAGTCCGTCAACGCCGTGCAATTCGCCTGGCCAGCCGCTTCATCGCGCCCTACCGCTGGCAGGCCATCGGTGCCCTGTTCGCGCTGATCGTCACCGCCGGCATCACCTTGTCCATGGGGCAGGGCATTCGCCTGCTGGTGGACCAGGGCTTCATGACCCAGTCGCCGCACCTGCTCAACCAGTCCATCGGGCTGTTCATGGTGCTGGTGCTGGGCTTGGCCGTGGGCACGTTTGCGCGGTTTTACCTGGTGTCGTGGATCGGTGAGCGGGTGGTGGCGGATATTCGCCGGCAGGTCTTCAACCACCTGATCTACCTACACCCAGGTTTCTACGAGAACAACCGCAGCTCGGAAATCCAATCGCGGTTGACCACCGACACCACCCTGCTGCAATCGGTGATCGGCTCGTCGTTGTCGCTGTTCCTGCGCAATGCCTTGATGGTGATCGGCGGCATCGTGCTGTTGTTCATCACCAACCCCAAGCTCACCAGCATCGTGGTGGTGGCGCTGCCGCTGGTGCTGGCGCCGATCCTGATCTTCGGCCGTCGCGTGCGCAGCCTGTCGCGCCTGAGCCAGGACCGTATTGCCGATGTGGGCAGCTACGTGTCCGAGACCCTTGGCCAGATCAAGACCGTGCAAGCCTATAACCACCAGATCCAGGACGAGCAACGCTTTGCCGTGACCGTGGAAGAGGCGTTCACCACCGCACGCAAACGCATCGCCCAGCGCGCCTGGTTGATTACCCTGGTGATCATGCTGGTGCTGGGTGCGGTGGGCGTGATGCTGTGGGTCGGCGGCATGGATGTGATCAGCGGGCGCATTTCCGGCGGCGAGCTGGCTGCGTTCGTGTTCTACAGCCTGATCGTCGGTAGCGCCGTCGGTACCCTGAGCGAAGTCCTCGGTGAACTGCAACGTGCCGCCGGTGCAGCGGAGCGCATTGGTGAGCTGTTGCAGTCGAGCAACGAGATCCAGGCGCCGGCCACGGGCAGCGTGCAGTTGCCCGAGCGCGTCAGCGGGCGCATGGAGCTGCAGGACTTGCGCTTTTCCTACCCTTCGCGGCCGGACAGCTACGCCATCGACGGTCTGAACCTGAGCATCAACCCCGGCGAAACCCTGGCACTGGTGGGGCCGTCCGGCGCGGGCAAGTCGACGATTTTCGACCTGCTGCTGCGCTTCTACGATCCCCAGCAAGGCCGCATCCTGATTGAAGGCCAGGCGCTGACCGATCTCGACCCCCTGGACCTGCGTCGCCACTTCGCCCTGGTGTCCCAGAGCCCGGCGCTGTTTTTCGGCAGCGTCGAGGAGAATATCCGCTACGGCAATCCAACGGCCACGCGCGAGCAAGTCGAAGCCGCCGCCCGCATCGCCCACGCCCACGATTTCATCCTGCAAATGCCCGACGGCTACCAGACCCACCTCGGCGACGGCGGCATGGGCCTCTCCGGCGGCCAGCGCCAACGATTGGCGATTGCCCGTGCGTTGCTGGTGGACGCGCCGATCCTGCTGCTGGACGAAGCCACCAGCGCCCTGGATGCCCAGAGTGAACACCTGATCCAGCAAGCGTTGCCGCAATTGATGCAAGGGCGCACCACGCTGGTTATCGCCCATCGACTGGCGACGGTGAAGAACGCTGACCGTATCGCGGTGATGGATCAGGGCAGGCTGGTGGCGGTGGGCACGCATCAGCAGTTGATTGCGAGCAATCCGTTATATGCGCGATTGGCGGCGTTGCAGTTCAGTGATGGGGCTGAGGAGAGCAGCGAACACTGAGTTGCGGTGCGCATAAAAAATGCCCGCATCTCTCAATGCGGGCATTTTCATTTCTGCTTCAAACCTTATTGATCATCAAAGTAGCGCTCATGCCAATCCACCAACGGCTGTGGCGAGTTGAGCTTCTGCCCGTAGATCACCGAATAAGACAGCACGTTCTGCACATACTGGCGGGTTTCGTCGAACGGGATGCTTTCCACCCAGACGTCGAAGCTCAGGTGGTCGGCGCCACGCAGCCACTGGCGCACACGGCCGGGACCGGCGTTGTAGGCGGCGGAGGCGAGGACACGGTTGCCGTTGAACTGACTGTGCACCTGGCTCAGGTAAGCCGCGCCGAGCTGGATGTTTTTGTCCGGGTCCAGCACCTGGGCGGGTGAGGCCAGGGGGATGCTGAACTTGCGCGCGGTGTCCTTGGCGGTGCCGGGCATCAGTTGCATCAGGCCGCTGGCGCCGACCCCGGAGCGGGCGTCGTCCATGAATGCGCTTTCCTGGCGGGTGATGGCAAATACCCAGCTGGAATGCAGGCCACGGACCTTGGCTTCGCGCACCAGGGTGTCGCGGTGGGCCATCGGGAAGCGGATGTCCAGGTCATCCCAGTACTGGGCCTGGCTGATGGTGCGGATCGCTGGGAAGTACCACTTCATGTCGTAGGCCAGCTTGGCCTGAGCGACCATTTCGTCACGGTTGAAGTGGCGGCTGACGTGGTACCACTCGCGGCGGCCATCCACGATCTGGCCACGGGCGTAGAACTCAAGGGCACGGCGCACACCGGGGGTGTTACGCACTTTGTTGACCAGCGCCTGGCTCATCAGCAGCGGCTTGTTCTTCAACTGGTACGGAGCCTTGGAGCGATCGGCGGCCAGGAAGCCATAGAAGTCCCGTTCCTGCGCGAGATTCTTGTACAGCACCAGGGCTTGCGGGTTTTTCGGCTCGGCCAGTTCCAGGCTGCGGGCCTGCCAGTAGCGCCAGCGGTTGGTGGTGGCCAAGTCCTGTGGGAGTTTGCGCGTCAGTTGGTAGGCGTCTTCCCAACGGGCCAGGCGCAACAGCAGGCGCAGACGCCATTCCGATACGGTGTTGTCGCGCAACTCGGGGTCGTATTTGGTCATCACCTCAAGGGCGCGCGGGTCGAAGCGCTTGGCCAGGGTCAGGCCGATTTCACGGGCGATTGCCACTTTTTCGTCACGGGAGAAGTGCATGCTGCTGGCGTAACCGTCGAGCAGGGCCATGGCCTTGTCCGGATCCTGGCGTGCCAGGCGGCGCAGGCCCAGGCCGACGGCGTCAGACATCGCCTCGGTGGCCGGCAGGAAGCGCGATGGGTCGCTGAGCATGTCGGGCTTTTGCGCCACGTCCACCATCAGGCGGCCCTGGGCGCCCAGGGTCGGCAGGGTTTTTACCAGGCTGTTGGCCAGCGGGTAATTGCGTGCTTCGGCGGCGAGTTTGGCGCGGTCCCAGATTTTTTGTTCAGTGAGTTGGCCGTCGGCGGCCCATTGGCTGAAGGTGGCATCGCAGGCGGCCGGCTGGGATTTGCCGGTCATCCAGAGTTTTTCGGTGGTCTTGTAGCCTTCAGCCTTGAGGTTGTGGGTCAGTTGGAACTGACCGTGCAGGCAGTCCAGCTCGACGAAATTAAGCTTGGGGTCGTAGTACTTTTCAAAGGTCTGCCAGTCGCCACGCTCGGCCAGCCAGCGCAACCAGCGCAGCTTCATCCAGTTGGCCTGGGGCAGGTCGCCGTTTTTGGCGAGGAATTGTTCGATTTCCTCGTTGCTGGCGGTCTTCAACCGGGCGGTCAGTTCGTCGTAGGCCAGGTAGGGCGTCAGCGGGTAGTCGGCCAGGGCCTGGCTGTATTGCATGTAGGGGCCGGTATCGCCCTTGGCCAGGGCGCGTTTGGCTTCATCGTAATATTGACGTTGGGTGGTGAGGTCCACGGCCTGGGCGGATTGAACGGCGGTGGCGGAAAGAAGCAGACAAGATAAAAAGTTGAAAAGGCGACTGCGCATGAGACGTCCGTGCAGAGAAATCACGACTAGCACCGGCACCGCCGACACTGATTGCCCCTAGCTTAGCCTTTTGCCATCGACCGGCGAAAGCTTTGCCGGGTGGTTCGTTCAAGTTCTCCGGAAATGTCCTACAGAACGTGTCGGTAGCGAAAATGCTGGCCGCATCCCACCCTCAAGTCAGGTAGAATGCGCGCCCAGTTTTTGGAGAAGCGTATGACCCTGCTCAAATTCAGCGATGTGTCCCTTGCTTTCGGCGCTATGCCGTTGTTGGACAAGGTGTCCTGGCAGATCGCCCGTGGTGAGCGGGTGTGCATCATCGGCCGCAACGGCACCGGCAAGTCCAGCATGATGAAGCTGGTAAAGGGCGATCAGAAGCCCGATGACGGCTCTGTCTGGCGTGCCCCAGGCCTCAAGATTGGCGAATTGCCGCAGGAATTGCCGGTGGCCGACGGACGGACCGTGTTCGACGTAGTTGCTGAAGGCCTGGACGGTGTCGGTGAGTTGCTTGCGCAATACCATCACCTGGCCCAGAACTGCGTCACCGAAGCCGACCTGGACAAGCTGATGCACGTCCAGCAGGACCTCGAAGCCCGTGATGGCTGGCGCCTGCAACAACTGGTCGACAGCACCTTGAGCCGCCTGCAGCTGCCGGCCGACAAGACCCTCGCCGAGTTGTCCGGCGGCTGGCGTCGTCGTGTGCTGCTGGCCCAGGCCCTGGTGTCCGAGCCGGACCTGCTGCTGCTCGACGAGCCAACCAACCACCTGGACATCGGCGCCATCGCCTGGCTGGAAGAAGCCCTCAAGGATTTCCAGGGCGCCGTGCTGTTCATCACGCACGACCGTTCCTTCCTGCAAAACCTCGCCACGCGCATCCTCGAGCTGGACCGTGGTGGCCTGATCGACTGGAACGGCGACTACGCCAGCTTCCTGGTGCACAAGGAAGCTGCGCTGTCCGCCGAAGAAACCGCCAACGCCCTGTTCGACAAGAAACTGGCCCAGGAAGAAGTCTGGATCCGCCAGGGCATCAAGGCGCGCCGCACCCGTAACGAAGGCCGCGTGCGTGCCCTCAAGGCCCTGCGCGTTGAGCGCAGCGAACGTCGCGAGCGCACCGGCAAGGCCAATATCCAGCTGGATACCGCCGATAAGTCGGGCAAGCAGGTCATGGTGCTGGAGAACGTCAGCTTCCATCACCCGGATGGTCCGTTCCTGATCAAGGACTTCTCCATGGTCCTGCAGCGCGGCGACCGTATCGGCCTGTTGGGTGCCAACGGTACCGGCAAGACCACCTTGCTCAAGCTGATGCTCAATGGTCTGCAGCCGACCAGCGGCACGGTGGAAGAGGGCACACGCATCGACGTGGCCTACTTCGACCAGTTGCGCCATCAGTTGGACCTGGAAAAGACCGTGATCGACAACGTCGCCGAAGGCCGCGACTTTATCGATATCGACGGCCAGAGCCGCCACGTACTCAGCTACCTGGGCGATTTCCTGTTCAGCCCGCAACGTGCGCGTACGCCAGTGAAGGCCTTGTCCGGTGGCGAGCGTGCGCGCCTGCTGCTGGCCAAGCTGTTCAGCAAGCCGGCCAACCTGTTGGTGCTCGACGAACCGACCAACGACCTCGACGTGGAAACCCTCGAGCTGCTGGAAGAGGTCCTGCTGACCTTCAACGGCACTGTGCTGATGGTCAGCCACGACCGGGCATTCCTCGACAACGTGGTCACCAGCACCCTGGTCTTCGAAGGTGAAGGCAAGGTGCGCGAATACGTCGGTGGTTACCAGGACTGGCTGCGTCAGGGCGGCTCGCCGCGTCTGTTGGGCGTGACCGAGAGCAAGTCCGGCAAGGCCGACCTGGCCTCCGCTGTGGTGGCTCCGGTGGAAGCGGCTGCACCGGCCCAGGAAGCGGCACCGGCGACCAAGAAGAAACTCAGCTACAAGCTGCAGCGTGAGCTGGAAGCCTTGCCGGGTGATATCGACGCCAAGGAACAGCAGATCGCCGCGGTAGAAGCGGAAATGGCTGACGCGGGTTTCTACCTGCGTCCGGCAGCGGAAACCGCCAAGGTCATCGCCTCCCTGGAGACGTTGAACCAGGAGCTGGAAGTGCTGGTCGAGCGTTGGGCCGAGCTGGATGCCTGAGTGACCTTCGTGCAATAAAAAAGCCCGGCGCCCTAATATGGGCGCCGGGCTTTTTCATATGAAATGCGGTTCAAATGTGGCCTTAAGAGGTTTTTACCAGCCTGACGGCCAGTACATCGCACGGCGCACCGTGCAGCACATCATTGGCAGTGGAGCCCAGCAGCAACGCCAAACCATGACGGCCATGGCTGCCGACCACGATCAGGTCGCAATGCTGCTCCTTGGCCAGGTGGTGGATTTCCTGGCGCGGTTGGCCGTAGGTGAGGTGGGAGTTTTCCTTGGTCACTTCGGGGTATTTGACGATCAGGCGGTCAAGGCGCTCCTTGGCCTGGTCGAACTGTTGTTGCTGCAATTGGGAAAGGTCCATGGGCACGTCGCCGCCAAAGGCCATGGCCATGGGCTCGACGATATGCACCAGTGACAGTTTTGCGCCACTGGCAACGGCAAACGCTCGGGCGCGCTTGATCACTGGATCGCACTCTTCGGTCAGGTCTACGGCGACCAGAATATGTTCGTAGGACATGGGGCGTTCCTCCAGGGGACTGCAATAGATTCAGTATGGCTGCTTTCAAGCGGATAGGGTTGCGTCAGGTCAAATCCGCTCATCAGAAAAATCGGGAGTACACATATGACGGTCTGGATAGTGGTGTCAATCCTTGTCGTGGTTCTGAGCCCCCTGGCATGGCTGCGCCCATCGCGCCATCAGAGCGGGCGCATGGCCTTGCGCATGGAGGCACGCCGCATCGGCCTGGCCATGCAACTGGCGCCCCAGGAGTGGCCGCACTGGCTCAAGCAAGAGCCGCCGAGCCCCTGTGCGCAGTATTGCCGACCCCGGCGCGGCAGTATGCCGGCCGTTTGGAGCTACTGGCAGCTGGAGCCGGGCGTGTGGGTCAATCAGTGGCGCGAAGTGTGTGTGGACGAGAAGTTGTTGCCGCATTTTGCAACGCTGCCGGCGAATGTCTACAAGGTAGAGGCGGACAAGCAAATGATCGCCCTTTACTGGGGCGAGAAGGGCGAGGCGAGCGACCTGCTGGCCATTGATACATTGCTCAAGGCCCTGGCCTGATGCCTGTGTGTCAAACCCCAGGCAATAAAAAGCCCGAAAGCATCATCGGGCTGGAGTTGGCCAGGCAGGCCGGTAAATCCGGGTTTCCTGCGTCGGATGTTCATCCAGGCGCATTACGGTTGTCGCTAGCCTAGCGGCATATCCGGTTCTGTACAGCGGTTTTCCCTATCTTTTTCATTATTGATTTCGTGAATAGTTGAATATTGACGAATCGCGGGCCTGGCCCCGGGGTTCTGAAATGACTGGAAAGTCGTGTTTTTCCTAGCCTTTCGAGCGATTGACAATTGCTCGGAATTGGATGAAGGTGGCGTACCCAAATCAAACGGGCGTATGAATTGAGCGTTTGTCTGTCAGACCGCTCATACAGAACCCCGACTATCGCATTGGCGGGTGTGCCTGGCGGATTGGCCTGAGCATTGACGAAATTATCAATGTCCAAGCATAGGCCAGCGTCCAATGTGTACTGTTCAGCTTCCATATCGTGGAGATCAGTTGATGATTTACGAAGGTAAAGCCATCACGGTTAAGGCTCTTGAAAGTGGCATCGTCGAACTGAAGTTCGACCTCAAGGGTGAGTCCGTCAACAAGTTCAACCGTCTAACCCTGAACGAACTGCGTCAGGCCGTAGACACCATCAAGGCTGATGCATCGATCAAAGGCGTGATCGTCTCCAGCGGCAAGGACGTGTTTATCGTCGGCGCTGACATCACCGAATTCGTCGACAACTTCAAGCTGCCCGATGCCGAGCTGGTGGCTGGCAACCTCGAAGCCAACAAGATTTTCAGCGATTTCGAAGACCTCAACGTACCCACCGTTGCCGCGATCAATGGCATCGCGCTGGGCGGCGGCCTGGAAATGTGCCTGGCGGCGGACTTCCGCGTCATGGCGGCCACCGCCAAGATCGGCCTGCCTGAAGTCAAGCTGGGCATCTACCCAGGCTTCGGCGGCACCGTGCGCCTGCCGCGCATCATTGGTGCCGACAACGCCATCGAGTGGATTGCCGCCGGCAAGGAAAACCGTGCCGAAGACGCGCTGAAAGTCGGTGCCGTCGACGCCGTGGTGGCTCCGGACAAACTGGCCGAAGCCGCGCTGAACCTGATCAAGGGCGCCATCAGCGGCGAATTTGACTACAAGGCCAAGCGTCAGCCGAAGCTGGAAAAACTCAAGCTCAACGCCATCGAACAAATGATGTCGTTCGAAACCGCCAAGGGTTTCGTGGCTGGCCAGGCCGGCCCGAACTACCCGGCGCCGGTTGAAGCGATCAAGACCATCCAGAAGGCCGCGAACTTCGGTCGCGACAAAGCCCTGGAAGTGGAAGCGGCAGGCTTCGTCAAACTGGCCAAGACCTCTGCTGCCCAGAGCCTGATCGGCCTGTTCCTGAATGACCAGGAACTGAAGAAAAAGGCCAAGGCCTACGACGAAATCGCCAAGGACGTGAAACAGGCTGCCGTGCTCGGCGCCGGTATCATGGGCGGCGGTATCGCCTATCAGTCGGCGTCCAAAGGCACGCCGATCCTGATGAAGGACATCAACGAACACGGTATCGAACAGGGCCTGGCCGAAGCCGCCAAGCTGCTGGTCGGCCGCGTTGATAAAGGTCGTATGACGGCTGCGAAGATGGCTGAAGTGCTTAACGGTATTCGTCCTACGCTGTCCTACGGCGATTTCGGCCATGTCGACCTGGTGGTCGAAGCGGTTGTCGAGAATCCGAAGGTCAAGCAGGCGGTACTGGCTGAAGTTGAAGGCCACGTCAAAGACGACACCATCCTGGCGTCTAACACCTCGACCATTTCCATTTCGCTGCTGGCCAAGGCCCTCAAGCGTCCGGAAAACTTCGTCGGCATGCACTTCTTCAACCCGGTACACATGATGCCGCTGGTGGAAGTGATCCGTGGCGAGAAGTCCAGCGAGCTGGCCATTGCCACCACCGTTGCCTACGCCAAGAAAATGGGCAAGAACCCGATCGTGGTCAACGACTGCCCGGGCTTCCTGGTCAACCGCGTGCTGTTCCCGTACTTCGGCGGTTTCGCCAAGCTGGTCAGCGCCGGTGTGGACTTCGTGCGCATCGACAAGGTCATGGAAAAATTCGGCTGGCCAATGGGCCCGGCGTACCTGATGGACGTGGTCGGCATCGACACCGGCCACCACGGTCGTGACGTGATGGCTGAGGGCTTCCCGGATCGCATGAAAGACGACCGCCGTTCGGCGATCGACGCGCTCTACGAGGCCAAGCGCCTGGGCCAGAAGAACGGCAAGGGCTTCTACGCCTACGAGGCGGACAAGAAGGGCAAGCAGAAGAAAGTGGCCGACCCGTCGGTGCACGAAGTGCTGGCTCCGGTCATCTACGAACAGCGTGAGGTGTCCGATGAGGACATCATCAACTGGATGATGATCGCCCTGTGCCTGGAAACCGTGCGTTGCCTGGAAGACGGCATCGTTGAAACCGCCGCCGAAGCCGATATGGGCCTGGTGTACGGTATTGGCTTCCCTCCATTCCGTGGTGGTGCGCTGCGTTACATCGACTCGATCGGTGTGGCCGAGTTCGTTGCCCTGGCTGATCAATACGCTGATCTGGGCCCGCTGTACCACCCGACCGCGAAGCTGCGTGAGATGGCCAAGACCGGCCAGCGCTTCTTCGGTTAAGTGCCCAGACGACTAGAGCGAGAATATTTATGAGCTTGAATCCAAGAGACGTCGTGATTGTCGACTTCGGTCGTACGCCGATGGGCCGCTCCAAGGGCGGCATGCACCGCAACACCCGCGCTGAAGACATGTCGGCGCACCTGATCAGCAAGTTGCTGGAACGCAACGTCAAGGTCGACCCGAACGAAGTCGAAGACGTGATCTGGGGCTGCGTCAACCAGACCCTGGAGCAGGGCTGGAACATCGCGCGCATGGCGTCGCTGATGACGCAGATCCCGCACACGGCAGCCGGCCAGACCGTCAGCCGCCTGTGTGGCTCGTCCATGAGTGCGCTGCACACCGCCGCCCAGGCGATCATGACCGGCAACGGTGATGTGTTCGTGGTCGGTGGCGTGGAGCACATGGGCCACGTCAGCATGATGCACGGCGTCGATCCTAACCCGCACATGTCGCTGTACGCGGCAAAAGCCTCGGGCATGATGGGCCTGACCGCGGAAATGCTCGGCAAGATGCACGGCATTACCCGTGAAGCCCAGGATGCGTTCGGCGTGCGTTCCCACCAGCTCGCCCACAAGGCGACCGTGGAAGGCAAGTTCAAGGATGAAATCATCCCGATGAACGGCTACGACGAGAACGGCTTCCTCAAGCTGTTCGACTACGACGAAACCATTCGTCCGGATACCACCCTGGAAAGCCTGGCGGCCCTCAAGCCTGCCTTCAATCCAAAGGGCGGCACCGTGACGGCGGGTACTTCGTCGCAAATCACCGACGGCGCCTCGTGCATGATCGTAATGTCGGCGCAGCGTGCCCAGGACCTCGGCATCCAGCCGCTGGCGGTGATTCGTTCGATGGCGGTGGCGGGTGTAGACCCGGCAATCATGGGCTATGGTCCAGTACCGGCGACACAAAAAGCCTTGAAGCGCGCGGGCCTGACCATCTCCGATATCGACTTCTTCGAGCTCAACGAAGCTTTCGCTGCACAGGCCCTGCCGGTGCTGAAAGATTTGAAAGTGCTCGACAAGATGAACGAGAAGGTTAACCTGCACGGCGGTGCGATTGCCCTGGGCCACCCATTCGGTTGCTCCGGTGCGCGTATTTCCGGCACTTTGCTTAACGTGATGAAGCAAAATGGCGGTAACCTTGGGGTTGCAACCATGTGCATTGGTCTCGGCCAAGGCATCTCCACCGTCTTCGAACGCGTCTAAGCGTTGAGTCGACGGAAGCCGGGGCCCAGTGCCCCGGTTTTTGTTTTTTGGAATTTTTAATATTTTTTTTCAACAAATTTTGTAAGGGGGCCAGAGCATGAAAGTCGAACCAGGGCTCTACCAACATTATAAAGGTCCGCAGTACCGCGTTTTCAGCGTGGCACGGCATTCCGAGACCGAAGAAGAAGTGGTGTTCTACCAAGCACTGTATGGCGATTACGGCTTTTGGGTGCGCCCCTTGAGCATGTTCCTGGAGACCGTCGAAGTTGACGGCGAGCAGGTCCCGCGCTTTGCTTTGGTCCAGGTCGAACCCAGTCTTTTTTCAGGGCAATAACGGCAGGTCGCGCAGAATGCTGCGCTTGACCTCACCTTGTTGCCACTATATATAGCGTTGCCGCGTCAGGCGCCAACTGCCTTTCACTTCTCGAATTCAGGAATTTTCCGATCCATGGGCAAATCGCTGGTCATTGTGGAATCCCCGGCTAAGGCCAAGACCATCAACAAGTACTTGGGCAACGAGTACGTGGTGAAGTCGAGTATCGGCCATATCCGAGACCTGCCCACCAGCGGTTCGGCTAGCGCCAGCAAGGAGCCTGCCGCCAAGCGCGGCAAGGCGGCCGCGGGCGAAGGTCCGGTGCTCACGCCTAAAGAGAAAGCGCGCAAGCAACTGGTCTCGCGCATGGGTGTGGACCCGGATCATGGCTGGAAGGCCAAGTACGAAATCCTTCCGGGCAAGGAAAAGGTCATCGAAGAGCTGCGCCGGCTCGCCAAGGATGCCGACACCATCTATCTCGCAACGGACTTGGACCGCGAAGGGGAAGCCATTGCCTGGCACCTGCGGGAAGCCATCGGCGGTGATGACAGCCGCTACAAGCGTGTGGTGTTCAACGAAATCACCAAGAAAGCCATCCAGGAAGCCTTCTCCAAGCCGGGCGAACTGGACATCGATCGCGTCAACGCCCAGCAGGCCCGTCGTTTCCTCGACCGCGTCGTGGGCTACATGGTCTCGCCGCTGCTGTGGGCCAAGATCGCCCGTGGCCTGTCCGCCGGCCGTGTGCAATCGGTAGCGGTCAAGCTGGTGGTGGAGCGCGAGCGTGAGATCCGTGCGTTCAACCCCGAGGAATACTGGGAAGTCCACGCCGACCTGGGCACCGCCAAGGGCGCCAACGTGCGCTTCGAAGTGGCCCGTGAGAAAGGCGAGGCGTTCAAGCCGCTGAACGAAGCCCAGGCCATGGCCGCGCTGGAAAAGCTCAAGGCCTCCAGCTACAGCATCGTCAAGCGTGAAGACAAACCGACCAGCAGCAAGCCGTCGGCACCGTTCATCACCTCCACCCTGCAGCAGGCCGCAAGTAACCGCCTGGGCTTCGGGGTGAAGAAAACCATGATGATGGCCCAGCGTCTGTACGAAGCCGGCTACATCACTTATATGCGTACCGACTCCACCAACCTGTCGCAAGACGCGGTGGCCATGGCGCGTACCTATATTGAAAGCGAATTCGGCAAGAAGTACCTGCCGGAGAAGCCGAATGTCTACAGCAGCAAAGAAGGCGCCCAGGAGGCGCACGAAGCGATTCGTCCTTCCGATGCCAACACCGAGCCAAGCAAGCTGAGTGGCATGGAACGCGACGCTGAGCGCCTCTACGAGCTGATCTGGCGCCAGTTCCTGGCTTGCCAGATGCTGCCGGCGCAATACCTGTCCACCACTGTCAGTGTCGGCGCCGGGGACTTCGAGCTGCGCGCCAAGGGCCGTATCCTCAAGTTCGACGGCTACACCCGCGTGATGCCGCAGATCGCCAAGCCTGGCGATGACGATGTGCTGCCGGACATGGCCCAGGGCGACACGTTGAAGCTGATCAAGCTCGACCCGTCCCAGCACTTCACCAAGCCGCCGGCGCGTTATTCGGAAGCCAGCCTGGTGAAAGAGATGGAGAAGCGCGGTATCGGTCGTCCGTCGACCTACGCGGCGATCATCTCCACCATCCAGGACCGTGGCTACGTCGCGCTGCACAACCGTCGTTTCTATTCGGAAAAGATGGGCGATATCGTTACCGAGCGCCTGTCCGAGAGCTTTTCCAACCTGATGGACTACGGCTTTACCGCCGGTATGGAAGAGAACCTCGATGACGTGGCCCAGGGCGAGCGCGACTGGAAAAACGTGCTCGACGAGTTCTACGGCGACTTCAAGAAAAAACTCGAAGTGGCCGAAAGCCCTGAGAGCGGCATGCGTGCCAACCAGCCGGTGATGACCGACATCCCGTGCCTGACCTGTGGCCGTCCGATGCAGATTCGTACCGCATCCACCGGCGTGTTCCTCGGTTGCTCGGGCTACAGCCTGCCGCCGAAAGAGCGCTGCAAGGCCACCGTCAACCTGGTGCCGGGCGATGAAATCGCCGCCGACGACGAGGGTGAATCCGAGTCGCTGGTACTGCGTGGCAAGCACCGCTGCCCGATCTGCAGCACGGCGATGGATGCCTACCTGCTGGACGAGAAGCACAAGCTGCATATCTGCGGTAACAACCCGGATTGCGACGGCTACGAGATCGAAGAGGGCAGCTACCGCATCAAGGGCTATGAAGGCCCGAGCCTGGAATGCGACAAGTGCGGCAGCGAGATGCAGCTCAAGACCGGCCGCTTCGGCAAGTTCTTCGGTTGCACCAACCCGACCTGCAAGAACACGCGCAAACTGCTGAAAAGCGGTGATGCGGCGCCGCCGAAGATGGACCCGGTGAAGATGCCGGAACTCAAGTGCGAGAAGGTCAACGACACCTACATCCTGCGTGATGGCGCCTCGGGCCTGTTCCTGGCGGCCAGCCAGTTCCCGAAAAACCGCGAGACCCGAGCGCCGTTGGTGCTGGAGATCGTGCCGCACAAGGACGAGATCGATCCGAAGTACCACTTCCTGTGTGAAGCGCCGAAGAAGGATCCTGATGGCCGCCCAGCCGTGATCCGCTATAGCCGCAAGACCAAGGAGCAGTACGTGCAGACCGAAGTGGACGGCAAGCCTACCGGCTGGAAAGCGTTCTACGACGGTGGCAAGTGGAAGGTCGAGGACAAGCGCCAGGGCGCTTGACCCGTCGGATGCGCTGAAGATCCAATGTGGGAGGGGGCTTGCCCCCGATAGCGGTATATCAGTCGACATGTGTATGACTGATGCTTCGCTATCGGGGGCAAGCCCCCTCCCACATTTGGATCTGTTTGGATCTGAAAGTCGAGTTTTGACCCGCATAAGCAGCGGTTTATTGCACTTGCAGTAGGTTCGGCTGATCCGTGACACTGTTCAGCCAGCATCACGCTTATTCGTTGTGGAGATTGCCGTTATGGCCAACGAGCTCTATACCCGTACCAATCAGAAAATTTATTTTGCGGGTTTGTCCCTGGAAGCCCTTGGCCGTGCCGAGGAGGGGAAGGAGATGAACGCGATCGCGCTGGTCCAGGCCGGTCGTGAAGCTGCGTTGTTCCACCTGTATGGTGCGTTACTGGGCTTGTGTCATGAGATCGCCGGGTTCTACCGTTTGCCCCAGGCCGGTTCGCCCCGTGCGGAAATGATCATGAATCGTGAGGTGCTGGAAAGCATGGCGATCCCTGAGCTGGCCGAGCTGGTGGAAATGGCACAGAGCCCTGACAGCTGGGTCGCGCGTCTGCTGAAGGCCCATGCGGATATGTTTCAGCCGCCCCGTGTTCCCCATGTGCCCAAGGGCGATGTGACCCAGCCCTTGATCGTGGCGGTGGCGCTGGAAGAGGAAGAGCCCGAGCCACTGAGTCGCGAAGAGTTGGAAGGCTGGCGTCAGGCGCTGAAAAAGATGGCATTGCGCTTTCGTGAAGGTTTGAACGAGTGCTGAACGTTGGTCGGATTCACATGGCACCGTTCATCAAGCCGTAAAGAAACCCCTTCAGATCCTCAGCGAGGCCGGGCGGATGACTGATATAATCCCGGCCTTTCGTGGAGAACAGACTTTTATGCCGACGTCCTTTCTGGAAATTGTTGAGTTGCCTGACGGCCGAATCGAGCTGCGCCGGGCCGAGGACGAAGGTTCTCTGGTTATCCTGGATTTTTCCGAGGACGCCAAGGTGTTCCTGCAGGGCCAGCACGTGGAAGTGGCAAAAGCCATGTTGAGCGTTGGTGTGCAGATGGCCGGTCGCCTGGCAGAAGGCGAGCCCGAGAAAGAAGACGGCCCGCGCGTTCTTCACTGAGTGTGGCAAGTGGGTTCGCTGTTGTGGCAAGCCCGCTCACCACAACAGGCCCCCTCCACAGGGATAGCCTGCGGCACACAGAATTAACCCAATCGAATATTCAAGCTCTGTGCATCGCCGGTACGCGCTGCGCTGATCAGCTGTGCCTTGGCAGTGGCATTCAGCGGGTTGAGCCAGCTCACCACGGTGTGGCTACGGCCCAGGCGCAAGGCTTCACAGGTCAACTGCTGAGCACTTTGCGCACCGCGTGGTTGCAGCAACAGGATGCGCTCGCGATTGAGGCCGGCATCCCGCAGCCAGGCCTGGGTCAGGCTGGCGGGCGGAGCGATCAGCGTCAACCAGCGTGCATCCTGTTCCTCGCTCAGTTCACGAAGAATCGGCGCCAGCAGGCTCAGGCAGCTCCCGGCCGCACCGCGCAACGACAGTTCACTGAACGCCTCAGGTTCGGCGCCCCAGGGCGCCTCGACCGTTTCCTTGAGGATGGGCGCAAGGGGTTGGGCCATAAAGGCCTCGAACAGCGACAGTTGTGTGTGTTGGGGGGTGTGCACGAGCTGCATGATGCCTCCTTTAGCGGCGAATGACGCCGACGCTCAGGCCTTCGATCACCAGGTCCTGATCTTTCAGGTTCACTTCAATCGGGGCGAACTCAGGGTTCTCGGCCAGGAGCCAGACCTTGCTGCCTTCGCGCTTGAAGCGTTTGACGGTGACTTCATCGCCGATACGGGCGACAACGATCTGGCCATTACGGGCTTCGCGGGTAGTGTGGACGGCCAGCAGGTCGCCATCGAAAATACCCACGTCCTTCATGCTCATGCCATGTACCCGTAACAGGTAGTCGGCGCGAGGGTGGAAGAAGGTCGGGTTGATGTTGCAGGATTCCTCGACGTGCTGCTGCGCCAGGATGGGCGCACCGGCGGCGACGCGACCGATGATCGGCAGTGTCGATTCGTCGGCCTTGGCTTCGAAGCCAGGGATGCGAATACCCCGTGAAGCACCGGGGGTCATCTCGATCGCGCCTTTGCGAGCGAGGGCCTTGAGGTGTTCTTCGGCGGCGTTGGGGGACTTGAACCCCAGTTCCAGCGCAATTTCGGCTCGTGTCGGCGGGTAGCCGTTGTCATCGAGGCAGCGCTTGATAAAAGCCAGAATCTCAGCTTGGCGTGGCGTCAGTTTTAGCATGTTGATCGCTCTGTCTTTTTATACAGTGACTGGGATTATATACAGTGAACTGCGCTTGGCAATCATCCTTTTCTACGCCTCCGCTGGACGGTCATTCGTTAGCTGTCCTACAAGGCAGAGATAGCGCTGCCTACAGACCTGGGAGTATGTGATTAAATAGCGATGAAATAGATGACTGCCCGGCCGGAAAGCGAACTTGCAGGCTTGACAAGACACACCCTGAAACGTATGTTTCAAACAAGTGTTTGTCAGGCGGAGTATCCATGGCCCAGTCGGAAACCGTTGAACGCATTCTCGATGCTGCCGAGCAATTGTTCGCGGAAAAAGGATTTGCTGAAACTTCATTGCGGCTGATCACCAGCAAGGCCGGGGTCAACCTCGCCGCGGTGAACTACCATTTCGGCTCGAAAAAGGCCCTGATCCAGGCGGTATTCTCGCGCTTTTTGGGGCCGTTCTGTGCCAGCCTCGACCGTGAACTCGAGCGCCGCCAGGCCAAGGCCGACCACAAGCCGACCCTGGAAGACCTGCTGGAAATGCTCGTGGAGCAGGCGCTGGTGGTTCAGCCACGCAGCGGCAATGACCTGTCGATCTTCATGCGCCTGTTGGGCCTGGCATTCAGCCAGAGCCAGGGCCACTTGCGCCGTTACCTGGAAGACATGTACGGCAAGGTATTCCGCCGCTATATGTTGCTGGTCAACGAAGCCGCCCCGCGTATTCCGCCTATCGAACTGTTCTGGCGCGTGCACTTCATGCTCGGTGCGGCCGCATTCAGCATGTCCGGGATCAAGGCGTTGCGTGCGATTGCCGAGACCGATTTCGGCGTGAACACTTCCATTGAACAGGTGATGCGCCTGATGGTGCCGTTCCTTGCCGCCGGCATGCGCGCTGAAACCGGCGTGACCGACTCGGCCATGGCTGCCGCCCAATTGCGCCCGCGCAGTAAATCCACGCCAGCTGCCGCCAAGGTTTGACCGCTCCGGGTGTGCGCGGCCGCTTGCATCCGCTAAGCTAGCTGCCCATGCCGAATTCAGCTATTTACTCGCAACCTGTTGTCCTCACTGCGCCTGGTGGGGTCAACGGGTTGTGTGCGTTATTTAAGGAAGGTTTATGACTGCTGCCCTGCAAGGTTCTTTGATGGTCGACGTGGCCGGTACTTGGCTGACGGTCGAGGATCGCCACCTGTTGCGCCAGCCTGAAGTCGGTGGCCTGATCATTTTTGCGCGCAATATCGAGCACCCACGGCAGGTGCGGGAATTGAGCGCGGCGATTCGTGCGGTGCGCCCGGACCTGCTGCTGGCGGTCGACCAGGAAGGCGGTCGCGTACAGCGCCTGCGCCAGGGCTTTGTGCGCCTGCCGGCCATGCGCGCGTTGGCGGACAACCCCAACGCCGAGTACCTGGCCGAGCAGTGCGGCTGGATCATGGCCACTGAAGTACTGGCGGTCGGTCTCGACCTGAGCTTCGCCCCGGTACTGGACCTGGACTACCAGCGCAGCGCCGTGGTCGGCACCCGTTCCTTCGAGGGCGATCCCGAGCGCGCCGCCGTGCTTGCCGGTGCCTTTATCCGAGGCATGAACAGCGCCGGCATGGCCGCCACCGGTAAACACTTCCCGGGTCATGGCTGGGCCGAGGCTGATTCCCACGTCGCGATTCCCAACGATGAACGCAGCCTGGAACAGATTCGCGCCAATGACCTGGTGCCTTTCGCACGCCTGAGCAAGCAGTTGGCGGCAGTGATGCCGGCGCATGTTATCTACCCGCAGGTGGATGCGCAGCCTGCCGGCTTCTCACGCCGCTGGTTGCAGGACATCCTGCGCGGCGAGTTGCAGTTCGATGGGGTGATTTTCAGCGATGACCTGTCGATGGCCGGTGCCCATGTGGTCGGCGACGCTGCCAGTCGGATCGAGGCGGCGCTGACCGCCGGTTGCGACATGGGGCTGGTGTGCAACGACCGTGCGGCGGCTGAGCTGGCGCTGAGTGCGGCGCAGCGCATGAAGGTCACGCCGTCGGCCCGCATCGCGCGTATGCGTGGGCAGGCGATTGCTTCGACTGACTATAAACAGGACCCACGTTGGTTAACGGCCCTGGCTGCTCTGAGAGCCGCTCAACTCATCGACTAATGCGTAGCAGCTGCCGAGCGCAAGCGAGGCTGCGTCAGGCGCGCTGATGATCCAGGACCGAGTCGCGGCCTACGCA
>NZ_FOZO01000038.1:0-11327 GCF_900116055.1 Pseudomonas sp. NFACC42-2
GTTTAAGGATAGCAATGCCTTCATCGCTTTTTTGGGCATGGACTTGAGGGTCGATGACTCGGGAAAAAAGACGGGGAGTCGCAGTCTGACCAAGAAAGGGGATCCGGAAATACGGCGTCTGGCCCACAACTCGGCCATGGCTGCCTGTCGTTCAGCGACCTGGAAACCATTTTATGAAGGGTACCTGGCCAGAGGATTCAAGAAGACTCAGGCCTTGGTAATTCTTGCCCGAAAACTCGCACGGGTGGCGTTCGCCCTGATGAAAAACCAGAGCGAATACCAACCGAATCGGCCGTTGCAGGGTTGTCCTGCAACATAGAATCTCCCACATTGGGCTTTGTGTTCTATCTGCTAGCCTTTCACCGTCTTCGGCGCCTTGCCTTCCTTCATCTGCTGCAGCAACGGTGCACACTGGTTCGGCGCATCGGCGCTCGGTGCCACCAGTGCCAACAGACCCGCTGCCGGGCCGGCGATCACACCCAGTGCCACCATGCCCGCGCCACGCAGGGCCAGGGGAATGGCTTTTACACCCGCATTGGGCTTGATGAACGGGCCATTGACGTACAACGGCGAACGCAGGGAAAACAGGCGGAAGCCCTTGGACTCGGGGGTGATGGTCAGGTCGAGCTGTTCGGTGGCCATGTTGGCGGTGCCATCGATATAGATGATCGCGTTCTCGGTATCGAACACAAACAAGCGCGTGGTTGCCAGGCCGGTCTTGATCCCGAAGTCCGCCGCCGCGCAGTTGATCTTCACTTCCTTGTCGCCGAACAGGCGACCCACCACGTAGTTGCCCACGTTGAGTCCGGCAATTTCCATCAGGCCACGGCTGATGGCGCCGTCGTTGATCAGCATCTTCAGGTCACCGTTGGAAGTGCCCAGCAGCGCCGCGACGGAGTTGCCACGCCCGGAAATATCGGCATCGCCGTTGAGCTCACCGAAGCTGGTTTTCATCGGCTCGAAGGTCGGGAACAACTGCTTGAGCTTGAAGTTGCGCGCAGTCAGTTTGGCGCGGCCTTCCATCGGCGTGGTGCGGCCGTTCAAGCGAATCTGCGCATCCAGCTTGCCGCCGGCGACGCCGAATCGCAGCGGTTCCAGGCTCAGTTCGCCGTCGTTGAGCACCAGGTGGGTATACAGGTCGGTGAAGGGCAACTCGGCACTGTGCACGATGCGTTTGCCGGTGAATTCCACATCGGCATCCATGTCGCGCCAGCGCTCGGTGCGGAACTCTTCCACCGGCAGCACTTTGGTCGCCGGCTGTTTGCTCATCCCGCCACGCGCTTTTTGCTTGGCGTTGGAGTCGGCACCGATCAAGGGGGCGAGGTCGCTCATCAGCAATTGGTTGGACACCAACGCACCGCTGAGCTTGGGACGTGGCTGGCTGGCGACATAGGCGAGGTTGCCGTGAATATCGCTGTTGCCGATCTTGCCGTTGAAGTTTTCGTAACTGAATGACGCGCCGCTGGCCTCGTGCAACTTGGCGATCAAGTGGCCGTCAGTGGAGTAGGCCGGCGAATCCGGCAAGGTGACGCCGGTCAGCGGGTAGAGGTTACCCAGGCTGCTGCCGGACAGTTTCAGGCGCAGGTCCAGGGCGCCGAGGTTCAACGGGTCGGTCAAGGTGCCTGCCAATGCGATGCTGGTATCGGCAATCTTGACCTGGGCCTGCAGCGGAAACGGCCTGGCCGCGTCCTGCAAGGCCAGCAGGCCGCCGATCTTGCCGCTGCCGTCGAGCTTCTGGCCGTGGTACTGGCCCTTGACCTTGAGGGCGAACGCATAGTCCTGGGGCGCGGAGCCTTTTTCCAGGGCCTTCTTGGCATCGGCGTCGCCGACGATTTCGCCGAACGGGATCGGCTTGCCAAGGGGGTCGATGATCACGTCCAACTGGGTCTTGAGGGTCTGGTCGTCGAGGGTCACGTGGCCCTTGTCGAACCCAATGGCGCCGATGTCCACCACCCAGTTGGAAGGTTCGGCATCGGGGTCCTTGGGGTCGAACGTGAACGTCCAGTTGGCGCGGCCATCGGCCAGGCGCTGCAACTCGGCACTCGGTTCGGTGAGGTCGATACGCGGAATCACCACGCGCTGCGCCAGCAGGGCCAGTGGCGAAATGCGCAGCTCGACCTTTTTCAGCGTGACCATCTGCGGTTTTTTCGACCAGTCGGGGTTGCCCAGGGTCAGGTCCTCGGCAATCACATGGGGCCACGGCACCCAGGCGCGCCAGCCGCCTTCGTCGGGCTCACGTGCCCACACCACCGTCAGGTTGCCGTTGATGGCAAACGGGCGATGCAGTTCTTCGGAGACTTTGGCATTGAGGGGCGGTTTGATGCGGTTCCAGTCAAAGAACACCAGGACCAGTACCACCACAGCGATTAACACAACGAAGCTGGCGCAGCTCCACATGACGATTTTACGAGTGCGCGTCATTGCACAGGACTCCTGAATACGACCGGCTGAACCAACACCTGTAGGACAGCTTATAAAACTACGACTGGCAAACCGCTCGTGGGTTTAACCCAATCTCCGATTTACCCTTGAAAACCTGCTTTCCTGACCATTGCGACAGATTCGATCATCCACGGCGCACCATTGTTACCCATGTTCGTGTCGAAAATACCCACCTCGGTGCAAAACCGCGTGCTTGAGAGGCCCGTTCTAGAGCCTCTCTGACGAACAATCAATTCTGTTGATTATTACCATTGTGTTTATGAACTTTTATATCGACTTATCGAGAGTAGCATTAGCCCTGTACCCACTTTATCGCCCTCCCAAGGAGCAACCCATCATGAAACGCCAAGTACTCGCTACCGTCCTGTTATCCATCCTGGCTTCCAGCGCCTTTGCCCTGCCAGCCGCCGAACAGGTTACCCCACAAGTCAAAGCCGACGCCGTTCACTTCAACCAGACCCTGGCCCGCAGCGGTTCGCAAGAAGACGAGAACCGTGACTACGCCAAAGGTGCTGTCGCTGAAAACGGTTCAGAACACGCCAACAAGCGTGCCTACGCTGAAGGTGTTGCCGAAGGTGGCCGTGATCGCCTGGAACAGAAAGGTCTGGTTGAAGGTGGTGCGGAACAAGCCAACGAACGTGCCTACACCGAAGGTGTTGCCGAAGGTGGTGCTGATCGCCTGCAAGAACTGCATCAAGCTCAGAGCTGACCCCGTGGTGGCCCAGAAAAAAGCCCGATCTGCCGACCGGGCTTTTGACTTTTTGTAGCGCCTGTCACGCAACACTCCCCACCTATTCCCCGCCAAGTTCGACGTCAATGAAGCTGTTTTGCTAGAGTGCGTCGCTGTACTTGCCGACAAAGCCCGCCCGCCCATGCTGCCCCGTGCCGAACAGAAGCAACAGACCCGCCTCGCCCTGATGGACGCTGCCCGCCATCTGATGGAGTGTGGCCGTGGGTTTGGCAGCCTGAGCCTGCGTGAAGTGGCCAAGACCGCAGGCATTGTCCCCACCGGCTTCTATCGCCACTTTGCCGATATGGACCAGCTTGGACTTGTATTGGTGAGTGAGGTGGGCCAGACCTTTCGCGCCACCATTCGCCTGGTGCGTCACAACGAATTCGTGATGGGCGGCATTATCGATGCCTCAGTGCGGATTTTTCTCGATGTGGTCTCGGCCAACCGCTCGCAATTCCTGTTCCTGGCCCGCGAGCAATACGGCGGTTGCCTGGCGGTGCGCCAAGCCATCGGTGCCCTGCGTGAAGACATCACCCGCGACCTGGCGGCCGACCTGACCCTGATGCCCAAGTTGCAGCACCTGGACGCCGATGGCCTGCATGTAATGGCCGACCTGATCGTCAAGAGCGTGTTCGCCACCCTTCCCGACATCATTGACCCACCGGCGCAGGCCTTGCCTGCCCACCTCACGCCCCAGGCGAAAATCACCCAGCAACTGCGCTTTATCTTTATCGGCCTCAAGCATTGGCAAGGCCTGGGCAGTACGGAGTAAGCCGGCTAGCCCGCCGAGTGAAAGCGCTTGGCGGTACTGTAGTTCTTGTTCCAGTAGCGATTGCTCAGTGAGTCGATTCGCACCGTCTTGCCGGCGCGCGGCGAATGAATGAATTTGCCCTCGCCTATATAAAGGCCGACATGGCTGACCTGACTGCGCCCATTACCTTTGAAGAACACCGCATCCCCAGGTTTGAGCGCGTTACGCTTGATCGTCATGGCGTTTGAACGGTGCATCGCCGCCGTGGTGCGGGGTATACGGATATTGGCTTCGGTCCTGAACAGGTAGACCAGCAAGCTGCTGCAGTCGAAGCCCTGCTCCACGGTGTTCCCGCCCCATTTATACGAGGTGCCCAGCAACTGATGGGCGCGGTCGATCACATTGTCGATGGCTGGGCGCTTTTGCAGCGACTGCAGGGGCGTCGCGATCTCGAGAGGGGCTGCCCCGCGCGGCTTGATATTGGCCGAGGACGAGGGAGTGACCAGGTAAAGACTGAAAATGAATAAACACACAATTGATTTGAACATACTGGAACTCGCCGTGAATGTTTAGCACGGCGCAAATCCTAACGGTCTGGCGCGTAAGCAGATGAACGCCGAATCCTTACATCCAGTAGGACAAATCCGAAAATTCCATATACGAAAAAAACGGAAGGAACTTGATGTGATAAACACCACTCGCCAACAAAAAACGCCCCATTTAAGTGCCGAATAGCCGGCAGCGCACCAACCTTAAGCACTCGCAGTACTCAACCCGCCCTATTCAGTGGCATCTCCTCGCGCACCGACAGAGAATTCCTACATCAATACCTGATTGGCAAGGCCCTTGCTCTAGCACTTCCATCGCTCATAGCTGGAAGTTTCCTGATGCTGGTGATCCACCGCCGAATCGCCCCCCAAGCCCTCTGGGCCGCTGAGCTGCTACTGAATTTCGAAGCACGCAGCAAAAGCCGCCTGCGCTGTTTCAGTGCCGACGGCGAAGACGTCGGCCTGTTTCTGGAGCGCGGCCAGCCGCCGTTGCACGATGGCGAATTCCTGCAAGCCGAAGACGGACGTGTCGTACGCGTGTGCGCCCGCCCTGAACACCTGCTGCACGTCACCTGCAGCAACGCCTTTGAACTGACCCGCGCCGCCTACCACCTCGGCAACCGCCATGTGGCCTTGCAAGTGGGGGATGGCTGGTTGCGCCTGCTCGATGACTACGTGCTCAAGGCCATGCTTGAGCAACTGGGCGCCCACACCGAAACCATCGAGGCGCCGTTCCAACCGGAACACGGCGCCTATGGCGGCGGCCACCACCACTCCCGGCATGGCGATGAAGATTTCAACTACCCGCCCAAGCTGCATCAGTTCGGCGTACGTCTATGAACCCAGCCTGGGCGCTGTTGCGTCTGGCCAGTCCGCAATTGCCGATTGGCGGCTACAGCTATTCCCAAGGCCTGGAAATGGCCGTGGAGAACGGCCACGTCAACGATGCCGCCAGCGCTCGGCGCTGGATCAGCGACCAATTGCTGCTCAACCTCGCGCGCTTCGAAGCCCCGCTGTTGCTCGCCCATTGCCGCGCCGCCGCAGAGCAGGACTGGCCAGCGTTGGCGCAGCTGTGCGAAGCGCATCAAGCCAGCCGCGAAACCCGGGAGCTGTATCAGGAAAGTCGGCAGATGGGTTACTCCCTGCAGCAGTTGCTCAATGGCCTGCCGGAACTGGACAGCGACGCCCGCAGCTTCCTGGAGCAACGCCGCGAACCGCACTTGGCCCTCGGCTGGGCACTGGCCGCGCGCGCCTGGGCGATCAGCGCCGACGACGCCCTCGCCGCCTGGCTCTGGAGCTGGCTGGAAAACCAATTGGCCGTGCTGATGAAAACCCTGCCCCTGGGCCAGCAAGCCGCGCAACGCCTGACCAGCGAGCTGCTGCCCCTGCTGCAACAGGCCCAGCAGGACGCCGCCCGCATCGACCCCCACCATTTCGGCAGCGCCGCCTTCGGCCTGTCCCTGGCGAGCATGGCCCACGAGCGCCAGTACAGCCGCCTGTTCCGTTCCTAAGGTTTTTTTGGAGAATCAGACATGAACACACAACCCCTGCGTGTCGGTATCGGTGGCCCGGTCGGCTCCGGCAAGACCGCCCTGACCCTGGCCCTGTGCCTCGCGCTGCGCGATCGCTACAACCTGGCGGTGGTCACCAACGACATCTACACCCGCGAAGACGCCGACTTCCTGGTGCGCAACCAGGCCCTGGCGCCGGAGCGCATCATCGGCGTGGAAACCGGCGGCTGCCCGCACACGGCGATTCGCGAGGACGCCTCGATCAATCTGGAAGCGGTGGACCAACTCAATCGCCGCTTTCCCGGCCTGGACCTGATCCTGGTGGAGTCCGGCGGCGATAACCTGTCGGCCACCTTCAGCCCGGAGCTGTCGGACCTGACCATCTATGTGATCGATGTGTCCGCCGGCGACAAGCTGCCGCGCAAAGGCGGGCCTGGTATTTGCAAATCCGACCTGCTGGTGATCAACAAGATCGACCTGGCGCCGCTGGTGGGCGCGTCGCTGGAGCTGATGAACAGCGACACCCAGCGCATGCGCAACGGCAAACCCTTTGTGTTCAGCAACCAGAAAACCGGGGTAGGCCTGGAAGAAATCGTCGCCTTTATCGAACGCCAAGGCCTGCTGACCGCCGCCTGATCAACCCATAAGGAACCTGTTTATGAACCTCAATAAACTCCTCGCAGCCGCCGCCCTGCTGCTCGCGCCCGCCCTGGCCTTCGCTCACCCTGGCCACGGCGACAACGGCCTGGTGGCCGGTATCAGCCACCCGCTGGGCGGCCTCGACCACCTGCTGGCCATGCTTGCGGTCGGCCTGTGGGCCGCGCAACAAAAGGGTGCCGCGCGCTGGGCCCTGCCGTGCACCTTTGTCGGCACCATGCTGATGGGCGGCGTGCTGGGTTTTGAAGGGCTGCAATTGCCCGCGCTGGAAAGCGGGATCGCCGCCTCGGTGCTGGCCCTGGGCCTGGCCGTGGCACTGGCGGTGCGTCCGCCGTTGTTCATGGCCATGGGTGCGACGGCGTTGTTTGCGTTGTTCCATGGTGTGGCCCATGGCTTGGAGCTGCCGGACATGTCGAGCCCTTGGGCGTATGCCGCCGGGTTTGTCGGCGCAACCGCTGCACTGCACGCGGCCGGGTATGCGCTGGTGCGCTGGCTGCCGGCCGCAGCCGCACCGTTGGTACGGATTGCCGGAGCGGCTTCGGCGGCAACTGGGGTGTGGCTGCTCGCCAGCTAAACGTCGCAAGCTGCAAGTAAAAGCCAAACCGCTCTTACTTGCAGCTTGCAGCTCACAACTTAACGCTGCCCCTCTGCTACCATGCGCGCCTACACCCCTGCCGTGACGACGCCAGCCGATGCCCATCGCTCCAAGCTCCGCCCCCCAGCCTTCGTTGAATGCCGTGCTCACGCACTTCCACACCCTGATCGTGCCGCTCTGGCAGGGCCCGGGCTGGAATGCCGAATTGGCGCTGCCCTATGAGGCGCTGGACGCCGATCACCGCCCACTGCCGCCGCAACGCTACCGCGCCATGGCCTGCGCGCGACAGTTGTACCTGTTCGCCAGCCTGATCGGCGCGCCAGGGGCGGCCTTCGCAGAAGCGCGCGCGGCGGTGCTGTTCCGCTCCCTGCAACGGCACTTCCACGATGGGGAACACGGCGGCTGGTTCTACAGCATCGACCCCGCCGGCCAACCGCTGGACAAGCGCAAAGACCTCTACACCCACGCCTTCATCATCTTTGCCTGCGCCCATTACTGGGCCAAGGTGCGTGAGCCGCTGGTGGAATCGGTGCTGAACGCCGCCCTCGAAGTCGTCGCCCAGCGCTTCGCCACCGAAGACGGCCTGTACGAGGCGGTGCTGGAACGCAACTGGTCGTCCCTCCAGTCCGGCCCGCTGCAAAACCCGTTGATGCACCTGGCCGAAGGTTTCCTCGCCACCCTCGCGGTGCGCGAGGATGCCCCTGTGCAAGCGGCCCTGCTGGCCTTGGCGACGGCCATGCAGCAGCGTTTCATCGACCGCCGGCACGGCGTGATGATGGAAAAGCCGCTGGGCGCTGTGGATAACTGGTTTGAGCCGGGGCACCAGTTCGAGTGGTTCTTTTTGCTCGAATCGTCGCCCGTGCTGCGCGGCACCCCGCTGCATGCGTCACTGACGCGGGCGTTTGCCTACGCAGAGCAAAAGGGTGTGGACAGCGCGACCGGAGCGGTCAGCGGCATGTTGGCACTCGACGGCAGCGTGCGCGACGGCACCCAGCGTATCTGGGCCCAGGCCGAGTACCTGCGGGCACTGACCTTGCGCCCTGGCAGTGAGGCGGTGCTGCAGCGCCAACTGTTGGCGCTGCAACAGCATTTCCTGCATGAGAAAGGCTGGCATGAATGCCTGGATGCCAACGGCGCGGTGAGCCGACGGGATATGCCATCGACCACACCGTATCATTTGGCAACCTGCTACCAGGGGCTGATCCAGCATCTCGGGTGACCTGCTGGGCCTCGGTCTAACGACCCATCACGCAATCCACTTGCGATCCCCGGTAAAGCTGATCGTCAGCCAGCGCGCCGCATCCGGTTTGCCCAGCCCTGTGGATATCTCTTCACGCAGCCCATCGAGGGTGGCGACGTTATCCACCGGGTAATCCGCCGGCAGCACCACATGGATTTCGATAAACCGCGCCCGACCGTGCTTTTGCACGTAGGACACGTAGTCATCGAACCCATGCCTGGCCTGCGCCGCGTCCATCACCTCGCGCACTTTGTCATCCAGGTGATCCGGCGCGATCCCCAGCACCTCGCGCAACGCCGGGCGCAGGATCTTGAACGCCGGTGCCAGCATGCTCAGGGCCAGCAGGATCAGGATCAATGGGTCGACATACACCGCCCACTCGCCATAGCCCTGGGACTTGAGCAACAGCGCGGCGAGAAAGCTGACCAGCAGGCCCACCGAGAGCATCGCGTCCACCAGCCAACTGATGTTGTCGAACTGGATCAGCGAGGATTTCAGCCTGCGGTTGCGATAGCGCACATAGAAGAAATAGGCGAACTCGACCACGGTAAACACCGCCGCGTAGATGATCACCAGGCCCAACTCGATCTCGCGCCCGCCATTGATAATGCCGAACACACCGTTCAGGAACGCATAGATGGCGATCAGCAGCAGGAAGCTGCCTTCGATCAGCAGCACCATGGGTTCCAGGTGCCAATAACCGAACTGGAAGCGCTCGTTGCTTTTCTTGGCGATCAGCTTGGCCGTGATCAGCATCAACACCTTGATGGCGGTGGCGATCAGCGAGAAAAAGCCGTCGAACAGAATGGATTGGGCGCCAGATATCACACCCGTGACAATCCCGGCGATCGCTACCGCGAACATCAGGATCGTCGATTGTTTGAGCAGTGACTGCTCACCTCGGTTACTCACATTTCCTCCCGTCAAAACCTTTAACCCGCAGGGTGCGGTGGGGTTTTCAGGGGTGGAGTGTACCTTATGGCCTGTTTTGGCCGATTTGACGCCATCGGGGTGGTGCGACGATTCGCCAAGCCCCCGATGGCAGCGACGCGGTCTAGAGCCTTACTTGGCCCCCCGCTCAATCGCAAATCCAGCCCAGGTCTGGCTCACCGGCATCAGTTCCAGGCGGTTGATGTTGACGTGCGCCGGCGTGTTCAGCACCCAGAAGATGGTGTCGGCAATGTCCTGCGGCTGGATCGGCTCGGCACCGGCGTAGGTAGCGTCGTAGCGCGCCTGGTCACCGCCGAAGCGCACCAGGGAGAACTCGCTTTCGCACAGGCCCGGCTCGATGTTGGTCACACGCACGCCGGTGCCCTGCAGGTCACAGCGCAGGTTCAGGGAGAACTGCTTCACGAACGCCTTGGAACCGCCATACACATGGCTGCCCGGGTACGGGTAGCTGCCGGCGATGGAGCCCAGGTTGATGATCCCGGCGCCACGGCCATGGGCGATCAGGCGCGGCAGCAGCAGGCTGGTGGTGGTCAGCAGGCCTTTGATGTTGGTATCGACCATGGTTTCCCAGTCGTCGAGGTTGCACTTGGGCGCCGGGTCGGTGCCCACCGCCAGGCCGGCGTTGTTGATCAGCCCGCGCAGGGTGGCGAACGATGGCGGCAGGTTGGCGATCGCCTCTTCCATGCCTGTGCGATCCCGTACGTCCACCACCAGGCCGTGCACTTCGGTCTGCTTGGAAAGCTCTTCGACCAGCGCATTCAAACGCTCGGCACGACGACCGGTAAGCACCAGTTTCCAGCCGGCCTCGGCAAACCGACGGGCGCAGGCTTCGCCGAAACCTGAGGTGGCGCCAGTAATAAACAGCGTGTTGGACATGGTGTTCTCCTTGCGGGCATCGGGAAAAAAATCAGCCAGCAGAATGCCCTTACGCCGCGGTTGCGGCAACCGCCATGCACAGAACTTCATGCACGACTGGTCATTTTTTAATCATTCAGAGCAAAGCCTTATGAATCGCGGCTTACAGCCATATGCGCGCAGGTTATCCACAGCTGCGCCCACAGTCTCTGGGGGCAAGTGCAAAACGCTTCAGGCCGCTGTGTACAAGGCTTCCAGGCGATTTTAGAAAGTTTTTTGCTTGACCTTGACGAAGGCGTATGTAGGCCCAGGGGCAGCGGGACAAATCGAGCGATGGCTCCAGGCCAGTCATTCCGGCCTCTGCGGCCGTCTTTCCAGAGTTTAGTCACAGACTTATCCACAGGCCTGCAGGACATATTTCAGTCATATACCTGTGTCTTTAAACAGGTTGACAAACCCCTCGATCGGCCACGAAAAAGCCGCTGATCAAAAAACAACCACACCGCTGAAAGCCACGGTTTTAAAGGCGTTCAGCCAGCTACTCCCACGTTACCCACAGCCGGTTCCACAGTGGATGGGGACAAGTCAAAAGTGTGACAAAACAGGGATTTGCGGCGGCTATATGTCGCGCTTTGGAGGGGGGCTGGATTTGTTTTCCACAATTTGGGATCGGGCTTGCAGGCGACACAAAACAAATATGGGAGGGGGCTTGCCCCGGTACAAACCGGGGACATCGTTTACATTTCTAACCGGGGACATGGTTTACAGGCTAATACGCATGATCAGGAGGTAACTGATCATGCCCTGGAACCAAGAGTCCCCCATGAATCAAAGAATCAAGCTGGTAGCTGATTGGCTTTCTGGCAACTTCACCAAAAGCCAGTTGGCACGCCGCTTTGACGTTAGCCGACCTACCGTCGATAAGTGGATTGCCCGGCACGACGGCGACTTGAGGTCTTTATCCGAACTGTCCCGGCGACCTCACAACAGCCCAAATAAAACCGACGACGAGATTTTGGCCCGTGTAGTCGCGATGAAGGAGGC